>NZ_CP084098.1:1214310-1821465 GCF_036345015.1 Cyanobacterium sp. Dongsha4 | reverse complement strand
TTTCCCAAAGCATCAATTCATAAAGCATTTTTTCTTGAGAAGTATGGGATGTTTTTAATTCAGATTCGATCGCCTCTTTCGTAATATAGTAATAAGAATTACTCTGATGATTATTAGTCATCACGGCTTGATGTTGTCTTTTTGCCACTGCCGCAATAGTTTCCCCTTGTTTCAAAGGCTTTTGGCTTTTTATGATTAATCGATCTAAATCCTCTACAATGGATGTATCAGGATCAATTAGTTGTTTTTTGATAGTTTGTTTATCTAAATTAGACTCTAATTGAACATCGTGAATAATTGCCTCAATACCTAAAATGGGAGCAAAAGCATTTTGACAATTAATTTCAGGCACATTGCTACCCTGTTTTTGATAATAAAAATAACAAAATTCCGTAGTGCCTCCACCAATATCCACATACAAAAGATAACCATTTTGAGCCGAAATTGAAGTAGCATAAGCAAAAGCACCAGCAGCAACTTCTGATGTCACCTTATAACGAATATCTTGATTTTGAATATCCTCTTTTAATTGAGGTTTTAATTTTTGACAAAGAGATTGTAAATCAGGTAATTTCAAAGAATCCAACTGTTTTTCATCTTCACATAACAATCTTGCCAATAATAACACTTTCTCAAAACGGGCATTAGATAAAGAATCCAAATACTGTACAGGCGCACCTAAATTGACACACCAATTCAAATTATCAACATCTAATTCCCTTTGATATTTATTGACAAACCAATCCTTAGTTCTCACAATTACTTTAGCAAGAAAATAAGCAGATAAAATTTCAATATATTCTACTTCATTAAGATTTATTTTCTGCCAATGAGGAAGTTGCCCAAAAAATAAAGTTGTATCCCCTTGACTTTTTTCAAATTTATCTAACCCTGACTTAGATTCAACTATTTCTAATAATTTTTTTCCCTGAGATAACTTTTCTTCATCTTCTTTTGTCAAAGACAAATATTTATCTAAATCAATTTCCGCTAGACGCATTTTCAGAAAGTCAACTTCTAAAGAGTCTTTTTGGCTTCTTTTATCATACTCCGATTCCGTTAAGCCACCAAATAAAGTACCATCTTTATCGATACCCACTTTACTGATTAAAAAATTTTCTGTGATTTCTTTTGCAGAATTCCCAAATGTTACAACTTCCGTTCTAGGTAATTCATTCTCTGCGACACTTCTCACCCCTACGCACACTTTTGTATAACTTGTACCAAAATCCAGCCCAATGATTACATCAAGTTTTTTTTGTAAGACATAAATATTTAATTCTCTGTGGATTTCTAAATATATTTAACTATCAAAATAATATTATATAGCCTTTCTCATCTTTATGAGATACATTTTTTTTATGAGATACATTTTTGATTTGTAAGTCCCCTGAATTCGCAAGGGATTTAGGGGTTCGAGGTGTACTTCTATTTAACAAAAAATTGCTATAGTTTAAACAGTCTATTTTACATAAATCAGACCTGCACTAAGATTCATTCCCCCAATAGCGGTTATTTTTTCTTCCAACCTTAAGTAATCATCATAATAATTAGGTATTTGATTAACTTGATAGATGGCATCCATCGGATTTTTCCCCGCTTGACTAGCAAATTCAATTAATTCTTTAGCAATAATACTATCTAATAATTTGTTATCTTCCAAATTAATCACAAAATATACTAGATAATTAATCTCATTTTGAATAAGATAATATACACTATAAAAATAATTTCCTTTGGTTAAAGTTGATAAATTTTTAGATTTTTTCACATCTTCTAGTTCCAAATTTATCGCACATACTGGCACAAAGGATAAATGTTTTAATTCTATACGATTTAACCATTTGATTAAGGGATGTTCTAAATTAATAAATTCAACACAGGGAGGAATTTTAATAGGTTTTTGAGTAAAATTAAAGATACACTTGCATTCATGATCGGTTAAAAATGTTCTTAATCTTGGTTGAAATTGCTCACAAAAATCCTTTAAATCTGCTTGGGCAGAATCAAATAATTTAATTTTGAGAATGTCTTTAAATTGATCTTCGTCTTCTATTTTTTCAACAATAGTTCCATCATACTGTAATTCTAAGCTATCAATCACAAAAGTCATTAACTCTTTACTATTTATTCTAACTTTTTCTATTGTTTTAATTAGTGATAAATTAGAATCTTCCTCTTTTTTTAGTTCAGTTAAAAAATTAATAAAATTATCATTTTGTTCTACCTTTCCCAAGAGAGTTAATATTTCGTTGTTAATATGTTGATGAAAAATAATTAAATTTTGCTGATAACTACATATTTTGTTTGCTATTTGATAAGTTTTACTTTCTTTATTATTAATAGCATTAATGATTCCATAGAATACTATATTTTGGAAATAGTCGTTATAAGTTTTAAAGAAAACATCTAATTTTTCTTCTTTATTTTTACTGCTTAATATTGACTGTAAAGAAAGAATAAAAATATTATTATTAGTATTAGTATATGTGTTATCATTTTTAATTGGTAAATTAACTAATTCTTTAAAAGATAATTCTTGATATTTAAGATTTTCTTGGATTAAAATACTTATTAATTCTTGTTTTATATCTTTGCCTGATTGATAAATAATTAGTATCCTTTTTTTTGAATTAAGATGAAAATTTATAGAAGAATGAAAAGATAATTTTTCCCGTGATAATTTAATTTTGTAAAAAGATAAAATTTGTCTAAGAATAAGATGAGAACTAAAGGCTAATTTCTCTTTTATAATATCTTTTATGGTTTCTTCTTCAGGACAATATTTAAGCTCATCTACAGGCACTTTTACAATTTTATTTTCTCCAAATTTAATGATAGCAGTTAAACCATAACCACCTATGTACTCAACTTTTCCTATGGTTTTTCCGTATAAACCTCCCCTTATTTTTCTTACTCTTTGATCGGGTATTTTTGGATTCCAATTAAGTTTTTCTAATTTATCCATTTAATATTTATTTGATAGAATAATATTCTCTCTTGCTTATGTCTAAACCTTTTATTTTTCTCTCTCAATAATACCGCCACCTAATAATATTTCCTGATGATAGAATACCGCCGCTTGTCCGGGAGTAATACCAAATTGCGGTTCATCAAAAACTAATTTAACTCGATTATTCTCTAATGGGATGATATTCACTTGTTGAGGGGTGGCACGGTATCTCACTTTAGCTTCTGCTTTTAATGGTACTTCAGGAGATGCGATCGAAACCCAATTGACACGATTTACATAACATTCTGTTTCACCACCCTGATTTCTTGTACCAACTATCACTCTATTCATAACAGGATCTAATTTAAGTACATACAAGGGTTCAGAATAAGCAATACCTAAACCCCGTCTTTGTCCGATGGTATAGTGATGTATTCCTTCATGTTCTCCTAAGATATTACCTTCTAAATCAACTATTTGCCCCTGCTTAGGAGTTATGTATTTATCTAAAAACTCTTTCATATTACCATGAGCTTCGATAAGGCATAAGTCTTGACTTTCTGGTTTCTTTGCCGTTTTTAAATTCAAAGCCTCCGCCATTGCCCTTGTTTCGGTTTTAGTTTGATTTCCCAGAGGAAAAATTAGATGAGATAAAATTCCTTGGGGTAAATCATAGAGAAAATAAGATTGATCTTTATTGTCGTCAATAGCTTTTAATAACTGGAAGCGATCGCATCTTTCATCATAAACAACCCTAGCATAATGCCCCGTAGCGATTTTATCAATACCCAACGTATTTTGAGCATATTCTAACATAGGGGGAAACTTAACCGTGCGATTACATTGAGAACAAGGTAAAGGAGTGACTCCCCCTTCATAACCTGTTACCAAATAATCAATAATATTCTCTTGGAAAACATCCCTAATATCAACAATATGATGATTAATACCTAATTGTTCGCAAATATGAGCCGCATCCACCATTCCTTCAGAACAACATTGCCCTTTCCCTTTCATTAACCAGAGAGTGACACCCTCCACATGATAACCTTGTTTTTGCAAACTCGCCGCCGCAACAGAACTATCTACTCCTCCAGATAATCCGACTAAAACCTTATCCATAACAATCAAAATAACAAGAATTTTCAGTTAATAACTAGCAATCAAAATAATTAAGAAAGGAAAGATTCTCTTTTACCCCGACTCTAATCCCTACAAATATCAATTATAACTTGACTCAAATAGGGGTTGCTGAAAAATATTTAGGTGAGGGTAAAGTAAAGAAAAAGAGTTTTAATTAATTAAAGAAAAATGAGATCCCGTTTCAACAATTCAATTCTTGTACCGTAGTTGTGATAAATTACTAGATATAATCCCCACAAACTTTAATAAATAAGCATCTTCACATGGAAAAAATGCTACTTTTATTGATGATTTAACCTGATACCTGATACCTGACACCTGACACCTAATCAATTAATTTTGTTTCCAATTAGGATATTATTAGGCTTTTTTACGAGGTGCTACAATACCGATGATGTTTTTATGAGGATCATCTAGTACAGTAATACCTTCAGGAAGAACTAAATTACCCACAGAGAAAGTTTTGCCAATATCCACATGGCTGATGTCCATTTCTAAGAATTGAGGAATCTTATCAGGCAAACAGCGAACTTTTACTTCTGTTACCATTTGTTCCATAATACCCCCTTTGGACATCCCAATAGAATGACCGACAATTTTTAAAGGTACAACTACGATTACATCTTTATCTCCAGAGGGACAAAAGAAGCTAATATGATGTAGATTGCGTTTCCAAGGATGAGTCTGTACTTCTCTAATTAAAACTTGACCATTCCAGTTGATTTCGGGAACGCTTAACTCCACGAGGGTGTTATTGACAGATGCGTTTTTGAGCAGAGTTAAAGCCTCTTTTTGACTTAACACTAAGGATACAGATTCTGCCCCTTTATGTCCGTATAAGTTAGCTGGAATAAACCCTTCACGACGCAATGCACGAGGATTACCACCTTCTGCTCTAGTTTTACATTCCAATGTAATTGACATTTTAGTTAACTGATTTCCTTATAAATTTTTCTGTTAAGTAATGCGATTAACTATTTGAAAGTTCTCTGGAAACTACTCTTGACAAAATCAAGAAAGTATGCTAGAGAATCATAGTATTTTGTTTAGAGATTAATAATATCGACTTAAGAATTAATAGGATCACCGTTGGCATCGAGTAAAGCACGTTTAGGACCGTGAATAGGATCTTCGACTATGATAGTTTGATCTCTACTTGCTCCTAAAGATACGATCGCAATGGGTAATTCCATCAACTCAGCCAAGAATTTTAAATAATCTAATGCTTGTTTTGGTAATTCCTCTAAGGTACGACAATTGCTTGTGGATTGTTGCCATCCGGGCAATGTTTCGTACACGGGTTTACAAGAAGCAAATTTCATGGCATGGGTGGGAAACTCTCGACAGATTTCACCATCAATTTCATAAGCAACACAGACTTTTATTTCTGACAACTCGTCTAAAACGTCTAATTTAGTTACTGCCAAGCAGTCTAAACCGTTAATCCGAGCCGCATAACGTCCGATTACTCCATCAAACCAACCACAACGACGACGGCGCCCTGTAGTTGTGCCAAATTCTGCTCCCTTATCCCCTAGATGTTCTCCTATCTCATCACTTAATTCTGTCGGGAAAGGTCCTTCACCCACACGGGTTGTGTATGCCTTTGCCACTCCAATGATGCGATCGATAATTGTTGGACCGACACCTGCACCAACACAAGCACCTCCAGCAATAGGATTAGAAGAAGTTACATAAGGGTAAGTACCATGATCTAAGTCTAACAGAGTTCCCTGAGCACCTTCAAATAAGATATTTTTCTTCTGTCTGACAGCTTGATCAATTTTCAAAGAACTGTCAATGACATAAGGGCGTAAACGCTCTGCATAAATCTGATACTCTTTTGTGACTTCTTTTGCATCTAAAGGCGGTAAACCATAGAGTTTTTCTAAAACGGCATTTTTATAGTTAATCGTCCACTCAATCTTATCAGGATAGCGATCGCAATGGATTAAATCTAACATCCGAATGCCGATTCTTTCCGCTTTATCTGAATAAGTCGGACCAATGCCACGTCCAGTCGTGCCGATCTTATATTTACCTCGTTTTTCTTCCGCCGCTTGATCTAAAATACGATGATAAGGCATCGTTACATGGGCAGTTTGAGAGATAAATAAATTATCAGTAGAAACATTCAAATCTTTTAATTGATCAATTTCTTCTAATAATTCCTGCGGATCGATCACAGTGCCTGAACCTATGATACACTCAGTATCAGGATACAAAATTCCCGACGGAATTAAATGTAGTTTGAACTTTTGGTCTTTTACCACAACGGTATGACCAGCATTCACTCCCCCTTGGGAGCGAACAACCACATCTGCTGATTTACTGAGTAAATCTGTTATTTTTCCTTTTCCTTCATCGCCCCATTGGGCTCCGATTACGATAACGTTAGCCAAGAGTTTAATAAAGCTAAACTTCACACAAACTATTATTATCGCAGTTTCAGAAACCTATGTCAAGAGGGAAGTTTTTGAGTTCGGAGTTCGGAGTTTTTTGGAGTAATGAGTAACGAGTAGGGAGTTAGGGTGTTGGGGGGTTGGGGAGAAATTAATGGTTTCTTGATTCTTTATTCTCAATTCTATATTTTAACTGTTCCCTGTTCCCTGTTCCCTACCTTCACCAGACAACTTAGATACAAACCTAAATTATCTCAAAGCCATAACAGAAACTTTCCCTGCAATCTGTTGGGCGATTTTTTTCAAGGCTTGAGCAGAAGCACTCTGGGGTTGAAGGGCTACGATGGGAATGCCGCGATCGCCTCCTTCTCTTAAAGAAATTTCTAAAGGAATACAACCTAACAAAGGAACATTTAATTCTTTAGAAGCCTTTTCTCCACCCCCAGAACCAAATAAATCATAGCTCTTGTCTGGCATATCGGGAGGAATAAAATAACTCATATTTTCCACAATACCTAAAATATTAATACCTAACTGCTCAAACATTTTTAAACCCCTACGAGCATCTTGTAAAGAAACATTTTGAGGAGTGGTAACAATAACCGCTCCAGCTAAAGGCACAGATTGAGCAAGGGTTAATTGAGCATCTCCTGTACCCGGAGGCATATCAACAATTAAGTAATCTAACTCACCCCAGTTTACCTGATAGAGAAATTGACGGATAATACCATTTAACATAGGTCCACGCCACATCACAGGTTGATCAGGATCAATTAAAAATCCCATTGATACCATTTTGATACCATGATTGAAAGCAGGTTGAAGAATGTCCCCTTGAGGGGTTTTTTCTACATTTATGGGAACGTCATTTAAGCCTAGCATTGTCGGAGCGTTAGGTCCGTAAATATCTGCATCTAATAAGCCCACCTTTGCACCACTCTGAGCTAAAGCCACCGCAACATTAACGGAAACACTACTTTTGCCTACTCCTCCTTTTCCACTAGAAATGGCAATGATATTTTTCACTTGATTAACAGATTGTCTGTCAGGAAGAGGTTTTTGTTGGGGTGTTTCTGCCGTTACATCTACTGTTACTGATTTTACGCCATCTAATTTTTTTACTGCTTTCTCGCAATCTTCAACTATAAATTCTCTTAAAGGACAAGCAGGAGTTGTTAAAACCAAAGTAAAGCTAACATTTCCGTCTTCAACAGAAACATTGCGAATCATATTCAGTTCGACTAAACTTTTTTGTAATTCTGGATCTTGAACGGGTTTTAATATTTCTAATATTGATTCTGGGGTTAACATAGTTTGTTGGCAGTTTAAATATTTTTTGATTAGTTCTTGTCGTTACTTTTATAGTTTTTTGTCTATAAAATATCTATTCTCTATTATTAATTATCAATGTTGATTGATCAAGAAATAAAATTGAATTTGTCTGATAAACATTAAATTGATGGAGATTTATTTTATCTAGGATTGGTTAATTGTATATTTTGTTTATTTTATAGCTAATTGTTATTAACTATGGTTAAAATATTTCTGATTAGTTAATAATAGACCCTATAATGGGAAATAATTATTAGTTGAGATTTTCCCAAATATTTTGTTATTAAATGATAAATTTTATACTGGGTTTAGCAATTGGTTTAATCATTTATTTTGTGAATGCTTACCGAGCAAATTGTCAACTAAAAGAAATATTATATTCTTTATCTGAATTTGATTCTGTTAAGTCTCTTTCTAAAATTGCTCAAGTTAGGCGGGGGGTTAATCTTTTAAATAACAAATTTTACTATACTCAATTAGAGTTAGATGTACACCATGAATTAATTGGGAAAAACCCTTTGGGCTATTTGAGAATTGATGCTAATAATTGTTTAATTGAATGTAATGAAGAAGCAAAAAAAATACTTTATATTCAACGCTGGAATCCTCAAATTTTAAGACTATTTTTAGAGTTAGTTCGCTCTTATGAATTGGATCAACTTATTCAACAAACGAGAAAAACCCAAACAAGATTAACCATAGAATGGCAGTTTTTCCCCACCGCCAATTACATTGCAGAAGAAGAAGAAAGTTTAGATACAAATAGTTACCAACCACTCTTTTTAAAAGCCTATAGTTATCCTCTTTCAGCAGGGCAAGTAGGAATTTTTATTGAAAATAGGCAGTTAATTAGAGAATTAACCCAAAAAAAAGAACAAGCCTATTCTGATTTAAGTCATGAATTAAGAACACCTCTGACTTCTCTATTATTATTATCGGAAACTCTCCATAAATTTACTAATGATAAAGGGAAAATTTGGTTGGAACAATTACATAAGGAAATTAATCGTTTAGTGGATTTAGTACAAAATTGGTTAGAAATTTATCAATTAGAACAAAACCCTTATCAAACTCTTAAATTTCAAAGTTTAGATTTACAACAATTACTTTTATCTGCTTGGCAATCAGTGACAATCTTGGCAGAAAAAAAAGAAATTAGTTATCAATATGAAGGAGAAGATAAAATATTTATAGATGCGGATCTTAATCGTTTTACACAAGTTTTTGTCAATCTTTTTGATAATAGTATAAAGCATTGTTTTATAGGTGGTTCAATATTAGTAAAAGCACAAATAAAAACAAATATTTATGAGGAAGAAGTTGTCGAAATTCATGTCATTGATAACGGTAGTGGTTTTAACCCGAATGATTTACCTCACATCTTTGAAAGGCTTTATCGAGGGGATAAATCAAGGATGAGAACCGCAAGGGGGGGAAGTGGTTTAGGATTAAGTATTGTTAAACAAATTATTGAAGCTCATCAAGGCTCGATCGCAGCTAGTAATCATCCTGAAACTAAGGGGGCTTGGTTTAAAATTATAGTCCCTTTAAAACAAAAATCTAACTAATTTGTATTGAAAAAATTTTCATGAATAATCAACAGCCATTAATTGTTATTATAGGAGGTTTTCATAGTTCAGAAATAACTATTAATTTTGTTAACTATTTATATTCTCAAATAAAAGCACTTAAAGACTTAAAATATATAATTATTCCCACTAATAAAGTACAACCATTAGATGGATTTAGTGCCTATAATTTTTTATCTAATTATCTAGTTAATCAATCTTGTTTTCCTTGCCCAATTATTATAATTAGTTTTAGTGCTGGAGTGGTGGGAGCGATAATTTTAGGAAAACTCTGGAAAGCATGGAATGGTGAAATATTATGTCTATTGGCTTTTGACGGTTGGGGTGTGCCTTTAATAGCTGATTTTCCCTGCTATCGTATCAGTCATGATCATTTTACCCATGTTTCTTCTTCATTATTGGGGGGTGAAGAAAATAGTTTTTATGCTCAACCGATGGTCAGTCATTTAGAATTATGGCGATCGCCTCTTGAGATACAAGGACAGTGGCAAATGAAATTAGGAATCGAAAAAACAGTAAAAATGACCGACTTTATCCAATTTTGTCTTCAAAAAGAAATTGATAACTATATTAAAAAATGTAAAAAATATTCAGAAACCGAAGTAAAAAATAATCATAAAAAGAACAATTAACGATATTATGACTGATGTTGACCATACAAAATTTAGCCCACAATGAGTAAGTCATATACCCTAGATATAGAAAACATCCGCCATGGCAAGATCAAAGATTTACAGGCAATTAATCTTAATGGTGCTAACCTTTCAGGGGCTAATTTAGCACAAAGTAATTTAACAGGAAGTAATTTAACAGGAGCAAATTTGACAGGAGCAAACTTAGAAAAAGCTATTTTGCGATGTAATTTGAGAGGTGCAGATTTAACAGGAGCTTCTTTACAGGGTGCAGATTTAAGAGGTGCAGATTTACGAGGTGTGATATTACTTTCGAGTCAAGTGGAAAATATTAGTTTAGCAGGAAGTTTTTTGGCTGGTGCTATCTTAACTAATTTAGATTTATGCAATGCCGATTTAAGAGGGGCAGATTTGCGAGGTGTCAATCTTGTGGGAGCTTGTTTACAAAAAGCAGATTTGAGCAATGCTAATCTTAGTGGAGCAGATTTATCTCAGGCAGATTTAGAGGAAGCAAACCTTAGTGGAGCAATTTTGCATGGTACTAATTTAACTCAAGCAAATTTACTCTGTGCTATTGTTGAAGGTGTCTCTTTTGATTATGCCATTATCTCAGAGACTATCATTCAATGAACAGGAGTATTGGGAAAAAGAAAGAATCAAATAAAAAACTCAACAATTAGAATCAAACATTCCGGGCATATCAATCTCTTTTACGCATGAATAAGGGGAAGTGGCCAATAAAAATTGAATTGCCTTCCAAACATCAATTAAAGGAATTTGAATTTCTTGTGGTAACTGGGGATATTCATTCTCAGATAGATAGCCTAAATTAAGGACACTAGGACTTATCATCTGATGTTTTAGATTTTCTCTCAAGGAATGAACCATACCTCTTAAGGCGAATTTTGTGGCTGAAAAAACAACTTCTTTTCCTCCATGATTTTCAAGTCCCCAAGTTGATCCTATGAAGATTATTTTACCCCCTTTTTTCAAGAAACCTTGCTTTAAAATAGAGCGGACTAATTCTATATTGGCGGTTATGTTTACCTGTATTAATTGATAAATCTCCGCATATTCCATCTCTTCAAAACTATAATCTGAACTAAAAGCCGTTTTTTCCCATATACCGACATTTAAAATGAGGGCATCCATAATTTGGTTGTTTAAAATCGTGGGAATAGATGAGTTAATTTTTTCTGTTTGATTCAAGTCAAACTTTTGCCATTGAATGGGATATTCAGGAGTTAAATAAATTGGCTTTTTACGAGAAATTCCCGCAATTTGAAAATTTCCCACTTCAACAAATTTTCTGGTTAGGTAAGCACCCAACCCACCACTTATCCCAGTAATAAAAATATGTTTCATAAAGATGAGAAAAAATTAGACCTTTCACAAAACTGAAATTAAAATCAAACGATCATACTACTTTAAATAACCTCCGTTATTCTTTAAAAGTTTGTACACTACCGTTGGGACTGAGAATTAGGCGAATTATGCTTTGAGAATCATTTTCTTCTTTTACGGTTGATACTATTTTTTCTCCTAATAAAGGCATATTAGTACGATCTAAATAAATAATTGCTACTTGCCCTATGGGTGTAACTTTAGTTAATTGTCCCTCTGAATTTATTTGTAACCTGTATTCAATACTCTGTTGTAAATTTTCGGGGGGTTGCCATTGGGAGACAAAGTATTGTTTAACTTCGGTTTCTGCGGTGGTGGAAGGAAGTTTTTTTGCCACTAACTTTGATGTATCCAAATTATTAATATTTTCGGGTAGAGTGGGATTTTTGATCACAATAGGGGGTGTAATATCGCTTGTTCTATTTATATTATTTAAGGCAAGTTGAGAGGGAGAAACATCTTCAGAGGTAAAGGAGTTAAGGTTTGGTGCGGATGAATTAGGAGATGATAAAACGGGTAATTTGTTGAGTCTGGGAGGAGATGAAGGAATGGTATTTAAGTTGGGAGAAGATGGTTGTAAGGAAATTGTCTGAGACAAGGAGGGTTGAATCGTCGTTATTTGAGAAGTATTATTTATGGTTGATGGGGGTAAACTATTAACGGAAGGGGGAGGAGGTGTTTCCATGGTTAAGGTTGCCTGATTAACATTTTCAGGAAATTCCTCAAGATTTTCTGTGGTCGGATTATTCTCAGGAGGTTGAGTTATGGTAGATTCTGGTGGGGGCAGAGATTCCCTATTTTTTAGCTCTTCGGGAACTTCTGGACTTATAATTGATGGGAGACTTTTTGGATCAAGAGGAGAAGGAGGAATAACTTTTTGAATGTTGTCGGCTATTTCTTCTGTGTCTGATGGTTGAGATTGATTATCTGTCGGATTTTGTTGTAGTGCTAAATTTTGTTCATAACGCCACCAAAACCAACCACCAATGATACACACAAGGGCAGTAATAAAAATACTTAATCCTAGGTTACTGGAGATAGCTTCACCTAGTTCTTGATTACTTTTTGTTACGTCATAGTAATAGGCTTCTAAAGCGTTGATGAGATCAAATAATTGAGTATTTGTCAGGATAACTTCTACTGTTTCCCTTTGTGGTTCTACGCCGTGATAATATAGTTTATGACTGTAATCTGATTCTCTACTTAAACAAATAAATTCTGTGTTTTCGTCTTGAGGTATATCGCAAGTTTTATTCTCTCTAACTATTTGTCTATCATCTAAGTATAAGTTTATATATTCATCTACTAATTGTCTTAATTTTTCCAGTAAAGTGCGATCGCCTATTATACTGCTTCTATTATCTTTTGGTATTCTGGGATCATCAAAATGTAGTTGAAAACTAAAGTATTGAGGAAAAGATTGATACCGCCATTTTCCCCAAAAAGGTTGGGGATTATAAATTTCAAGAGTACAGGTAGGGGGCGTATAACGACGAAAAGAACTGGAATTATTAATGACCATAATCAGTATTGATTTTGGGTTGTGGATAGCTAATTATTGAATAATTTTAAACCATCTTTAAGTAATTCCATATAAAAATTAGGACTACTTATTTGCAACAACTATATATAAATTGGTCTATTGTTTAAAATTTCTTTATATTATGATATAAAACTTAACAGTATAGGAGGAGAAAAAATGCCAACGATTAAATTTGTTAAAGAAAATAAGGACGTGGTTGCCGCCGATGGTGCAAATCTGAGAGAAAAGGCTTTGCAAAATAATATTGATATATATAAGTGGCGTGGTAAGTTAATTAATTGCGGTGGTTATGGTCAGTGTGCTACTTGCGTAGTAGAAATTGTCGAAGGCATGGAAAATTTATCTCCAAAAACAGACTTTGAGACTAGGAAGTTAAAGAAAAAACCAGAAAATTATCGTTTAGCTTGTCAAACCTTGGTTAATGGCCCTATTTCTGTTAATACTAAGCCCTAACCAGCTTACAAGTTAAGGTAGGGAAGAGGGGGAAAGGGTAAGAGGAAATAGTGCATAATTTACCTCTTACTCATCACTATTTAATTAGCTTAATTCGCACAAGCGGTACATTCTTCTTTAAATGAATCTCTTTGCACGATGCGTACATAGTAAACCGCTTTACAACCTTTTTCCCATGACATCATTAAAGTATCAAATATATCTTTTGCTTTCAATGATCTTTCAGGCTCATCTGTAAAATATACTCCCTGATTTAAGTTGAACAGTAGTTCCATAGAAATCCCCGTATCTATCCATTGTTGAATAGTTGCGATCGCCCTTACTACTTGATCTTGATGGAGGGTTTTGTTTTCTTGATAGAACCAATATTTATCCTGAACGTAAGGTGGTGCAATGGGTACAGTTCCTTTAGCCCATTTGTCATAGAAAAATCTACTATAAACAGGTAATACACTAGCTGTACAACCTTGTACTAAAGAAGAAGAAGTATTAGGTGCGATCGCAGTTATGTGAGAATTACGGATACCATATTGTTGAATATCAATGGCTAACTTCTGCCAACGAATAGGTTGAGAGGCATTTTCTTCAAACCAAGCTACGGGTTTGCTACCAATTAATAAGCCTTTACTCCAATCACTACCTTCAAAAGCAGGATAAGCACCTCTTTCCTTACTTAATGCCATAGATGCTTGGGTGCAGTAGTAACCAATATTCTCAAATAAGTCACTAATTTCTGACAAGTTACTATATCTCAACTCTCGTTTTGCTAACCAATCCGCTAACCCCATAGCACCAACACCAATGGTACGATAACGATCATTATGGCTTTTCGCATCCGCAAAAGGTGGGATAGTAATATCAATGGTATTGTCTAAAATTCTCACCGCTAAAGTACACACCGATTCAATATCGCTATCCTCTAAATTTGCAAGGTTGAGGGAAACTAAATTGCAACAGTGAGCATATTTATTAGGGGTAACATTACTAAAGCTCTCGGTACATAAGTTCACACCGGGGATATAACCATCATGTTTATTGGGATTGGCTTTGTTGATAGCATCTTTAAAGGCAAGGTAAGGCATTCCTGTTTCCACCTGTGCCCGCATAATTTCTTTGAATAATTCCCTAGCATTAACTTTCTTATAGAGCTTAATCTTCGTATCGAGGTTAGCTTCAATAATAGAGTAAGCCTTTTCAAACTCCCCACCCCAAAGAGGAGCTAAGTCAATGCCTAACTCGTTTTGTACTTCAAAAGGATCAACTAAAGTCCATTCCTGCTTATTTTCTACCCGACGCATAAATTCATCAGCAATTACTAATTGCGGAAACACGTCATAAGCCTTACGTCTTTGATCCCCGTTTTCTGTCTGCATTTCCAGAAATTCAGGTACATCTAAATGCCAAATATCTAAACCCACTGTTACCGCCCCGGCACGTCTGCCTCCCTGATTCACGGCAATGGCTGTATCATTAAGTAACTTGATCCAAGGTATAACCCCCCCAGAGGCATTTTTCTTGCCCATTACTGAGCTTCCTGTGGCACGGATTCGAGACACATTGACCCCTACTCCACCCCCATTTTTCGAGATTCGAGCTGTATTGGTAATTTCCCTAAAAATACTTTCTAAGTTGTCATCTATACTGACGATAAAACAACTGGTTAACGAGCCAGAGGGTACTCTTAAATTAGCTAAAATTGGTGTGGCTAAAGAAATACGACGAGATGCGATCGCCTCATAAAATTTACGAGCATAATATAAACGAGAATCAGGAGACTCTACCATAGCCAAAAGTAATGCACAAGTTAAAAACGCTTCTTGGGGCAATTCTTGAGGCAGAAGATAACGACTGGTTAATAAAACAGCACCAGCATAATCATAATCTAAATCCCAATCGGCATTAATCCAACTTCCTGCTTCTTCTAATTCTGTCGTAGAATAAGTTAAGATACGTTCATCATATTTGCCCTGTTCTACAAAAGATTGAACAGTTTGAGCATAATTACCATAATTGTAACCACGATGAACTAGAGTTTCTTTCCATAAACTCCAAATATGCAGTCGGCCAGCCACATAACGCCAATCGGGTTGATCTAAATCACATAACTCTAAGGCACAATTAATTAAATTATCCTGAATTTCTCGTGTGGTAATTCCATGACGTAAACGGGTTTTCAATCCTGACTCTAAGGCAATAGAATTGACCTCCTTCCCATTACAAGCCCAATCTACCACCTTGCGGATTTTGGTGACATCAAGGGGTGCAGATTTACCACTTCTTTTTATAACTTCAATCTGACTAGCATTTTTTGCTTCTTTGCTGTGATTCTGATTTGTCTGATATGAGTAACCAGAATTGATAGTTTCTTGAGTATCCAATAACATTACTTCTGCCTCGCTACCTTAAGTATTTCTACTCAATGATTGTTGTTTTTTTATTTCGACTTCTCTTTTATACCACATATATGGGGTAGGTGGATCAGTCCATACACCATATGTAAAATTTAGTCAATAAAATTTATTTACTCTTTCCTTAAGGTTTTGTTCGCCAGATAAAATATTTTTTTGTCAGTGAAGGGAAATTTTTATTTTTCTCGCAAAATAATCATAACAAAATATCTCTTAACGAAATCTTAAGAATTTTTTGTATTGTATTTGTTTCTTGATGCCGTAAAAAGAGTTGAAAGGGAAGATAAGGTTAAAGGGAGAGAGGAGGAAACTAACTCTGAATTTTTTGATTTCTTTTTCCTAACTTACAACCTGCAACTCTTATCCTGAAACCTTTTTCCTCAAAGCACAAGATTTTAGTTAAAGTCCTTCAAAAATGCTAATCTGAGAGTAAGCAGAAATTATATTAAAGCAAAAATAAAACTATTGTTATGTTTAATCATGGTTTAGTATGCACAGATTTTACCGATGGCTTAGATAAGATGATACATTTTGTCTCTGCTTTAGGGGAAGGAGGATTTAAGGAAATTACTTTTTTACATAGTGTCGCTATTTGGAATGAAGGAGAAATTCCTCGTATTGATAAAGATAAAGTAGAGGAAGCGAAAAAAAAATTATCTCCTGCTTTAAACAATGTGCCGGAGAAAATGAAAGTCAATATCGAAGTTTTATCGGGAAATCCATCAGATAATATTTTGGCTACAATCAAGAAATATAACATTGATTTAGTGATTACTGGCTCACCTGTAAGTACTTCTTTAGAACAAATATTCTTCGGTTCAACGACTGCTAAATTAAGGAATAAATTGAGGATTCCTATGATGATTTTACGTCCTCAATTAATGTCAGTATATAGAAATGACGAATTTGCTTTGAGGTGTCGTAATCTTAATAATTTTTGGTTAGTGCCTTATAATCATGCACCTCATCACCATTACATCCTTGAAAAAATTCGGAGCTATGTGGAAATAGATAAAGGTAATACTTTACAAGAATGTCTATTTTTGTCTGTAATTGATGAAGTTTCTCGCAGTGAAATTTTAACAGAAAACAAAGTCAAAGAGGCAGAAAAGAAGTTAGCTGACATTCAAAAAAGTTTTGCTTCTTCCCCTATTAATGTCCAAACTTTGGTGAAGAGGGGTAATATTTTAGAGGAAACTTTTAAAGTTGCTTTTGCTCATGACGTTAGTGCGATCGCACTTGCTGATAATCTTAAAGAAGATAGTATTTTCGATCGCCTCGTTAATTTAGCAGTTGGGAGTAATGCTAATTATCTTTTAAACTGTAGTTGGTTTCCTCTGATTTACTTTCCCATGAATAAATAATTAGGATTAAGTTAATTTGCTTAATAGTTTTATTTGGTGATGATGAACAGAAAATAATTGGGTGAGATGGTCGAAAAAATGCGTGGCATCATATAGACTTCTTGCAGTAATTAAGTAACAGGGTGATTAGAAAGAGTTAGAGGGTCAAGAATATATTTAGATTCAGTCAATTAAAACAAGATGGATTTATCATTAGTCATTCCCATTTACAACGAAGCGGAAAACATTCCTCTACTCATTAATGCGATTAATCAAAGTCTGGAAAATAGTAATCTAACCTATGAAATTATCTGTGTTGATGATGGTTCTCAAGATGGTTCAACTGAAGCATTAAAAGATATATTACTAACAACTCCTTGTCTTAAAGCAATTATATTAAGACGTAATTATGGGCAAACTCCTGCTATGGCCGCAGGTTTTGAAAACGCAAGGGGCAAGGTCATTATTACTCTTGATGGAGACTTACAAAATGATCCCACAGATATACCTTTATTATTACAAAAATTAGAGGAAGGTTATGATTTAGTCAGTGGTTGGCGTAAAAATCGTCAAGATGATGCTCTTACTCGCCTTCTACCCTCAAAAATCGCCAACTGGATTATTGGCAAAATTACAGGGGTCAAGTTACATGACTATGGTTGTTCTCTCAAAGCATACCGTAAGGAATTAATCGCCGATATGAATTTATATGGAGAGTTACACCGTTTTTTACCAGCTTTGGCATATATTGAAGGGGCAAAAATTACGGAAATACCTGTAAATCACCATCCTCGCCGTTTTGGCAAGAGTAAGTATGGCCTTGGACGCACTTTTCGGGTAATTATGGACTTACTTACCGTCTTTTTTATCAAAAAATTTCTCACTCGTCCCATGCACGTTTTCGGGTTTTTTGGCTTAATTTCCATGATATTAGGCTTTTTTATTGGAATTTATCTTTCTGTTCTGAAATTGGGTTTGGGACAGAGTATAGGCGATCGCCCCTTGTTAATTTTATGTGTGTTATTAATTTTGACAGGAGTTCAACTATTTTCTTTTGGCTTATTAGGGGAATTACTCATGCGTACTTATCATGAATCCCAAAAACGCCCCATCTATCGTATTCGAGACATTTATTTTAATAGTGACAATCAAAAATAATCAATCAAAATAAACGAATCTATAGGCTCGGAAAACACTATACTTAAAGATATAGTTGATCTAATAAAACGGATGAGCAGACCTTTATTTTGTCATTGGCAGAAAGATATAGCCTCAGAAATTGAAAATAAACGCAAAGATGCGATCGCAGCCTTGGGATTGGACTTAGAAAAAACGATACCAGTATTTGATGAAGCAACCCAAACCGCCGCCGATTCCCTAAATGTACCTATTTGTTGCTTAGGAATTTTAATAGAAGAAGAATATAAAATGAAATCAGCCTATGGATTATCCCATTTAGGATTAATGAATGATTTGGCTATATCCCGCAAAATCCCTCGTCAAGATGCCTTTGCCGCTTATGTTATAGATAGTAGCAACTATTTAATAATAAATAACACATTAACAGACTCGTTTTTCGGTTACTCATTACTAGCCAATCAATATGGTGTCGTTGCTTATTTAGGAGTTCCACTAATCACAGAGACAGGAGAATGTATCGGCTGTTTAGAAATTATAGATACCAAACCCCGACAATTCACTCAAACAGAAATTAACTTTCTGATGATTACTGCCCGTTGGTGTTTAGCAGAATATGAACGTAGTAGTATCAAAAATTCCCTACATTTAAACTTTTCCCAAAAAGAAGCAAAAAGTAAAAAAATTCAACATGACTCCCCACCAATAGAAAAGACATCATCCAGAGAAGAAGTAGCCATCAAACCAACCCCCAACTCAGAAAAATATATCAGAGAACTTAGTTTTCAACTCTTGAATCAACTTATTCAAAAATTGTCAATTCCCCTCACATCGATTATTGGAATGTCTAGTGTTTTAAAACAAGGAATTTATGGACAACTTAATAGTAAACAAGCAGAATACTTACAAATTATTCACGATAGTGGACAAGAAATGAGTATTCTTGTGGACGAAATTGCCAAGTTAGGTAATGTTAAAAGTGAAGTCAATTTAGAGTATGTACCAGTGGACTTAGAAAACCTTGGCACTCAAGTGCTTCAAAGTTTAGAATCATCTGCACAAAATAAAGAGCATACCCTTCGATTATCCATTGAACCGGGTAAAAAAGTGTGGAATTTAGATCGAGAAAAAGCAAAAAAAACTCTTTACTATTTAGTTAACACCCTCATCGAAGGTTCAAGAAGTGGTGGGGAAATTCATTTACATATTTCTCGTAGAGGAGACACCCTAAAAATTAGCTGTAGAGTTAATCATCCTTGGTTAGGGGAAGGAATCTCTTTGGAAAAAATTAGTCTTTATGAGGAAGTTTTAACCAATAAAGAATTGAGCTCTAATTTAGTGGGAGATGAAGATCGTTTGAATCCAGAAAACACCAACTTAAATAACCTTGACTATGATTTAGTCTGTTTATCTTTTAGCGTTTATTTAGCCAATTTACAAGGAGGTAGTATCTACTTACAAGGTTCGGTAGAGTCGGGTTATCGCTTTATTTTATCTCTTCCTATCTCTTCAATAAATTGAATTATGTTTATTTTCAATTAAAAAGCTCCCCGTGGGTGAGGAGCTACTTGAGTAATAAGTAATAAGTAATAAGTAATATTGTCCAACATTATAGCAAAGTCATAAAAGATATTGCAACCTTTGACCCAGTCTTGTTTTTTGGTTCAGTTTTAGTCTAAAATAACTATTAATTCAGGTAAAATAACTGATTAAATAAATCATCTTTGCTACCTTAGCTCAGTTGGTAGAGCAACTGATTCGTAATCAGTAGGTCGTGGGTTCAAGTCCCATAGGTAGCTTCCTTATTTTGTCGAATAACATTTTATCTGTCATCGTTAACAAATTGTTGTCATCTTAACGAATTAACTGTCGCCTTAACAAATTGCTGTCGCTGAATAATCGTTAACAAATTAAATGTCATAATTACGAATCAGTTGCTCCTTTCAATCCACTTAAACCCATTATATACAATCGCACCGAGAAGTAAACTCATCTGCAACTTGCTAAGAAGCTATCATACTCACCAACCATTGCTAATACTTTCGATCGCACCGAGAAGTAAACTCATCTGCAACTAAATAAATTAATAAAAGATGTGGGTATAATAATATACCACGATGCTATTGGAGTAAAACTCCCGCATAACCAGACAAATACTCTCCTTTATAAGATAAATTATTAAAATTTATATAACCCCCTTGATAAACCGTACGACGAGTTTGTTTCATCAAGCATAGATCCAATTCTCGTTCCGTTGGCAAAGAAGGTATTACTGTTAAACCTGCTTCCCACCTCTGATAACGAGTTTGTCCAGTCCGCTTATCTAAACTCTGATTGTAATTATTGACTATATAGCGAACTACGAGCTTATGAAAATCATTAAGAGTGAGACAGGCACTTTTTTCGACTTCTTTTGGTCGTTCTTTGATATTTGACCCAGTATATCCGGGCAACGTAGATAACAACTGTGTATTAATAGTGCCAAAGGGTCTTTCCACGATACCACCTTCAGAAGGACGAGAACGAAACTTCCAGGTTATACCTAGCTGAGATGCTATTTGCTGAACATGATGAGACTTAAAATCTGTACCGCTATCAGTAAAAATATACTCTGGTTTACCATAAGTTCCCCACTGTTCATGTAATTGATAGTCCGAAGGGTAATCTTTGGGCAAAATAGCATGACGAAGTGCTAAACCTACTACAATTGAACTGGGAGCATCAAAACCAAGGTTTATGCCTACAATACAACGAGAATAAGTATCGATTACGGTGGTCAACCAAGGACGTTTAAATACCTTACCAGAGCTATCAACCAATAAAATATCTGCCTCTGTATGGTCACATTGCCAGACGTGATTGCTGTATTCTGGCTCTAAAATTGTGCCATCCTTTGTTCTCAAACTTAATTTAGTGCCCTTCCATCCAGGGTTCCGAATATTTTTCTTGACTGCTTGTTCATCGATAATGGTTTGAAGAATCCGATAAACAGTCATATGACTGGGTACTTCCAATCCTTCTTGTTTGGCTTTAACTTGTGCTTTAACCGCAATCTGAGAACGATTAACTTTACTTCCTCCCCGATTCCCTTCTATATACTGCTTTTTAATGAAATCAACTAAAACTGGATCTATACGATGTTGACCTTTATCGGCTCTTTGACTTGAAAATAGACCCTTAATTCCTTCTTCTTCCCATTTTTTCACCATACGTTGTACTGTTCGACGGGAGCAATTTAACTTCTCACTCACTTCATCTAACTTTTTCCCATAAGAGATGCGATCGCACGGTTCCATTAAATAATTGATGAGTTCAATCTTCCTCTGGACATCTTAGGGGATGTCAACAGGGATTACATTCTCTTCTTTGCTCATACTTATGTTTCATAAAAACATAATATTACTTTAACCGCATTATTAAAAGATGGCAACTATTGTGTTACTGATAATTCCAAAAACCCTGAAAAGCTATGCCATAGCTGAAACCCCTAGAAAATCGTGCTGAAAATGCTCTTTGATTACATCAGGTAGCTTAGTTGTTGATTCTATTTTTCTCATTATTTGCGTCAATGATAAACGACCTAAACTAGGCATAAACTGCATTGATAACAGTATTAAATACATTATTACTTTAATTAATAATCCTATATAAATTCCCTGTTTCCTTAATTTCATCTCCGCAATTTTTAGTACCGATTTTAACATTTTCCAAAACTGTTCAATAATATTGTGTGCAGACCATATCCGCCATATTTCTACTCCTCTCAACGATATACTACTTAAATCCATCAATAAATAACAACTACTATTACTTTTTTGAAAAAATAACCAATTTAACTCCCCAAAAGTCGGATTTGATAATTTTTTTCTCACACAAGGCACATCTATTCCCCATTGATTTTCTTGATAATCCACTCTTTTTTTCCATTCACTTCCTTTTCCTTTAAAATCTTCTCCTTCAAATACATAACTACTTTTCCCAGCCATAATAATTTTGGTGAATCCTAGTTCATCTAATTGTTCTTTTAATTGTTGTGATACATACCAAGAATCGAGAGTAATAGGATATTTACTAATATTGATATTTTCTTTGAGACATTCTTCTTTAATTTCCTTTAACATCGCAATTAAAATACTTGGTTTATCCGTATTTTTTCTTCCCTGTTTGGAGCAATATTTTAATCCAATGGGTATTGCTTTTCCATTGATTGTTAATATGATTCCTAATATATTTTGTCCATTTACCACTTTTTTCCAACGTCCACTATACCAAGTAAATGTACAGCGTAACCTCTTTCCTACTCTGTCAATAACACTATCATCTACAGCAAATGTTATCTTTGCCCTTGACTGTGTAGAATTACTCTTTTTTTCAATAATTTGTAACTGTTCTACTGCCACATTGACCATCAATAATTTTAAAACTTTTTGGAGCTTGTATAATGTCCATGAAGAAATTTCTGCATATATTTTTTGATGATTAACTCCTAAGAAATCTGCCAATTGTTTAGGATTAAAACAGCCATAGGCATGACTGATTGCTAAAATCATAATAGCTTCAAATGCTTCAATTTTATGAGAGCGAAATAATCTATTAAATCTGACAAAGAAAATCTGAATTATGCTAGATAGATGAAATTTCATGATTTAGGAAAAATATTTTGGGCATTTTCATTTAAGCATACGGTTTGATTCTTAACACTTTCAGCTTTTCAGCCATTTTCAGAATTGTCAGTGTTATAAATCGTCAAAAGTCAAATCAGAAGAAGTGACAGTTAATTTGTTAAACCTATCTTTGATGATGAGGAGGGTTCAAAGATGGTTATGATTGTTTAGGGAAGGGGATTTGAGGAGGAATTATCCCCATGACAAATAAAATGTTAAAGCGACAGATAAAATGTTATTCGACATATCTATTATCACCTATTTCGCAACAACTCTACTATACAGGCAATCAAGCAGGAGTTTTTAAAATTAGAGTGGATCATCTCTACGATACCCCTAGTATTGAATTGCAAATTTGTGCTTATTAAATTTCTTAACCATTGGATTTTAGGGGAATATGTAAGATTCAAGTCTCAACTAAAAGCAGAATAGAACTATAATAAGTTCCTAAACATTGTTACTGCGAGCCGATGAATATAGTTCCCCGTTTAATACCTTTTTATCAACCTGATATTAATACATGGTCATTAGAAGCAAGATTATTACGCTGGTTGACATTTCTCTGGATTGCTCTTGGTTTAATTATTCTTTTTTCTGCTTCCTATGCAGTGGGGATTGAGGATAGTGGAAATGGTTGGTATTATTTTCAAAGACAATTTTTTTGGGCTGTTATTGGTTTAATTTTTTTTAAGATAATTATTCAGATACCCATTAGTTATATTTTAAAGTGGTCGGGATGGGGATATGTTGCTTGTTTATTCATGATTTTTCTGACTGTTATCGGTTTGGGACAAAATATTAATGGGGCGGAGAGATGGTTAAGTTTAGGCCCAATTCAAGTTCAACCTTCAGAATTACTTAAACCTTTTTTGATTTTACAGGGGGCAATAGTTTTTGGTGGTTGGAAAAAGTTAAATTGGACGGTTAAAGGTACATGGTTGGGAATTTTCGCTTTTACTTTAGCCTGTATTTTGAAGCAACCTAACTTGAGTACAACGGCTTTGTGTGGTATGACTTTATGGTTAATGGCTTTGGCTGGTGGTGTGCCTTATCTTCAGTTAATCGTAACTGCTATGGGGGGAATGTTGGTGGCTGGTTTAAGTGTGATGGTAAATCCTTATCAGTTAAGACGTATTACTTCTTTTGTTGATCCTTGGGCAGATGCGAGGGGGGATGGTTATCAGTTGGTGCAAAGTCTATTGGCAATTGGTTCGGGGAGAGAGTATGGGGTTGGTTTTGGGATGTCTCAACAAAAATTGTTTTATTTACCTTTCCAATATACGGATTTTATTTTTGCGGTGTTTGCAGAAGAGTTTGGATTTATTGGTTGTCTATTATTAATCTTGCTATTGCTTAGTTTTACTACTATTTCTTTTTTGGTGGCTATTCGTTGTCACCACCCGACGAAACGTTTAATTGCTGTGGGGGTAATGGTTATTTTAATTGGGCAGTCTTTAATTAATATAGGTGTTAATATAGGTGCGTTACCAACTACTGGTTTGCCTTTTCCTTTTTTAAGTTATGGTGGTAGTTCGGTGTTAAGTAGTTTAATGTTGGTTGCTTTATTAATTCGAGTTGCTATTGAAACTAATATTACTGAAAAGACTTCTGTTTAGTTGGTGAGTATTTTAAGGGAATGATGGTACAACCTATGGAGGATTATAATTTCTTAAATAATCGCAATCAAGCCATTGAAAATTATATTCAACGGGTAACGGAATTGACTCAGTTACAACAAACTATTCCTACTAATGAGGAGTTGCTGAAAATTGCCTCAGAATTAGGTATTAGTGATGGGGAAATTGCTATTGCTCAAAAACAATCTCAAGCTCATTTTTTAAGGGCTCAGGGTTATTTTTCTCTCAATCATTGGGAAGATGCGATCGCAGAATTGGAAGAAGCCTTGGCTTTTAATCCGTCTCATTTACCGATGTTACATTTATTAATTAATGCTTATATTGGTAGATGGAAAGATAAGCATAACCGTCAGGATGAAATACAAGCAAGACTAAGAATTAAGCAATGTTTAGAAATTCAACCCGATGATCAAGAATCTCTCAAATTATTAGCTAAATTAGATCAATCTATTCGTAACTATCAATATCGATTTTGGAGTTTAGGGGCAATTACCGTTTTATTTTGTGGTTCGATAATTGGATTTTTTATTTCTGATAATTTATCCTTAAATTTATTTAATAAAAATGACCAAATTTTGCAAAGTTTACAACAAGAACTCAATTCAGAAATAGATACTTTAAGAAAAGAACAAACTTTATTATATAATGAGTCTTTGGAACAATTAAGAAATCAACAAAGAATTAATAATGATTTAGAAAATAGAATCATAGAATTGCAAAATCAAATTAAAAATTTAGAGCAGAAAAACCAAGAATTACTTAATAAAATTAATCAAAATCAATCATCAGAAAATCCATTTAACCAAATACCTGAATCAGAAATTAATGAATAAAAAAGGATTAGCTTTACACACTACAACGGGGGAATTAGGGGTTGCTTTTGTTGATAATCATGGAAAATATTATTGTCAGTCGTGGGATTTAGGTAGGGATTTAGCCAATTTATTACAGGTAAAATTGCAAGAATTTATGACTCCTTTGTGTTTGTGGTCAGATTTGGATTTTCTCGTAGTTGCGATCGGACCTGGGAGTTATACTAGTACCAGAATAGGGGTAGTAACAGCTAAAACCCTAGCACAACAATTAAATATTCCTGTTTATGGTATCTCTACTTTAGAAACTTTCGCATGGAATCAGGCAATAAATAAGCCAGAAAATTCTCTTTTAGCAATAGAAATGAGAGCTAATAATGAAGATATTTATGGTGGAATTTATCAAAAAAAAGATAACTATTTATTAATAAAAATACTTGCTGATGAGCAGTTAAAAAAACAGAAATGGATGGAAATAGTTAGTAAGTATCAAGTGAAATTTGAAGAAAAAATAGAGGTAGTATTCGCCCCTGATAAGTTGGGATTTACTGCTAAAAATTTATTAGAAATAGCTGAGATTAAAATGAATTACGAAGGGATAATAAATGTTGATAGTTGGCAGACTTTACAGCCGTTTTATAATTAACTTCTAAGTACAGGACAAAAATTTTAAACAGTGAATAAAATCACTAGATCTTAAGTCTAAATCAAGAGCGATGCCGAAGGCACAGCTACGCTGCCCGTCCGTAAATGATCGAGTCCATAACGAAAAATACTTTTTGACCTACGACCATGTTTTTTGATTTTCAAGGGTATTTGTTCATGTAACCATCGACCATTAGAATTGCCCAACATAAAGCTAAACTCATTAACGCCAATAATTTACTCAGTCTTTCTTGTTGATTAAAATGAGTTGATTCCAAATTGAATCCTCTAGTTTTAAACATTCACTTGCAGCGTTTCAATACCCCATCGATGAGCATAATCAGCAATGGCCGTGTCAGGAGATTCACTGCTAATCACAATCAGTAACTCACCGTCATCTAAGCGTAGAGCCGAAACATAGACTTGTCTACCCCAAACCCAACGTTTACCAAAGAGAGTTTGACGCTCCCCAATTTGAAGATGAACAAACATAATTGATGCGGCTAAACTTTTTTGCCCGTTACTAATTTTATGATCTGCCTTAATCCTCAAACGAAAAGGAATGTGAGGTTCAATCATTAAATAGGTTAACCATTCTTTACCAATAAACTCTCTATCACCACAAACGTAGGATACTTGGGCATGAGGGAAAATCTGCAAAAATTGATCTAACAAATCCATTCTTTCACAGCTATTCGAGTTTCCTTTTTTCTCTAACATCGTCCAAGCGACAGGGAAGGCAACACCATTATGAATGATACCCAAAACAAAAATATTAAAACAGGTAGGGCCAAAACACCACTGTGTTCTATCAATACTCAACACCCAAGGTTGAGGTATATCCATTAATGAGACAACAACTTTGGCGATAAGAGCAAAATCTAAATCAAATTTAGCAAAAAAGCGTTGTAATCTTTTATAGTTAGATTCCGCTTTAGCCGATGTACGAAAAGCAAGAGAGAGACTACTCAAATCAACAGTCCGAACACGGATGAGTGCAATTAAAAATAATGCTAAAAAATTAAGTCGAGCACCATGCCAAGGCAAATGTTGTTTCAAAGTGGAACGAAGTAAGTTAATCTGATTCATAGGAGGGTTTGTTTGATTTTGTAGTTAATTTCTATCAAACCCCCTGCTGGTAAATATTGCAACTTCTTTCTTTACTTTTTTGTCCTGTACTAAGCACATTTACAGCAAAATAGCCCATGCTCATAATCTATTTATCAAAAAGTGTTTTTAAATAACTAGGAATAAATTGTGATTCTCTGGTTTCTGGGTTGATGCAAATATGTCTAGTAATGGCTTTTGCAATTAGGTTTTTATCTTTTTCTACCAAATAATTAACATCAAAAACTTTATCACTAATATAATTTATTTGGCATTGAATATTAATCAAATCACCACAAAATAAAGGTTTAAAAAAATCGATTTCTGCGTGAATAATGGGAATTGCTAATTGCTTATCTGTAAAAAAATTACTTAAATTTATGCCTAAACTTAATAAAACTTCCTCGTAAGCCTCATGACAAATTGACAGTAAATTGGAAAAATACACTACCCCGGCTGAGTCTGTATCGGCAAAATGAATTTTTCTGGAATAACTAAAATTACTCATTATTTTTTCTAGTTTTGCAACATAAAAGTATTTTAATCGTTACTGCATAAATTACTGATTCGCCACTGATATATAAATAAGACATAGTTAGATAAATAATTTATAACTATGAATCAAAATCATTATCTTACTGATAATACCTTCCTAAATCCGATATTCCTGCATTAAACAAAAGATAAAAATAGATGTTATTTGCCAATACAAAAACGGCTAAAAATGCGGTCTAAAACAGATTCTGTGACTTCTTCCCCTGTTATTTCTCCTAATGCTTGAATAGCTGTGCGTAAGTCGATAGTCCAAAAGTCGAGAGGTAATTGGTTTTTGATTGTTTCTTCTACTTGATTTAAAGCTAGTTTAGCACGAGTTAAAGCGGCGGCTTGTCTCTGGTTAATGGCAATATCCAAATTTCTGGCGGTAGTTTTCCCTTTTTCTATGGTATTAATAATGGCTGATTCTAATGCTTCTATGCCTTCATTTTTAGCGGCGGCGGTGTTGACTATTTGCTTTATTTCTGGAGGATAATTGATAGTGTCAGGATTTCCTAAGTCGGTTTTATTGATGACCAGTATAATGTTGAGTCCTTTTATTTTTTCATAAATTTCTGTTTCTTTTTCTGTCCATCCTTGACTGGCATCTATAGTAAATAGAATTAAGTCTGCTTGGTTGACGGCTTGTAGTGACCTTTCTACACCTATTTTTTCCACTGTGTCTTCCGTGTTTCTTATTCCTGCGGTGTCTAATACTTGAATGGGTATGCCTTTTACTACCAATTGGGATTCTACCACATCTCTGGTTGTACCGGGTAAGTCGGTGACAATAGCGCGATCGCATCTGCTCCAAGCATTCAAAAGACTTGATTTACCTACATTTGGCTGACCAACGATCGCAACTTTTATCCCACTGCGTAATAATTCCCCTTGATCTTTGGTAGCTAAAATCTGTTTAATTTCTTCTAAACTAGCCTGTAAATTTTGCTTAACTTGGTCTTCATCGAGGGGCGGTAAATCGTCCTCAAAATCAATTCTTGCCTCTACTTCTGCCAGAATATCTAAAAGGGTTTGCCGAATATTTTTGATCGGTTGTGCAAGTTTTCCCCTGAGAGATGCTAGTACAACGGTAGAAGCCTCTACAGATTTTGCTCCAACAATCTCGGCAATACTTTCGGCTTGAGTGAGGTCAATTCTACCATTTAAAAAGGCTCTGAGGGTAAATTCTCCTGAATTTGCTAACCTTGCTCCTTGTTCCAAACATAATTCTAATACTTGCTGTACGGGCATTATACCCCCATGACAGTGAAATTCAATCACATCTTCCCTTGTGTAAGAACGGGGGGAGAACATGGGTAACAACAATGCTTCATCGACGATGGTGTTATGGTCGGGATGTTTGATATAACCGTAAAGAATGCGATGGGATTCCCATTGTTTTTTGCCTTGAGGGTGAAAAATCCTTTTTGCTATTTCTAAGGCTTTCTGACCGCTTAATCGGACAACACCAATACTGCCCTGACAGGGTACTACAGCAGATGCGATCGCAACTATGGTTTCTTGTTGAACAATTTTTTGCACGAACTTTAAGTTAATTATGGTCTGGTGAAAAAGTTTTCTGGTGATTTTAGATGTTAGGTTTCAGATTTCAGGTGTCAGGTGTTAGGCTTAAAATCAAAAAAATTTATTCTTGCTTCTTTTGATATAGTTTTTACCTTAGTGCAGGACAATAAAAGAAGGAAAGGAATTGCAATATTTGCCAGTAGAGAGTTTAAGGGAAATTAATCACAATCTCATACAAACTCTCCTATAAATCAGATTAACTTACTTCGTCAAACTTTGAAACAACATTTGCCTTGGCAAGGTGCTAGGCTTAATTTTTTATTCAGTTTAAAGGAAAAATTAAAATCTTCACGACATTAAGTTGATGTTAAAGTTTAGAATTGAATCTGGACGGGGTTAACCAGTGTGACTTATAATAGTAAACGCTGTTTTTTATAATAAATAAGCCAAATATTTAAAAACTATGAGTAAATATACATTAAACGGTACTAGACGTAAGCAAAAAAGAACCTCTGGTTTCCGTGCCCGTATGAGAACCAAAAATGGTAGAAAGGTAATTCAAGCTCGTCGCAATAAGGGTAGAAAAAGATTAGCAGTATAAAATTACTGTTAAAGCAAGAAGCTAAATTTAGCATTTTAAGTTTGATATTACTAATCATTAAATTTACTGTGAAATATAGGTGGGACTACCATCAAAGCATCGACTGAAACGGCGTTTAAATTTCCAATCTGTTTATCAACAGGGTATTCGCCGCTCTAGTCGTTATTTTATTGTCCGAGCGTTACGGGTGGATGAGTCTGTTTCTGTTTATACCCAAATAGGGATTAGTGTTAGCCGTAAAGTGAGTAAGAAAGCGGTGGTTCGTAATCAAATAAAAAGGCATATTCGAGTTGCTTTTCGCTCTTTGTTGCCCCGGATTTCATCCCCTTGGTTTATTGTGATTGTGGTAAAACCTGAAGTTAAAGAATGCAATTATGAACATTTTTTGAGAGAATTAGAGAAGTTGTTAATTAAGGCGAATATAATCAATGGGTATTAGAGAAGACGTATTCTATGAAGGAGGTCCTCATGTGGGGGATCTAATTATCAATATTTTATTGGCGTTTACTGTTATTTGCTTACCTTTAACGGTGGGAGCTATCGTACGTTCTATTTGGTTGCGTTATCGTATTACTGACCGTCGTATCTCTGTTACTGGTGGTTGGATGGGGCGCGATCGCACCGATATTATTTATTCAGAAATTGTCCGAGTGGTAAAAGTGCCTCGTGGTTTAGGTTTTTGGGGTGACATTGTGGTTACTTTAAAAGATAAAAGTCGTTTGGAAATGCGAGCATTACCTCGTTTTCGGGAAATTTATGACTACATAGCCGAAAAAGCGGCGGATAAAACGGGTAAACCCGTAGATGCGATCGCAAAATAAGATTCATTGACCATTACTTTTTCTTTGGATTGATGATATAGAGCTTTGCATCTTTAGCCATTAGATTAGTTATCAGCAATTTTTACTTATCATTTACATTCTGGGACATTCTGGAAAAAAATAGATCCAAAGTGATGTCGTCAATAACTTAAAATAGACTATGTTTTTCCCAAAACACATTCAATAATTAACCATTATTTTAAAGCGTTAGAGTATTTGTTAATAATTGCTGACAATCAAATTAAATAAAGTAAAAGTAGAAAAAACGAGATCAAAATGGATTTTGGTATAGGTTTTATATCCACAAACATCATGTTGCCAATCCTTGACTTCTTCTATGGGATTGTGCCTAGTTATGGATTCGGAATTATTGCCCTAACATTAGTCGTTAGGTTTGCGGTTTATCCTCTGAGTGCAGGACAAATTCGCAATATGAGAAAAATGCGTATCACTCAGCCTTTGATGAAAGAAAGACAGGCAGAGATTCAGAAAAAATATAAAGATAATCCCCAAAAACAACAAGAAGAAATGGGGAAACTAATGCAGGAATTGGGCAATCCTCTAGCTGGTTGTTTACCCTTGCTGTTACAAATGCCTATCCTATTCGCTTTGTTTGCTACCCTCAGAGGTTCACCATTTGCAGATATTAACTATACCGTTGATGTGCAAATCTTCCCCCAAGAACAAATCGAGCGTATTCAACCTCAACCCTTTGCCACAAAGGCTCAAAATGTATTTATCAATGACGGGGTACATAATCGTATTTCTGCCATTCTACCAGCAGGAAACAAGTTAGTGGTAGGGGAAAAAGAACAAATTGAATTGCAAACCACAGAAGGCAAATCATTACAATCTATCGTTAGCGATTATTCTGACAGTCATTTACAACCCCGTTGGGAAGTTACCAAAGGGCAAGAAAGAGTCATGGTGACTGAAGATGGTGAGATTCAAGCCCTTTCCACTGGAGATGCAACCATTCAAATAACTATCCCCGGTATTGCCGCCGATAAAGGGTTTTTGTTTATTAAAGCCCTCGGACGTGTAGGAGTTGTCGGCGATGATGGTACGATTAACTGGGATATTCTCGGCATGGTAATCTTCTTCGGTTTCAGTATTTATCTTAACCAAGAATTGTCTGGTGGCGGACAAAATACTGGCGGAAATGAACAGCAACAAACGGTGAATAAAATTACACCTGTTATTTTTTCTGGGATGTTTTTATTTTTCCCTCTTCCTGCAGGGGTTTTAATGTATATCGTTATTGCTAACGTTTTTCAAACGATTCAAACTTTAGTTCTCATGAGAGAACCTTTGCCAGAAAACTTGCAAAAAATTGTGGCAGAAAGAGAAAAAGCCAATAAAACCAGAGATAATCTTCCTTTTGAGAAAAAAAATCTGAAAAAGAAAGAAAAAACTTCTTAGTAGTGTAGTAGGAATTAATTGATAAATTATGGATGAACAAATCCAAAGGGGTAAAAAGTGGTTAGAAACATTACTAACTTTAATGGGTGTTTCTGCCAGTGTTACTATTGGTAGAGTTGAACAAGAAGAGAGAGCAATTTCTTGTTGGCTAACCATTGATGAAACTAAATTAACTCCCAACGTCATTGAAAATTTAATTGGGAAAAAAGGTGAAACCATTGATGCTTTACAGTATTTAGCTAATGTTTTGTTAAATATCGGAGTATTTGATGGGGAAGAACGTTTTTTCACAGTGGAGTTAAATGGTTATCGTATTCGTCGTCAAGCTGAACTAATGGCGATCGCACAAAAAGCCGCCGATAGAGTTCGTATTACGGGAATGCCAGAGGAAATACGCTATTTATCATCGGTAGAAAGAAGACAAGTTCATAGCTTTTTGGAGAAATCAGGAGATTTAGCCACAGAAAGCGAAGGAAATGAGCCTGATCGCCGTTTGATCGTAAAATTAAGACGATAATATAGGTTTCAGGTGTTAGGGTGTTAGGATGTTGAGGGATTAGGGGAAGTTAATTAAACACTTTTGCCTTCTCCTCTACTACCTAAATAGGGGGGATAAAGGGAGGTTTTTCTCTTGCCCCTTGCCCTTTTCAACTTTGCCCTTTTAAAATCTATTGATTATTCACTGATGGAAACTATTTATATTCCACAACTGCTAAAAATGCCTGAGCAAACCATGAAAATCAAGTTGTGCGATCGCATCTCAGGCTTAACCACTCTTATCCCCGTAAAAGGAATATTTCAAGTGCGTCATGGGGGTAACTTTTTAGAGTTACAATTACAAGCAGATACTATTCTTACATTAACGTGCGATCGATGTTTACAAACATTTAATTATCGTTTAAAAGTCGATACCTCAGAAATTATTTATCTCAAATACGAAGCCGAATTAGATCAATATTATCCCCCCGAAAGAGAAATTACAGGGGAAGATTTATGGGAAAGTTTACCCCCCGACGGAGAATTAATTATAGAGGAATGGATTTATCAACAACTATCTTTAGCCATTCCCCTACGCAGTTTATGTAGTAATGATTGTCAACCTCCCGGCAAAACATCCACAGATAACAATAAAAATGATCAACGTTGGTCAGCTTTAGCTAATCTAAAATCATTAATGGATAATTAGAAAAAAATTAATTACTTGAAGGGACGATCATTTAATTCTTAACTTAGAATAATTAGGATAAGCTAGAGACAAAAACATGACCACTATCCGCAAAAGAGATGATTGACTCCTCCGACTATTCCCTATCAAACTCTAAGAAAAATAAAGTAACCACACAAGCCATTCAGAATCAAAAAAACCTTTGGCGCTGGTTTACCTACCTGACTTTATTATCTGTAGGAGGAGGATTAAGCTACGGATGGCATTTCACTACAGAAAAACTAAACCCCTTACTAGAAAAATCTATTAGTAATTACCTTTCTCGTCCTATTAAACTAGGTAAAATAAATACGATTTCTTTTAATCATTTAACTATTGGGAAAACAATTATCCCCACTACCGCCACAGAAAACGATTCTGCTATCGTAGAAGAAATTATAGTCCATTTCAACCCCCTAACACTACTATCAAAAAAATTAGATTTAGACATCACTCTCAATCAAGGAGAAATTTATCTACAACAAGATAAAAATGATAGTTGGTTAACACTAAATATTAGTAGTCAAAAAAGTAGCTTACCTTGGGGATTAACTGTCAATGTTAATGACATACAACTAAATAGTGGTAATTTATTCGTCAAAAATAATCTCAATCCAGAAAAATATTCTCAGTTAAATATCAACCTAGCCAATTTCATCTTTGAAGAAAATAAAAATTTATTCAATGTAGAAGGAAATGTTGTTGCAGGGGGAAATGTTAACCTAACTGGATGGAGAATCCCTTCAGATAACCAATGGGTGTTAAATATTAACGCCGAAAATATCTTGACAGATACTTTTAATCAACTCAATTTAGTCAGATTACCCCTACAAATAAACTCAGGCAAACTAAATAGCAATCTTATTCTTGAATTTCAAAATGAAACCCTTGACAGTATTGAAGGCAACATTAACGTTAACCAAGTAGATGTTTCTTTTCCACAACTACCTTATCCCCTAGTTAACAGCAATGGCAATATAAACCTATCAAAAAATGGAGAAATCAAACTAGATAACATTACAACTAATTTAGGTTTAATTCCAACTCAAGTTACAGGCATTATCGATAAAAATAGAAACTTGAATATTAATGCCAATATTACTAATTCTCTAACCATTGACGATGTAGCTTCCTCTTTGAAGTTAACCCCATTTAATTTAGAAACAGAAGGAAAAATTCAAGGGAATGTTAGCCTAACAGGTAATGTCTATAATCCGATAGTTAAAGTAAAAATTACCAATGCAGATGAAGAAATTAAGGTTGCCAAAATTCCTCTTGATAAAATAACCGCTAATTTAGCTATTATTGACTCTCAGTTAAATATAGAAGATGTCACCATATTGCCAAAAATAGGAGGTGAAATAAAAGGCAACGGTTTTATCAACTTACAAAAAGCTAACAGCAAATTTAGTATTGATTGGCAAGGAAAAGAAATTGATGGCGAAAAACTTCTCAATCTTTATCAACAAACATTACCGATTTCTCTGGGGAAAATTTCAGGTAATTATAATTTTTCTGGGAATTGGCAAGAATTTTCTAATTTTCAATTAACAGGTGCTTCCAACATAAAGTTACCCCAAGGAGAGGCAAGGGTTAAAAACCTACAACTTAACTCTGATTCATGGTTAGCCAATATAGAAATTTCCCAAGGAAGTTTACGAGATTTATCCTTCATCAACTGTGAAAAATTAAAATGTCAAGATTCTATACTTCAGGGGAATTTTAACTTAAGTGGTAATACTCAAAACCTAAACCAAGAAAACTTAAAGCTAGAGGGGAATTTTTCTTTTAACCTAGGAGAAAATCAGATTGTATTAGAAAATACTCATCTCAAGGATAATAACTGGCAAACCACCTTGGAGGTTAATAATTTTCCCCTGACTCAACTTTTATCTTTATCGAATAATCCAGAAAATCAATTTCTCAATGTGCATGGAATTGATAAAGGTAATATAACAGCAGGTTTAATTGTTAAGGGAGATTTAGATAATCAAGAAAATATAAATATAGAAGGGCAAGGCGATATATTTTTACCTCAAGGAAAAATTAAAGTTAATCAAATCAAAGTTGCAGAAAATAATTTTATTGCCAATACTTTTACTGAGGGTTTTTCTCTTTCTCAACTTGATAATAGTTGGGAGGGGCAAGTCAAAGGAGATTTAACAGTAAAAGGGAATGTGAATTCTATTACCCCAGATAAAATAAGTGTTGACGGTAATTTATCTTTTACTCAAGGAATTAGCTTAATTTCTCAACCAGTGACAGTATCTTTTGGTTGGAATGGGGAATACTTACAAGTTAATCGGGCAGTTAGTGAGAATTTTCAAGCAAGGGGAATAATTAATTTAGATACCAAAACTCAAACCATAGAAGATTTTGATTTGGATGTGACTACTCAACAAATGAGTTTGTCAAAACTATCCTTACCTGCTTCCTTGAGTTTACTTAATTATCAGGGTAATGTTGATTTTCAAGGTAAATTAATTGGAAATCTTTCTCAACCTCAGTTAAAAGGAGATGTTACCCTTAACAAATTTGAGATAGCTAATTTAAACTTTTCTCCTCTTCGGGGTGAATTATCTTTTTCTCCACAACAGGGATTGGATTTGGCTTTAAATGATAGTGATAGTGAAGATAAATTAGCCGTAACCTTAGACAATCAATTAAAACCCCAAGAAATCTATCTGCAAAAAGACAGCACACAATTAAGAGGTTTAAGAGAGTCGGAAAATTTCGTTGTTGATATGAGTGAGATACCCTTAGATAAGGTGACAAAATCTTGGAAAAGTTATCTACCTTCGGAAATTAAAGAAGTTGGGGGTATTCTTTCAGGAGAGGTAAGTTTAAACTTAAATGATTATAATATTGATGCCTCTAAAATCACCATTACAAAACCGAGTTTAAATCATCTTCATGGAGATATTCTCACCAGTGAAGTCGTAATGAAAAATGATGTGATTGAATTTATTAATGGTAATTTACAACATCAAGAAAATGAATATAAGTTTACAGGAGAATTGGTTTCTTTAACTCATAATCCACAATTAAAATTAGATGTGGAAATTCGAAATGGAGATATTCAAAATCTTCTTACCAGTTGGGAATTTTTTGAGTTTTCTGATATATCAAAAGGTTTTCAGCCAAGGGAATACGCCTCTGCAAAAGATTTATACTCTGCTAATAGTAATAGTGATAACCAATATTCTGTCGAAAATGATACTATTTCCGTTGTTTCTAATAAATCCGCTTCTTTACCTTCAGAGAGTGATTTATCTGCTAATCCCCCGCTTTTTGCCATTAATTCGGAGGGAGATTCGCTTTTAGAGACAATCGACACTCTGCAAAAAGTTGAGAATAATTTAATTTTAAAAAGGGAGAAAATCTTAGATAAAAACTTACCTTCTTTAGAAGAATTAACGGGTAAATTTAATGGTGTGATAAACTTAGGTTTTTCATCTCAGGATGGTGTTAAGGCTGATTTTGATTTTCGTGGGAATAGTTGGCAATGGGGAAGCTATGAAGGCAATTTTTTACAAGTTACGGGCAGTTATCACAATAGTTTACTCACATTTCTCCCTGTTATTATTAAAAGCGATGAAACAATTTTATCTTTAACTGGGACTTTTCAACCTGAAAGAATATCTGGAGAGGTTACTTTATCTAATTTTCCTCTTTCTCAAATAGCTGATATAGCTAATTTACCTGATACCTTAAATATACAAGGAAATGTTAATAGTGCGATCGCAATTAGTGGTAGTGAAAAAAATCCTCTGGCAAAAGGAAATATTGAAGCTATTGATGTACAAATAAATAATAAAAATATTGATCAAACTAATGCCAGTTTTGGCTTAAGAAATTCTCGTATTGATTTTTTAGCTAGTAGTAATTTAACTAATAATAATGAATCATTAAAACTAATAGGAAGCCTTCCTTTTCAAATTTTTCCTAATTCATCAAAACCTAAGAATAATGATTTTAAACTTGATATAAACTTAAATAAAGATGGTTTTACCTTACTCGATATACTCACTAATAATCAGTTAAAATGGTTAGAAGGAGACGGCAATATTGATTTGAATATAAAAGGAAAATATAATCAAGAAAATAACTCTATTAAAGAAGTTAATACAGAGGGTATCATCACATTAAATAATGGAGTTGTCCAAGGAAAAGCTATTGATAATCAAACGATTTCTAATATTAATGGTCAAGTTTTATTTGATTTTAGCCAATTAAATATTCCTAGTTTAGTGGGAGAATTTAGTGGAGGCAGTATCAGTTTAAATGGACGTTTGCCTCTAGTTGATTCTCAATTGGATAGTCAATTTTTAAGTTTAAATGTTAATGATTTAAGTTTAAATCTTAATGAATTATATAGAGGCAACGCCTCTGCTGAGTTAAATATATCAGGAAGTTTTATTCGTCCTAAATTGGGAGGGGAAATTAATTTATATGATGGACAGATTGAGCTAACTAAAAATCAATCAGACAAAATAATTAGTGAGCAAGGTTTACTGAATGATATTAATATAAGCGATTTATATATTAATTTAAAAGATGATATTATTATTGAACAACCTCCTATTTTAAATTTAAGAGCTAAAGGACAATTAAACTTAAAAGGCAAGTTAAATAATTTATCTCCTCAAGGAATAATTCACTTAACTGACGGTAATATAAACTTATTTACCAGTCAATTAAGTCTTGCTAATAACTATAACAATACAGCAAAATTTACTCCTGAAAATGGGTTTAACCCTTATCTTGATTTACAGTTGGAAAGTTCAGTAACAGAGACAAGTCGCTATCAATTTGCAGATACATCCAATAGTAATGAGATTAGAGATTTAACTAATTTTTCCATCGACACAGTTCAAACAATTAAAATTAAAGCAGGAATAAAAGGATGGAGTGATAACTTAGAAAATAATATAGTATTAAGTAGTAGTCCTCAAAGAAATGAAGCAGAAATTATCGCTCTTTTAGGGGGGGGGTTTTTCAATAATTTAACAGAAGCAAATGGTAATCTTGATTTAGTTAATTTAGCTAGTGCGGCGTTTTTAGGTGGTGTGCAAGGGGAAATTCAAAAAGCATTTGGATTTGATGAATTAAGATTATTTCCTACTCAAATATTAGATCCCGAAAACCGTATTTCTACTCTTGGCTTAGGGGCTGAATTAGCTTTAGATTTGACAGATGATTTGTCTATTTCTATTATGAAAATATTAACTAATGAGCAATCCCCTAGATATAGTATTCGCTATCGTCTCAATGACCAAACTATTTTTAGAGGTTCAAGTGATTTTGAACAAGATACAAGAGGAGTATTAGAATTTGAACATCGTTTTTAATGTTTACATTTAATTGGCCTTTACAAGATGTTTATATGCCCAATAAATTTGTTTTTAAACAGAATAAGTCAAGTGTTATTATTTTAGATAAAGAGTAAATAATTAACAGCAGTCGAAATTTATACATTAATAGAATATAAAAAATATTACCTGAGCAATACAAGTTAAATTTCTCATATTGATAAGTTATTTTTCAAATCAAAAATGCTGTAACTTAAAAATATCAAAAATTAATTTGATAAAGATTAATGAAATAAAATAGTCAGTGTAAATTGTTCTTAAAAAATAGCTAAAACTCATCTATGTTAAAGATTTTACATCAAATTCAGGCTATCTTATTATCTTATTACTTCAAATAACGGTATTCAGCTATTATTAAAAAATTAATAAATTTGATTAATATTATGGAAACAATTTTAATTACAGGTAGTAGCGGTTTTATTGGTTTTCATCTAAGTCAGCGTTTATTGAATGATGGCTATTCAGTTATCGGTATTGATAATATGAATGACTATTATGACGTATCTTTAAAACAAGCTCGTTTAGAAATTTTAAAACAACATCATAATTTTCAGTTTTTTCTCTTGGATTTGGTCGATCGCACCTCTATAATGGACTTATTCAAAGAAAATAAAATTACCACTGTTGTCAATTTAGCCGCCCAAGCAGGAGTTAGATATTCTTTAGAAAACCCTCATGCTTATGTTGATAGTAACCTAGTGGGCTTCGTTAACATTTTGGAAGCCTGTCGCCACCATAACATTCAACATCTAGTTTACGCCTCCTCAAGTTCAGTTTATGGGGCAAATAAAAAAATTCCTTTTTCTACTCAAGATAATGTTGACAACCCTGTCAGCTTATACGCCGCCACGAAAAAAGCCAACGAATTAATGGCACATACCTATAGTCATTTATACAACATACCCACAACGGGTTTAAGATTCTTTACAGTTTACGGTACTTATGGAAGACCAGATATGGCTTACTTTATTTTTACTAAAAATATTTTAGAAGGAAAGAAAATAAAAGTTTTTAATTATGGAGATATGCAAAGAGACTTTACTTATATCGATGACATTATTGAAGGAGTCGTTAGGGTTATGAAGCAAATTCCCACACCTCAAACAGATAATCCTAATAGTAAAGCACCTTATCGTCTGTATAATATTGGCAATAATCAACCCGTCAAACTCATTGATTTTATTACTACCATTGAAAAATCGTTAGGTGTCACCGCCGAGAAAGAATTTTTACCAATTCAACCCGGAGATGTGCCCATAACTTATGCTGATGTTGATGACTTATATAAATCCGTTGGCTTTAAACCTTCTACTTCCATTGAAAAGGGTATTGATGAATTTGTTAAATGGTATCGAGAATTTTATAAAAATTAAGAAAGGGCAAGGGGCAAAGGTGATAATTAAGAATTGATAATTAAGAATTAAAAATTAAAAATTAAAAACCCCGAACTCCGAACTCCGAACTCCCTAACACTTCTTTCATAACTCAAACCTAATTACCATCTCTTTTAATTACCTGTAATTTTGCCCCGAAAAACAAAGTAATTATAAACGTTATAAAACAGCATAATCGGAATTAAAAAACCGATAAAAGTTAACATAAAAACTAAAGAGCTAGGAGAAGCTGCCGCATCAAAAATGGTAACACTTGGGGGGATTATGTAGGGAAATACAACTAAAGCTAATCCCACAAAAGTTAATAAAAAAATTAAAATTGTGTAAATAAATGGGGTAACTTCTCTTTTTTTTGCTAAACTCCTTAAAAGTAAAATCACTAGAATTACTCCTAAAATGGGAATGGCACTAAATACATAAATAAAAGGTTTATCAAAGAGTCTATTTCTGGCGAAAATAGAGAATATAGGGGTTACAGTAGTAATTGCGATCGCACCGATAAGAGTAGTAATAGCGGCAATTTTAGCGGTTTTATAATGAGTTTCTTGAAGACTTCCTGTAGTTTTCATAATCAAATAACAAGAACCAATTAAAACATAACCCTGAATAAGAGTTAGAGCAACCACCACACTACGCCAGTTAAACCAATCCCAAGTCGAACCAATAAAATGCCCACTAGCATCCACATGGATACCCTCAATAACACCTGCAAGGGCGAAACCCTGCCCTAAAGTCGCCACAAAACTACCGACTCCAAAAGCCCAATTCCAGAATAATTTGCGACGAGAATTTTCCCTAAATTCAAAAGAAACTGTACGCACCACTAACCCCAAAATCATTATCATTATCGGGATATAAAGAGCATTTAAAATAGTGCTATAAGCCAAGGGAAACGAACCAAAAAGACTTCCCCCCATTAAAATTAACCATGTAGCATTAGCATCCCAGACATTACTTAAACTTGTCATTAAAACGCTACGCCTTTCTTCAGAAGAAGAGGTAAGAGAGAGAATCCCTACCCCTAAATCAAAACCATCCAACATCACATACATAAATAGAAATAAAGCAAGGATGGCAAACCATACCAATGGTAAAAGATAGTTAAGTGATTCCATTTTTTTACTGTCTTAAGTGATTACAGATTTTTTTACGATGTAGCTATGATAAATACAATCTCACAGCATAACTGAAGCTAATTGACAATTAATAATTAGTAACAATGCACTTTAAGGGTTAGTTTCTCCCTAACACCCTAGGTAAGAGTCAAGAGGCAAAAGGCAAAAGGCAAGAGTGTTTAATTAACTCCTAACTCGTTTCTCCCTAATACCCTAATATCTCAATACCCCAACACCTGAAACCTGAAACCTACCCTTACCCGATATTCTTAAACCAAACTGGGGTTAACTAAATAGGGCGACTGTCAGGAATATGTTGAGCAGAATCTACTTCCACTGGTAAATCTTTATCATCTCCGGGTAAAGGTAAGTCAAATTTAGGCCCTTTAGCAATAATACGACTACCGAAATATAAAGCAGAAAAGAATAATACTGTATAGAGACAAAGGAAAATAGTTAAAGAAGTTAACACATCCCCTGCGGGTAAATTAGAAACCGCATCAGCCGTGCGAATTTCACCATAAACAGTCCAAGGTTGTCTTCCTACGCAACGCACAATCCAACCAGACTCAACGGCTAAATACCCCAAAGGTGCGCACCACATCCAAGAAATCATTAACCATTTTTGTTGAATAATATTTTCCTCTGATAGTTTGCCTCTTAACCATTGAATAGTGCTCACAAGCATTACGCCCACTAAAACAAAAGCTATACCACTCATCAAACGGAATGAATAATAAATTAAACCCACCATGCGAGGACGATTTTCAGGAGTCCATTCTTTTAAACCTAACACAGGTTCACTCAAACGGGATTTAAACTCAAGAATATAAGGAAAGGCATTAGGAATGGAAATCTCCCATTTATTATTCTCGGTTTTTTCATCGGGAAAAGCTAATAAACTCCAATCGGCTTTTTCCCCCGCAGGAATTGTTTCCCATTGTGCCTCCATTGCCGCTAATTTGGTAGGTTGATGATGATATACTTGTTCTGCACTTAAATGACCTACAAATATTTGTAAAGGTGTAATTGCGATCGCAACTGCTAATACTATTTTAAAGGATTTAGCAAAAAAAGCCTGATGACGCTTCTTGAGAATATACCATGCACTGATACCACCGATGACAAAAAGAGAAGTTTCAAGGGTAGCTAAAAACATATGAGATACACTCTTCAGCATAAAAGGATTAGCAATGGCCGCAAAATAATCTTTAACAATAAACTTGCCTTCGACAAAATCACCTCCTGCAGGAGTTTGTAACCAAGAGTTAGCCGTTAAAATCCAGAAAGTGGATAGATTTGCACCAACTGCCACACAGATAGTAGCAATATAGTGAATTATGGGGTTAACCCTTTGCCAACCAAATAGCATAATGCCTAAAAATCCAGCTTCGAGCATAAATGCCATGGTTGCTTCAAAACCTAAAACACTACCGAAAAAATCTCCCACCGACTCAGAAAAAGGAGCCCAATTAGTGCCAAACTGAAATGCCATAGGCGATCCTGAAGCTACACCAATACCAAAGTTTAACACATATAACTTAGACCAAAAACGGGCATGATGGTAATAATCAGGATTTTTTGTTTTTAACCATAAACTTTCTACAATTACTAAATAAATTGCCATACCTGTAGTTAAAACAGGCCATAACATATGAAAAATGGCGGTGAATGCAAATTGCATTCGAGAAAGAATGAGAGTATCAGAAAGAAAATCCATAAAGAATAGAATTATTGATTACATAGTTATATGGGATTATCTCTTTCATTCTATTGATGACTTCTCAACTTGGAAGATAATTAAAGAATAAATTAACAATAGGTTGATTGATTTTCACTCTCAGTAAATAAAACCGCCAAACCAAGCACCCGATACCATCAAATCCATTTAAAGATTTTCTAAGCCATTTATATTAACTAAACTTACATCTTTGACACTACGTTTAAATAAACCCGTTAACACCTTCCCCGGCCCAATTTCTATCACTTCTTGAACACCTAATGAGGGCATTTGTGCCATAATTTCACGCCATCGCACTCCCCCTGTCATTTGTTGTTTTAATCTCTCTTTAATTTCTTGTCCATCAATGCTAGGATTAGGATCAACATTGGCTAAAACAGGAATTTGAGCGTCTTTAAACTCCGCTTTGTCTAAAACTTTGGCAAATTCGGTGGCGGCCGTCGCCATTAAAGGAGAATGAAAAGCCCCCGACACCTTAAGAGGTACAGCTAATTTAGCTTTTACTGCTTCTACCACTTCATCAACTGCACTAGGTTCTCCAGAAATAACCACCTGACCATCGCTATTATCATTAGCTAAAACAACATTTTCTGTATTTTCTATGGCTTTCTCAAGGATTTCTCTGTTAAATTTCATTAAAGCTACCATTTTGCCTCCTTGTGCCTGATCCATAAACTGCGATCGCATCTTCACGAGGTTTAACCCTGTAGCAAAATCATACACATTGGCGGCGTAGAGAGCCACATATTCCCCTAAACTATGTCCTGCGACAAAATCGGCATTTTTGCTCTTACCCTTCAATAAATCGACTAAAATCGCTTCTATGGTATATAAACACGGTTGAGTATAAAGAGTGCGAGAAAGAGTTTCTTCATCTCCTTGACACCTCTGGATAATAGACCATCCTAATATCTCTTCTGCCTGTTTAAATTTATCCTGTGCCACTTCAATTAAATCTATCCCCATGCCTTGAGTTTGTGAACCTTGCCCGGGGAATACCCATGCTGTTTTAGTCATTTATGATACATTTTTCTAAAAGTTCCAAGTCGATATTATACTTTTAATCGTCAATGGTGAGTAGAATAACTAATCGCAAAGTTGAAAGGGCAAAAGGCAAAAGTTTTTAATTAACACTAACCCCAATACCCTAACACCCAAATATCTGCTCACTTTAATCATTCAATCCCAACAAACAAGCCATTAATGCTTTTTGAGCGTGCATTCTATTTTCTGCTTCATCCCAGATGCGAGATTGATTGCCCTCCATCACCTCTTCTGTAATTTCTTTTCCTCGGTAAGCAGGGAGACAATGTAAAACAATCGCCGACTTATCCGCAATACCTAATAATTCTTCATTAATTTGATAAGGCTGAAATATAGGTTCTCTAGTAGCGCTTTCTTCTTCTTGTCCCATACTAGCCCAAACATCAGTATATAAAACTTGACTATTTTCTACCGCTTCTTTTGCATTATGGGTGATTACTACTTGGTCTGATTTTGTTGCCAAGGCTTGAGCCTGTTTAATAATATCTTTATTAGGTTCATATCCTTCAGGAGTAGCAATTCTGACATTCATCCCCATCAAAACCCCTCCTAAAAGCAAAGAATGAGCCACATTATTTCCATCTCCTAAATAAGTCATCGTTACTCCCTCTAAACTACCGAAAGACTCTTCAATAGTTTGTAAATCCGCTAAAATTTGGCAAGGATGTTCTATATCTGTTAGAGCATTAATAATAGGAATATCACTATAATCAGCAAAAGTTTGTATATCTTCTTGAGCAAAAGTGCGAATGGCTAAAATATCTAAATAACGATCCAATACTCTTGCAGTATCTTGTAAAGGTTCTCCTCTACCCACTTGAGTGCGACTAGGATTTAAGTCGATAACATTACCCCCCAATTGATACATTGCCACACTAAAAGAAACCCTTGTACGAGTAGAGGCTTTATAAAATAGCAATCCTAAAGTTTTATTGGTTTGAAACTGTTTTTTTCCACTTTTTAAATCGGCGGCTAAATCTAAGATGGTTCTAATTTCCTGTTGATTTAAGTCAGCAATACTTAATAAATCTCTACCTTTTAAATTGACCATACTATAATATTTTTATCTAAAAATGATTTCCATATCTTAACCCACTGTGTCAGGATCATGAATAGTGGAAAAGACATAATTTGCCCGATTTTGTTAGGATTTCTGCAAATAAGGTGTTGTAGAGAAATGAGAAATGAGTGTTCGGAGTTTTTAATTCTCAATTCTGAACTATTTACCTTTATTCTTTTAACTTTACCCTTTCTTTGCCTATCTTAACCAAGAATTTTATCTCGAATTCAGATGATTTAGCTCTATTTTCATATATTTTTCTACCTCCTGATATTCTTTAACAATTGGCGGGATTAGTTGGGGTATTAACTCAAAATTTTCTTCAACCACCGACATTTCTAATTGCTTACATAATTGGGAAAAATGCTTTGCCCCTAAACTGGCACTACTAGATTTAAGACTATGGGCATTAATTTTAATTTGTTGGTAATTTTGATTTTCTAATCCATTTAGTAAGCCTTGAATCAAACTAGGACTTTCTTCTAAGTAAGTCTGTATTAATTCTGCGAAGACTATGGGAAAATCATCTTCTCCTAACATTTCTTTTAGTTCATTAATTGCTTCTCTGTCTAGTTGCACCATATGATTTTTATCATTCTTTTCTGTTTCAATTTTAGGGTTAATTTCTGAATTAGGATAGGTTTTTCGTAAATTTTTCAGCTTTTCCATTAACTTTTCTACTCTCACGGGTTTAGATAAATAATCATCCATTCCTGCGGCCAGACAAATTTCTCGATCGCCCTCCATGGCATTAGCCGTCATTGCTATGATATGAGGGGGAATGCCTTGAAAATTACTATTAGGAGAATTCCAGAGGGTGCGAATCTGACGAGTAGCTGTCAAACCATCCATTTCAGGCATTTGCACATCCATCAAAATTAAATCATAAGATTGACGATTCAAGGTTTCCATCACCTCCAAACCATTAGCCACCACATCTGCCCGATAACCTAAACGTTTGAGAATGTTAGTAATTACTTTTTGATTAACAATATTGTCTTCCGCTATGAGAATTTTTAACGGGGCAATACCCGCAATATTTTCAAAAGGAGAGGAGAAAGAAGAAGAAAATAAACGAGGATAATTGAGATTTTCTTGACAAACATTAATAAAAATATCTTCTAGCAGAGATTGTTTGATGGGTTTTGTGAGAGTTGCCGCCCAATCCACTTCTTTTAAAGATTTTTGTATCTCTACATTACCGATAGAACTGAGTAAAATCAAGGGTAAATCCTGACAATGGGGTAGTAAACGAATCTGCTTGGCTAAAGTTAAACCATCCATCCCGGGCATTTGCATATCTAACACTGCTAAATCAGGTTTTTGCTCATTTTTGAGGGCTAATAAAGCCTCTCTGCCTGAAGCAGTAATAATGGTTTTCATACCTAAGTTATGACACTGAATCATCAACACTTGACGATTAATCTCATTGTCATCAACAATTAAAATTACTTTATCTTGAAGAATATGGGAATAGGAAGTATTTTCTTGATTGACAAGCCAACTAGATACTTTCGTATTAATAGTAAATGAAAATATCGATCCTAAATCATCTAATGAAGAATTAGGTTGATAATTTAAAGGCGAATCTCCTGCCACAACCCCCTTGCTTTCTACCCACACTTGTCCTCCCATCATTGTAACTAATCTATTACAAATAGCCAGTCCTAATCCTGTACCGCCATAATGTCTGGTAGTAGAAGCATCCACTTGAGAAAAAGGCTTAAATAATTTATCCATGCGACTGTGAGGAATACCAATGCCAGTATCTTTCACAGAAAAAATTAACTCGTATTCAAGGATATTTTCTTTAATGGATTGACGACTAACACCCACAGAAACAACTATTTCTCCCTCATTGGTAAACTTGACGGCATTATTCAACAAATTTACTAATACTTGTCTTAAACGAGTCACATCCCCCATGATGGTTTTGGGTATGTCGGGGGAAATAAAATAAATTAACTCTATACCTTTATTGATTGCTTTTGGGGCTAATAAGTCTAATGATTCTTCGATGACGTTGATAATGGATAGGGGTTGACATTCTAACTCTAATTTGCCTGATTCAATTTTGGAAAAGTCTAAGATGTCATTGATAATAGTTAATAAGCTATCGGCACTGGTGCGAATGATTTCCGCAAATTCTCTTTGCTCATTATTTAAAGGGGTGTCTAATAATAAGCCAGTCATACCAATTACCGCATTCATGGGAGTGCGAATTTCATGACTCATGGTAGCTAAAAATTCACTTTTAGCTTGATTGGCTTTTTCAGCTTGTTCTTTTGCTAACTGTAATTCTTGCTCTGCCCTGATTTTATCACTTATATCGGTTATTGTTCCCACTAATCTGTAAGCCTCCCCTTGAGCATCATTATCTCTTTTTCCTTTAGCTAAAACCCAAACATAATGCCCTTGTTTATGCTTTAAGCGATGGGTATTTTGATATAAGTTTGTTTCTTGATTCAAATAGGCATGAATATCATGTAAATGTTTTTCTAAATCATCTTCATGAATGCGTTTGAGCCATGTTTCTAGGGTTGGGGATAATGGTTCAGATTCATAACCAATTATGCGCATCCAAGCAGGAGAGTAATATACTTCATTCGTGTTTAAGTTCCAATCCCAAATACCATCATTTGTACCAGAAACTGCTAATTCATAACGTTCATCTTTTTCTCTGAGTAAAGATTCGATCGCTTTTTTTTCTTCTATTTCTGCCTGTAGTTGTTTTGTTTTGATGGTTAATTCATTTGTTCTTTCAGTTACTTTTTGTGTCAAATTTTGTTCAGAATCTTTTAGTTGAGCAAATTTTTCTTGTAAAGCCTGAACCATTAATTGATAGTTTTCTGTCAATACTTCTATTTCTACTACATCCGTTTCTTGCCAAAAAATATTTTCATTATTAAATATTTTATCTGGTAAATTTGTGGAAATTTTCCCTAATTTTTCTAATGGTTTAACTAATTTTTTACTAATACTGTCAGAAATAAATAAGGCTATTATTGTAATAAAAAATAAAACTCCTAAAGATTTTATGTATATTATGTTTAACCTTTCTATATAAGGGGTTGTGGATATTTTCACTAATACTTTCCAAGGAGTTTCTTCATTGATGGGGATTTCATAAACATAAAATGATTGACTCCATCTTGTCATAATGGGCATACCGGGATGTATTGGTAGCCATTGAGAAAAACCATTTTCTAAGTTAATAATTTCATAGTCTTTTTCATTGATATTACTAATATTTATATTTCCAGTATTACTAGCAATTATTTTTTGATTGCCATCCAGAATTGAAATTTCAGAAACACTGTCTTGATTCATGAAAATTTCAGAAATATTTTTATTTGTTATAGAAGCATATATAAATCCTTGAAATTGATTATATCGATTAGTAATAGGATAAATTAAAGAAACATGATTATTGAGAAAAATAGAGTCATAATGGATATTAGTAAAATAAAAATTATCTTGTTTTTTTGCCTTAATAAACTCTTCTGTATTAGCTATATTTAAGCCAATTAAGGGTTTTCCATATTGATTTTTATCTGGACTAGAGGCAACTATATTTCCATTGCGATCGCTCACGTATAATAAACTTATATCATCAATTATTCCTCTGGTATTATCCAGTTTTTCTGAAAGTAAATTAAAATCATTAAAAATAGAAGGATTATCTTCTAAATTTTTTACTGCTCTAACGTGAACATTTTGCCAATAAATCATATTCTCTCGCCATTGATAAGCAGTAGTTTTTAAATCCGATATGATAATGCTTTCTATTTCATTAATAGAATTATAGCTATTAATTACAGAAATAATTAGTGTGGGTACGAGTACAAAACTAACAAGTAAATTAAATAAATTTTGTCTAAAAAATAAATTGTGATTTTTTTTATTTATTAGTAATAATTTATTAGGTAAATAAATAGAATAACTGTAAATAAGTGTAGCAATTAAAGCATTAAAAATTCCATTTATTGATTGTTTTAAAATAATTAAAATTGTTCCTGTCAAAGAAACATCAAGAATAAAACCATAAAAAAAAGCAATGAGAGGAATCCCAAGAAAAAGCCAGTAAAGAATATTAATTAAGACTAAATTTTGATTGTAGCGATGATGGAAAAAATAATTAACAAAAATAGCCTCTACAGTAAAAATAATAATTGCATAGGGATGTCCCCATAAAAAATATGTTTCTATACTACTAATAAAACCAGCAATAATTCCCTGTCGAAAACCATAAAAATAAGTAATTATCCAAACAAAAATACTACCAAATATAAAGTCCACCCCAAAAAATAAAGGCAATTTAAAATAATTACCTAAATAAGCTAATATCACAAGAACTATAAGGGCTATATCGATAGTTTTTAGCTTTTTAAGCATGGTTTTATAAAAAGAGATTAATAAAATAAAATTAAGTAGCTAGTATCATTATTAAATTTTTAAATATGTTATTAAACATTTAAGTTATAAGTATTCAATCTTGGCAAGTTTGAATTTATTAATTTTATCAGTTTTTTCTATCAGCTTTTTTCTAATTCCTAATTCCTAACTGTATAGTTATCTTAATTTGATACGGAATTTTTGATGGTGTAAAGTTAAAGATGTCAAATTTTGGTGATAAGTTAATATTTAAAACATTGACTACTTTTGCCAAAACTAATCCCTATGCCATTTTGTCTCCCCTTTGCCCACATCCACAAGGGTAACTCCTTTCTCCTTAAGTAAATCTCGGATGCGATCGCTCTCTTGGTAGTTTTTATTTTGACGTGCTATAGTTCTTTGAGAGATTAAATCTTCAATTTCTTGATCACTAATTTGAGAAGAGACAGAAAGACATTGATCAAACTTCGCTTCTAAACCCAGAACTTGAGCCAAATTAACCAAAGTATGCCATTTAGACTCCAAATCCTCTGAATTTTGACTTATTCTACCTTCATGACTTAATAAATTTCCCTCTTTGCGTAACTCTTTGGCTAACTCAAATAAAACTGCTAAACCCGAAGCAAAATTAAAATCTTGATCTACCGCCCGACAAAAATCATCTTTTACTGAAGGGATTTCTTGAATATCTCCTTCTAATGTCCAATCTAAATCCTTGCCATACTTATAGCCAAAATTTAAACCTTCCATTAAAGTATGCCAACCATTTGTTGCCGCTTCCATCGCCACATCAGTAAAATCAAGAGGTTTACGATAATTCGCCTGAAGAATAAATAAACGCACCGCCATGGGGTCATATTTAGCCAATAAATCCCTAATAGTAATAAAATTACCCAAAGACTTAGACATTTTTTCCCCTTCCACCTTCACCATGCCATTATGTAACCAATAACGAGCCAAAGGTTTACCCGTTACCGCCTCCGATTGGGCTATCTCATTTTCATGGTGAGGAAAAATTAAATCACTTCCCCCCACGTGAATATCAATAGTTTCACCCAAATTATCCCTAACCATCGCCGAACATTCAATATGCCACCCCGGGCGCCCCTTACCCCAAGGAGACTCGAAACTAGGCTCATCAGGTTTAGCACTTTTCCAGAGGGCAAAATCAGAAGACTCCTGCTTAATCTGATCTTGAATATTAACTCTACCACTAGCCCCCGCCTGTAAATCATCTAAGTTTCTTCCAGACAACTTACCATAACCTTTAAACTTACTTACGGAATAATAAACATCCCCTTGAGCCCCATAAGCAAAACCTTTCTCCTCCAATTCCCAAATTAATCTTTTAATTCCATCAAGAGTATGAGTCGCACGAGGATAAGAATCTGCTTTCTGTACATTTAATTTTTCCATATCCTCAAAATAGGCTTGAATAAAACGTTCAGCCACCTCTTCCATGGTTGTATTTTCTGCCTTTGCTCGATTGAGAATCTTGTCATCAATATCCGTAAAATTTTGAATGTATCTAACTTTATAACCTCTCCAAGTTAAATAACGTCTCACTACATCCCAAATGATACAAGTACGAGCATGACCTAAATGACAATAATCATAGGCTGTAATTCCACAGCAGTACATAGTTACTCTTTCTGGATTAGAAGGCTTAAATTCTTCTTCTTGCTTGGTAAGGGTATTATATAAAGTTAAACTCATCGGTTACAAATTATTTATTAATATATATATGAGGGGTAAAAATAGAATTTAATACTCAGTTTCTGGTCATTTGTTTGCTTAAAAACCAGTAAATATTAAACAAGATAAATTAAATCGTTAATAAAATTTTTCTTATGTTCTGGGTATTTTGAACACTTTTAAACCCCTACATAGACTAAATCCAATTATAAAGCAATGATGTATTGCTAACCTCATTTCTTGAGTAGGAATGTTTGATTTGGGCAGGTTTGACAGTTTCGGGTAATAGGTTTCAGATTTACAGCTATTTTCAATTCAAACAACGAATAAATTTAAACTTTTCTCTTGTGAATATAACAAATTATTCCGTAACTCAATGCTAAACAGAGGGCTGCAAAACCGAGAGCAATTAAGTCAACTTTATCATATTTGCTAGTATCAAAAATAATAATTTTTCTTGCCACCGCAATTAAAGCAGTTGTTAAAACTAACTCTAACTGTACAACGTGTTTTCTTAAATAAACAGTTATATTTTCCAATAATTCTAGGGCAATCAAAACATTAAGAAAAAAGCCAAAAATTTCAATTAAAGTAACATTGAAAAAACCAACAGGCTCTTGTACAAATAAATCTTGAGATAAGACTAAAATTAAATCAAAAAGAGAAACAAAGATAACTACGATTAAAGCAATAGAAAGAACCTTAGAGACTAAGTTTTCGGTAATATGAATTAGCTTCATGAAATTTCTATCTTTGAAAAAATCATTCAGCAAAGAAATTATTTTATTTAACATTTGATACTTACTTATTCAAACTGATTTTTAGAAATATATAAACGATTTAAAATAGTATATATTGATTAAAATTTATCACATATAAGACAAAACTTATTTTACATGATTTATCTTTTGTTTCCTTATATTTATTGTTAAAAACTTTACTTTTTTGATGGTAAAGATAAATTACCACCTTAATTCAATTAACTGATAAATGCTCATCCAATATTTACCTAAAACCTGTCACCTAAAATATAAAGTCTCCCTAAAACTAATATTTTTGCTGAATAACTGAGGTTAATATAGTTTTTGAGAAGTAATAATTTAGGGATAAATACGGCTTTTTTTGAGACCATAAACCGCTAAACTGGTAAAAGGGAGATTAGAGGGAAAGTTTTAAGATCGAAAAGAAAATATGAATCAGTATGACGTAATTGTAATTGGTTCGGGTATAGGTGGCTTAGTAACAGCCACTCAGTTAGCCGCAAAAGGAGTAAAAGTTCTGGTGTTAGAGCGTTATCTCATTCCTGGAGGTAGTGCTGGGTATTTCGAGAGTCAGGGTTATCGCTTTGATGTTGGTGCTTCAATGATATTTGGTTTTGGCACTGAAGGCACAACGAATTTGTTAACTCGTGCTTTGGATGCTGTCAATGTGAAAATGGAGACTATCCCTGATCCAGTTCAAATACACTATCATTTACCTAATAATCTCGACTTGAAAGTACATCGAGACTATGATTTATTCTTAGAGGAATTGTATCATTATTTTCCTGAAGAAAAAGAAGGAATTAGAAAGTTTTATGATGAGTGTTGGACTGTTTTTAATGCTCTTAACTCCATGGAATTGCTTTCTTTAGAGGAAATTCGCTACTTAACTCGTGTTTTCTTCCAAAAACCTCTTGCCTGTTTAAGTTTAGTTAAATATTTACCCTTAAATGTCGGTGATGTTGCTCGTAAGTATATCAAAAATCCTGACTTATTAAAATTTATTGATATGGAGTGTTATTGTTGGTCTGTTGTACCTGCTGATTTAACTCCGATGATAAATGCGGGAATGGTGTTTTCTGATCGTCATTATGGTGGAATCAATTATCCTAAAGGTGGGGTGGGCAAAATCGGGGAAACTTTAGCGGAAGGTTTAGAAAAGCTAGGAGGAGAAATTAAATATCAGGCAAGAGTTACAGAAATCATTGTGGAAAACCATCAAGCCATTGGAGTAAGATTGGCGAATGGAAAAGAATATTATGCTCAAAGAATTGTATCGAATGCAACTCGTTGGGATACTTTTGAGAAGTTAATAGATAATAAAAAACCAAGAAAAGAGGTTAAGTGGCAAGAGAATTATCGTCAATCCCCCAGTTTTTTGAGTTTACACTTGGGAGTTGAAGCTAAAGTGTTAGAGAATAATCCTGAATGTCATCATATTATTTTAGAGGATTGGAACAACTTAGAAGCTGAACAGGGAACTATTTTTGTTTCTATTCCAACCCTCCTCGATCGCAGTTTAGCACCATCGGGCTACCATATTATTCATACTTTTACCCCTAGTTCGATGGATTATTGGCAAGGATTAACTCCGAAACAATATGAATTCAAGAAAGAGGAAGCGGCAGGGCGTTTAATTGAACGTTTAGAAAAGATTTTCCCCGGTTTGGATGCAGGGTTAGACTATATGGAAATTGGCACTCCTCGCACTCATCGACGCTTTTTAGGAAGAATTAACGGCACTTATGGACCTATTCCTGCTCGTCGTCTTTTAGGTTTATTATCAATGCCATTTAATCGTACTGCTATTAAAAATTTATATTGCGTGGGAGATAGTACATTTCCGGGGCAGGGTTTAAATGCGGTTGCGTTTTCTGGTTTCAGTTGCGCTCATCGTATTGCCGTAGATTTGGGATATTAGAATTAGGGGTTGATAAATTCAGCTATGATTTATTTTTAGTTTAGATCGGAAATGGGTAAGGTACAAAAGTCAAGAGACAAGAGGTAAACCTCCTTTTATTCCTTCTATTTAGGGTAAAAGGTAAAGGTGAATAGTTGATAATTAATAATTTCTAACTCTTAACTGTTAACTCCTAACTCATTACTTGTTTCTCCCTAATACCTTAACACCCCAACGCCCCAACATCTGAAACCTGACACCTCTTTACTAACTCCCCACTCTGAAGCCGACTACTCAGGTTAAAATGAAACTATTTTCTATGGATTATTTCTTTAATGGACTTATTAGAATATCAAGCTAAAGAATTATTTTCCCAAGTTGGTATCCCTGTATTACCTTCTCAGTCAATTGCTGACCCTAGTGAATTAAAAAATTTACATATTCATTACCCCATCGTCTTAAAATCTCAAGTTTTAGTCAGTGGTAGGGCTAAGTTTGGAGGTGTACGTTTTGTTGAGAATACCATAGATGCGATCGCAGTTGCTCAATCTTTATTTAATTTATCCATAGAAGGAGAGTATCCCAAAGTAATTCTGGCAGAGAGTCGCTATGATGTAGAAAATGAGATATTTTTGGGGATTATGTTTGATTATGTCCTTAAAAAACCTGTTTTAATGGGTTCTTCTCAGGGGGGGATTAACGTTGAAATCCTTTTAGATAATTTGCAAACTTGTGTGATTGAAGAGGAGTTTTTGCCATTCCATGCTCGTCATTTAGTTATGAAAATGAATCTGAAAAAAAAAGCGATCGCACCAGTCACCGCTATTATTGAAAAAATGTATGATTTATTCATCCAAAATGATCTTGATATTATCGAAATTAATCCTCTTGGGGTGAAAAACAACGGTGAAGTAATGGCACTAGATGGCAAAATTAGAATTAACGATGAAAGTTTAAATAGACACCCTAATTTATTAAAATATCTAAGTAACGATCAATTTTTGCATATTGCCTATTCTTGTTTAGATATTAATAATAAAAGTGATATTGCCATTATTTCTGATAGCATTGATGAAGCTATTTTTATTTTAAATAACTTAGAACATAAAAATATTTTTACTCAAAAATTATATATTTTGCATAACAAAAACCAACAATTTTGGCAGTCTAATATAAATCAATTCTTTAGACAAATTCTTGAAAATACATCAATAAAAAAAGTAATAATTGCCCATTCTAATCAAGATAATTTCATTGATGCTTTAATCGGAGAAATCAAAAAATCTCATCAAGAAGAAATTAACCACAAAGAGTTAATATCTCAAGATAGAGAGGAAAGACCAACTGGTACTCGCCTATGGAATGAAACACCAAAAGCAAAACAAAAAACCAATAGTTTATATAGATATATTCAATGGTCTATCAGAACCCTATCACCCCATTTATTTTCAGAGCCAGAATCTTTAAATCTATTACCCATTAAAATAAATAGTAATTTGGATAAAAGTTTACAAATAATCTTTAAAGATTAAATTATTCGTGCTAGTTTAATTTAAGTTGCTCTTCTAGGATTAGTACGGAAAATTACTACAAAATAATTAGTAAAAACTTTAACTGACAAGGGGCTTTGCTTATATGAAAAATGCAATTGTCATAAGTTAAAAATTTTAACTCAACCTAAAACCTAACCCCTTTTTTTGGAATGATTTATCATACCTAAAGTAAAAAAGCCATTTAAGCTACACCTTGCATTAATTACTAATTGCTAATTACTAACTGTTAATTGATTAACCTGCCGCTTGTAATCTAGCTTTTGCTTTTTTCAATTGTTGAGTAGCTTTAATTTGCTCACGGCGATCGCCTTTTGCGGTGGCTTGATCTAACACTGTTTGAGCTTCATTGACTGCAATTTGAGCTTGTTCTTTATCAATAGTTTCTCCTAATTGAGCACCATTAACCAAAACCTTAATCTCATTGTGTTCAACTTCTGCAAAACCACCCATAACAGCAATGGATTTCCATTCTTTATTATCAGGACGTACACGCATAACACCTATATCAAGGCTAGTCAACAGGGGAGCGTGATCTGTTAAAATACCCAACTGTCCGGTACTGCTAGGAAGAATTACCTCTTGAGCAGTTTGATCCCAAACAATTTTATCGGGAGTAATTACTCTTACCGTTAAAGTCATAATTCAAAGATAAATTAAATATTTAATAGCCTTATGTTTATAGATAACCTGAATTCGATATAAAATTTCTAATGGTGTAAAGGTGTCAGGTGTCAGATGTTAGGTGTCAGGTTAAGAAATTCACGAAAAGTATATTTTAATTGATTCTTTGATTGAATAATCAAGATTTCTGAAAATGTTTACCCGATACCTGTTACTCGATACCCGAAACCTGCCTAAATACCATATATTTGTATCGAAATGAGGTAAATAAATATAGTAGAGATGCAGTCACACACCTCTACAGATTCTTAAGGGTTTTAGCCTTTCATTTTTTCAGCTTTAGCCATCGCCTCATCAATGTTTCCTACCATGTAGAAAGCCTGTTCAGGTAAATCATCTAATTCACCAGAGAGGATTTTTTGGAAACCTTTGATAGTATCTTCTAAAGAAACATATTTACCCGGGCTACCAGTGAATACTTCTGCAACGAAGAAAGGTTGAGATAAGAAACGCTCAATTTTACGAGCGCGATCAACCACTAAACGATCTTCTTCAGATAATTCGTCTAAACCGAGAATGGCAATAATATCTTGTAACTCTTTATAACGTTGTAAAGTAGCCTGTACCGCACGAGCAGTGTTATAGTGTTCTTCACCAACGATGTTGGGTTGCAACATGGTGCTAGTAGAACCTAAAGGATCAACCGCAGGATAAATACCTTTAGCCGCTAAGTTACGAGACAATACTGTAGTACCATCTAAGTGAGCGAAGGTAGTAGCAGGAGCAGGGTCAGTTAAGTCGTCCGCAGGAACATAAACTGCTTGAATCGAGGTAATAGAACCTTCTTTAGTGGAGGTAATACGCTCTTGTAAGTCACCCACATCAGTACCGAGGGTGGGCTGATAACCTACCGCAGAGGGCATTCTACCTAATAACGCAGATACTTCCGCACCAGCTTGAACGAAACGGAAAATGTTGTCGATAAATAGTAATACGTCTTGTTTGTTAACATCACGGAAATATTCCGCCATAGTTAAAGCAGATAAACCCACGCGCATTCTAGCTCCGGGGGGTTCATTCATCTGACCATAAACAAGAGCAATTTTGGAATTTTCAGGATTATCAGGATCGATAACCTTAGATTCAATCATTTCGTTGTAGAGGTCATTTCCTTCACGGGTACGCTCACCTACACCACCAAATACAGATACACCACCGTGTTGAATAGCGATGTTGTTGATTAATTCCATCATAATAACGGTTTTACCAACACCAGCACCACCGAATAGACCGATTTTACCACCTTGACGATAGGGGGTTAATAAGTCCACAACTTTAATACCAGTTTCAAAAACGGTAGGTTTGGTATCTAAATCTGTTAAAGCAGGAGCTTTACGGTGAATGGGGAAAGTTTCGGAGGTATTTACGTCACCTTTATTATCAACGGGTTCACCTAAAACGTTGAAGATACGTCCTAAAGTTGCTTTACCAACGGGAACGCTGATAGGTGCACCAGTGTCAACAATTTCCATTCCTCTGACTAGACCATCGGTAGTACTCATGGATACTGCACGAACTTGGTTATCGCCGAGAAGTTGTTGTACTTCACAGGTAACTGCTACTTTTTCACCTGCGGAATTAGTACCTTCAACACGAAGGGCATTATAAATACGGGGAAGACTGCCACTAGGAAATTCAGCGTCAACCACCGGTCCAATAATCTGGGTGATTTTACCGACGTTTGTTTTTTCTTGTACTGCAACCATGCTGATTTAGTTTTAATTTACCTTAAGTAAATGTTAATTTATAATAAAATTTGCCACTTTCAAGATTATCATGGACTGGATCAAATTTGACAAGGGATTCCTAATTAACCGTTCATGAAAAAATGGGTTTGTGAACCTCGGAATAAAGAATATTATCCTTTAAGTTGCGATCGCTTTTTGATATATCTTTTTGATAGAGTGTAAAATTTGTTTTGGAATAGACTTATTATCTCCATTGGGTTCTAAATCTTGCAGACGACTCAAGAGTTTTGCTTCCTGAATATCAATATCACCATCACTGTAAACTAAAGCACTAATTGCTTCAAGTAACTTTTGATAATCTTCTGTTTTAGGACTGCTACCAAGATAATCTTCTAGCCATTGATAACATTCTTGAGCATTTATGGGTTTAATTTCCGAGAGGAGAGACTTTATTTCTGGATCATTTTCTAGGTGATTTTCGGTGACAACTTTTTTTAAATATTCCCTTTCTTCTGCCTGAATTACCCCATCAATCCAAGCCGCACCCACTAGAATCTTAATTAGTAACTTAGTTTTATTCTCCTTACTCATTTAAACTTCTCCTTTAATTAGTTTTGCTATGAAAAATCCATCCATATTGTCATCAGGAGGAAATATTTTGATCATTCCCTTTGATGGTAGCGAATAATTATCAAGGAAATTATTATTTTTTGTGTCCAACTGCCATTGAGGATTGTTTGCTAAAAATTCGATGACTATATTTTCGTTTTCTTTTTGATTAAGAGTACAAGTGGCATAAACTAAAGTACCGCCATTTTTTACCCATTTACTGGCATTGGTTAAGATTTTCTGCTGTAATCTAGTTAACTTTTCTATCTCCTCTGGTTTTTTACGCCAACGAATATCAGGATTTGTGTGTAATGTGCCTAAACCTGAACAAGGTACATCTACCAAAACTCTATCCGCTTGATTTTCCCATTCTGTTAACTCACTACTATCTCCTTCTTTTACTTCAATACAAGTTAACCCCAACCTCGTGGCATTTTCCTTGATTTTTTCGAGACGTTTAGCATAGGTGTCTATGGCAATAACTTTACCTTTATCTCCCATTAACTCAGCGATATGGGTGGTTTTCCCACCGGGGGCGGCACAGGCATCAATAATCATCTCTCCTGCTTGGGGATTGAGCAAATGAGTTACTAACTGCGCACTTGCATCTTGAATAGTAAATAATCCTTGTTTAAACTCTTCTAAATTACTTATATTTCCTACCGCTTTTTTTAGCCTTAAACCTTGAGTCTCTTTTAAGTAAAATGTTTCTATATTATTTTCTAACAGCTTCTCTTGCAGATTTTCTCTGTTTATTTTGATAATATTTGTTCTTAAATCGATATAATGAGTATTATTAAACCAGTCTAAAAGTGCCTCTGTTTTTTGATAATTAAATTGATTAATAAAGAGTTTAACAATCCAATCAGGAAAACTATACTTGACTCCTAAATAGGCAATTTTATCGGAAGGTAAAATCAAAGGATCACTATCTGCACTTTGACGCAAGTATGATCTCAATATACCATTAACCACTCCCGATATTTTTCCTAAGCCGTTTTTTTTCGCCAATTCTACGCTAGTATTGACTGCCGCCGAGGGAGGAATTTTATCGAGATAACGTATTTGATATAATCCTAATTGCAGAATAATTCTCAGTTTTAAAGGTTGTTGAGCGGCTTTTTTACTGGCAAACTGATTGATAATACTATCTAATGTTCTTTTTCTCCTCACTATACCATATACTAATTCAGATACTAAGGCGCGATCCTGAAAGGATCTGCTATGCAACCCGCTTCTTGAGAGGGAATTATTTTTCAAAACCCGATCTAAAGCAATATCGGTATAAGCATGATTTTGATAAACATCTTCTAAAGCCTGAAACGCTACTTGACGGGGATTATTTGACATTATACTCAGTAAGGGAATAAAAAATAATGGTGAGGGAATGGGCAAGGGGCAAAGGGCAAACCCCCTAATACCCCAATACCCCATTACTTATCACTTAAAATTAGCGATCGACAGATCCCATAATGACATCAATACTACCGAGGATTGCCATAATATCAGCGACTTTCACACCTCTAAGCAGTTCAGGTAGAATCTGTAAATTGTTGAAATCAGGGGCTCTAATTTTGAAACGCCAGGGGAAAACATCATCATTACCAACAATAAATACTCCTAACTCACCCTTACCGCTTTCCATGCGCACATAATGCTCTCCAGCAGGTATTTTAAAAGTAGGAGGTACTTTTTTGGCAATGTATTGATATTCAAAATCATTCCATTTTGATTTCTTGCCTTCCTGTAGCCTTTTTGCTTCCAAGTTTTCGTAAGGACCACCGGGTAAACCTTTCAATGCTTGACGGATGATTTTAACAGATTCGCGCATTTCACGGATACGCACTAAATAACGGGCAAAACAATCCCCTGCGGTTTCCCACTGCACATCCCAATCAAAGTCGTCATAACATTCATAGCGATCGACCTTGCGTAAATCCCATTTTACCCCAGAACCGCGCAACATAGGACCAGATAAACTCCAGTTGATAGCTTGTTCACGGGTAATCACTCCTACTCCTTCCACCCGTTTACGGAAAATAGGGTTATTGGTGATTAGCTTTTCATACTCATCCACTTTGGGTAAGAAATAATCACAAAAATCTTCGCATTTGTCAACCCAACCATAGGGCAAATCTACCGCAACCCCACCGATACGGAAATAGTTATTATTGATTAAGCGCATTCCTGTAGCCGCTTCCCAGAGATCATAAATCATCTCTCTTTCACGGAAAATATAGAAAAAGGGAGTTTGTGCTCCAACATCTGCTAGAAAAGGCCCAAGCCAAAGAAGATGATTTGCAATGCGATTCAACTCTAGCATAATCACTCGGATATATTGCGCCCGTTTGGGTACTTCAATATCTGCCAATTTTTCAGGTGCGTTAACAGTAATGGCTTCGTTAAACATCCCCGCCGCATAATCCCAACGGCTTACATAAGGCACAAACATAACGTTAGTGCGATTTTCGGCAATTTTCTCCATGCCTCGATGTAAGTAACCGATTACAGGTTCACAGTCGATTACGTCTTCTCCATCTAGGGTGACAATGAGCCTCAAAACCCCGTGCATTGAGGGATGATGAGGACCCATGTTCAACACCATAGGTTCAGTTCTAGTTTCTATTTTTGCCATGAGAACTATAATTTCTAGTTTATTCTATATAATAACTTTTATGGTGAAAGAAGTCTTTGGTTGGTTAATTTTAAGCTAGAAATAGCTAATGTGCCTAAATTCTAATTGATTATTATAGGGGTTATATATGGTGTAAGTACTTTGATCAAAATTTTTATTTACTCTGCCAATACCTACCAGATTTTTATTTTTGGTTTCTTGAGTTTGAGTCGTGAAAATACCCTCTAGTGTCGTTACCGTTGATTTTATGAAACCTGTTTCTAATTGATAATAAAAAGTGAGATGCGATCGCACACTCAACATATAATTAACATTAACCCGATTAATAAGATCTAACAATATGACTAAAAATTAATGGGCAGTTATTGTATCAATTATTCATTAACTATTGACTAACAAGGCATTCTTTAAGTTTAGTTTTTAATTGATTTTCGTCAATATTTCTACCTATCATTACTAACTGGTTTTTAGGATTTGTTTGCCATTCCTCTGTATCAATATCGTATCTTTTACCGCTTAATTGAAAAATGTGTTTTAATTGACTTTCAGCAAACCATAAAATTCCCTTTGCTCTATACACCTGACTCATGATATTATCGGTAATAAAGTTCTGAAATTTATCTACATTAAAAGGGCGATCGCACTCAAAAGAAATAGAAATAAAACCATCAATTTCTAAATGATGGGAATGGTGATGATCATGATCGTGATTATGATGGTGATGATGTTGTTTTTGTTTTGATTGTTCAAGACTGTAATTATTAGGGTTATGACTATTAATATCTAAGATAAGAGGTAAAGGTACTTTTCCATATTGAGAACATAAAATATTTGCTCTATTTTTAATACATAAAATGTCCTCTTCTAATTGTTTAATTTTGGTTTCTGAAACTAAATCAACCTTATTTAAAATAATAATATCGCCGTAAATAATTTGTTTAAAAGCCGCTTCACTATCAAAATGTTCGGAGGTAAAATTATCCGCATCAATTAAAGTTAATACAGAGTCAAGACGAATTAAATCTCTTAATTCTGGACTCAAAAAAGTTAAAATAATGGGGAGAGGATCGGCAACTCCTGTGGTTTCTACTATTAAATAATCAATTTTTTTATCACTTTCTAAAACTTGGAAAACTGTGTCCATTAAATCATCATTTATAGTGCAACAAATACAACCATTATTGAGACTTACCATATTTTCTTCTACAGATATTAACAACTGACTATCGATGTCAATATCACCAAATTCATTAACTAAAATCGCAACTTTTAAATCCTGATTATTAGTCAAAATATGGTTTAATAAAGTGGTTTTACCACTACCTAAAAACCCCGTAATAATAGTGACGGGTAAACCTCTTTTCGGTAAAATTAAACTATCCATAAATATAAGAATGCAAAAGATATAGTAATAATTATCACAGGCAAAATGCCTGTTTCACTTTAATACCTTAGCCTACCGCCATTAACTGTTAAAAGTAGGACGATGCTGAATTAAATTCATAAACTCCTGACGGGTTTTGGCATCATCATTAAATACCCCACGTAATGCACTTGTTGAAGTCCAAGAACCGGGTTTTTGCACTCCCCGCATTACCATACACATATGAGTTGCTTCGATAACCACCGCTACCCCTTGAGGTTGCAATAAACCTTGTAAAGCATCGGCAATTTGAGCGGTTAAACGTTCTTGCACTTGCAATCTTCTAGCATACATTTCGCAAATACGAGCAATTTTCGATAAACCAATGACTTTGCCATTAGGAATATAAGCAACGTGCGCCCTACCTAAAATCGGTAGTATATGATGCTCACAAGAGCTAAATAAGTCAATATCTCTCACTAACACCATTTCATTCGCATTTTCATGGAATACTGCACCATTTAGCAATTCATCAAGGGATTGACTATAACCAGAGGTGAGAAATTTCAAGGCTTTTACCACTCTTTTAGGGGTGTCTTTTAATCCTTCTCTGTCGGGATTTTCCCCTAAACCTAGTAACAATGTTCTAACAGCTTGAATCATATCCGCTTCTGTTACGGGAGGCTGTGATTCTGTGATGAGGTTAGGTAAGCCATGATTCTGGTTAGCAGAATTGATAATGGAAGATTCTGTATATGTCATATTATTTGCTGATGAGACTCTTTAAAATGATAATCGTTATCATTTATTTTGACAAGAGGCTATGAGTGTATATTTTTAAATTAAATCTATGAGATGGGTTCTAGGCAGAAGATTCAGATGGGATTGCACCTACAATAAAAAGTCATCAAACTTCAATGAATGAGATAAAAATAATTAAAATTAACCAGTAGGGTGGGCAATGCCCACCATCAGAATAAATTACACAAAATAATCCTGTAAAGCCTTAACCTGTAAAGGTTCTGACTGAAGCGATCGAATCGCTTCCACTGTTGCCCTTGCTCCTGCAATAGTTGTAATAATCGGTAACTTGTAATCTAAAGCCGCCCGACGAATTTTACGCCCATCGGTTTGGGTTTCCTCCTCATTGCTAGGAGTATTGATAATAAACTGAATTTGCTTATTTTTAATCAAGTCCACTACATGGGGACGACCTTCATGGAGTTTTAAGACTAAATCCACATCCTTCACCCCATTTTCTAACAGGGTTTGACGAGTCCCGGAAGTCGCCACAATCTTGAAACCTAGAGCTTGTAAGTCTTTTGCCACAGATACGATCGCACCTTTGTCTCGATTATTCATGGAAATAAAGACCGTTCCAGTGGTATCAAGAATTACACCTGCACCGATTTCCGCTTTAGCGAAGGCTTTACCAAAATCGCTATCAATGCCCATTACCTCGCCTGTACTACGCATTTCAGGACCTAATAAGGTATCCGTACCGGGGAACTTGCTGAAGGGCAATACAGCCTCTTTAACTGCCACATGACGAGGGATTATCTCTTCGGTTACGTCCAATTCTGCAAGGGTTTTACCAGACATGATGAGGGAAGCAACTTTGGCTAAAGGTCTGCCTGTCGCTTTAGAAACATACGGCACAGTACGAGACGCACGAGGATTCGCTTCGAGGATATAGACGGTTTCTCCTTGTACGGCATATTGGATGTTCATTAAGCCGATTACTTGCAAGGATTTAGCTAATTTGACGGTTGCAGTGCGAATGATGCTTAAAACATCATCGGAGAGGGAAGTATAAGGAATCGAACAAGCGGAATCCCCAGAATGCACCCCTGCTTCCTCGATATGCTCCATGATACCACCAATGACCACCTGTCCAGTATGATCTGCGATCGCATCTACGTCAACCTCAATGGCATTTTCGAGGAATTTATCGATTAAAATAGGATGGTCAGGCTCAACATCTACCGCATAGGTCATATAATGTTCTAATTCCTGCTCATTATAAACGATACGCATAGCTCTGCCTCCGAGTACATAGGAAGGACGCACAACCACAGGATAACTGATGCGATTAGCAACGGCTAAAGCCTCTTCAAAACTGCGCGCGATACCGTTGGGAGGTTGTTTGATGTCTAACTCCTTCAGGATTGCCTCGAATTTCTCTCTATCTTCGGCGGTGTCGATGGAATCGGGAGAAGTTCCCCAAATTTTGGTTTTAACGGTAGTATCAGGATGTGCGAGGTAGTTTTTCAAAGGTACAGCTAATTTTAAGGGAGTTTGTCCCCCAAATTGAATAATTACACCATCAGGATTCTCCGCTTCGATGATATTTAAGACATCTTCTTTAGTTAAAGGCTCAAAATAAAGGCGATCGCTTGTATCATAATCAGTGGAAACAGTTTCAGGATTGGAGTTAACCATAATTGTTTCATAACCTGCATCTGATAAAGCAAAAGCCGCATGACAACAACAATAATCAAATTCTATACCCTGTCCGATACGATTAGGGCCTCCGCCTAAAATCATTACTTTCGGTTTATCGGTGATATTGTTTTCACTTTCCCCTGATTCATAGGTAGAGTAATAGTACGGGGTAAAGGCTTCAAACTCGGCGGCACAAGTATCCACTAATTTATAAACAGGGGTGATACCTAACGATTTACGATATGCTCTTACTTCATCTTCTGTTGTCTTGGTCGCAAAAGCAACTTGGCGATCGCTGAATCCATGTTGTTTAATGGTAAGCATATCATCAGCTTTAATGTCTTTTAAAGAAGTCCGCTTCATAAACTTCTCTATCTCCACTAATGACTGCATTTTATCCAAAAACCAAGGGTCGATCGCAGTTAACTCGAACACTTGTTCTACACTCATCCCCAATTTAAAGGCATGGTAAACACTAAAAATCCTTTCAGGGTTAGGGGTGCGTAAATGGGAGCTAATTTGAGAGAGAGTGGGTAAAGTCTCGTTTTTATCACAACCAAAGCCATAACGCCCTGTTTCTAAAGATCTTAACGCTTTTTGGAAAGATTCACAGAAAGTACGCCCGATAGCCATTGCCTCTCCCACAGACTTCATTTGTGTAGTTAAAATGGGTTCAGCACCGGGGAATTTTTCAAAGGCAAAACGAGGAATTTTGGTCACTACATAATCAATGGTAGGCTCAAAAGAAGCAGGAGTTTTCTGGGTAATATCATTGGAAATCTCATCAAGGGTATAACCTACCGCTAATTTTGCCGCAAATTTAGCAATGGGGAAACCTGTCGCTTTTGATGCCAATGCTGAGGAACGAGATACACGGGGATTCATCTCAATTACAATCACTTCCCCATTAACAGGATTAACGGAAAACTGAATATTAGAACCTCCTGTTTCTACCCCAATCTCTCGGATAATAGCTTTAGCGTAGTCTCTTAATCTTTGATATTCTTTATCAGTTAAAGTTTGAGCAGGGGCAACGGTGATAGAATCTCCAGTATGTACCCCCATCGGATCAATATTTTCGATCGAACAGATAATAACCACATTATCCGCTAAATCGCGCATTACTTCCAACTCGTATTCCTTCCAACCGATGAGAGATTTTTCTACCAAAATCTGCGACACGGGAGAAGCATCAATCCCAAACTTTGCCATTTCCTCATATTCTTCTTGGTTATAGGCAATACCGCCACCAGTACCGCCCATAGTGAATGCAGGACGTATAATTAAAGGATAAGAACCAATTTCTTCCGCTACGGCTTTAGCTTCTTCCCAGTTACTAGCAATCCCTGAAGGGCATACAGGCACACCGATACGAGCCATCGCTTCTTTGAATAATTCCCTATCTTCTGCCATTTTGATAGCAGGTAATTTCGCCCCAATTAACTCTACTCCGTATTTATTCAATACTCCTGATTCTGCTAAAGCAACAGCAGTATTGAGGGCAGTTTGTCCTCCCATTGTGGGTAATAATGCGTCAGGTCTTTCTTTGGCGATGACTTTCTCGACTATTTCGGGGGTAATGGGTTCTATATAGGTACGTTCTGCCGTTTCGGGATCAGTCATAATAGTAGCAGGGTTGGAGTTAACTAAAACTACTTCATAACCTTCCTCTCGTAGCGCTTTACAGGCTTGTGTACCAGAATAGTCAAATTCACAGGCTTGTCCAATAATAATAGGTCCTGAACCTAATAGTAATATTTTATTTATATCTTCACGACGTGGCATAGATTTTACGGCTTAACAATATTCAATTTTATACATCGATCCCGATCATTTTAATCTACATAGCGGTTATTTCTCTATCTCTTTATCAAGATTTACTCATAAATAGGGTTTGTGCAAAAATATAAGGAATGAACAAAAATGGTAATTTTATTTGCTTTTGTTGAATAAATAACAATAATTATTTTTTTATTTAATTTAATTCCTAGAGATGCGATTAAGCGTTAATTTCTAACCAGTGAATCACATCATCCAGAGATTGAAAATCAAAAATTGCATCTGCTAAATTATCAATTTGAGATAGAGATAAACTATTAATTTTGTCTTCTAATTCTTGAGAAAGATTATTAAATCGCCTTTTAATTAAACGCTTAATTACATTTTTTTCACCTCTTTCTTCTCCTCTTTTTTCTCCTATTTCAATGCCTTCCTCCATCCAACTGGTGACGATTTCCATAATTTTTTCCTCCTTTGTTATTTCTGTTTGTTTTAATTCGGTATCAAATGCTTGTTTTTCCGTTGGGTTTAATTTTAAATAGGTATCAATGAATCCTGAAATTAACTTTATTCTAGCAGGATCTAAACTTAAAGTTGCTAACATTCTCAGGCATTCTAATTTTACCTTAACTCTTTCCTCTGGTTTAAAATCCATTTTTGCCATTAAAGCCGAAGCAATGGGATTGGGTTGAGACAAAAATTGTCGCCAAGGTAGTCGATTTAACTGGATAGTAGTAAAGTTAAATTCGAGGATTTTTTTGTTAGGAAAAATGACTTGATATTGATTTTTCTCTTCTCTTTTTGGCTTATCATAGGAGAAAATAAAGATGGGATAAATAGGTAAGCGATATTTTTGATCTAAACGGGCAAAATAATGAAACATTCTCCGTTCAAATTCTTTTTGATTATAGGCTTGATTCTCAATATGAATGAGGAAGAAACCTTCTTCTTCTTGCCATTTTACTTGGGCTAAAAGATCAATTTTTCGTTTTTCCCCTGCGGTAACATCGGTAAAAACTTCTTCGGGTAAAAAGGTTAAAGTTTCTTTTGATACATATTGCAAAACTTCAGGAATAAATAACTCCATAAATTCCCAAAAAAATGTTTGTATTAGTTCTTTAAAAAGGCGATCGTGGTCTATCATGGATCGTAATTTGGAATAAAATAAAGATTCTTTTATTTCTCGTTTTGATAAATTATTCTTTAAAGAAATATAAGGTGTTTTCTGTTAAGTATTAGTTTGAAGAATTGATAACAAATATATCTTAATCAATTTTCCTATTCTAAATTTTTAGATTTATTAATCAAGATTTCAATGGTTTTCAAGCTGAAACCTGCTAACCTATAATTAATTGATAACTGCCTCAACCGAATATTTTTGTCTCGAACTGAGCTTGGAACAAAGCGAGAAAACTATTTTATATTCCCTGTAATATTTTACATTTTTTAATGTTATTGAGTTTTAATCATTAGTTACTTAATAGACACTTAATGTTATACGTTAACTTAATCAAAAATTAAAATAAAAATGCGTATTATTACTGATATTTTCTCTACTGAAAATGGTTAAGATCAAGAGTAAATTCTGGCTAGGTACTTAGATATTTTTACATGGGGGCAGGGGGTATCAGTGGAACAGCAAGGAAAAAAAACTCAATTTTTAAGCAACTTTATAAAATCTTTAAAAATCTCACAAAATTATGGTTATACGTTGGTAGAGGTTCTTACGGTTTTAGTAATTTTGGGAATTATGGGAGCATTGGTGGGACCTCGTCTCTTTTTCGGGGATTCTAGTAGTGCTAGTGGTGATGCTTATAACCTAGCTAAATCTTTGGTGGGTGTTACTCGTCAACGAGCCATTTCTCAAACTTCGGCGGCAAGGTTAAGTTTTGATCCGAATCAGTCGGATAAATTCTTAATTGAAATTGCTAATACTAGGGGTTGTGAAGCGTTAACAAGATTGAGTGAAGATGCAGGTAGTTCTCAGACTGATATTAAAGTATATTCTACTGGGGGATTTGCTGAAGGAGATTTTTTAAAAGTTGGTGGTGATACTGCAAATAATGAAGTTATTGGTATTTTAGACGCTACAACTATTCGTTTAGGACAGGCTTTAGGTAGTTCCCAAAACAAAGATGGCACTGTGGAGTTAGTGGAAAACTGGAAGGAAGACAGTGCTTTGAATTTGAAAAAAAATATCAATGGGAAGTCTGTTTATGAGTATTTGCAACTACCTGAAAATGTGACGGTGTCATCTAACATAACTAATTGGACTCTGTGTTTTAATAGTCGTGGTATAGCTACTATTTATGATAATTCAGGAAATTCTCAGGCTAAGTTGGAACTGACTTTCAAGGATGGTTCTAGCAATGAAGAAACTTTAACGATTTTAAAAGGAGGTGCGATCGAAACTAATTAATTGAGTTCGGAGTTTAATTTAATGTTTTGCTATTTACCCCCAATAATTTTTTATTTTTAATTATGTATTTTTATGAAAAATTTACTTAAACACTGGCTAATTAAATACCGAAATCGAGAGGAGGGTTTTACTTTTCTTGAATGTTTAGTTGCAATTATTGTTTTGAGTATGGCTTTTGCTTTAAACGGACAAATGGTTCTGATGTTGAAAATGCAAAATTTAAAACAAGAAATCGAAAGTGCCGCCGTGGCCGTGGGAAAAGATGTTTTAGATGATCTGCGTTTCCAACTAGGTAAAAACGTTACCAATGTTACAGTAACAGGTAATACACCGACAACCCTAGCAGATCGCATCAGTTTTGGTCATACCTTTGATGCGAATGTGTATGTTTGTACAGATAATCCCACGGTTGAAGATGAAATAGATCCACAAACAGGGAAACCTACTGGTCAAATTAAAGTGAGCAACTGTCCGAGTAGTTCAACAGATAGGTTGATTCGTTACATAGTAGTTCAAGTTATCGATAAAAAAAGAGACAATGAAAAAATTTACACTGTACAGACTAATTTTGCACAACTGCAAAGATAAAAGCAATCTCGAAAAAGGCTTTAGCCTAATTGAGGCAATTTCGACTTTACTGATGGGTAGCATTATTCTCGGTGCTGCCCTTTCTGGATTTTTCCAAATTAAAGAATTTTTCGGCAAAGATAAGCTAACCACAGATGTAAACCAAAGGTTGAGAACGGCTTTTCAAAGTATCGGGCCAGACTTACAACAAATGGGAGAGAATGTCAGTAATAAGGAATTTCCTGCGGTTGCTCTTAGTACAAATAACGGAACGTCGGAAATTACTATTCGCCGAGGAGGTTTAGAACCTTTAACTCTTTGTGATGACATCAGTGCTAACAGTACTGACTCTGTTGCTGTGCTTGATAAAAGTTTGACTACCTCTCCTGCTTGTATATCGGTTAATGATAGTAATAATGATGGTTGGCCTGACACTGTAAAAGAATGGCAGAATTTCCGCAACGGCAATACAGTAAGAGCTTATATTGTCGATACTTCCACTAATAAAGGGGAATTCTTTGAATACAACGGAGAAGAAACTCTTAACAGTGGTGGTACGACGATGACACCATCTGGGGGAACAGAACCAGATATTGTCAATTTGACTACAAATAGTCATACTTGGGCAAATGATTATTCGGCGGGGACAACGGCAATTTATCTATTTGACGAAAGTACATACAAAGTTATGAATAACACCTTACAACTAATTAGGAATGGGGAGGTTTTTGACTTAGTGGAAGACGTAGAAAAATTAGATATTACAGCGATTATTCAGGAAAATGTGAGTGCAACCCCGTCAGAGTGTAAAACTATTGACCTAACAGGGGTAAGTAACTGTAACCCAAGTTTTTCGGGGGACTATACGTGGAATCTCATTAAGTCTCTTGATGTTGAAGTGACGGCTTTAGCTCCCCAAGATAAAGGTAATTTTGCGAAATTAAGTGCAGAGGATTTAACTCTATCACAGCAATTTCTTCCTCGTAACCGTTTAAATTTTTAAATTTATATTTCTTACTATTAACCAATATTAAACTTTTATTTGATTTATTTAATGTCATGGAAAATAACACTAAAAAGCAATTAATTCTAAAAAAAGATGGTTTATCGTTTATTAAATGCTGGTTTTTATCTAAGTTACTCAAAACTGATTCTGAAAAAGGATATGTTTTAGTAATTGCTCTTGCTATTTTATTTGGTTTGGCAGGTTTAGTTTTAGTTTATGCCAGAAGTAGTCGTATAGAACAAGTAAGCAATACTGCAACGGTGGATAGCACTAGCGGTTTTTATGGGGCAGAAGCGGCTTTGAATGAAAGAGCTAACGAAATTACGAAAATATATCAAAGTAATAGCGTTCCTAGTGGTACAAGTCCAGAAAGTACAATGGCTTGTTTTGATAATAGTATTAGTGATGGTACAGGGGATTATCAATGTAAAACTTATCAATTTTCAGGGGGAGATAGTGAGCGTAGTGGTTACTCTGCCACCACTTATGTTTTAGAAAAAGATGGCGGTGTTGGTAAAGTTGGCAATGTTCCTCCGGGGGATAATCATGCTGGATTGAATATGATTGAGTATGGACATTCTATTATTGCTTTAGCTTTTAAAGATAGTGATGTACAGCAAAGACAACAACAGGGAAATGGTCAGGGAAGAGGTGCGATCGCAATTCTGCAAATGGACATTAAAAACCGCTTAATTCCTCTGTTTCAATTTGCCGCTTTTTATAAGGATGACTTAGAAATCTTCCCCGGTGCAACCATGACTCTAAGCGGGCCAGTTCATACCAATGGAGATTTATATATAGGAAATCAATTAGCAGTAGATGGTGATGTTACCACCGCAGGGGATGATATATTTGCAAGTAAAGGAAATGATAGTGCGAAAAAAGGAAATAACCCCTCTCCTGTTAGTCCCAATAATTATAATAGTCAGGTTAAAGTGCCTTTCAGTATTACAGATTTAAGAGTCGGCATAGACCCTTTAGGATTACCTGAACCAGACTTTTTAGACTCATCAGGTGAATATTTTACCAAAGCTGATATTAGAATTAAATTTATCCCCACAGGTACAAATCAATCAAAATACGGTGAAGATATACCTTTCACTATTGAAGTCATTGAACGAACCCAAGCAAATAATTCTCCCGTGTCAGCTCCTGTGGCTGTTTCTCTAACTTCTTCTCAAAGACACAGTTTAAGACAACCTATATTAGTGAGTGAGCAATTAGCTTCTATTCCCAGTAGTAACGAATCTTTTAATAACAATACAAGCAATCAATTCTATTCTAAGGCACAAAATCCAGACTTCAGTGCTTGTCAACCTGTATATAAAGCTGATTTTTCGAATATGAGGAAAAATATTAAATCAGCCTTTCCGAGTACTTGGAACAGTTTAACCCCTCAACAGAAAAGAGATGCGGCACAATTTGCTCATCAACTATTGGTCACAAAAGTCCAAGAAGAAGAAAATCCTCTGAAATTTACTGATTTAGACTTAGTTGGAAATAATGGAGTTGATGGCTTAACTTTTACCAATATTCCTAATATTCCTCAATCATTACAAACTAATTTAGTCGCAAAATTAAATTCTCTTACAGCAAATGAAATTGCTGCTCTTCCTTATCCTGATGCCAGTGGAAATACCGTGCAAAGATGTTTTGTACCTGCTCCTTTAACTGATATTGGTAGAGATGCGTCTAATCATAATAAACCCCCATTTCGATTTTTTAATAATCGGGAGAATAATAACAATGGTAGAGATATGCGGTTGTTACAAATTAACATGAAAAGTCTGACTATATGGAATTATGAGGGAATATATTTAGATGGCTCTCAACTCAAATCTGCTAATCAACTATTATTCAAAACAGCACCAGCCGATAATACAGCCCCGACAAATTCATTTCAGGCTTTAGGTATGGCGGCAAGGGATACTTCTGATGATGGTTTAGTAATGTATTTGACTATTGATAGTGACTCTTACCCCAATGCAGGAGGCAATACGAGCCCCTATGGTTTCGCTATTGTCGAAGGAAATCAGTTACCCGGTTTAGGAGCAAATAATACTTTTAATCTTAATGATCCCACAGGGTTAACTATTGCTAGTGATCAAGCTGTTTATCTTCAAGGAGATTACAACACCAGAAATAAACAACCTGCTTCTATTCTTAGTGATTCTCTAAATGTTCTTTCTAACAAATGCTTTGACCCGAACAAGGTTATAAATAAAGAAGATAATATGAACTGTAATGATAGCACTAAAAATAATAACAATAGTTTAGGTGGTGCAAGTCAAACAGTAATGAATCTGGCGTTTTTAGCTGGAAATGATGTGACTAAAGGGAATCAATATAATGGAGGTTTAGAAAACTATCCTCGTCTCCATGAGAGTTGGAGCGGCACTCCTTTACGTTATAGAGGTTCTTTTGTTAGTTTAGGAACTCCAAATCACGTTAACGGTAAATGGCCTGGTACAGGAGGAAAGTTTTATAATGCACCAAATAGACAGTGGGGTTATGATACCGAATTTAATGATGCGAGAAATCTACCCCCTCTCACTCCTCGATTTAGTGCTATGAAACAGGAATCCTTTATCCGTAGTTTTGATCAATAGTTTTAAGAGTTTCATCTATTCGAATCGGCATTTCTTGCCCTCACCCCCTGCCGCCCTGTGGGGGGATATTTTTTTGTCACTATTGATTGATAGAACAATTTTACCTGCTCTATTCAACTATTATTTTCTAACTCTGATAACTCCAACCATTTTTCTGTTTGATGATCTATTTCTTTGATTAATTGGTTTAATTCTTCTGTCAATATATTTAATTGCTCATAATCTTTACCGCCGTTTTCATAAATTCTTTTTTCTAAATTAGCTTTTTTATCTTCTAATTCAGGTATAATTACTGTTTCTAATTTTTCTAATTCTCTCCTTTGAAAGTTAGATATTTTTCTTTTTTTCTGCTCAGTATTACTTTGATATTTTTCTTTCTTTTCTACTGTTTTATTTTCCTTTACTTCATTTATTTTTTCTACTTTGTTTTCTTTTTCTTCTCTGGTTTTATATTCTAAATAAAGAGAGTAATTTCCCGGATATTCCCTAATTATTCCCTCTCCTTCAAAGGCAAAAATTGTGTCCACAGTGCGATCGAGAAAATAGCGATCGTGAGATACAATAATTACACAACCCTTAAAAGATTCGAGATACTCTTCTAATACCCCTAAAGTTTGTACGTCTAAATCGTTGGTGGGTTCATCAAGAATTAAAACGTTGGGATTCCCCATGAGAATTTTAAGCAGAAAAAGACGACGTTTTTCCCCTCCTGATAGTTTTTCTATGGGTGCATATTGCTGATTTGGGGTGAATAAAAATCTTTCTAAAAGTTGAGAAGCACTGATTTGCTTTCCATCTCCTGTTTCGATATAACTGGCAATGTCTTTGATATATTCTATAACTCTCTGTTGGTTTTCTGTGGCGGTAATTAGATTTTCTGAGTATTGATCAAAATAGCCGATTTTTATGGTGCTACCAATTTCGATTTTACCTTCATCGGGTTCAATTTTACCCATTATTAAATTCATAAGGGTTGATTTTCCTACCCCATTACCGCCAATAACGCCGACTCTGTCATCGGGTTCAAAAAAATAGGTAAAGTCTTTAATGAGAGGATAGCCTTCCCAGAATTTAGAAATATTATGTATTTCAATAACTTTTTTCCCGATGCGACGAGAGGGAGTATCAATTTCTACTTTTCCTTGTTTAGCCTTAAATTCCTTATTTTGCATTTGCTCAATGCGCTGAATACGGGCTTTTTGTTTTGTGCTACGGGCTTTTGCTCCTCTTTTGAGCCATTCTAGTTCTTTTCTGAGGATTCCTTTGAGTTTTTGTTGACTACTGGCGATGGATTCTTCTGCTAGGGCTTTTTTCTCTAAGTAATAACTATAATTGCCACTATAATTGTACATATCTCCGCGATCGATCTCTAAAATACGATTAGTAACTTGGTCTAAAAAGTAGCGATCATGGGTTATTAATAAGATAGCACCAGAAAACTTTTGCAGATAGGTTTGTAACCATTCCACTAATTCTGCATCAAGATGGTTTGTCGGCTCATCCATTAATAATAAATCAGGTTCAGCCATCAGAGCGGCCGCCAAGGCGACTCTTTTACGATAGCCCCCCGATAAGCCTCCCATTTTTAATTCAAAATCCTGAATACCCAATTTATCAAGGACAATTTTGGCGTTAGTTTCTAAATCCCAAGCATTTTCTTGGTTAATTTTTTCTGTCACCGTTGCCAATTTTGCCATTAACTCCTGTTGTTTTTCTTCCCTTACACTTGCCAATCGATGGGATAAGTCTTCATATTCAAGTATCAACTGCATTTGTTCGCCACAATAGGCTAAAACTTGCTGTAAAACTGTATTTTCTGGGTCTATTTCTGGTTGTTGAGGTAAATAGATAATTTTTGCTCCAGATTTTACCTGCATTTCTCCCCCATCATTGGCTTCCCATCCTGCTAACATTTTGAGGAGAGTGGATTTTCCACTGCCGTTAACTCCAATTAAGCCAACTTTATCACCTTCTTCGATACTGAAATTTGCGTCTTTTAATATTTCTTTGATTCCAAAGTCTTTTTTGAGGGATTTAACGGTTAATACGGTCATTATTTTTAATAATTTTTAATAATTCGGTTTAGATAAATTTATTCTTTGATTAACAATACTACTGCATAGGCACAAATGGCTTCTTCTCTACCCACAGGACCCAATTTTTCGTTAGTGGTGGCTTTAATACTAATTTGTTCAGGTGCGATCGCAATTTTATCAGCTAAAGACTTTATCATGGCAGGTAAATGAGGCTTTAACTTTGGACGTTCCGCTACAATAACACTGTCAATATTACCAATACTCCATCCCTTATCTTTAATCAACTTATCTACTTGATACAATAACTCCATGCTATCAGCACCGGCCCATTTTGGATCAGAAGGGGGAAAATAATGCCCTATGTCACCTAAACTCAAAGCACCTAATAAAGCATCCATAATTGCATGAGTTAAAACATCTGCATCACTATGACCTAATAAACCAAGATGATGCTCAATTTCTACACCGCCAAGAATCAGTTTTCTACCCTCAACCAACCTGTGTAAATCGTAGCCGTTACCAATTCTGATCATAATTTAAGTATATGCAATTTTTTTACTTATTATAGGTAAATAATTATAATGGAAATAATCCTTTCAATAAACTAACCTCAGATTAATGTTTTTCAAAAGAGAACAAATAAAGAAATATTTAAGCTAACCATATTGTGTAAAAATAATATGTATATCAATTTTATTAGGTTATAAATTTATAGTATAAGTTTAAAAATACATAAAAATAATAGATGAATAAATCAAAAGCAAAACCTTTTTTAAAATGGGCAGGAGGCAAAACCCAATTATTGGAAATAATCACATCAAATTTTCCTTATAAAAACGAAGATGAATTTATTTATATTGAACCTTTTGTTGGTAGTGGTGCTGTTTTATTTTGGGTTTTAAATAATTATCACAATATCGAAAAGGCTATAATTAATGACATTAATTTAGATTTGATTAATGCCTATAAAATAATTAAAGAAAATGTGAATGATTTGATTTTTATTTTGGAAAAATGGCAAAATGAATACTATTCATTGGAGCATAATCAAGAGGACAGAAAAAAGTATTTTTATGAAAAAAGAGATTTATTTAATCAAAGAAACTCTGACCAAATTAAACATACAGCTTTACTTATTTTTTTAAACAAGACTTGTTTTAATGGATTGTATCGTGTCAATAAAAGTAATCTATTTAATGTTCCTATTGGCAGTTATAAAAAACCCATTATTTGTGACAAAAATAACCTGCGATTTGTTAGTAATTCCCTTAAAAAAGTTGAGATTATTCATGGTGATTTTGAGAAAACTTTAAGATATGCCGAGGACAAAAGTTTATTCTATTTAGATCCTCCTTATAAACCATTAAATGAAACATCAAATTTCAACTCTTATGCTAACAAAAAATTTAATGATTATGAGCAAATAAGACTTAAAAAATTTTGTGATAAATTAGACAAATTAGACTGTAAATGGATTTTAAGTAACTCTGATGTTAGGAGTGTTAATTCTGAAAATAATTTTTTTGATGAGTTATATAAAGAATATAAAATTAACCGAATTCTTGCTAGAAGAAATATCAATTCTAATGGTTTAAAAAGAGGTTTATTAAACGAATTATTGATAACTAACAGTACATTAGATTAAATTATAATAAAATCATAAAAAAAAGAGACTTTCAGAGAAATTAAAAATAATTATAAATCTGACATCTAGTCTTTAATATTATTGTACTTAATAAGAAGTGTTTGTTCTTAATTAACTATTTTTACGTCAATAATTAACATTACTTGATCACTTAATTTACAATCGATATTACCTTGACATTCTGAAGCTAAAATATTAGTTTGTTTATACAATAGTTCTACTTTTTTATTGATTAAATTGGATTGTTCACAAATAGAAAAATCTGCTAATTCAATGGTAATATTCCCCTCCATATCTAAAAGTTCAATATAGCAAGCGCGATCGCCTGTACTCATATTGATAATAGTTGCTATTGTCGGCGGAATTGCTAATATTGGGAAAGTTGAATTAACACCTATGGATAAGGTTGAAAAAAGAAAACTTACTAATATTTTTTTCATAATTTTTAATACTAAGTGTAATGATAATTGTATTTAAGTCTTTGCTAACTTTTTAAATTCTATAATTTCCTTACTTAAACTTTTTTCTTTTTCTTTTAAAGATTCTAAATTGGCTTTAATTATAACTTGTTGTTTTTCCATTTCTGATATATAGTCACCATAAATTTCTTGCACTCTTTCTAAAGCACTATCAATTCTATTCCCTTCATATTCGAGAGCTAAATTTATATCTTGAATTACTTTTTCAATTAGATTTTTGCTCAGAGACTGATAATAAGTATTAACTTCTTTTTTGAGTTTATCTTCTGCTTCTTCTAGCTTTAAATTATTATCTTGATTATAAGAATTAGTCAAGAAAAAAATAAGAGCAAAAACAGCTAAACCAAGTAAGAAAGGAAAGCGTTGAAACCATTGAGAAAGTTGTCCAAAAATTTCATTTTTTCCCATTTTTTGCCCTAATATTGCTAACAGCATGGTTGCCATCATCATAATTTGCATCATATTTGCCCGTAAGGTTTTCATAATATAGCCTCCCATAGAAACTTGTTTATGACGCACCTCACTTTCAATACCCATAAAAGAAATCAGAAAATTATTAGCAATATCTAATTCAGCAGGGGGAAGAAAAGGAGATTCAGAAAATAAATCAGGTATAACATCAACATAGGTATAAACTCTTTTTAATAAATCATTTAAGCCTCCATGATTATAGTGATTAATAATTTTATCCCATTCTTTTAAAGCCCATTTTTCTACACTATTGGTTGTGAATTTTATCAAGACTTCATTCAAATCAGCATTAACATCCCCATGAGTAGGAAGCAATTTTACATGAGGTTGTCCTTGTTTTTTAAAAATTGTTGGTTGTAATTCATCTACAAAATTTTGAATTTTTCCAACAATACTGCGTTTACTAAAATTATCTAAAACTGAACTTTTTGCTTGAGCTAAATCTGATTTAATTTGCTTAAAAAATTTATCTTTTTCTTCTTTTACATTACTTAGAGCATTTTTACTTATTTCTTTCCAATTTTTTTGAGTAATTTTAGTGAGTTTATCTTGAGATTCTTTAATTTTTTCTTTTAATTCTTCATCCTCTTGAATTAAAATTTGTTCTAAAGGTGATATTAAAGGATTTAATTTAGCAATTAATCTTTTTGCTAAGATATTTTCCGGTTGACGTTTAATAATATTAGTCAATACTTTGATAAATTTATCTTGATTCTTTTGCTCTATTTTGCTTAAATTCTCTTGCCTTTCTTCTTGACAATAAGCCTTTAAATTAAGAAACAATAATTCTGGTTTATATTCTATGTTTAACAAGTTTATTTGATTCTCTAAATTAGTATTGGTTTCTTCTAAATGAATATTTTTTTCTTCAGCAAAATCTACTATGATAAAAACTTTAGAGAGAAAAGAAACATCTAAGTTAACTAAAAATTCTTTTTCATTCTGATTCAAATTATTATTTTCCAAAATTAACAAAAGTAAATCACAGTCAATAATATCTCGATATTCATTATTTATATTTTCTGACGGATTAATTGATTCTTGTTTAATTTCAAAACAAGGAATATTTGCTTTTAATTCTGGGTAAGCAAGGGTAATATTATCACAATTATTTAAAATAATACTACCATTTAATTTTTCTCCGTTAATAAAAGTTCCATTGCTACTATTTAAGTCTGTAATTTGCCATCTTGTTTCTCCTTGCTTATTTTCTATAGGATTTATTTCAGCGTGTTTCCATGAAATTCCTTGATAAATAGTGTTATCTAAAAATATAGGATTTTCAGGACATCTGCCTATTAAATAATTATGATCTTTTTGAAGGATATATTCTTCTATAATTTCTGTGGAATCAACTATTAATCTTTTCAGAGTTAGAGTATTTTTTATTTGAGGAGAAATGGGTAAGGGAGAAGAAGGAGTTAAATCATATTTAATATGATAGGTTTGCGTAAATTCTGGATAATTACTAATTAAGTCAAACAATCCCTGATTAAGGGTTTCATTATTACTAATAATTTGTAGAGTTAGTTTTTTTTCACTTAATGTTTTTTCTATATATTTAATTTTTTCAATTACTTCATTTAATTCAGGATAAGTGGCTAATTTTCTTCTGAGAAAACTTTTGATACTATCTATATTCTGTGCTAGTTTATCCGCTTTTGGAGCCATTAGTTTGTAACTACTATCTCAAACAAGTTTTTTAACTTTTTCGCTTCTGTTTCTATATCATGATTATACTTAACTTTTTTCTTGCCCATTATTCCTATTTGATTTAATTTTTCTGGGGATAAACTCAATACCTTTTCTAATTTTTCCGTTAAACTTTCTACATCTCCCGCAAAACACAACCAGCCTGATTCATTTTCAACTACTAATTCAGGAATTCCTGCAACGTATGTACTAATAACAGGTCTTCCGAGTGCTAAAGATTCCATGATGACTACGGGTAAACCTTCGGCAAAACTGGGCATTACCATTAATTTTGCTTCGTTAATTTTCATTTTCACCTCGTCACTACTAGCCCATCCCGTAATATTTATTTGTGATTTGATGTGTAATTTTTCTGCTAATATTTCTATTTCTTGCCTTAATTCTCCATCCCCAACAAGGGTAAGTTGACAAATTATTCCTTTTTGTTTTAATCTTGCGATCGCATTTAATAATAACAATTGCCCTTTTTGTGGACATAACCTACCAACACAAACTAAATTATTTTCTGAAGGAATAGGAGTAATTTCTGCTTGAATAAACTTCTTATCCAAACCACAATGAATAACATGGATTTTTTGCCAGTCTTGATAATCACACCACCGATAAACTTGACTTTTGCCATAGTTACTAATCGTCACCACAAATGTAGCTCTCTTGATTTTTTCTGAAAGTGCGATCGCACTTGGTTTATCAAATTCTTCGGGGCCATGAATAGTAAAGCTATAGGAGAAATTTCCCAACAGACTTGTGAGCATAGCAACCGTCGTTGAATTTGTGCCGAAATGGGCGTGTATATGTCTTATTTCCTCTTGTTTTAGCCAAAACGATAAAACACAAGCCTCCGCTAAATATATTAAATTGATGACAACTCCTCGTTCCGAACGATAACCTATTTTGAGAGTAATAATCAAGGCTTTTATAAAATTAAGAGGTTGAAATAAAATCACTCTCAGTAGATAAAGCAATAATCCAGTAATTCCCAACTCAAGAATAAATCTTGTTTTTAATAATTCTTTCTTATCTTCATCATCAACTAATTCATCAGCAATTTTTCTCACCGAAAATCTTTTGATATTGACTCCTAAAGATTCCAAAGCAAGAATTTCTCGCCGAATAAAACTATGACTAACTTTCGGATATTGATTAATTAAATAAGCTATTTTCATCACGATGAAGAATTTATGATTCCTTATTTTATAGTAGTTATGATAATTTAATAGAAAATGAGAGCTTCAAATTATTGTCACAAAAGCAATGCTATAGATTAAAACCCAAATTTTATCTTTCACTATTTAAAAATCTCCTGTTGCCCATTGCCAGATATGGCCTTACCTACCTTAATCAATAATTTACATACTCAAAGTAATATAACCTTTACTATTACTATTATTAATCGGTAAAAAATTGACAAAAATTAATTGTTTCTCTGACAAAATCTTCAGTTGACTCGTAGGGTAAAACATTTCTTCCTTTTAACTTCTTACCTGTTAAACTAGGAATATTTTTCTGATATAATTCTATTCTTTGATCAGGTGTTTCTTTAAAGCCTTCTTTACTCACACTGGTAGCTTTTTCTCCCATTAACAATAAAATTTTTTGGTCTAATTTTGCCATTAATTTTGAGTAATCTTTACGCCAAAAACCAGCTAGAAAAGAAAAAACAGCATAACGACTCATAGAATTAGTAGCGGCTTTTTCTAACATATCTAACCATTCATCATCAACATCCTTTTCTTCTCCAAATAATTCCTTGACAGAAAACGACTTAATAAAATCTCGACGACGGGCATACTGATAAAATAAAGAACCAATAAAACTATCAAAAAACAGATTCCAAATAATTTCACTAACCCTTAAATTTCCCCCATTAATCATAATATTCCAAGCAGGAGGCCCCGACAAAATTAACCCTTTAATTAAATCACATTTTAAATCCCCAGAACTCATATAAATTGCAATGGGGAAAGAAGCCCCTTGGACAACTAAAATAACTGGTTTTTTGACCACATTTGTTATAAAATGATTAAGCTGACTAGCCCAGTCTTTTGGATCATACGCTAAACGCACTAAATCACTTTCACCACATCCTAATAAATCAGGGTTATAGATAGGAATTTGTGCCTCAGAAACTGCTGAATTTGAAAGGAAACGATGCCAAAAAATACCCGACAAACCAACTCCGATAGGATGAATTAAAATTATGGCATAAGGAAAATCCGATTCTGTATTATAACTGGTGTAAGCACACTTATATTTGTTCCAATTGTAATACTGAGTTGAAGGTGTAATAGTCATAATATGGCTGGTATTAATTTAGGCTAGAATAACTTTATCTAATAGTAGTTTAATTTAGATTGAGACAAGAGCGAAAAATTGCGGGGGATTGTGGGAAAATTGGAAGTTACTCAACACATATCATTTAGAGTAAAAAGTGATTTAATCTATCTCAAAGAAGTTTTGTCTCAGTTTGAAACTCTTAGACAAGAATGGATTAGCGAGAAAGATTGGTTACAGTCTCAATTAGCTTTAGCCGAGGGTTTTACCAATGCCGTGCGTCATGCTCATAAAAATAAACCCCCTGAAACTATTATTGAAATAGAGATTGATGTCAGTGAAGAAGAAATCAAAATTCAGGTATGGGATTTTGGGCAACCTTTCCAGTTAGAATCTTTGAAACAGAAGATTAACCATCAAGGAGAATTTGCAACGGGGGGGAGAGGGGTTGAAATTTTGCAAAAAATAGCCGATGATTTAAGATACGATCGCATCTCTGATGATCGTAATTGTTTAACTATTAGAAAAAAATTATCTTTAGCTAACTAGATGAAAAAATTGAAAACTTAATCTTAAATCTAAGGATGAATTGAACCATCTGGCATAGTTGTACCAGTCAAAATAACACCACTTAAAGCACTACTACGTAAATTTGCCCCCCTTAAATCTCCATGAGATAAATAAGCATCAATCATACTTGCACGGTGAAAAGATGCCTCTGTTAAATTAACCTTAAACAAACAAGCATAGCTAAAAATACTATTTTTGACAACGGCATTTTCTAAAACAACTCCTTGTAAATTTGCCCCCGTAAAAATAATTTTATTTTTGTTAGGAGATTTAATATTTAATTTTGATAACTTTATTTGATGATCAACATTAGTATTTTTTAACATTGCACCACTGAAATTTGCTCCTCTCAAATTAGCATTTTCTAAATTTACTCCCTGTAAAATACTTTCACTCAAATCCGCATTTCGTAAAATACTTTTAGACAAATCAGCACAACGCAAATTAGCTTCCTCTAAATCACATCCTTGAAGATTTGCCCCTGATAAATCCGCCCGTGTAAAATCTGCCCCCGTTAAATTTACCCCCGATAAATCTGCCCCCGATAAATTAGCCCTAGTAAAATTAGCCCCCATAAAATTAGCTTTTGTTAGTTTACAATTTTGTAAATTAGCATAACTAAAATCACTATTAATTAATGAAGATTTACTCAAATTACAGTAACTCAAATCTGCCTGAGATAAATTAGCACTATTCAAATTTGTCCAACTTAAATCCCCATAACTAAGATTACTATTACTTAAGTTTACGCTGATTAATTTTGCACTGATAAAACGACTATGAATTAAATCAGCACGAGATAAATTTCCACCACTTAAATCACTTCCACTTAAATTAGCCCAACTTAAATTACTTCTATTTAAGTCAATTTGGGTTAGGTTTGCTCCAATTATATCTTCTCTGGATAAATCAGAATTACTAAAATTTCTTTCCCCTTGATCATATAATCTAAGTATCTCATCGGCTGTCATAATTGCTTCTAAATTTAAGAATTAATATACTAAGTTATGGAGATTGATTAAGTAAAAAATCAAGTATTGACTCATTTTCTAATTGATATAATTCATTGCAACCACCGATAGATTTATTATTAATAAAAATTTGAGGTACGGTTTTTTTCCCTTCTGCTCTTTTTATCATTAATTGTCTTGCTTTGTCATCCCCATCAATTTTATATTCAATGTAACTACATCCTTTCCACCATAGTAATAATTTAGCACCAATACAATAGGGGCAAGTTTGCCATGTATAAATCTCTACTTGTGCTTGATAGGAATTTTGTTGACCTAAAATCTTAGTGATAATATTAGACATTATTAATATTTAGGTAAATAATTAGGGTTAATTAATAAAACATAAGACTAATGCTTAAATTTTGATTATTCTTTATTTAGAATTTGTATTTGTTTTAATTTTTGCCAAAAAATATACAGGTTTTCCCTAAACATAAATTTACTGATTTTTTCTCTTTGATTAATCAAATAAATACTGACTAAGGTTAACCATACCCCTTGCCATTGTAGATCAGAAAGTTTTTCTTCTAGTAATAAATTACCAAAAGTTAGGGCAAATACGGGAGTTAAAAAAGTTAAAGCACTAAGGCTAGTTAAATTTCCTTTAGAAGCGAGGAAAAAAAATACCCCATATGCGATCGCACTTCCAAAAATAGTAGCATAAGATAAAAGTAGCCATGAGTTTAAATCAAGATTAATCCATTGATTCGCTTCATACTGAAAACTAAATAAAAATAAAACTAAACCACCAATAACCAAATGCCAACCAGTCGCTACCACTGCATCCACATGACGACAGACAAAAGGAATCATAATAGTGCCTCCAGCCATAGATAAAGAAGCCAATAACATTAACCATTCACCATTATCAAATAAACCATTCCAACTCCAATTAAACCCAGTAAAATCCCCTTGTAAACCCCTTAAAATCCATTCATCAGGCAAACCAATTAAACTAATACCCACAATCCCCGTTAATAAGCCTAACCATCCCCAAAAACCGATAACTTCTTTAAATAGCCAACGAGACATAATCGCCACTGCTAAGGGTTGAGAGTCAATCATCACAGAACCCAAACCAGCACCAGTACGCATCAACCCCTCTCCGATAAACCCTTGAAAACAGCAACCATCTATCAAAGCAAAAAAGCAAATCCATAACCAACCCCGACGGGAAATAGGTTGAAATTTGCCCAACATCAAAGCCACTAACAAAATTAATAACCCTGCGGGAAAAATCCTCACTCCTGCCATAAATAACGGAGTTGTTTGGGGTATGACACTTTTCATTGCTACCATTGCTGTGCCCCAGAAAAAAAAAGGAGAAATTAAAATTATTGGCTTGAATAATGACCAATCAGACGTTACCTTGAGATTCATGTATTTATTTCTATTTTCGTTACATTTCTTTATATTACTGAGAATTATCTCACTTCGTTTACTTCTTATGTGGTTTAAAGTTTACCTGAGTAGGGAATTAGAAGATATTATTGTTTGATTGCCAGTTTTTTTCTTGGGAAAGTGGGAAATTTCTGTATCAAAGAATTATGTAAAGGTTAACGAAAGTTTAACGATTATAGTGAAAGGAGAACTTATAACAAAATCGAATTAAATAATAATTAAAAATATCTATTAAATCAATTATTGATAATAAATTGTCTAAATATATGATTTTTTTTGCTTTATTACTTTTGTTATTTGCAAGAACTGATATTAATTACCTCGGTGGTAAATCTCTGTAGATTAAGATTAAGTTAAAGGTATTATTTTTTGTTAAAGAGAAACTTAAAAACGATGAAATTTTTGATTATTTAATCATAATATAGATAATATTAAAGATATATCAAAAAAAGTTGAAATGAAAATATGTTCAAGAGAAATTTTCTGACGGGGGTAACAAAATCTTTGATTGTTGCCGGTTTTTTAGGTATTGTCTCTGCCTGTAGCAATCAATCTTCTCAGGAAAATCGGGCAATTCTTATTGATGGCTCAAGTACAGTATATCCAGTTACAGAAGCGATCGCATCTAATTTTAATCAAAAAGAAAATGCCCCTGTGGAAGTCAAAGTTGGCTTGTCAGGTTCGATAGGAGGTTTTGAAAAATTTTGTCAAGGGGAAACAGATATAAACAATTCTTCTGTGCCGATACCTCAACGTTTTATGGAAGAATGTAAAAAAAATAATATTGCCTATATTGAATTACCCATTGCTTTTGATGCCTTAACGGTGGTTATTCATCCCAGTAATGATTGGGCAAACACCATGACAGTGGAAGAATTAAAAACTCTCTGGCAACCATCAGCAGAAAACAAAATTGAAAATTGGAATCAGGTAAACAGTCAATGGCCAGATAAGACAATTAATTTATTTGGTCCTGACAAAAAATCTGGTACATTTGAATTTTTCACTTCTGCTATCGTCGGAGTTGAAGATAGTAGCCGTAATGACTATGTATTTAGTGAAAATGATGAGGCTTTAGTTCAGGGTGTAATACAAGACCCTAATGCTTTAGCCTATTTTGGTTTTGCTTATTATGAACAACATCAAGATAAATTAAAAGCAGTAGCCATCGATAACGGTAATGGAGGTATTTTGCCCTCTGACGAAACCATCAAGAATAATACCTATCGCCCTTTGACTCGCCCTTTATTTATTTATGTTGACGCCAAAAAAGCTCAAGATAACCCCGCTTTGCAGAAATTCGTCAAATTTTATCTAGCACAAGCTCAAAATGTTGTTGATAAAGTTGGTTATCTACCCCTACCAGAATCTGCTTATAATTTAGCTTTAATTCACTTTGAAAAGAATCGTGTTGGTACAGTTTTTAATGGCAAACCCGTATTAAATGCTAGTATTAATGAACTTTTAACCAAAACTTATGCCTCTGAGGATAAAGAAGGTTATGTGTATTGATAAGTAACGGGGTTAGATAGGGGTATTAGGGGGAAATTTCTTTTTTATTTTAACTCCTAACTCCGAACTCCGAACTCCGAACTCATAATGATTGCCTTTTGCCCCTTACCCTTCCTGAAATTTACTGATTTAACATTCTTTTAAGCATGGCCTTGCGGCCATTATCGGCTAAATAATCATCTAAGGGATTAAGAGTGATTTTTTCTTGGTACTTGTGTTCGATCGCCTTTATGATTAACCAATCTGCGAGAAAAGGATTTTTGGGTAAAAGAGGCCCATGGGCATAAGTTGCGATCGCATTTTGATAAAAAGCCCCTTCATAACCATCCTCCCCATTATTACCATAACCACTAACTACCTTACCCAAAGGAGAAACATCTCCTAAATAAGTTCTACCGCCATGATTCTCAAATCCCACAACAGTAGGTACTTCCCCCAACATTTCTTCTAAATCTGCTTTTAAAGTAGGAGCAACAATATCAAAAGCCACATTGCCAATGCAACGGGGTACATTTATGCCAGGATGTTTTGTCACTAAATCTAAAATACCTAATCCCTCAATCCTTTGCCCCAAAGCAGGTTCATAATATTTCCCTAATAATTGAGGAGAACCACAAGTAAACACCCCCGGAATTCCTGAAGTTAATTTTTCCTTGATAATTTGGGCTTTTTCTCCCTGTAAATCACGCATCACAATCTCCTGCTGTCTATCCTGCGCCCCTCCTCCCACTATCAAATCAAATTCCTCAAAAGATGCGATCGAACTCTCTTGATCTAAGGCTAAAATAGAAACATCTAAATCTCGCCATTGGCAACGTCTTTGTAAACAAATCACATTACCGCGATCGCCATAAGTGCTCATTAATTTGGGATAAAGCCAACCAATAGTTAACTGCATGGACATAGGAAAGAATTAAAAATTAAAAATTAAGAATTGAAAATTAGATGTTAACACCTAGCTTTTAATCTCTTATTTATTACCGATTATTTATTCTACATCGTAGATTGTTCATTCCTCTTCTCAACTTCTCTCTTTTTTTCCTGTTAATTAAGGCACAAAATCCGAGTTTATTTTGAATTTTCAAAAGTTTTAACTTATAATTGTTCAAGTATTTAGACCTAGTTAAAAATAACTGTTGGTCTGTTATTCACCTAACCACTTAACACTATGAATGGAAAAGTAATAGATAGTGGTGCTAACAGTATTCCATTAGTGTTACTGCCTTTAGCGTTCATCATTATTATTGTATTTGTTGCATGGCCATTATTAGTGGCAATATTTATATTTGCCCTTGGCTTGAAACTTTGGGAAAGATTTCGATTGCAACAATTATCAGAAGAAATAGACCCTTACTTCAATAATTTAATACAAGCGCATCAAGGTTGTGTAACCGTACTCGATCTTACCAACAAAACTGAATTAAAATCGAAAACTGCCCGTTGGTATTTAGATCAAAAAGCAGAAGAGTATGGTGCAGTCAAAAGACAATACGAAGATAAAGGAATTGTTTATTACTTCTTAACTGCAAGTACTTTAGGCAGTATTCTTGATGATAGTGAACCTGACGACAGTGATACTGATGAGGATATAAACATAGCATCTTCATCACAGCAAAGCTCTTCATCTTATTCTAGTATTTCTCCAGCATCTTCTCCAACTCCAGAAGTAAAATTAGAATCTGTTACCATCACGCCTCCAGAAAATCCTCCTTCTTCTCCTCCCCCTGTTAATGATGATTCCGTTTCTAACACTTCCCCAGAAGTTGAAACTTCAACTCAAGAAGAAGACAAATCTGATACCCTTGACAGTCAAGAAGAAAATGGCATGAGTCTTAATCAAAGTGACTTAGCCAAACGTTTAGAAGTACATCCGAGTACAGTGGGAAAACGAAAGAGCGATCGAGATTTTGGTTTATGGAGTCAAAGCCGTGATCCAGACGGCATTCCTTGGCAATATATAGAAGACACTAAAATGTTTGTACCTCTTAAATAGCCTCATCTCCTTTCTCTCTACTCATTACTACTCTCTAACACCCTAATACCTTAACTTCTGACTTCCATTTATTACTCATTATTCCCTAATTCTCTATATCCCTTTTCCTGTCTCATCCTTATGGTTTTTCTCAAATCGAAACAAACAAGAAACTATAAAAAAATTTCTTTTCTCTCTTGCTTTTTTTTATTTATCTAGCTATAATAAGTAAATGTGTTAAGCAAAGCAATCCTCGATAGCTCAGTGGTAGAGCGGTCGGCTGTTAACCGATTGGTCGTAGGTTCGAATCCTACTCGGGGAGTATAACAACTAGATATGTACATCAGTTAACAAATTAAATGTAGTTATACAAGTAAATGTACTTATACAAGGGGCTTCATAGCCTCTTTTTTTATCTGCATTTTTTAATTTATTCAATAAACCTTATTTAACTTCAGTTCAGCATAAGAATATCTAATTCGAGTAGATTTCTGTTAATTGCTTTTACCTGACTTCTCCAAAAATCGTTAAATCATTTTAATAACTAAAACTTATCTAATAAATAATAAAAAATAATTTAATCTTACTTTCCATTTCCTTTCTTTTGTTTTAAGATACTCGTATTGATTTTTTTCTATTTTAACTATAATTGCATTGATACAAGTCTATAAAAAATAGATTAATAATAAAGAGGAAAACTTAATGCAAATAACGAATAAAATACATTTTCGAAATTTACAAGGTGATATATTTGGTGGACTAACGGCGGCGGTTATAGCATTACCTATGGCTTTAGCTTTTGGTATTGCTTCTGGTGCAGGAGCTTCGGCTGGTTTGTGGGGTGCTGTATTAGTGGGATTCTTTGCCGCTTTATTTGGTGGCACTCCTACTTTAATCTCTGAGCCTACAGGGCCAATGACTGTGGTGATGACTGCTGTAATTGCTAATTTTGCCGCCCAAGAAAATGGAATGGCGATCGCATTTACAGTAGTGATGATGGCAGGATGTTTTCAAATTCTGTTTGGGTTTTTAAAGTTGGGTAAATATGTCACCATGATGCCCTATACGGTGATTTCTGGTTTCATGTCAGGGATTGGGATAATATTAATTATCTTACAAACTGCACCGTTTTTAGGCCAAGCTAACCCCAAAGGTGGCGTTATTGGTACTATCCAAAACCTTCCTAATTTAATTTCCAATACCAACCCGTTAGAAACCATTTTAGCGGTGTTGACTGTCGTAATTCTTTACGTTGTTCCATCCCGTTATAGAAGAGTTGTACCTCCCCAATTATTAGCTTTAATTGTTGGTACGGTGGTTTCCATCATTTTCTTTGGAGATGCAGATATTCGTCGTATTGGCGAAATTCCCACTGGTTTACCTGCTTTACAAATACCTACTATCGATGCTTCTCAATTCCAGAAAATGGTATTTGATGCCATGGTTTTAGGTATGTTAGGTTGTATCGATGCGTTGTTAACTTCTGTTGTGGCAGATAGCTTAACTCGTACCGAACATAATTCTAACAAAGAGTTAATCGGACAGGGTTTAGGTAACTTATTCTCTGGTTTATTTGGTGGTATTGCTGGTGCAGGAGCAACAATGGGTACAGTTGTAAATATTCAAACCGGTGGACGCACTGCCTTATCTGGTTTAACTCGTGCTTTTGTTTTATTCATTATCGTTGTTTGGGCTGCTCCTTTAACTTCTAGTATTCCTTTGGCAGTATTAGCAGGAATTGCCTTAAAAGTTGGTATCAATATTATGGACTGGGGCTTCTTAAGAAGGGTTCATAAAATTTCTTGGAAAGCAACAGCAATTGTTTACACTGTTATCGCTCTAACGGTATTCGTTGATTTGATGGTGGCTGTCGGTGTTGGTGTGTTTATTGCTAACATTATGACCATTGAAAAATTATCGGAATTACGTTCTAAATCAGTGAAAATGGTTAGTACCGCCGATGATGAAATCACTTTAAATCCAGAAGAAAAACAGGTGTTGGATTTAGCTGGAGGACGTGTATTACTATTCCATTTAGATGGTCCTATGATTTTCGGTGTAGCGAAAGCGATTTCCCGTGAACATAACGCTATCTCTAACTATGATGTTTTAATTGTTGATTTAAGTCAAGTGCCTTTACTCGGTGTTACTTCTTCCCTTGCTTTAGAAAATGCCATTCAAGAAGCGGTGGATAATGGGCATGAAGTGTTTATCGTAGGGGCAACTGGAAAAGTCAGAAGTCGTTTGGAAAAACTTGGTATTGCTGGTTTAATTCCTGAATATAACTGGATGAGCGATCGCCTCACTGCATTACAGGAAGGTTTAAATGTGGTGAGGGAAAAACAAAGCAATGATATTGATGTTGATCCTTCTCTTTCCAAAATTTAGACTATTAAAGTTTTAGAGTGTTAGGAATTCTAGGGATTTAGGGAGGAATTAGGATTTTTTATGGTTATTTCCGTCTTTTTGGTTGACAATACCTACTCTAAAAGATGTATTGCTAATTAAAAGTTGACAATTAAATTATAAATTGCTGTTCTTGATTGGGCTAATCTGTTTTTCTCAAAGCACTTAGTCGCAGGTAAGGCTCAGTTTTACTTTCTACTCTGATTAAGGTACATAAGAGGAAAGAGGGAAAAGTGACAATAAATAATTGATTGAAACATTTTTATTTATTTAGATCAATGTCTTTTTAGTTTAACTCCGAACTCCGAACTCTGAACTCCGAACTCAGATAGTTTCGTGTACCCAATTTATCAACATTAACAATTTTTTTTCAATCAATAATCATGATGATTAATTTTTCTGTACCAAATTTATTTTTTGCAACGGCAACGGAAGCTGATAAAGCTCCTTTGGTTTTGACAGGGGTTTTGCTCACTCTTGCTATTATTTATATCACCAGTAAATTAGGCGGTGAGTTGTCCCGTTTAGTTAATCTTCCCCCTGTTTTAGGCGAATTAGTGGGCGGTGTAATAGTTGGGGTTTCGGCTCTCAATCTAGTGGTTTTTCCCGAAACCAGTGAAGCGAGTAGTTCGCAAATCATGAATTTCTTGCAGTTTTTCACTCCTATGAATCCAGAATTTCTCTCAGAGATATTTGCTTCTCAGAGTGAAGTTATTTCGGTTTTAGCAGAGCTAGGAGTGGTGGTTCTACTGTTTGAAATTGGTTTAGAATCTGATCTAAGAGAGCTAAAGTCCGTTGGTTCTCAAGCTGCGATCGTAGCTGTAGTGGGTGTGGTTGCACCTTTTGCTTTAGGTACAGTAGGCTTAATTTACTTTTTCCATTTTCCCACTATTCCCGCTATTTTTGCTGGGGCGGCTTTAACGGCCACCAGTATTGGTATTACTTCTAAGGTATTGTCAGAGTTAGGCTATTTAAAAGCAAAAGAAGGACAAATTATTGTCGGTGCGGCGGTAATTGATGACGTTTTAGGTATCATTGTTTTAGCGGTAGTGGCTAGTTTAGCAAAAACTGGTGAAGTTAATCTCACTCAAGTTATCCTCTTAATTGTTAGTGCCTCGGCTTTCCTTATTGGTTCGATTTTACTCGGTAAATTCTTTAATCAATCCTTCATGGCGATCGCAGATAAGCTCAAAACTAGAGGTAATCTAGTAATTCCTGCTTTCACCTTTGCTTTATTAATGGCATTTTTAGCCAACGTCATTCACTTGGAAGCGATTTTAGGGGCGTTTGCCGCAGGATTAGTATTAGATGAAACCGATAAACGTAAGGAGTTAGATAAACAAGTTATTCCCATTGCCGATGTAATTGTACCTGTTTTCTTCGTTACCGTTGGTGCTAGGGTTGATTTAAGTGTACTTAATCCTCTTATTCCCGAAAACAGAGCAGGACTTGCGATCGCATCTTTCTTAATTGTGGTAGCAATTATTGGTAAAGTTATCACAGGATGGGCAGTATTTGGACAACCCAATATTAATCGTTTAGCCATCGGTATTGGTATGATACCTAGAGGAGAAGTAGGGTTAGTGTTTGCAGGTATTGGTTCAACCAGTGGCGTATTAAGCAAACCTTTAGAAGCGGCTATTATTATTATGGTCATTCTAACCACCTTCTTAGCACCACCTTTGTTAAAATTAGTTCTGAAGAAACCTGAAACAGAAGTTTCAACAACTGATAACTCTCTTAAGGAATTAACTTCAACTAAATAATTACATGAGTAGGGGTTGAATAATATTCACCCCTTAAAATTTTTACTAAAATAAACTTAGTTGCTTACATTTACTAACTTTTTCTGGTTTGAGTAACTCAGGATAATTATTTTTAACAGAATTAACCGCTTCACTAACAATATGAAAATGTAAATTATCTTCCAAATTAGACTGCAAAATATCTGATAATAATGTTGGATCTTGAATACTGTTGTTTAACCAAATTTGATAAGCACATTTCTTCAAAATAATAGGCATTCGAGGGTGAATTTCTGCCATAATTCCTCTTGCTTGAGTATTAATAATCGTCGCACTTTCAATGATTTCTCCTGTAGGAGATTGCCACTTTTCCCATAATCCAGCAAAAGCAAATACCTCCCTATTATGCTTATAAAATAATAGAGGATTTTTACCATAAACTTCTCTATTCCACTCGTAAAAACCATTCGCAGGAATCAAACATCTTCGCCGAGAAAAAGCCTGTTTAAAAGACGGTTTTACCCCCAGAGTTTCCAACCTAGCATTAATCAAATTTGATGAATTTTTACTATTTTTTGCCCAAGAAGGAATTAATCCCCAATGAAGAAAATGAGGCTTCCATTTTTTATTTTCAGAAAGTGGATTTAATGAAGATTCTTCTTCTTCTAAAATCGCCAGTATTTTTTGAGTAGGTGCTACATTGTAACTGGGAGAGAAAATAGGGCAACTCTTCAAAGAAAAAGTTTGTTTAATGGAAACAGAAGAAACGGAAAGAACAAATCGACCGCACATTTTTGACACTAAACATTAAATAACCTTATATTAACTTCAATATTAGAGTACGATTGACAAACTTTTAAAAATTAACTCTTGCGTTATTCGTCACTGATGACCTATAATGATTATTTGTGACTAAAAGTACATAAATTAGCCTCTCAAAGATACTGAGGTAAAAAAGACTTTTAATGAAGTCTCTATCTTAAGTCTGTTGAGAAACAAGGCTATGTCTAATCTAAAAACTAGATTAGTAATTGATTACAACAGTCTGTTAACAAATCAGTAATCAACAAAGACAGTAACAAAAATGCCTCTGTCATGACAACTCGGTTAATTAATCCTTGACTTAACCAGAGTAATTATATGTCAGAGAAGAAAATACTGCTCTTAAATTGATACAAGATCTATCCTGTAGTTTAGAAATATAGAGGGATAAATCCCGTGAGCTTAGGCGTACTCGGTACAAAGCTCGGTATGACTACCATTTTTGACACAGAAACAGGAAACGCAATCCCTGTAACTGTTATTCAAGCTGGTCCATGTCGAGTTACTCAAATTAAAACACAAGAAAAAGACGGTTATACCGCTTTACAGATAGGATACGACGAGTTACCAGATCGTAAACGTACCTTAAACACAAAAGAACCTAGAGAAATCAATAAATATCTCACCGCTCCTGAAGCAGGTCATTTGGCTACTAAAGGACTTCCTGCATTACGCCATTTGAAAGAATATCGTCTCGATGATGTTTCTGGTTATGAACTAGGACAAACCATCGGTGCTGATTTCTTCTCTGAAGGGCAGATAGTGGATGTTGGTGGTAAAACCATCGGTAGAGGTTTTGCTGGTTATCAAAAGCGTCATAACTTCAAAAGAGGTAATATGACTCACGGTTCTAAAAACCATCGCTTACCCGGTTCGACTGGTGCAGGTACAACTCCCGGACGTACTTACCCCGGTAAGAGAATGGCAGGACGTTATGGTAATACTCAAATTAAAGTCCGTAAATTAACTGTAGTCAAAATTGATTCTGAACGCAATTTAATCTTAGTTAAAGGATCAATCCCCGGTAAACCCGGAAACTTAGTTAGTATCACCCCTGCAACCATTGTAGGTCAACAGTAAACTAACTAAATCGGCTTAGAATATAACACTTAATTAAAATATTATGGTTAATTGTGTAGTCAAAAATTGGCAAGGAGAGCAAGTAGGCGAAACTACTTTAGAGATGAAAGTCGCTAAAGCAGAAACCGCTGAACATATTGTTCATCGTGCCTTAGTTCGTCAACTACATAATCAGCGTCAGGGTACTGTTTCCTCTAAAACTAGAGCAGAAGTTAGAGGGGGTGGACGTAAACCCTGGAGGCAAAAAGGAACTGGTAGAGCAAGAGCAGGTTCGATCCGATCGCCCCTTTGGCGTGGTGGTGGTGTCATCTTTGGACCTAAACCCAGAGATTTCGACATGAAAATGAACCGTAAGGAAAGAAAATTAGCCATCAGAACCGCTTTTATGGATCGTGTGGAAGATTTAATCGTGGTAGAAAACTTCGATCAAATTGAAACCCCGAAAACCAAAGAAGTAATATCTGCCCTCACCCGTTTTGGTGTGGAAAAAGATGCAAAGGTTTTGATCGTTGTTAATGATTCTATCCCTGAAAATCTCTACTTATCAGCTCGTAATTTGCCCACCGTCAAAATGATTAAACACGATTGTTTAAATGTTTATGATATTTTGTACGCTGACAAAATTGTAGCTACCTCTGAGGCAATAACCAAAATACAGGAGGTTTACTGTGGCGAATAGCAGATACGGAAAAACAACCAAAGTCAGAAAAACTACTGCTGAACTTGCTGATATTGTCATCCGTCCTATTGTGACTGAAAAAGCCACCTATATGATGGAAGATAATAAGTATGTTTTTGAAGTAGTTAAAACATCAACCAAACCAGAAATCAGAGCTGCGATCGAGAGCTTATTTGATGTAAAGGTAGTTAAAGTTAACACCATGAATCAACCCCGTAAACAACGTCGTGTTGGTCAAAATGTTGGCTACAAACCCCAATACAAAAAAGCGATCGTCACTTTAGCAGAAGGTGATTCTCTGCAAAGCACATTCTTCCCTGATTTATAATTCCCCTCTGGAATTAGTCAAGAAAAGGGATTTGCTCATCGCCAATATAATTAATTAATGGAACTATGGGTGTTCGTACATATAGACCATATACACCGGGTCGAAGACAAGCGGTATCTTCCGACTTTTCGGAAATTACCAAAAGTACTCCGGAAAAATCACTAACTAAATATATTCATCGTAAAAAAGGTCGTAACAACCGAGGAGTAATTACCTCTCGTCATCGTGGCGGTGGTCATAAAAAACTCTATCGTATTATTGACTTTAAAAGAGATAAGCGAGACATCAAAGCTGAAGTCTTAGCCATCGAATACGATCCTAACCGCAACGCTCGTATTGCCTTAGTGCAGTATGAAGACGGTGAAAAAAGATACATCCTCGCCCCCGCAGGAATCCAAGTAGGTGCAACCATCATCGCCAGTGAAACTGCACCCTATGAAGTTGGAAACGCTTTACCCCTCGAAAAAATTCCCCTCGGTACAGAAGTTCACAACATTGAACTCACCAGAGGTAAAGGTGGTCAAATCGTCCGTGCGGCTGGTGGTTTTGCTCAATTAATGGCAAAAGATGGTGACTATGTTACTCTCAGACTTCCTTCTAAAGAAGTGCGTATGGTGCGTAAAGAATGCTATGCCACCATTGGTAGAGTCGGTAACATCGAAGCCAGAAACCTCAAATTGGGTAAAGCGGGTAAGAGTCGTCACTTAGGTATCAGACCTCATGTCCGAGGAAGTGCGATGAACCCTTGCGATCACCCTCATGGTGGTGGGGAAGGACGTGCGCCTATCGGTCGTTCTGGACCTGTTTCTCCTTGGGGTCAACCTGCATTAGGTAAGAAAACCCGTAAGAAGAAAAAACTCAGCAATAAATACATTGTTCGCCGTCGTAATGCTGGTAAAGGCAAGTAAATTAAGTCTGAGAGCTTAACCGCAAAATAGGGAAAAAAATTCATGAGTCGTTCACTGAAAAAAGGGCCTTTTGTTGCCGACAGCTTACTCTCCAAAATTGAAAAATTGAACAGTAAAGGAGATAAGCAAGTAGTTAAAACTTGGTCAAGAGCCTCTACTATTATTCCCCAAATGATTGGTCACACTATTGCTGTTCATAATGGCCGTCAACACGTTCCTATCTTTATCACTGATCAAATGGTAGGACACAAGTTAGGGGAATTTGCACCTACTCGTACATTTCGTGGTCACGCTAAAAGTGACAAAAAAGCGAAACGTTAAGAGTTTTGGTTAACTGACTAGGGACATAGTTGACTGCAATAATAATCAGGTCATCTATTAACTATCAACCATCAATTAATAACTATGGCTAAATCTAAGACAAATATTGAGGTAGATACCTCCCAAGAAGTAAAAGCGATCGCCCGTTATATCAGAATGTCACCCTTCAAGGTGAGACGGGTATTGAACCAAATTCGTGGGCGTAGCTATCGAGAAGCCTTAATCCTCCTCGAGTTTATGCCCTATCGTGCTTGTGAGCCAATTGTTAAAGTCCTTCGCTCTGCTGTAGCTAATGCAGAAAATAATCAAGGCTTAGATCCCAATGACTTAGTCATTTCTCAAGCCTTTGCTGACGGTGGACCTACCTTAAAGCGCTACCGTCCTAGAGCGCAGGGTCGTGCTTATCAAATCCGTAAGCGCACCTGTCATATTACCGTGGCAGTAGCTCCAATGGCATAGTCAACCTGCACTTATTGAATAAAGATAACATGGGACAAAAAGTACATCCAATTGGTTTTCGACTCGGTATTACCAAAGAACATTCTTCTTGCTGGTATGCCGATAAAAGAAATTACCCAAAACTTCTTCAAGAAGATCACAAAATTCGTCAGTACATTGACAAAAACTTAGCAAACGCTAGTATTGCTGATGTCAAAATTGAGCGTAAAGCAGACCAAATTGACCTTTCTATTCATACTGCCCGTCCTGGAGTTGTTGTAGGAAAAGGTGGTCAGGGTATTGAAAAAATCCGTACCGATTTACAAGCTCTCCTCAAGAATCAGCGTCAGTTCAGAGTTAATGTAATTGAGGTAACTAACGTTGATGCTAGTGCCGCTTTAATGGCAGAGTTTTTAACTTCACAATTGGAAAGACGTGTCTCTTTCCGTCGTGTGGTCAGACAAGCCATTCAAAGAGCACAAAAAGCAGAAGTGTTAGGGATCAAAATTCAGGTCAGTGGTCGTCTCAACGGTGCTGAAATTGCTCGTACTGAGTGGATTAGAGAGGGGCGTGTTCCTCTTCATACCCTAAGAGCTAACATTGATTACTGTTACAAAACCGCTAGTACTATCTACGGTATTTTAGGGATTAAAGTTTGGATTTTCAAAGGTGAAATCATCCCCGGTGAAGAAAACTTGAATCTCACTGCCAATCGTAACAAACCCTCACGGAAAAAACCCCGTCGTCAAAAATTTGAGGATCGCTCTGAATAGTGAATGGTGAATAGTGAACAGTGAAAAGTTATTAACTCTCAACTATCCAACTATTGACTATCAACTATTAACTATCAACTATTAACTAGAAATCATGTTAAGTCCAAGAAGAACTAAATTCCGCAAACAACATCGGGGCAGAATGAAAGGGAATGCCTATCGTGGTAATTCCATTAATTTCGGTGATTTTGCACTTCAGGCGATCGAACCTTGTTGGATTACATCCCGCCAAATTGAAGCCGCAAGACGGGCTATTACCCGTTATGTTCGCAGAGGCGGTAAACTTTGGATTCGTGTCTTTCCTGATAAACCCGTTACTATGCGTCCTGCTGAAACCCGTATGGGTTCTGGTAAAGGTAATCCTGAATTTTGGGTAGCCGTAGTCAAACCCGGTCGCATCATGTTTGAGATTGCTGGTATTCCCGAAGCAACCGCAAGAGAAGCTATGCGTTTAGCGGCTCAAAAGTTACCCATTAAGACCAAATTTATTACCAGAGCGGAGGAATACTAAATTATGGCTTATAAAAGCATTGCCGAAGCAAGAAACTTAAGCGATGAGGAATTGACCGCAGAAATTACCTCTGGGAAACAAAAACTCTTTCAATTAAGACTTGCTCAAACCACTGGACGTTTAGAAAAACCCCATGAGTTCAAGCACACCAGACGCTGGGTTGCTCAATTGCTCACCATCCAGACTGAACGTCAAAAAGGAATTGTCAGAAAAACCACTAGCAATACTCAAGCATAGGAGTAAAAATTAATGGCAGTAAAAGAAAGAGTGGGGGTAGTTGTCAGCAACAAAATGGATAAAACCGCAGTAGTTGCCGTTGAAAATCGTTCCCCTCACCCCAAATACCGCAAAATTGTCGTTAAAACGAAAAAATACAAAGCTCACGACGAACAGAACCAATGTTTAGAAGGCGATCGCGTGAGAATCAGAGAAACTCGTCCCCTCAGCAAAACCAAACGTTGGGAAATCGCTGAAATAATTAGTCGTAAAGCTCTATAGGGGTTGAAACCAGTTCAGCCTTCCTAGGTTGAAAAATAGGACAAATAATCATTTTCACCCTCTCATTTAAACCATTAGTAAACGACCATGATTCAACAACAAAGTTATCTCAATGTAGCTGATAACAGTGGTGCTCGTAAGATTATGTGCTTAAGGGTTTTATCCACTGGTAACTGTACCTACGGAGGCATTGGAGATGTTATTATCGCCGTAGTAAAAGACGCCATCCCTAACATGGCTGTAAAAAAATCCGATATTGTCCGTGCGGTTATTGTAAGAACTAAACATTCTTTGCGCCGTGAGAGCGGTATGAGCATTCGTTTTGACGACAATGCCGCCGTGATTATTAATAAAGACAACAACCCCAGAGGAACTCGTGTGTTCGGTCCTGTAGCTCGTGAGTTACGTGACAAAAACTTCACCAAAATTATTTCTCTGGCACCGGAGGTAATTTAATCCATGAGATCATTAAAAACAAGCAAACAAAAACCCGCCCGTTATAAAATGCACGTCAAAAAGGGTGACACCGTGCAAGTAATCTCTGGCAAAGACAAGGGTAAAGTTGGTGAAATTCTTCAAGCCATCCCTAGTGACAGCACTGTTATTGTTAAGGGAGTAAATATTAGAACTAAACACCAAAAACCTCGTCAAGAAGGAGAATCTGGGCAAATTGTTACCTATGAAGCTCCTATTCATAGTTCTAAAGTGATGCTTTATTCTGAAAAAGAAAAAGTAGCTAGTCGCATTAATTATGTGATCACAGAGGAAGGCAAAAAAGTAAGAAAACTGAAAAAAACAGGCGAAATAATTGATTAATTATCAGTTAGTTTTTGTCAACAAGTTCTTTAACGGTTTATCTATCAATATCAATTAATACCGTAATGTCCAAATTAAAAACTTACTATCAAGAGACAATTGTTCCAAAATTAAAAGAGCAGTTTGGGTACACCAACATTCACCAAGTACCTAAAGTAACTAAAGTTGTTATTAACCGAGGTTTAGGGGAAGCATCACAGAATGCTAAAGCACTGGAGTCGTCTCTGAGTGAACTAGCTGTGATTACCGGACAAAAACCCGTTGTTACCCGTGCTAAAAAAGCGATCGCTGGTTTTAAAATTCGTCAAGGAATGCCTGTAGGGGCAATGGTGACACTTAGAAGCGATAAAATGTATGCTTTCTTAGAGCGTTTAATCAACCTTTCTCTCCCCCGAATCCGTGACTTTCGAGGCATTAGTCCTAAAAGTTTTGACGGTAGAGGCAACTATAGCTTAGGTGTTAAGGAACAACTCATCTTTCCTGAGATTGAGTATGATTCCATTGATCAAATTCGTGGTTTTGATATTTCTATCATTACCACCGCTAACACCGATGAGGAAGGACGCGCATTACTCAAAGAAATGGGTATGCCCTTTCGTGATAAATAAACAGAGGTAACAGAGGAAGAAAAAAAGAATGCCAGCACACGACACTATTTCAGATATGCTGACTCGTATTCGTAACGCCTGTGCGGTACGTCATTCCACCGTTGCTATTCCTAGTACGAGAATGACCCGTAATATCGCCGATGTACTCCAAGAAGAAGGATTCATCGGTGGTTATGAAGAAGTAGGTGAAGGAGTCAAGAAGAATATCGTTGTTTCCTTGAAATACAAAGGAAGAAATCGTCAACCCGTAATCCATAACATTCGCCGAGTAAGCACCCCTGGTTTAAGGGTTTACAGCAAGAAAAAAGACTTACCCAGAGTCTTAGGCGGTATTGGCGTAGCCATTATTTCCACCTCTAGCGGTATCATGACCGATCGAGAGGCAAGAAAACAAGGCATTGGCGGTGAAATCCTTTGCTACGTTTGGTAAGAGTCGAATATTAACTGTCCATTATCAATTATCAATTAACAAATCATGTCTCGTATTGGAAAACGTCCTATCACGATACCAACCAAAGTAGAGGTGACTATTGACGGGCAATTAGTTCAAGTCAAAGGACCTAAAGGTGATTTATCAAGAACCTTACCAGCTTTGGTAACTCTCACTCAAGAGGGACAAGAAATCAAAGTAGTTCGGGATAACGATTCCCGTAAAGCCAGAGAAAGACATGGATTGTGTCGCACTTTGGTAGATAACATGATCCAAGGCGTTAGCCAAGGATTCGAGAAAAAACTAGAAATTCAAGGGGTTGGTTATCGGGCTCAAGCTCAAGGGTCAAAACTTACTCTTAACGTGGGTTATTCTAAGCCAGTAGAAATGGAAATGCCTCAAGGTATCTCCGTTGCCGTTAATAACAATACTGAAGTTGTTGTTTCTGGTATTGATAAAGAATTAGTGGGAAATGTTGCCGCTAAAATTCGTGCCGTTCGTCCCCCTGAAGTATATAAAGGTAAAGGTATTCGCTACGCTGGTGAATATGTAAGACGTAAAGTAGGTAAAGCAGGTAAGAAATAACCATGACCATTAATCGTAAAAATCTCGTTAAGCGTCGTCATTTACGCATCCGTAAAAAAGTTCAAGGTACTCCTGAGCGTCCTCGGTTAGCGGTTTTCCGCTCTAACTTTCACATCTACGCTCAAATTATTGACGATGTTGCTCAACATACCTTAGTTGCGGCTTCTACCCTTGACAAAGAGTTAAGAGAAAAATTAAGTGAGGCTTCCACTTCTAACTGTGATGCGTCAGCAGAAGTTGGTAAATTAATCGCTCAAAGAGCATTATCTAAAGGCATTGATAAAGTGGTATTTGATCGCGGTGGTAATCTTTATCACGGACGAGTAAAAGCCCTTGCTGATGCCGCTCGTGAATCAGGTCTTAACTTCTAAAGGTATTTATTATGGCAAAAGAACAAGAACGCAAAGGCAAACAAAGAAAACGTAATAAGGAAAAAAAAGACAACTCTTGGCAAGAAAGAGTAGTACAAATTCGCCGAGTTAGTAAGGTTGTGAAAGGGGGTAAAAAACTTAGCTTCCGTGCGATCGTTGTTGTCGGTAACGAAAAAGGACAAGTGGGCGTAGGTGTTGGTAAAGCAGGAGATGTTATCAACGCTGTGCGTAAAGCTGTTTCTGACGGTAAAAAACATATTGTTAACGTTAACATTAATAAATCTAACTCCATTACTCACGTTAGTACTGGCATGGCTGGAGGATCTCAAGTATTTATGCGTCCTGCCGCTCCCGGTACTGGGGTAATTGCGGGGGGAGCAGTGCGTACTGTGTTAGAGTTAGCAGGTATTAAAAATATCTTGGCAAAACAACAGGGATCTAATAATCCTTTAAACAACGCAAGAGCGGCAATCAATGCCCTTCAACAAATTCGTAGTTTCTCCTCTGTTGCCAAAGAAAGAGATATTCCTTTAGAACAAATTTTCTCCTAAACAGTCTTAATCATACTTTGCGATTATTATGAAACTTCATCAAATAGCGCCCAATCCCAAATCTAAAAAACGTCGTCGCCGTATCGGTAGAGGTATTTCTGCTGGACAAGGTGCTAGCGGCGGTTTTGGGATGAGAGGTCAAAAATCTCGTTCTGGTACAGGTACTAAGCCGGGGTTTGAAGGGGGTCAAATGCCTCTTTATCGTCGTGTACCTAAATTAAAACACTTCAAGATCATCAATCCTAAGAATTTCACCATTATCAATGTGGAGAAATTGGCTAATTTAGCTCCTAATACTGAAGTGACTTTAGAGTCTTTAATGGATCAAGGTATTGTTACAGCTAATGATGGTCCTTTAAAAATCTTAGGTAACGGTGAAATCAACGTTGCTCTGAATATTAAAGCTGCGGCTTGGAGTAAATCTGCTCAAGCGAAAATAGAAGCGGCCGGAGGTTCTATCTCCTCTACTTCGACTCAAACTGAGTCAAGCAATAATGACTAATTAATGTCAAGATAGTATGGAATAATTGATAATTGACCATTGACAATTGACTATGAGTTTTTCTAACTCTGTATTCATTTTCTATTATTCACTATCAATAATTAATTAAGTCATGGTTGTTAGTAGAGAAAAAACTCCAACCGCCCAAGAAACTTTTTTGCAGATGGCTCAGGCTGCAGGGCTACGCAGTCGTTTGCTGATAACTCTAGGTTTACTTATTTTAGTGAGACTTGGTATTTATATTCCTGTTCCGGGTATAGATAGAGAGGCTTTTGCGGCGGCAATTCAAAATCTTCCCTTTTTAGGGTTCTTGAATATCTTTACAGGGGGAGGTTTAAGCACGATTGGAATCTTCGCTCTGGGTATTTTACCTTACATCAACGCTTCTATTATCATGCAGTTGATGACTTCGGCAGTACCTGCACTGGAAGATTTACAGAAAAATGAGGGTGAAATGGGTCGTAGGAAAATCGCCCAAATTACTCGTTATGTTGCTTTAGGGTGGGCAATTATCCAAAGTACTGGGGTAACGGTTGGTTTGTTGCGTCCTTATGCCTTAAATGATAGTCCTTGGTTTGTTATTGAAACTGTATTGGCTATTACTGCAGGGTCTATGTTTGTGATGTGGATTTCTGAAGTAATTACTGAAAGAGGTCTGGGTAATGGTGCTTCTTTGTTGATTTTTGTCAATATCGTGGCAGTGTTACCTCAAACTTTAGCTAATACAATTGATTATGCTCAAACAGGTGGTCGTCAGGCGATCGCACAAGTGACAATTCTAGTCCTAGTATTTTTAGTGATGATTGTGGGCATTGTGTTTGTGCAAGAAGGAACTCGTCGTATTCCCATTATTTCCGCTCGTCGTCAAGTGGGCAGAAGGCTTTATCGGGAACGTACTAGCTATTTACCATTAAGACTTAATCAGGGTGGGGTAATGCCAATTATTTTCGCTTCGGCGGTGTTGGTATTACCTTCTTCTGTATCTGGTTTTGCAGAAAATACCGCCTTCAGTGGTGCTGTTAATCAGATAGCTTTAGCTTTACGCCCCGGTACTATTTGGTATGTGGTGGTTTACTCTTTACTAATTCTCTTTTTCAGTTATTTTTATGCGTCTTTGGTCTCCAATCCCGAAGATATTGCTCAAAATTTGAAGAAAATGGGAACAAGCATCCCAGGTATTCGACCGGGAAAAGCAACAGTTGCCTACTTAGAAGGGGTTTTAAATCGTTTAACTCTCTTGGGTGCGATTTTCTTAACAGTAGTGGCCACAGTACCTACTTTTGTGGAAAGGGCGACAGGAGTTACTACTTTTCAGGGTTTTGGTGCTACTTCTTTACTTATTTTAGTGGGGGTTGCCATCGATACTGCAAAACAAGTACAAACCTATGTTATCTCTCAACGCTATGAGGGTATGGTTAAACAATAGGTAAAAGTTCGGAGTTCGGAGTGTTTTAAAACCCAATTCCTAATTCCTAATATCTAATTATTAGAATATGACAAAAATTATTTTTTTAGGTCCTCCGGGGTCTGGCAAGGGTACTCAAGGGGCTTTGATAGCTGAAAAACATAGTATTCCTCATATTTCCACCGGAGATATTCTCAGAGGTGCGATCGCAGCTCAAACTCCTTTGGGGGTTAAGGCTAAAAGTTATGTCGATAATGGCGATTTAGTACCTGATGAGTTGATTCTTGACTTGATTGAAGAAAGATTAGGACAAGATGATGCTCAAAAAGGATGGATTCTCGATGGATTTCCCCGTAATGTACCTCAAGCGGAATTTTTAACGGGTTTACTCAAGAAGTTAGACCAAAACTGTGATGCAGTAGTTAATTTAGACGTGCCAAATGAAGTGATTTTACAACGCTTGTTGGCCAGAGGCAGAAAAGATGATAACGAAGAAACTATCAATAATCGTCTTGATGTTTACCGTCAACAAACTGCTCCTCTAATTGATTATTATCAACAGAGCAATCTCTTGAAAACAGTAGATGGCGATCGCTCTATGGAGGAAATCACCGCAGAAATCACAACCATAGTTAAATCCTAAAAAATTAATTTCTGTCAAATATGGGGTTAAAACTTTAATATCTTAGTCATTCGCTATCATATACAAGGTTTAATCTCAGAAAAAACTGTTTGATAAAATTGACAAAAATTATAGACAAAATCAAGAGGATAATTAACTATGTCTAAAAAAGACCTAATTGAAATGGAAGGCACAGTGACAGAATCACTGCCTAATGCCATGTTTAGAGTGGATTTAGATAACGGTTTCAACGTTTTAGCTCATATTGCGGGTAAAATTCGTCGTAACTACATCAAAATTCTACCAGGCGATCGCGTCAAAGTCGAACTAACTCCCTACGACTTGACTAAAGGTCGAATCACTTATCGACTTAAAGGGAAAAAATAAAAATCACTAATAAGTAAATCTAATCGAAAGATCAAGAAAAGAGTAGAAATTTACTCAAAAAAGATCTTGACTTAGATCACCTATTTATGTTTGACAGAGATCCCAAATCCTGTTATAATCAAAAGCTTGCAGTGTAAACTACGATTATGAAAGTAAGAGCATCAGTTAAAAAGATTTGTGACAAATGCCGAGTTATTCGTCGTCGTGGACGGGTAATGGTTATTTGTTCTAACCCCAAACATAAACAACGTCAAGGATAAGAACTGTTAACAACAGTTTAGCTTATTGTTTAAAAAACAACCAAATTTTTTGCCAACTACAGCAAGACAAAGAAAGGAAACGAAAACATGGCTAGGATATCAGGTATTGATTTGCCTCGTGACAAACGAGTAGAGATCGGACTAACTTATTTATATGGTATTGGCTTGACCACCTCCCAAAAAATTTTAGCGGCAACAGGGGTAAATCCTGACACCAGAGTAAGAGATCTCAGCGACGAAGATGTTACCAAATTAAGAAACTACATCGAAGAAAACTTCCAGATTGAAGGGGATTTGCGTCGTTTAGAAGCAATGAACATCAAGCGTTTAGGCGATATTGGTACTTACAGAGGTCGTCGTCATCGTCAGGGTTTACCTGTGCGTGGACAGAGAACCAAAACTAATGCCAGAACTCGTAGAGGACGCAGAATTGCGATCGCAGGTAAGAAAAAACCGGGTAAAAAATAACATAAATCCCATCAAACTTAAATCTTGCCTTTGGCAGATGCAATCTTATTTGTTAACTAAAAATAACAATAAACTTACTAATTCTATTAACCACAGTAATTGAAACTAATTAGTTAAAGAGGTAAATATACCATGGCAAAACCCACCAAAAGGGGAGGACCAAAAAAACAAAAGAAAAATATCCCTAGTGGTACAGCTTATATTAAATCCACTTTTAATAATACCATTGTAACTATTACCGACACCACTGGTAACGTTATTTCTTGGGCAACCGCCGGGTCTAGTGGTTTTAAAGGAGCAAAAAAAGGAACACCTTTTGCGGCTCAAACTGCTGCTGATAGTGCCGCTCGAGTAGCAATGGATAATGGAATGAAACAAGTGGAAGTGATGGTAAGTGGTCCTGGTGCAGGACGAGAAACTGCTATCAGAGCATTACAAGGAGCAGGATTAGAAATCACTTTAATTCGTGATATTACCCCCATTCCCCACAACGGCTGTCGCCCTCCCAAAAGACGTAGAGTCTAATCAAAAAACAAAATTCGGATAATCTGCTAAGGCAAAATTAAAGCCAGAGAAAAGTCAAGATTATCACCAACATCTGAAACCTGACTTCATCAACTGAGGAAATAACCACTGTGGCTGTGTTTAAAATCGACTGCGTAGCAAGTAAAACTCAAAAAAATCAAGGTCAATACGGAAAGTTCGTGCTTGAACCCTTAGACAAAGGACAGGGCATAACTATGGGTAATTCCTTGAGACGAGTTCTTTTATCTAATTTAGAAGGTGCAGCAGTAACTGCCGTTAGAATCGCCGGTGTTAATCATGAGTTTGCTGTTGTCGAAGGGGTAAGAGAAGATGTGATGGAAATAATGCTCAATATGAAAGGGGTTATTTTCAAAAGCTATAGCGATTCCCCTCAAATTGGTCGTGTTGTAGCCACTGGTCCTTGTACCATTACTGCCGCTCAATTCGATCTCCCTTCGGAAATAGAAGTAGTTGAACCAAGTCAGTATATTTGTACTTTGGGGAAGGGTGGTAAGTTAGAGATGGAATTTCGGGTCGAGAAAGGAAAGGGTTATCGTGCTGTAGATAAAGGCAAAGATGAAAATAGTTCCCTCGACTTTTTACAAATTGATTCAGTGTTTATGCCTGTTTCAAAAGTAAACTTTGTGGCGGAAGAAATCCGTTATGAAGGGGAAATTGCTGACCGTCTGATTTTAGAAATCTGGACTAATGGTAGTATTAAGCCAGAGGAAGCCCTTTCTTCAGCATCAGAGATTTTAGTTAATCTATTCTCTCCTTTAACAGATGCCACAACAATTTCAGGACAACAGGAAGAAACAGTAGAGCCAGAAGACCCCACCAGTCAAATTCCCATCGAGGAGTTAAATTTATCTGTCCGTGCTTACAATTGTTTGAAACGGGCTCAAATTAACACTGTGGCGGATTTATTGGAGTATTCTCAAGATGATTTACTCGAAATTAAAAACTTCGGTCAAAAATCAGCAGAAGAGGTTATTGAGGCTTTACAGCAACGTTTAGGAATTACTCTTGGAGAGGGTAAAATGAAAGATCCTCCAGCCGGGGAGTTGATCCAAAGTGCTGAACCTGTCACCAGTCCTTAAATTCGATAATTTATAGGTATAAAGAATAGATTATGATTTCACTGATTCAAGTCAAAGACTCTGGATTCGTGAAATTTAATCGTGTTTACCGAAGTTCGATGCTGAAAAAAGTAGTTACTTTAATTGTCAGTTAATAATTGGTAATTAAATAACCCCGAACCCCGAACTCCGAACTCCGAACTTCAGTAATACTGGCTGAATTCAGCAACAATATTTAATTTTTAAAATTCTTAGTTTCTTAATATTTTAGGAGGAAATTATGCGTCACCGTCGTAAAGTGCCTTTATTAGGCTTACCTGCTGACCAACGTAAAGCCCTTCTCCGTGCTTTAACTACCCAGTTGCTCAGAGAAGGCGAAATCGTAACCACTAAGGCTCGTGCCAAAGCTGTTCGCACTACTGCGGATAAAATGATTACCTTAGCAAAGGATGGTTCTTTATCTGCTCGTCGTCAGGCTTTAGGATATATCTATGACAAAGATTTAGTTAACGATATTTTTGCTAAAGCTACAGAGCGTTATGGAAATAGAAATGGTGGTTATACTCGTGTTGTTCGCACAAAGAGCCGCCGTGGGGATAATGCGGAAATGGCGATTATTCAATTAGTTTAATTTCTCTTTAGTCTCTGATTCATGGTTGATTCTAGTTCCACAAATAAACAGCGAATTGCTTTAGTAATTCAATATGTCGGTACTAACTTTCATGGTTGGCAGAGACAGCCACACTATCGCAGTGTACAAGCAGAAATTGAAGATGCGATCGCATCTATAGTAGGACATAAAGTAACGATTTATGGAGCGGGAAGAACTGATAGTGGAGTTCATGCTTCGGCACAAGTGGCACATTTTGAAGTGTGTTCTCCTATTCCAGCACAAAAATGGGCGAAAGTTTTAAACAGTTGTTTACCCGATGGTATCTTAATTAGAGCTTCCTCCGAAGTTGACCCCCATTGGCACGCCTGTTTTACCGCTACTTATCGTCGTTATCGTTATACTATATATACTGGTAAAATTCCCAACCTATTTTTACAACCCTTTACTTGGCATTACTATTATCAACCATTAAATGAAAATTTGATGGCAGAAGCACTGAAGCCTATGCTCGGACACCATGATATGAGTGCCTTTCGTCGAGCTGGTTCAAAACGTTCTCACTCTTTGCTAGAAGTACAAGAAGTTAGTTGTGTTAGATACGAACAAGATCTAATCAACATTGAAATACAAGCTAGTGGCTTTTTATACGGCATGGTGAGATTACTGGTAGGGATGTTAGTAGAGGTTGGTGCGGGGACAAAATCCCTGACACAGTTCCAAGATATTTGGATGAATTGTCGTCGGGAAGAAGTGAAATATTCAGCCCCTGCTAAAGGATTATGTTTGTTAAGAGTAGGTTATCCCGAATTTCCCTTTCCCGAATCAGTTTGGTTCAATGCTCAACCTATTTTTACTTTTAGTTAATAAGAGTCTAAAACGAAAATGAATAAAACAATAGTTCCAGCTATAGACAGTATAGAAAAGAAATGGTATGTAGTGGATGCCGAAAACCAACGTTTAGGTAGATTAGCCACTGAAATTGCCAATGTTTTAAGAGGTAAAAATAAAGCCTCCTACACCCCCCATTTAGATACTGGGGATTATGTGATTGTGGTTAATGCAGAAAAAGTAGTTGTTACAGGCAGAAAAAGTGAACAAAAACTTTATCGTCGTCATTCTGGCCGCCCCGGTGGGATGAAAGTAGAAACTTTCGCTCAGTTACAAAAGCGTATTCCTGAAAGAATTATTGAAAAGGCTGTTAAGGGTATGTTGCCTAAAAATAGCTTAGGTAGAAGTTTGTTTACAAAACTTAAAGTTTACACTGGACCTAATCACCCCCATGAAGCTCAACAACCTGAAACTTTAACCGTTAATACTATTGCAGGAGGTAACAAATAATGTCTAATCAAGTAGTTTATTTAGGAACAGGTCGTCGTAAATCTTCTATTGCAAGAGTGCGTCTTGTTCCGGGAAATGGAGCGATTAAGGTTAATAACAGAGAGGGTTCTGAGTATTTTCAGTTAATTCCTAACTATATTCAAACTTTAAAAGCACCTTTAGAAACTTTAGGTTTGGAAAATGAGTATGATATTATCGTCAATACTCATGGTGGCGGCTTAACTGGTCAATCTGATGCGGTTAAATTAGGGGTTGCTCGTGCGTTGTGTCAGTTAGATCCTGATAATCGCCAACCTTTGAAAGCTGAAGGTTACTTAACCCGTGACCCTCGTGCAAAAGAGCGTAAGAAATATGGTTTACGCAAGGCTCGTAAAGCACCTCAATTCTCTAAACGTTAATTTTTGGCAGTTTTTGCCTATTTTTCCGATTTATCGATTAGATTTAGTTAATTTAATTCAAGTAGGAATAGGGAATCAATCACGGTAATGGGTTTTTAGATTACACTCCAGACTCGGTGAATTATGACTCCTGACTCCTCAACAAATTTATAAATTTTTAGGAGATACAACAATGCCCAAAGAAGGAATACACCCCCAATGGTATCCTGATGCCAAAGTTATTTGTAACGGTGAAGAAGTAATGCGTGTGGGTTCTACCCAGCCTGAAATTAATGTAGAGGTTTGGTCTGGTAATCATCCCTTTTACACTGGTACTCAGAAAATTATTGACACGGAAGGAAGAGTCGATCGCTTCTTACGTAAGTACGGTATGCTTGGCAAACAGGAAAAGAAAGATTCAGAAAGTTAAGACTCGTTACCAAAATAAATCGATTAAAACTCCTCACTGTTGTTTTTGGTGGGGGGTTTTCTTTTTTTGGGATTAAAATATTATTGATATATTTTATTTTAGAGCTAAGTTATGATACCAGGTGAAATATTTACCCCAGAAGGTTCGATCGAACTTAACCAAGGACGAGAAACCGTCAAAATTACTGTCGCCAATACAGGAGATCGCCCTATTCAAGTTGGTTCACATTTTCCCTTTGCTAAAGTTAATTCTGCCCTCAGATTCGATCGAGAAAAAACTATCAGTATGCGTCTAAATATCCCGGCAGGTACTGCTATTCGTTTTGAACCCGGAGACGAGAAAGAAGTAGAATTAGTCAAAACTCAGGGAACTTATCAATAAATTGTAATTATATCAACTCATATCAATTACAGACTCGATTGTTTGATTAATGCTCAAAAAAACTTAGTAGAGGGATTTTCCCCATTAGTTTGATTGGGTGAAATATTGAGTTGAAAAATAGCTGATATTCCCCTTAGATTAAAAACTTATGTTATGAACAAAGACCCCAATTTATAAGTAAATATGAGGTCAAATGTAAAAACAACTGAAATAATCAATCAGAATAATACTTACCCTGAAAAATTAGCATATTAACAATATATTAAATATAATAAATACCCAATAAAAATAAATATCAATACATATCATATAAATTCTTAATAAGATATTATCTTAAATACCTTATATAAATTAATTAAATGATTGACTTATTTTTTAAGAGAATTATTATTACAAAATATTAAGTTTTAAGAAAACCTTAAGAAAATATACAATCTCTCATCTAATTGTAGTCAAAAAGGACTTTTTTTAGGTAAATTAGAATCTATAGATCTGTTATTATCATTGACTAAATATTTTTGGTATTAACCATCACAAAATAACTCATAAAAAAGTGATTTAGTTAACATCATGGTGATAGCAAATTGATTCAGTGCGAAAAAGAGGAGTTATCAAATGAATCGAACCAGCAGTACTGTAGATTATCAGAATGGGTTAGTAAACGAACCTCTTGACGAGGATTTACATCAAGTTATAGCTCATTTTTCGGTCATAGAAGATGATAGTGGAACTAAATCTCGGAGACAAAAAACCAAAATTGAGGATTCGATCGGCTCATTTTTTAAAGAAATGGCTCGTTATCCTCTTTTAAGTGCCGAAGAAGAAGTGAATCTTGCCTATGCCGTCAAATTTCTGAGCGACTGTGAAGAAAAACAACAAGAATTACATCGTCAATTGGAAAGAACTCCTACCAAAATGGAATTAGCCAAAGCAATGGGGCTAGAAAGTGAGCGACAATTAGACAATCGCCTTTATAAAGGAAGAACAGCAAAAAGAAAAATGATTCGCTCTAATTTGCGTCTAGTCGTCTCAATTGCAAAACGGTATCTAAATCGAGGAGTACCATTTTTAGATTTAATTCAAGAAGGAGCAATTGGCTTAAATCGTGCGGCGGAAAAATTTGATCCAAATAAAGGCTATAAATTTTCTACCTATGCCTATTGGTGGATCAGACAAGCGATCACCAGAACTATCGCTAATGATTCTCGTACCATAAGACTTCCCATTCATATCGTTGAAAAACTCAATAAACTAAAAAAAGCCCAGCGAATACTTAAACAAGATTTGCAACGTCAGCCGACGGAAAAAGAGTTAGCGGAAGAAATGGGTATTACTCGTCAGGCGTTACATCAATTATTGCAGTTGAAAAGACAGTCTTTATCTTTAAATCATCGTGTGGGCAAGGGTGAAGATACGGAATTGATGGAATTATTAGAAGACACTAATCTCCTTTTACCCGAAGACAAAATGAATGAAGCGATGATGCACCAAGAAATTGTGTCAGTGTTGAGTGATGTTTTAAGTGAAAGAGAGAAAGAAGTAATTGTTTTGCGTTATGGTTTAGCTAGTTCTAAAGCTCATACTTTAGAAGAAGTGGGTAAGATTTTTGATTTATCTCGGGAAAGAGTCAGACAAATTCAAACTAAAGCTATGCGTAAATTAAGAAGACCACAAGTTGCAAGAAGATTAAAAGGATGGCTTTCTTAATCGAAAATTATCAAAAATTGTAATATTTTTTCCTCCTAAGTATAGGGGGATTTTTTTTCATAATTATATTATCTTAATGTGAGTGAAAGATCCCCTTTTTGTGTTTATGCTACAAGAAAACTTTTGCCTATCAGCGTTGTCTGTTGCTTTTGCCTACCGTTACCTAGATCTAAGTTATGCTTAACAGAACAGTTAGTATCAAATGATTTTTACCTCAATCTGCTTAACCCGAACTCAGGTTAAAATACTTTAGTATTGGAAATAAAAATAAAAGCATGAAAGTCGCAAATAATATTACTGAATTAATTGGACGCACTCCTCTGGTAAAACTCAATCGTATTCCTCAAGCAGAAGGTTGTGTTGGAGAAATATTAGTTAAATTAGAAGGAATGAATCCCTCAGCTTCTGTTAAAGATAGAATTGGGGTAAATATGATTAATGAAGCCGAAAAACAAGGATTGATTCAACCGGGTAAAACTATTTTGGTTGAACCCACATCAGGCAATACAGGTATAGCTTTAGCTATGGCGGCGGCGGCAAAAGGATATAAGTTAATTTTAACGATGCCTGAAACCATGAGTGCGGAAAGACGAGCAATGTTAAGGGCTTATGGGGCAAAATTAGAGTTAACTCCTGGTGTAGAGGGTATGGCAGGTTGTATTGAAAGAGCTCAAGAAATAGCTGAAACTTTACCTAATGCTTATATGTTGCAACAGTTTCAAAATCCTGCAAATCCTGCAATTCACCGTCAAACTACCGCCGAAGAAATTTGGGAAGATACAGATGGGAAAATTGATTTTCTGGTGGCTGGAGTCGGTACAGGAGGTACAATTACAGGAGTTAGCGAAGTTATTAAACAAAAAAAACCTGATTTCAAAACTATTGCCATTGAACCGATAAATAGTCCTGTATTATCGGGTGGAAAACCCGGACCTCATAAAATACAAGGTATTGGTGCAGGGTTTATTCCTGAAGTTTTAAGGGTTGATTTAATTGATGAAATAATTACAGTTAGTGACGAAGATGCGATCGCATTTGGGCAGAGACTAGCGAAGGAAGAGGGTATATTGTCGGGTATTTCTACTGGGGCGGCGTTAGCAGGGGCAATAAAATTAGCCCAAAGAAAAGAAAATGAGGGTAAATTAATAGTGATGATTCAACCGAGTTTTGGAGAGCGTTATTTAAGTACCCCATTATTCCAAAATCTACCTAATTAAGAGAAAGTAAAAAGGCATTCGTTAAGCGATACCTTGGGCAAAGGTGATTTTTCAAAGCCAAAAATTACTCGTTATAAAAGACGGGTTTTTAAACCCATTATTCTTTGATAAATGTATTTATGAATTACTACGAAATTTTAGAAATAAGACATAATGCTTCTGCCCAAGAAATAAAACAAGCCTATCGTCGTTTAGCCAAGAAATTTCACCCTGATAGTCAAAATAATAATGCAGATCATGAAAAAATTGTCTCTTTAAATGCCGCTTATGAAATACTAAGTGACCCAGAAAATCGTTATATATATGATCAAACCCTGAAACAAAGTATTGCTAATTCTGTTCAATATCGTCATGGTAAAAGTAATAGTGCTAGTGAATTTTATCGATATAATAGACAACAGCAAAAAAATACAGAATTTTCTCAATTTCAGTGGTTAAAAGAAGTCTATTTTCCTGTAAAAAACTTAATTAATTCAATTATTTCTCCCCTAGAACTGGAGATTGAAGAATTATCAGCAGATATTTTTGATGATGAGTTAATGTCTTTTTTTATGGAATATTTAGAAAATTGCCAACAAGCCTGTAATCAAGCACAAAATATATTGACTTCTCAAAAAAATCCTAGTTTATATGCAGGAATAGCGGCAAATCTTTACTATGGCTTAAATCATCTTAATGACGGTTTGGAGGAGTTGAATAGATTTACTCAAACTTATGATGAATCTTATTTACACACAGGGAGAGAATTATTTAATTTAGCGGAGGAAATTAATCAAGTGGCAGAAGAAATGGCTGAAAAATTTATTTAATCATTATTAAACAAAAATTGAATAATAGGCAATAAACTAATATATTTGCTGATTAAAAACTCAAGAATAATTATAATTTATGGAGAAAAATTTACCAGTGTTTAAAACAGGTGATAAAGTAAAAATTATAGCATTACCTCCCTACTTAAAAACGGCTGATCCTATGCCTATGCTACGTCCTAATAGTGCGATCGCACTTGGAGAAGAAGGGATTATCCTGAAACAAAATTTTGGTGGTTACTATAGCATTCGTTTTACTCAAGGAGCATATTTACTAGAATCAAAGTATCTTACTTTTGCAGACAAATGAGAGTAGAATTATTGATATTTTCAGATAAATCAAATAATAACGTATGGTTCTTCTACAGTGGTTATAACTAATTAATGTAAAATAAATCCTGTAATTTTTTTGTCAAACACAACGGTAATTAGGATAAAATTGGTTCGGTTATAACACTTCAATTGCTTTCACGAAAAAGTTATCATAAATTGCTGTAGAAGGAATTTTTCATAATAGAGGAATGATTATATCTGAATGTCTATCCACCAAATTAGTTGATTTAATCCTCGAAGAGGAATGGGACTCCGATGTAGATGATTGCATCCATACTTCCATTAAAGCACATCATGAATGGGAAGGTGCGATCGCATCCTTGGAAAAACTCCTATCTACAACTATAAACACAGATAAATATTTCTCCTCAAAACAGGGGATAGTAATCTCATCTCCCACGCCAGTTATTAATAACTTAAATATAATTTCTCATTTAACAACTGTAGTTTTTTCTCCTTCATTTCAGCAAAAAACTGCACTAATGCCCAGTGATAATCAACAGGTTTTCGAAGACAATCAACAGTCTTTAATTAATATCAACTTAGACAATAATGATATTTTAAATCAAGAACAATTTTGCCTTGTTTTCACCGCACAATTTTCTCTATTAATGGTCAAAGAAATTAACTATGATAAACCAGACAGTTTTCATTTTTCTTTTGACCCAATAGTTACAGAAAAAGCATGGCAAATTCTATTAAATAGATTGACAAGATCATCTAGTTATGATAGCTTTAAATATCTAAAAGAATCAGTAAACTACCTATTAGGAACGTCCCCCAATTATAAAATTGTTGAAACCTTTAATAAAAACCTATTAAAACATATCAAAAAACAGGGTACTTCTGATATAAAATCTTCTGAAAGAGAAACTAATTATCAACGAAAACAAAGTATTTCTCTAAAGAAAACGCCTATTCCTCCTTACCCAGAACTAGAATTGTTACAAGCGTTAACCCATGAAATAAGAACACCTCTTACCACCATTAAAACTATCACAAAATTGTTACAAAAAAAAGCTAAATTAAATCCTGATTTAGGTAAATATTTAGAAACCATTGAACAAGAATGCACAGAGCAAATTAATCGTATGGAGCTAATTTTTAAGGCGGTAGAATTAGAATCAAAATCTTCTCCCCTTAATGACTCCATTCACCTAGTGCCAACCTCATTAGAAACTATTTTAAATCAAACCATTCCCACTTGGCAGAAACAAGCCCAACGGAGAAATATAATTCTTGATGTAATTGTACCAAAAAAACTACCTCAAATTATCAGTGATCCAGCAATTTTGAGCCAAATATTGAGTGGATTAATGGAAAAATTTACTCGCAGTTTGCCTAGTGGTTGCCACTTTCAATTAATTATTTTACCTGTAGGTAATCAGTTGAAATTACAATTCTTATCTGAATCCAGCTTTAATTATAGCCATAGTAAATGTTTGGGCAAACTCTTACTTTTCCAACCAGAAACTGGTAGTTTATCCCTTAGCAATGACGTAACCAGAAATATTTTTCATGCTCTAGGAGGGAAATTTACCATCAAACAAAAACCAAATAAAGGGGAAATATTAACCATATTTTTACCCCTTGGAAGTTCAAAGTCTTACGCTTATAAAGTTTCTACAACTCATCTGGAATAACCCACTTAGGTGGCTCAGTTAATTTTTTTAATCTAGCTATTTCCGCCATTTCTAGCATCTTATCTAAAGATGTATTTTCGATAAAATTGGCTGTTTCTTTAACATAAGTTTGATTAGGACATTCTTCCCCCAAGATACATCCGTTGACGCACTCTATTTGACAATTAACTTTTTTTGTTTCCATAATTACAAATTATTGATCAGCCAAAAGTTTTGGTTTATTTTACCACTGATTCTGGAAATTTTAGTCATTAACAATCAAAGGGCAATAGGCAAAGGAGAATAGTTTATAGTTGATAATTAGGAATTAAAAACACCTGAAACCCGAAACCTAACACCTGACACCTCTTTCCTCACTCCGAACTCCTAACTCACGTACTATGACTATGCTACCTATTTTTTATTTCTCTTTGATAGACTCTAGTTATTTACCATTAGAGAAAAGTAACGTTATTATAGAACCGAAGCTCATTATCACGCAAAACATGGTTTTAAACGAAACAGAAGTCAGACAAAAACTAGCTAATTATCCTGATTGGGTTACTAGCGGACAGTCTATTAGTACTACCTACAAGTTTAAAGACTTTATCCAAGCCGTTGAATTTGTCAATCGTCTGGTTGAACCGGCGGAAAGAGCAGGACATCATCCTGACATCGAAATATCCTATAATAAGGTAACAATCCATTTAACTACTCATGATGCTGGGGGAATTACTCAAAAAGATTTTGATCTAGCTGAGGAAATTCAGAAAATCATTAAGGGTTTTTAAGTTTATTATTTTTTATTGTTGACTAAGTGGTTTTTCAATATTCATTAATCGCATCTTGCACAAAAACTAAAGCGAGGGCGGGGGTTTTTTCTACTCCTCATGGGGAAGTTGAAACCCCCAGATTTATGCCCGTTGGTACTGTTGGTACAGTAAAGGGCATTACACCTGCTCAACTCCAGTCTGCCCATGCTCAGATGATTTTGGGTAATACTTATCATCTACACATTCAACCCGGAGAAGAAATCATAGAGAAAGCTGGAGGGTTGCATAATTTCATGGGATGGCAACAACCTATTTTAACTGATTCTGGTGGATTTCAAGTTTTTAGTCTTGCTGATTTACGACAAATTACAGATGACGGAGTTAAGTTTCGCTCTCCCAAGGATGGTCGAATTATCAATATGACACCGGAAAATTCCATCCGTATTCAAAACTCTTTAGGGGCAGATGTGATTATGGCATTTGATGAATGCCCTCCCGCCACGGCGACAAAAGAGGAGGTTGTTAAAGCGGTTAAACGCACAACGGCATGGTTAGAAAGATGTATTTCAGCTCATAAAAAACCAGAGCAACAGGCTTTATTTGGGATTGTGCAGGGGGGAATTTATCCTGAGTTGCGCACTCAATCGGCAAAAGAATTAATTGAGTTTAATTTGCCCGGTTATGCCATTGGTGGAGTAAGTGTGGGGGAAAAGCCTGAATTAATCCATCAAATAGTACGGTGGACGACTCCTTTACTTCCTACTAACAAACCTCGCTATTTAATGGGGGTAGGCAGTTATAAGGAAATGGTAGTTGCGATCGCATCTGGAATAGATTTGTTTGATTGTGTGATACCAACGCGCTTAGGCAGACATGGAGCGGCTTTAGTTCAAGGAGAAAGGATAAATCTAAAAAATGCCCAATATAAAGAAGATTTTACCCCTCTTGATCCTGAGTGTGACTGCTATACTTGTAAAAACTTTACCCGTGCCTATCTTAATCACTTAATCAGAGCTAAAGAAATGCTAGGTTATATTTTATTATCTTTGCATAACATTCATGAGTTAATTAACTTTACTCGTAAAATTAGACAAGCAATTATTAATGATTCCTTTGTTGATGAGTTTGGCTACTATTTAACATCAGACGTGTAGTGTAACAATTAACTTAACTATAAAAAATGGCAGAATAGCTCAAAAGGCAGAGCATCCCTAAAACGTGAGGGAGTTGCAGACAAAGGTTGCAGATGCACCGAAACTTAATCGACTGAGTGTAGGGAAGCGCGTTATCCAAATTGTCACGCTTAAGTAATGAGTGGGGGTTCGAGTCCCCCTTTTGCCGTAAATAACAATTAACTAGGTTTACATCTAATAGTCAATTTTCCCTAGTTTCCAATTGGTGTTGCACTAACGGGCGTAAACTATTCAACCCAGCTGCGATCGCAGTTCCATTATGGATTATAGTAGCTAATAAAGGGTTTAAACCGATGGTGGAAGCAAAACCCAAGCCGATGAGATTAGGAGCAACCACTAACATGGTATTCTGTTCAATTAAATTCTGAGTTTCCTTCGCAATGGCGATCGCCTCTAAAATACTACTCAGGTCATTATTCATTAAGACAACATCCGCCGTTTCCCGTGCTATATCCGAACCATCAGCGAAAGAAATAGACACATCCGCATAGGCTAAAGCCACAGAATCGTTTAAACCATCTCCCACAAAAGCCACCGTTTTACCACCTCTACTCAAAGTTCTGACAATTTTCGCCTTATCTTCGGGGAAAGCATCCGCATGAACTTGCTGAGGGGGTATATTAAGCACTTTTGCCACCTGATGCGCCCTTGTTTGATTGTCACCAGTGAGTAGATGTACTTCTAAGCCGTAAAGATTTTGTAAATCATACAATAAACTAGCACTTTCAGGGCGTAAAGGATCAGTATATTCCAGATAACCCATTAACTCACCATCACAGGCAATATAAACAAAAGATAAACCCTCTAAAACATCTAATTTATCCTCATTTTCGGGAATAATAGCAAAATTTACTCCCTGAGAGCGTAAAAACTTTTCACTACCTACCATCACCGTTAAACCGTCAATTTCTGCCGTCATGCCCGAACCTACGCTATAATCCCAACTATTACGGGGTAAAACTTCGATTTTCTCTTGTTTACCATAGTTAACGATAGCTTCCGCCACAGGATGAGTGATTCTTTGTTCCGCAGATACCGCTAACTGCAATAATCTGTGAGGGGTGATATTATCATTGACAGTTTCCACCCCAACCACCTTAATATTACCTTCCGTCAGAGTGCCTGTTTTATCAAAAACAATGGTATCAATTTCCCCTAACAATTCCATCGTGCGCCCACTTCTAACTAAAATACCGTGACGGGTGGTATGATTTAATGCACCCAAGAAAGCCGTAGGCATAGAAACACGGATACCAGTAACGAAATCGAGGGTTAAAATAGAAGCGGTGCGAGTGGGATCTTTTGTGGTAGCGAAGACAATTCCTGCTAAAATCATGGAAGGAATGATCAACTTATCTGCAACTTTTGCCGCATAGTTTGCCATTCTGGTATCATGGACAGGAGCTTTTTCTAATAATTCTATACTAGCCGCCGCCCTTGTTTGAGTGCCTATCCTTTCAGATTTTACTTTTATTTTACCAGAACGAACCAAAGTGGAAGCATAGACATAGGTATCGATTTGGGCAACAATGGGCATGGATTCCCCAGTGAGTTGCTGTTGATCAACGGTAGCCTCTCCAAATGTTACCATACCATCAACGGGGATGCGTTCTCCCGGATAGACGATGACGGTTTCCCCTGCTATTACCTCATCACTTTTAATTTGCACTATTTCCCCTTCTCTTTCTACCCACGCAAAACGCCCGATGGTATCTAATAGACTAGCAGTTTTTTGTTCTGTCGATCGCGCCGTATATTCCCGAATCAAATCCCCTAACTCATGAAGGGTAATCACCAGAGAGGGAGTCAACAACTTACCCTGTAAACCACTCAACACCAAAGCCATTAAATCGAGACAGTCGATATTGAGTTTATGATGGATAAAAACACTTTCCATCGCCCTAGTAGCAACGGGCAAACCAGCCGTAATTAAGGCACTTCTAGCCAAAAAGGTAATTAAACTGGAGGGGAAACGATTAGCAACAATAGCTAAACCAGTGGATACTAATGGTAAAGTTAAATTAGACCATGAGGGGCGATCGCATTCTTCATTTTGAGAGGCAGTGTCAGAGGTGGGATTATTAATACTTGTAGAGTCAGATGCAATTTTTGACAACAATATCCCATTTTTATCTGAATTATACCCTAAAAAGAGACTATTTAAAAAAACATCTTGAGAAATTTCTCTTTGATAAGTAATCACCATTGAAGAAGCGGACACATTGAAACGATAATCCTTAACCTCCTCCATCGCCATCAAACGTTTTGCCCATTGTTCTTGTAAAGCCTTTGTTAAGACAGGAGTGCGAAGGCGGATTCTCCCCTCAATACTATGGACAAGGGAATATTCACCGAGATGATTATTGTGAGAATGATTGATTGTTGCTTGAATTAATGTCATGGAAACCGTGATAATATGTTATTATGATTAAATCATTTAAAAATAAAGGCACAGAGGATATTTTTTATGGGGAAAATAGTAAATTAGCCCGAAAAACTTGTCCTCAAAATCTTTGGCAAATAGCAAGAAGAAAATTAGATCAATTAGATTCTATAATTTCTTTAGCTGAATTAAAAATACCGCCAGGTAATCAATTTGAACCCCTAAAGGGCGATCGAGATGGACAATATAGTATTAGAATTAATCAACAATACCGTATCTGTTTCTCTTGGCAAAATAACCATATTTGGGAAGTTGAAATAATCGATTATCACTAAGAATTAATTACATACTTCTTTCTCTTGCTTAGACAACACCGATAATTGATGATTAACCCCTTTGCGTCTTTGCTCCTTTGCGAGATAAAACCATAATCTTAGATATTGATAGAGAATAGAATAAACATGATCAACATTCCTACTCATAGACAACCAACCCATCCCGGAGAAATGCTACTGAAAGAGTTTTTAGAGCCTATGGGTATATCACAAAGAGAATTAGCGGATAAAATCCGAGTGCCTTACCAGAGAGTAAATGAAATAGTAAATTGTCGTCGGGGCATTAGCCCTAGTACAGCTTTACGCCTAGCCAAATTTTTCGGCACATCAGCAGACTTTTGGCTTAACCTTCAACTACGTTGGGATTTATTCCACACTCAAACAAAAGAAAAGGAAGTATTAGCCCAAATTAAAGAATATATTGCCAGTTAAAATGAAAAATAATGAGTTTAATTAACATTGATAAAATACCTCAAGATAAGTTAGAAAAAATTTGTCAAAAATGGTTAGTTAAAGAATTAGCTTTATTTGGCTCAATTTTGACTAATAAATTTGATGAGAATAGTGATATTGATCTTTTAGTCACGTTTGATGATAATGCTATGTGGAGTCTATTTGATATTGTTAGACTAAAAAATGAGTTAAAAAACCTATTCAAACAGGAAGTTGACTTAGTAGAAAAATCAGCATTATCTAATCCTTTTATTCGTTACGAAATTATCAATAATCATAAAATTATTTATGAGTCAAATTAATAGAAATTATGCTTTTCTTTGGGATATGTGGCAATCGAGTCAAAGAATTATTTTTTTTACCGAAAATACCTCATGGCAAGAATACCGCAATAATATCTATCTTATTACAAAGTGCGATCGAGAGACAATTAGAAATATTAGGGGAAGCGGCAAGACGAATATCCGATGATTTTCAGCAAGAAAACAAGCAAATTCCTTGGAGTGATATTATTGGGCAAAGGAATATTATTGCCCATCAATATGAAAAAGTTAATCAAAAAAGAATTTGGCAAGTAATCACTGTTGATATTCCTAATCTTGTTATTGAATTAGAAAAAATTATCCCCCCTATGCCACCAGAAATATAATTAACAACTAATACTTCTTACTCTCCCTTTGCCGCATCAATAATACTCATCAACTTAAAGCCTAAATCCATATCCGATAAATTTCCCGCATCATATTTGATTACCACAGAGGAAACGGTGCGATTCATACGCACATTTAAAACGTTATCATCATCATTGAGTAATCTTTCTAGGCGTTTAGCAAATAGTGCATCTTTTTTGATTTGAGGAATACGCAATCTAACTCTACCTTTAACAGAGTGAAGAATCGACATTTCCTCGTCATCTTCGGAAACTTTGGTTTGATTTTGTGTCGGTGATTGTGTGTCTTGAGAAGGGCTTTTTTTCAATTCCTTGAATAGTTGACGAAAAACCGTTGCTACTCCTAAATTGACTAATAAAGCCTTTGCCCCCCGTAGCTGAAATTGGCTGGTTACAAACAGTCCAAACATAACAGGAATAATCATTTCAACTTCTTCATGTTCTTTTAAAAAAGTCGCAATTTGTTCCTTATTTTCTGTGGTAGTAATAGCCGAATTTACTGCTGTTACTGTTGCATTAGTCATAATTTATTTCTCCTCATCAAAAATATATATATGAAGATAAGTATCTCTTTTTCTGAATAAGTAAGATAGCCAATTATTTTTATCTTTTTTAATCATTAGAAGAGGGATTTAAAACTGTAATTTTGTCTCTATTTTCTGCTTTTTCTGCCAACACTTCGGCTTGTGCTTCTGCCACTAAGTCTCCCAATTGTTCGCCTGTTTCAGCTATGGTTTCTTTTGTTTTTTGATATAAAATCACTCCTGTTTTAATAGTAGCTTTAGCCACTGGCTTGAGTAAAGAAGCTACTGTCGGAGCAATAATCACCGCACCTACACCGATAGCAATGGTTTTAAGAGGGTCATTTTGGTACATATTTTTTATTTTATCTAGCATTATTTTCTCCTTAGAAATTAACTTAGTAAATACTGATGAAAGTATCGATTAAAGAAGGTTATTGTTTGCCTTATATTAGTCTTGAGTTACATAGATAATAGAAGCTGTTTCTTTATCTAAAGCGGCTCTACTTTTACCAACAGAAACTACATAGGAAGGAAACTTACTTTCAAGAGAAATATCAACTCCTTGGATAACTCCCATAGCCATTAAGTGACGAATAATCCCTTCATCTTTAGTTTCTAATTTCGCAACAATTGCCTTTGTTCCTATTTTTAAATTTGACAAAGGAATAGCATCCGACATATAGAACCTCTACTTAAGAAAAAGTTGTTAATTATTATCTAATGAATAATCAAAATTCTGAATATCCTACTAATAATAGTAACAGGATTTTCTTTTTTGATCAATTATAAATACTTCTTCCTTAACCATTTATTAACTATTTTTATCAATCAAAAAATTAAACTTTTATTAATTTGAAAAAATACCTTTACACATAGATTATTTATTTAATGTGAATATAGCAATCCTAGATGAGTCGTAATAAATAACAGACATTATGCGGAATCACAGAATCAACTGAGGTTATCTGAATTGATTTTCGTATTTTCAATTTCAATGAAGATGTGCTTATTAAAAATACGACTGTATAAATCTCGTGGTAAAAGGTAATTGCCACCAAGCAAGAAAGGGATAGCGATGATGTTCTTGATGGTAACTAAAATGATAACAGGTGATGAAAGATAATAATATCGGTAAATGAAGACTCTTAATAGTACTTAAACAAGATAAATTAAATTGATTATCATGATGATGACGGTGAGGTAAAAAAGTACCGAAAAAGAATAATTGTAAAGAACTAAAAATTAAAGGTAAAGCCCAAAATAATAGTAAATTTAACCAGTGAATTTGAAAAATATTAACAATTATTAAAATTAATAAAGCTAGACGACATAAATTTAAAAAACTGACATATTTTCCCATAAATCTCAAATACCAAAAGCAAAAATTTGGGTTATGCTCATGGAAGTCAGGATCAAGACTCGTACCAGTGAAACGATGATGCAAATAGTGTTTTTCCTTTAAATCTTTGAAAGATAACCCTGCATATAAGATTAAAGCTAAACGTGCGATCGCATCATTAATATTTTGATTATAAGGAACAAGAATACCGTGCATACCATCATGGGCAACGATAAACAAACCAGTATTGAAAAAGATTTGTAGAAATATAAGAAAAATAATTGCTAAAAAAGTGAGATTAGTGAAATCCACCACTAAGGCGAAAGAAATTGTCATCCCCCAAAAAAGAATAATTAGTAAAGCAACTAACAAACTAATATGATTGAGCATAAATATTGCTTGTATGTAAGAAAAAAAAGACTGTTGAGGGTCAGAATAGCCATAAAAACTAGGGTAACACGATTTTTTTGTTTCTCAGGGTAGCAAAATCCACACCTTATTTTTAAAGATTTATTTAATAAACAATGGTAGAATCTTTACATAAGTTAACAAAAAAATAGATGAGGTCATTATATGCCTTTTACCATTGATACCGCGCGGACAATTTTTCCCCAGACTTTAGCCGCCGATGTTGTACCTGCAACTATAGCAAGATTTTCTCAATTAAGTGCAGAAGACCAATTAGCCTTAATTTGGTTTGCTTACTTAGAGATGGGGAAAACCATTACCATTGCCGCCCCCGGTGCCGCTAGTATGGTATTAGCCGAATCCACCCTCAACGAAATCAAAGGGATGTCTCCTCAACAACAGTCTCAAGTCATGTGTGATTTAGCTAACCGTGCAGATACTCCTATTTGTCGTACTTATGCAGTTTGGTCTCCTAATATCAAACTTGGTTTCTGGTATCAATTAGGAAAATTCATGGAAGAAGGAATTGTCGCCCCTATTCCTCAAGGTTATCAACTCTCAGCCAACGCCAATGCAGTATTAGATGCCATTAAAAAGTTAGAATCTGGACAACAAATCACTGTACTTCGTAACGCAGTGGTAGATATGGGTTATGATGTCAATAAGCTAGGTAACTTTACCAGAGTAGCCGAGCCTGTAGCCCCTCCTACCGACATGAGTAAGCGTACAAAAGTAACCATTGAAGGAGTTACTAACAAAACTGTACTTGATTACATGGATAACTTAAACGCTAATGACTTTGATGCTTTAATCAGTTTATTTGTTGAAGATGGTGCATTGCAACCTCCTTTCAAACGCCCCATTGTTGGCAAAGAAAATGTTTATCGCTTTTTCAAAGAAGAATGTCAAAATTTAAAGTTAATTCCCCAACAAGGAGTTTCTGAACCTGCCGAAGATGGCTATACTCAAATTAAAGTAACTGGGAAAGTGCAAACCCCTTGGTTTGGTGGTAACGTCGGTATGGATATTGCTTGGCGCTTTTTACTTAATCCTGAGAATAAAATCTTTTTTGTTGCTATTGACTTATTAGCATCTCCTAAAGAGTTATTAAATTTTATCCGTTAAGAGATTTTTTTATAAATTGAGCAATAAATATATAATCATAATCCCCCTTTTGTTAAGGGGGTTTTTTCATTTTTGAGAAAGATAAAAGAAGGGGAGATAGGCAGATAGGGGGATGAAGGGATTTTTGTTTAACCCGCAACCTGCAACCTGAAACCTACCTAAACCAAATATTTGTGTATCGAACTGAGGTGACACCTTTTTTTTGCGTTTTACAGAAAGATATTGATATGATGATAGAAATCTTTAAATTTCCTTATATATATCATTTAATTATCTACTATGTCCACAACTATTAATACAACAGGATGGAATCATACCGAAATAGAAATTAGTCAAAAAGTTTTAAAAAAAGCCTATCAAAGAGAAACAGAAACTTTAATGGCACAAGTGAGAAATCAGATTGAGGATATGTCAGACATGGAGCAATTATGGCAAATTCATGATCTATTGAGTGCCAAGCGCTATGATCTTGATGGGAAATATGACACTAGAGAGGGAATGTTAGTGTTTACCTTTGCTCAACTTTTAAAAGAAGGTTGGATTAGTTTGGAAGAATTAACTGGTTTAGACTCGGCAAAATTAGCAAAAATTTCGTCTTTATCAAAAATTTAAGTTTTAGGTTTTAGCTTAAGTGTCGAAAGAAATTTCCCCACATTATAAAACCGTATTTCGGGCTTCTAGCCCGATTTTTGAAGTGTATTAACTAGGTAAAAATCGGTTGTAAAATTCTTACTGAAAGCACCTTATTTTCTCTTAAATATTCGATTTTCGATTCCTCAATAGTTATAACGGCAATGGTTTCACTGATGGTATTAAATACTTCTAAACTATAGCCATCTTCCCCATTTTTAACGGGATGATATTCAACAATAGTGGCAATATCTCCCTCACATAAATTATATTTCGGTATATTTTCTTTTAAGGCAACTCTTGTAAATAATTCAAATTTCATCATTTTATCTCCTTATTAGGATATAGTGTAATGAACTTGGTTTTTTCTGAGTCAAATTCTATCATCCAGATAAGATAGTAATTACAATTAAAATGACTCCATTAATTCCTTTTAATTGTCCTTTAATTTCATATTTCTCTCCAAAATTATTACTTTCAGTATAAACGGCATTTAAAGGTAAAATTTGTTCTCGTAAATCTTTTTCTAATTGTTTTGCAGTTGTTATCGTATAACCTGCTTTTAATAAAAATTGTGATTTATCATCAATAGGTTTCCATTTTAATAAATATTTTGTTAGCTTTGCTTCGGTAATGATTGCATCTTGAGGCAATTTCATTTTTTGAGAGTGTATTTAAGTTTTTTTCTGACTAAATAATAAACCACATCATAACTAACTTGAATTTGAAACTCTTGATTTAGCCAGTGTTGAATGTCTTTATAAGTTTTAAAATCGGGAGTGTCTTTCAGCTTTTCTGTTAATATTTTGATAACACTATCGGAAATAATTGATTTTCTGCCGCCGCTATTTTTATCTTTTTTATCTCTTAAAAACTGTTGTATTCCTTGTTGTTGATAACATCTTAACCACCATTGAATTGTTACTCGATGTTTGCCTACTATTTTGGCTACTTCTGTGATGGTTTTTACTTGTTTACTTTTGAGTAGATATAAAACTTGGATTTTCTGAAAGTTATCAGAAGTTTTCTGCTCGTTTAATAAGGTTTTTAAAGTTGCGATCGACTCTATAATATTAACTTGAGAAACTCCTGACATGAAACTATCTGTAAAACGAATTTAACAAAATTGGGTTTTATGTTTATAGATAATGGTTTTAATTTGCACTTACAGCTAGGAATTGTTAACAATTACTTGTTACAAAACTTAATATTTAGTGCGTAGGAGTTAGATATTATCCAACTTAATAGACTTTCGCATATTAAAACCCTACAGCAGGTATTTTGCCTGTAAATAGAAAGTAAAACTTCTCACAGGGTTAGAAAAATTAGATAGTGAGGTGAATAATATTTAAGCCTTGATTGACTAAATAACCAACAAAAAAGGCAAAGGGAAAAATAAAAGATACCATTGCTAAAGTAGTTTTCCATCCTCTCTCTTTCAACATCACTTGAAATTGAGCGATACAGGGTAAAAACAGAGTTAAAATAATGGCACAAACCACCAACTGATTACCTGTTAATCCTGCATTGCTTTGAATATCAAACAATCCTGCCGCACCATAGTCTCTGCGGAAAAATCCATATAAGAAAATAGGGGATACTTCTTCAGGTAAACCTAATGCAAGGGTGATGGGATTAATCCAACTAATGATTAAGCTAAATAAACCTGTTAATTTACCAAACCAAATAAGAATAGATGCGTAAATGAATAGGGGGATAATTTCCCAGAAATACCATTTCATTCTAATCACGGTTTTAGTGATAATATTTTCAATTTTGGGCATCCTCAAAGGAGGCACTTCCATATAAAATTGAGCAGGTTTACCTGGTAAGAAACGAGAGGTTAAAAATCCTGCTAACAAAAATATACCTAAAACCACTACTGCCCATATTGATAAAGCAAGGGGATTTTTTGCTAATAACCCTAAGATAACGCCCCATTGAGCCGCACAGGGTATGGCTAGGGCAAGTAAGAAGGTTGCAATAATTCTTTCTCTTTTAGTTTCGAGAGTGCGAGTAACCACTGTCGCCATAGTATCACAGCCCAAGCCTAAAACAATAGGAATGACGGCCCTTCCTGATAATCCCATAGTTTTAAAGACTCTGTCTAACATGAGAGATAAACGAGGTAAATATCCTGTGTCTTCTAAAAGGGAAAACATGAGGAAATAAGTTGCAACAATGGGTAAAATAATCGCTGTAGCGTAGCGAATACCTAGGGTGACGATACCGTAGTCATTGGCGAATAAGTCTTGAATTACTACCCATGGAAAAATTTGGGCAACGATATGGTTAACAAAGGGGTTAATATTCTCCTCGAAAAACCCTTCAATTAAATCAACTAATGTGCCTGCACCAAAGTTACCGACAAATTGATAAATTCCATAGTAAAGCACGAGGGCTAAAATCGGAAATCCTGTGAGAGGATTAATCATCCATTGATGTAGTTTTTCTCCAATTCCTCTCTGACTATCGCTATTATCTTGCAATACTTGTTGTTCAATTTCTAAGGCTTTCTGTTGTCTAGTAAATGCGATCGCCTCTGTGATAGATTTACCTAATTGAGTTTGTACATCATAGATAATTTCTTCAATAGGAGAAATACTAGGAATATATTGTTGCAAATTAGCGATAACTTCTCTGTCTCTTTGAATGACTAATAAGGCTAAGCTACGGCGAGAAATTAGGGGATTTTGCTGAAAAAATAATTCTGCTTCTTGACTTAAAAAAGATTCTATTTTTTCTAAACCTTTTTCAATAATATTAGGATAGGTAATATTAGCTGACATAACTTAAAATTCTCCGTTTTAATTGATCTACTCCGAAACCTGTTGCCGCAGACATTTTGACTACGGGAATCCCCAATTTATCTTCTAAAGTAAGGGGATCAATTTTTATTTTTAATTTCTCTGCTTCATCAATCATATTCACTGCTAATAAAGTAGGAAAACCAGCTTCAATTAACTGAAAAGTAAGGGTTAACATTCGGGCTAAGTTTTTAGCTTCAACCACATGAATAGCAAGAGACAAAGAGTCTTGCAATAGTAAATCTCTAGCCACTCTTTCTTCTTCGGTGATAGGCAGTAAAGAATACATCCCCGGAGTATCAATAATGGAAAAATAATCATTATCTATTTGACATTTTCCTTGAGAAATTTCTACCGTTGTGCCGGGATAATTAGATACATCAACATAAATACCAGTTAAGGTATTAAATAAAACACTTTTTCCTACATTTGGCATTCCTACTAAAGCAATTTTTCCTGTAGTTTCTCTCTCAATAGCTTTAGTCTTTTTTTTCTTAAATAGAGATGAAAACCAATTATTTTTGTTGTGAGAATGACAAGTTTTGCTTTGACATTGATGACAATTCATTTTATTTCTTTGCCTCGCAATTTAGACTTTTCGTCTTAGAGTTTTGCATAGTTTTTTTCGATAATAACTACCGTATTTTTACTTTTTTGTTTCCTAGTTAGTCTATTTTTACTATTTTTGATTCAGATAATTTTCAATAGTTATTATGATTATTTTTCAATGTTTATATTTTAGATCAGTTGAAAAATATTTTCAAGAGTTGTTGCAATTTTTTATCATTTACTTTAAGCAAAAATAACTTATAAGCGATGAAGCGATGATAGGTATTAGGATTCAGGTAATAAACTTTTTGTAAAAGTTGGGTGAGAAGCAAGAGTTAAGAAAATTAATTATTTCCCCATAGAAATTCATCTTCATGTTTATGACTATTGCCCATTCACCCCTTACACCAGTAAACTTATGGGCAAACCTGATTTAGTTTTTGTCGAATATGTCTGCACTCATTTCCTTTGTTGGTTCATTAATTATCGTATTATCCTTGCTTTTCTCTGTTTCATGGGAAAAACCTGCAATGGCTTCTATTTTCCATTTTGAGGGGAGTGTGCCTACGAATTTAGGGGTAAAAGATGGTAAATTAAAACAATGTCCTCCTTCTCCTAATTGTGTTATTAGTCAAACAGAGGATGAAACTCACTACATCAAACCGTTAAAGTATAACAGCGATCGCACTTCTGCTTACAATAATTTTCTCAAAATCCTTTCTGTTGTACCTGATACCGTGATAGTAGAAAAAACAGATAACTATATCCGCACTGAATCAAGAAGTAAAATTATGGGCTTTGTGGATGATGCCGAATTTTATTTTCCTGAAGATGAAAAAGTAGTACAATGGCGATCAGCTTCTCGTTTGGGAGAGTCTGATTTAGGGGTGAATCGTCGTCGCTTAGAGCAAATTCGCCTTGCGTTTAATGACTTTACCTCAGTTCAAGATTAAATTATTCGGTTTAGGTAGTGATGGAGTGAATAATAAAATAATAAATAGTCAATAACACAAACTCTGAACTTCTGACTCCTATCGATTACTCCTTACTTATTTACTGTCCCAACACCCAACACCCCAAACCCCTGTCTAATTTCATTACTTATTAAAAATCATGGCTTTTACAGTAAATCCGATCAAATTTGGTACAGACGGTTGGCGCGGAGTTATTGCCGCCGATTTTACTTTTGAGCGAGTGGCAAAATTAGCACCTTTGTCGGCTCATGTTTTACGGGAATATAACCCCAATTCTAATTTAATGATTGTAGGATTCGATCGCCGTTTTTTAGCGGAAGATTTTGCGAGGTTGGCGGCCGATAGCTTACAGGAAGCTGGTTTTGATGTGTTGTTATCAGATAGTTTTGCTCCAACTCCTGCTTTTAGTTGGGCGGCGAAGGAAAAAAATGCTTTAGGTGCTTTAGTTTTAACCGCTAGTCATAATCCTGCAAAATACTTAGGCTTAAAGGTAAAAGGAGCTTTTGGTGGTTCTGTCACTGAAGATGTAACTCAGAAAATTGAAGCCTTAATCGCTAAGGATGAAGCTATTACTAGCAATAAAGAAGGTAGTATTACATTATTTAATCCTTGGGAAAGCTACTGTCAACAATTAAGTTCTCAAGTCAATGTTAATATTATCAGAGATGCGATCGCATCTGGCAAATTAAAAATATTTGTAGACGTGATGCACGGCTCGGCTTCTGGGGGGCTACGTCGTTTATTAGGCTGTGATATAGAAGAAATTAACGCTAATCGAGATCCTCTTTTCGATGGTGGTGCGCCTGAACCTTTACCTCGTTATATCTCTGAATTATTCCGTAGAGTCAAGGAAGATACTAAAAATAACCCTCATGGGTTGCGAATGGGCTTAGTCTTCGATGGAGATTGCGATCGCATTGCCGCAGTTGATGGACAGGGAAACTTCTGTAGTACGCAAATTTTGATTCCCGTTTTAATTGAGCATTTAGCCCAAAGAAAAGGAATGAAGGGGGAAATTGTCAAAACGGTGAGCGGATCGGACTTAATACCCAAAATAGCTCAGTTTATGAATATTCCTATCTCCGAGACTGCGATCGGTTATAAATACATTGCAGAAAGAATGTTACAAAATCAAGTTTTAGTAGGAGGAGAAGAATCAGGAGGAGTGGGCTACAGTAATCATATCCCCGAAAGGGATGCTTTGTTATCTGCTTTATATGTCCTTGAAGCAGTGGTAGAATCAGGAAAAGATATTAGTGATTTATACAATAACCTCCGTCAACAAGTCAATTTTACCTCAGAGTACGATCGCATCGATCTACCTTTGAAAAATTTGGAACAAAAAAACCTCTTACAACAGAAACTTTCAGACAATCCCCTTACAGAAATAGCGGGAAAGAAAGTAATCGATTGCCTTGCCATTGATGGCTATAAATACCGTCTTGAAGATAATAGTTGGCTATTAATTCGTTTCAGTGGTACTGAACCATTATTGCGTTTATATTCAGAAGCACCTACTTTAAAAATAGTCCAAGAAAATCTCCATTGGGCAAAAGAATGGGCAACGAAAGGATAAAAATAGCTTGATTTTGGGGTGTTGATGGTTTGAGGTTTTGGGTTATTAGGATATTAGGGTGTTGGAGTATTGGGGTGTTGGGGTATTAGGGATAAACTAATTAATTATCTTTGTTTATTGCCCTTTTAACTTTGACTTTGCCTACTTGGTAATAACTATCTTTTCTCCGGGTTGAGGCTCAATAACATTTACAGATAAGTTAGCCTCTTTTAACAAATTACGCAGTCTTTCAATAGTGCCATCAGGTTTTAAAAGATTGACCAATAAACCGTCAAAATCTATATCTCCTCCTGCGGCTGTGGACAGAATATATTGAGGATTAAGCCAACGGCAGACTTCTACCGCAGTTTCTTGACCTTTAATAACAGGGCCAAGGAAAGGAATTTTGATGTTAGTTAAAGGAGTAATAATTGTGGTAATTGATTCTTGTTTTTGTAAATTGGGTGAGTGAAAGCCGTGGGGTTCATAATAAATGGATTCCCCAGTCATTAAATCTCTAAGAATATATCCATTCTCTACTACACCCGGCCCAACGGGAGAACCTGCGATCGCATCTATTTGAATTTTATCATTAAAAATGTAGCTTTCATTATGCTTAAGAGTAGTGATATTGGTATAACCAAAATCCTGACAAACTTTTCCCGCATTTACCGAAGCCACCACAGGTAAATTATGATCTAAAACCTTTAAAGTAGGGGGATGAGCATGATCTTCTAAACCCTGAGAAAGAAGAATAAAATCAATATTGTCAGGAATAGGGCGAGATGTCTTCTTTTTCCCTTCTAGTAACCATTTAAGATTACCGAAAACCAAAGAACCCACTAACCAAGGATCTAGTAAAATCCTTGTATTAGACATTTCGATCAACCATGAGTTGCTATCTAACCAAGTTAATTGCATGAGAATAATTGCGGAATAAATAATTGCTATTTCTTCATTCTACTTTATTAGACTTCTGGTAAAACGAGGTTTTCTGATTGTAATAAGATGAGAGAATCTGCATCTAGCTATTTTAACTCTGAACTCCGAAAACCGAACTCCGAACTCAGGTTTATAGTTTTCGGCTAGAAATTTGCAAACGTTATCAAACATCATCAAACATTGGTATTAAGTTAAGACGGATTTAACTTACATTTTTTCTGATTGTTGAAAAGATTTTCTATAATTGTATTTATCTTTACAAAACTTAATCTTAAAAACCCGTTTAATATCCCCATACAAATTGCTAATATTGGGTAATTATGGCATTAACAAAAACAATTTTATCTCCTAGAGATGAATGGAAAACAGCAGAAAATTTTTGCGTCCAATGTGGTAAATTTCACCCTAGTCAAAGTCACTGGGAATTTATGCAAACTATGCCTCAAGATCCTCTTGAGATGATTAGTGATTTGACAAAAATGGGGGTTTATAAACCCGTTACTTTCGATATTGCCAACTCCTTAAGCACCGCAGAATTAAGGAAAGAATTATTCTTAAAAATGGCTGGAAAAGGAAGCCCGAAAAGAGAGAAATTGGTCTTAGAATTGGCAAAACAAGCAGGTGGTTTGGATAATGCTTTTTCCGCCGCCTTTGGTGCAAAAGCTGGAGAATTTTTTGGTGATGCTATCCGCAGTGGTGAATTTAGTCGTCGTAAATTTTTGCAAAATGTAGCCATTGGAGCGGCTTTAGTTACCCTTGTTAATGCCTGTGGCAACAATGCTGGTACTCCTGAGTCTCAACCCGATGCCCCTCCCCCTGATACTTCTAACTTAGAAAAAACAGATTTAAAGGTGGGCTTTATACCCATTACCTGTGCTACTCCGATTATTATGTCTGAGCCTTTAGGTTTTTATCAAAAGTACGGCTTAAACACTCAGGTTGTAAAAATGCCGAGTTGGGGGGCGGTGAGGGATTCTGCGATCGCAGGGGAGTTAGACGCATATCATATGTTAGCACCCATGCCCATTGCCATGACTTTGGGATTAGGTTCGGCTACCTTTGGGGTAAGATTGGCAAGTATCGAAAATATCAACGGACAAGCCATCACCGTTTCTAATAAGTATAAGGGTAAAATCAACGGTCCTGCGGACTTTAAGGGTTTTGTGTTGGGAGTACCTTTCCCCTATTCTATGCACAATTTACTCTTACGTTACTATTTAGCCACAGGGGGTATTAATCCAGATGTGGACGTTACCATTCGCCCCGTACCACCGCCAGACAGTATCGCCCAATTAGTAGCAGGGGATATTGACGGTTTCTTGATGCCTGATCCCTTTAATCAACGGGCAGTCTATGAAAATGCAGGATTTATTCATAAGTTAACCAAAGAATTATGGCCCGGGCATCCCTGTTGTGCTTTTGCGGCAAGTGATACATGGATTAACGAAAATCCTAACACCTTTAGAGCGTTAAATAAATCCATTATCGAGGCAACGGGTTACGCTAGTAAACCAGAAAATAGAGTCGAAATTGCTGAGGCTATCTCCGATCGCGCCTTTTTGAATCAACCAGTAGAAGTAGTTCAAGCAGTCTTAACAGGTAAATTTGAGGATGGTTTAGGTAATAACTTAGATGTACCCGATCGCATCGACTTTGATCCTTATCCCTGGCAGAGTTTCGCAAACTGGATTATGTCTCAATTAGTACGTTGGGATATATCAGGAGACGGTAAAGCCAAACAATTAACCGCCGATGGTAAGTATAACCAATTAGGACAAGAAATCTTCCTCACGGATTTAGCGAGGGAACTAGCGGAAGAATTAGGGCAAACACCCCCTGCGGACATTTATCGCACGGAAACCCTTGCTTTTGACACTTTTGATCCTCAAAATCCAGATCAATATATTCAGGCGCAGATTGATAAATATGGGTTTTAGGGTTCGGAGTTCGGAGTTCGGGGTTCGGAGTTTTTTTTAAGTAGGGGGTGTGGAGGGTAATTTTTATTCGCCTGACACCTAAAACCTGAAACCTGACACCTAATTTTCTACATTTTTCATTCTCAATTCTAAATTCTTATGACTATTGTACAAGGGCGATCGCCCCAAGATAAATTGAAACAATTACTCGATAACGAAAATGTCCAAGCCTGGGGAATATTCCTTCTTTCTTTGGGGATATTCCTACTGGTGTGGGAATTAGGGGCAAATGCCAAAATTTTCGCTAAAGGTATGCCTACAGCTTCCTTAACCCTCAAAGAATTATGGTGGTGGCTAACTAACCCCTTTTTCAACAATGGACCTAATGACATGGGTATCGGTTGGAATTTGTTAATTAGCTTGAGACGAGTTGCGATCGGCTATATTATGGCTTCGATCGTCGCCGTACCTTTGGGGATTTTGCTCGGAATGTCAAAAATAGCCACCAAAGCGTTTAATCCCTATGTACAGCTTTTAAAGCCCGTTTCCCCCCTTGCTTGGTTGCCTTTGGGTTTATATTTATTTCGAGATTCAGAAAAAACAGGCATTTTCATTATCTTAATCAGTAGTATTTGGCCCACTCTCGTTAATACTGCCTTTGGGGTGAGTAAAGTTAACTCTGACTATCTCGACGTAGCCAAAACCCTCGGTGCATCAAAATGGCGAACTATTTTCAAAGTTATTATCCCTGCGGCGTTGCCCAATATTATTTCTGGTTTACGCATCAGTATGGGGATTTCTTGGTTGGTAATTGTAGCGGCGGAAATGCTTTTAGGTACTGGCTTGGGTTACTTCATCTGGAGTGAATGGAATAATCTTTATCTACCTAACATCATCGTGGCAATTATCATCATTGGTTTAGTGGGACTTTTGCTAGATCAAATCTTCGCTTATTTAGAAAAAATGGTTTCATTTGGAAAAGAATCATCATGACGGTATCAACTCAACCAGAATATTTAACTTGTTTGGAGGCAGGGGATAACGTCCAACTGTGTCTTCGTAATGTTTCTAAAGTATTCTCAACAAAACAAGGCTTATTCGGCACAAAGAAAAAAGAATTTGTTGCCCTCGAAAATATCAATCTCGATATAGAATACAACACCTTTGTCAGTATCATTGGTCCTTCAGGCTGTGGAAAGTCAACCCTCTTAAGCATTATTGCAGGGTTAAGTTCTGCTAGTGGTGGCTCTGTAATGATGAATAAAGAACCCATCATCGGGCCAGGCCCCGATCGAGGTATGGTGTTTCAAAGTTACGCCCTAATGCCCTGGATGACGGTAGAGGAAAACATCCGTTTTGCAGTGGAAACAGTTTACCCAAAAATGCCCATAACCCAACAAAAACGCATTGTTAAAGAACATTTGCAAATGGTAGGGTTAACAGGGGCATCTAAAAAACATCCTCACGAGTTATCGGGGGGGATGCGTCAACGGGTAGGCATTGCCAGGGCATTGGCGATTAATCCAGATATTTTACTAATGGATGAGCCTTTTGGGGCATTAGATGCTTTAACTCGTGGCTTTTTACAAGAAGAAATTGAGCGTATTTGGGAAGAACATCGGAAAACGGTAATTATGATTACCCACAGTATCGATGAGGCTTTATTGTTGTCAGATAAAATCATCATGATGACAAAAGGTCCTCGAGCAGGTATTGCTCAAATTCTTGATGTACCTTTCCCCCGTCCTCGTAATCGTTTTGAAGTAGAAGATCATCCTGCTTATCATGACTTGAAAGTGGCGATGGAAGAACACTTATACCGAGAAACTAGAGCGGTGGAAGAAGCCAGAGTCAACAATTAATCCGAGTTCGGAGTTTTTTAATATCAAAATTGCGATCGCACCTATGGAATCGAAACCACCCTTCCCACCTTTCACCCTCGAAACAGCACAACAAAAAGTGCAAATGGCTGAGGATGCTTGGAACACAAGAGATCCTGAAAAGGTTGTTTTAGCCTATACCATTGATTCTCAATGGCGTAATCGTTCTGAATTTTTGTCTGGTAGAGAAGAAATCAAGGCTTTTTTATACCGTAAATGGGCAAAGGAGTTAGATTATCGTTTACGCAAGGAATTATGGGCTTTTACAGATAATCGTATTGCCGTTCGTTTTGAATATGAGTGGCACGACGAATCTAATCAGTGGTATCGTTCTTATGGCAATGAAATGTGGGAATTTGCCGACAACGGCTTAATGCAAAATCGTTTTGCTAGTATCAATGATGTTTTGATCAAGGAATCAGAACGAAAATTTCTCTGGGAAAGGGGTTAAATAGTTCAACTCTAAACTCACACACAATCAACTGTAATTATTTTATTTAGGTGAACACATTATGACTATTGCAGAAATTACCAAAACTTTATTACAAGCAAAAAAATCAAAGGGTGTTACTTTTGCTCAATTAGAAGAAATTTTAGGACGGGATGAAGTATGGATCGCATCGGTGATTTACCGTCAAGCTAGTGCTGATGAAACAGAAGCGAAAAAGCTAGTTGAGGCGTTAGGTTTATCTACAGAGCTCGCCAAAGAATTAACAATACCCCCTTTAAAAGGCTCTTTAGACCCTGTAATTCCCACTGATCCTCTGATTTATCGTTTTTACGAAATTATGCAGGTGTATGGAATGCCCATGAAAGAGGTTATCCATGAAAAATTTGGGGATGGTATCATGAGTGCGATCGACTTTACCTTAGATGTGGACAAAGTGGAAGATCCAAAAGGCGATCGAGTCCAAGTTACAATGTGTGGTAAGTTTTTACCCTATAAAAAATGGTAAATTTTTTCCAAAGTATCAAAGAACCATTTTAGTTCACAAGAGGTCTAAAGAATAACTATTGTTAATTTTTGACAGTCTGTAAGGTGAAATTATGAAGTTAACTTTCACAGGAATAGTATCTTTAGGTCTTATTTTCTCTAGTTCTTTATTTGTCTTTGCTCAGAATCGAAATGCCTCTTTTTCTGGCACAGTGGAAAGGGTTTGGGAGGATGGTTTTCAATTAAAAACGGACTCTCGTTCTCTTTCCGTTGATTCTTACAGTGTCTGTGGGGATAAAACCCCTCAACATATACAAGTGGGGGATCAAGTTACTGTGACGGGAGAATTGGAAATTCTTGAATTTGACGCTTTCTCTATTATTAAAAATAACAATACTAAAGTATGTCAATCATAGTTGAAGTTTTCTCTCCAAGGGTTAAGGTAGATTAGAGCAACAAAAAAGCTCAGTATTACCAAGTTGTTTTTCAAAACTATCTGATACCCTAAGCCTCACTTCACTTAACATAAACGCAACTACACAAGATTAGTTATAAGAGACTAATTTTGCCCTTAAGTTTTTAATTTTGTCTCTATATTCGGCGGCTTTTTCAAATTCTAAATTCTTAGCTGATTCTTTCATTTTTTCCTCAAATTGCTTAATTAAATCTGGTATCTTATCAAGGCTAATTTCTTCGACTTGGTTATAAACTTCCTCTAATTGTTGAGAGTTTAATTTTCGAGATATATCTAAAAACTCTAAAATAGAATTACTGGATTTTTTACTAATAGATTGAGGAATAATATTATTTTTTTGATTATATTCTAGTTGAATTTTTCTTCTTCTCTTCGTTTCATTAATCGCTTTTTCCATGCTATCGGTAAAGTTATCAGCGTATAAAATAGCTTGTCCATTAACGTGTCTTGCCGCCCTTCCTATGGTTTGAATTAATGATTTTTCTGACCTCAAAAATCCTTCTTTATCTGCATCTAAAATAATCGCTAATGAGACTTCAGGTAAATCTAGCCCTTCCCTTAATAAATTCACTCCAATTAAGACATCAAATTCTCCTGCCCTTAAACTCTGTAATATTTCTATTCTCTCAATAGATTGAATTTCAGAATGCAAATATTGTACATTTACCCCTCTTTCCTGCAAATATTCTGTCAAATCTTCTGACATTCTTTTTGTTAAAGTTGTTATTAATACCCTTTCTTTTCTCTTAATTCTCTCTTTAATTTCTCCTAATAAGTCGTCCACTTGTCCTTCGGTAGGTCTTACAAAAATTTCGGGATCTAAGATACCAGTAGGGCGAATAATTTGCTCCGTAATTCTATTTTCTGATTGTTCAATTTCCCAATTACTAGGAGTAGCAGAAACGAAAATACATTGTTGAACTTTCTGCCAAAATTCATCGGCTTTTAAAGGGCGATTATCTGCCGCACTGGGTAAGCGAAAACCATGATCAATTAATACTTTCTTTCGTGCTTGATCTCCATTATACATCCCCCTAATTTGCGGTACAGTAACGTGGGATTCGTCCACTACTAAAAGCCAATCTTCAGGAAAATAATCCACTAAACAATCGGGGGGTTGCCCTGCTTTTCTACCTGTTAAATGTCTTGAATAATTCTCTACTCCATTACAATATCCCACTTCTTTTAACATCTCTAAATCATATTTTGTTTTCTGTTTTAATCGTTGTGCCTCGACTAATTTTCCCTGTTTTTCCAATTCTATTAACCTTTCTTCTAATTCCATCTCGATAAGCGCGATCGCACCCTCTAATTGGTCTTGAGGTGTTACAAAGTGCTTGGCAGGGTAGATGTTAATTCGCTCTAATTCTTGCAATAATTCCCCTGTAACAGGATCTAAAAGAGAAATTGCTTCGATTTCATCTCCAAAAAATTCGACTCTTATAACTCGATCTTCGTAGGCAGGGACGATTTCTAACACATCCCCTTTGAGGCGAAAAGTAGCACGGGATAGCTCTGTATCGTTGCGATGATACTGTACATTTACTAAATCCCTAAGTAGTTGACGAGGATCATATTCTTGGTTAATCTCTAAAGGGATAGAGGCTTTGAGGTATTCAACGGGCATCCCTAAACCATAAATACAACTGATGGAAGCAACGACAATGACATCCTTTCTTTCAAATAATGACCTAGTAGCGGAGTGACGCAACATATCAATTTCATCGTTAATAGACGAACTTTTCTCGATGTAGGTATCGGTAACGGGAATATAAGCCTCTGGTTGGTAGTAGTCGTAATAGCTGATAAAGTATTCAACGGCATTGTGAGGGAAAAACTGCCTTAATTCGTTGCACAGTTGCGCCGCTAAGGTTTTATTATGGGCTAATACTAACGTTGGTTTTTGATGTTGAGCAATAGTACACGCTATGGTATAAGTTTTACCAGTACCTGTTGCACCGAGGAGGGTTTGAAAACGATTTCCTGATGATAATGATTCCACTAAAGATGCGATCGCACTTGGTTGATCTCCAGTGGGTTGGAAGGGTGAGTTAAGATGAAACATTAGATCTTTAACGAGAAAATTTTGCTCAATAATACTTTAATATCATTTATTCTGATAAAGTAAATGTCTAGGCATAGCAAAAATTGTATTAGCACGATCAGAAGCAACAAAACGCCAATGCCAAGGCTCAAAACTTACCCCTTGTAAGTTATTTGGGGGAAAGGATAGCTCAAAGCCATATTTATGGGCATTATTAATTAACCACTGATAAGCCTGTGTAGATTGAAATTGAGTTTTCAAATCAAAAGATGGTTGTTTCCCATCGCCTATATCTAAAGCATAACCCGTATGATGTTCACTATGTCCCGGAGGTGCGCTTAATTTCACGGCTTCTTCTTTACTACCCCGCTTTTGGATTTGTTTTTGGAATAATTGGGTTTGTGAAGAAATTGAGCGAAATCCTGAAATTAAAACTAATTCAACACCTTGATTTTTCGCCACCGCCTTCATCCGCAAAAATGCTTCCCCTGCTTCTCTGTCTAAATACTCTGTGCGATTATAATATTTTCCCATGTTCATTAATCTTGCTTGAGGGGCTTCTTGAAAGGGAAAATGACCAAAATAAGTAGAAGAAAGAAGATAATTAATCTTAACTAATTCTTGATCCTCTATTTCGGGGGATTGTGAACTATTAATGGGATTCTTTACCTTTTCTTGCTCATTAGTGGGCGAAGTAGCAATAGGAGTATTATTCACGGTTGCGGGAGGTGTAATAGATGCAGTGGAGTTATTGGAAGTTGGGGAAGGGGTGACAGAAGTATTATCAACGGGTATTTCTGGATTGTTGCGAGGAGAATTAGCAATAGTAAGAGGTGATTCGGTTGCCGTTTCTGGAGAATTAGTGGGGGTGATTTTAGTTTCAGAAGAGGGAGGATTATTAATATTCGTATTTCTCTTTTGAGAGGATTGAGGGAGATACCAGAAACCGAAAAGTCCACCTATAATAATTGAAGCGAGAAAAAAATTAACTATTTGAAAGTTAGACTCCAAAAATTGACAAAATTTTTTCATATATACCCCATTTTCTCTAATAATTAACTAATTGTCCTGCCATCCACCCTGTTACCCCTGATGAAGGATGATAAATCTTATACCAAAGATACCCTCCATTGTCATAGCCACTATCTAAAATTTCAATGGGTTCACCAGTGTATCCTTCTCCTACTACAGCATAACCCGTACCCGGTCCAGAACGAATATTTTTTGAGCCTGTACTACCCGTAATTGTTCCATAAGAACCATCTGTTAAACTGGACGGATTAACTACAACTGTGCGAATTTGAGGTTGAGATTGTGCCTTTATTTCGGCTTGACGACGTAATTCCTCAGCTTTTGCTCTTTCCTTTTCAGCCTCTAATCTCATTTTCTCCGACTCTTGCCGTTTTAATTCTTCCTCCTCTCGTTTTGTCTGTTCCTCAGCTAGTCTTGCTTCTGTTTCCTCTTTCTCTTTTTCAATTTCTTCTAATCTTGCCTGAGTTTCTTTCATTTGTTGAACGACAAAAAATCCTCCTGATACCCCTAAAGCCACTAATAAAGCTGTTATTAATATGACTAGCAAATTATTTTTTTGAGGGTTAATAAGGGGTTGAGAAACTTGCGACACCTGTTGAGGCACACTAGCCATACTGTTGGGAATTAAGACTGTCGGTGCTAGATTAGGAGTACTAGATTTTTGTAAGTCAATAGGATTTGGAGTTACTGCCATAGTTTGTCCTTGACTGAGATGCAAGGCTTCATACATTTCTTGGGCGGTAGGATACCTTTGAGCTAAATCAATTTTTGAGGCTTTTTCCAGTACTGTTTTCAAATTTAACGGTAAATTAGGAATATAGCTTTGCCAATCCAATTCTCCCGTAATGTTGTTATTGGGTAGTTCTATGGGATATTTTCCTGTTAAGCTATAAATAATGGTTAAACTCAGGGCGTATAGGTCACTACTGAATACTGTCCTACCTGCGCTTTGTTCTGGTGGTATGAAGCCTCTTGTACCAATAATTACTGAACTTACAGTCGAACCACTGCTTAATTGTACAGCCCCCATACTTTCTTTGACTGCACCAAAGTCAATCAAGACGGGTAATTTGTCACTGTCTCTAAGAATGATGTTTTCAGGTTTAATGTCACGGTGAATAATATTCTTGCCATGAACATATTTGAGAGTATTAAGCAGGGATGATAAAATAGATTCGCATTGATTGGGGTGAATTATTCCCAATTCCGCTAAACTTTTACCTTCAATATATTCTTGAACTAGATAAAATTCTTTATTTTCTCGAAAATAAGCGTATAGAGTGGGAATTTGTGGACAATTTTCTCCTAATTCTTCTAATACCTTTGCCTCTTTCTCAAATAGTTTCTCGATAAACTCAAGAGAAATATGATGATGATGAACAGGCTTAAGTTTTTTGATAACTACTTGTCTAGCAGAAGGCATTTGTAAATCTTGAGCGAGAAATGTATCTCCAAAGCCACCACTGCCGAGGTTTTTAACGATTTTATATCTGGATGCGATCGCCTCTTCCATATAATTAACTTACAGCGTCACTAAATGCTGATTCCCCTTGTAGCTATTTTATACTAAAATAGTAATAAAAAATAACTCTCTATTTACTTATTTGTTACAATTCATTAAATAATCCACATTAGGAAAATCTTTCATAACTTTTTTCTTTATTTGTTGTTTCAGAAAATCATAGTTGTTTTGAGTGTATCCCAAATATTTTTCAAACAGATACGTTTTGTCTTCACCTATGAGATGATTAATATTGAGAGCATATTCATAATCTTCAACTATTGTGCCTTGTTCTCCTTTTCTCAGACTATATTGAGGAATATCTACTAATAATTCGATCACGTCTAATAATTCAGGTTTATTCATCTTTTCTATAATTTGGTCATTTATAAACATCTCCCCTTGAACCAATTGTTGTAATAACATATAAATTATTATCAGTATCTTCTATAAATAAAATACGATATTTCCCCACTCTTAAACGAAATTCTAAACGCCCTTTTAACTTTTTAATATCAAGATTAGTCACATTATTATGCAAACTATCTAATGCTTGAATGATTCTTATTTGTTCATTTTGTGGCAATTTTAATAAAAATTTCTCCGCATTTTTAAGGAGAATATAGTCAAACATTATCTTCCGTTAATAAGAGTTTTTTCTTTAAATCTTGTGAATTTATCCCTTTATCTTTTCCAGTAATATATTCTCGCCATGCTATTTCACTTTCAGCAATTTCTTCAGCTAAAATAATTTCTTCATCTTCATTTTCTACATATTCACTAAGAGAATTTTTTAAGGTATTTAAAAGTTTAAATTGTTCGGGAATAGGCATTTTTTGCACTTCTTTTAAAATTTCTGAATAAGCACTCATTTTCATCTCAGCTTTAATATTTTTACATCAAAAAAGGTGGGTATTAGCTCACCCTATAATTTTAGCGCTTGGTAAGTTTAGTTAACACTTGGTTCGATCGCGCTACAAAATCAATCATCTACTCGACACATGAGGTTAACCATCTCTGATCGAGTCTATAATTTAAACTAAACGTTGTCATTATCATAATAAGTATTTGCGTGGCTATAATTAAAGTATTAAACAAAGTAAAAATGAGAGAATAATGGAAACAGCAACTTTAAAAGAAATGATCAAAGAAAGTATTAGGGAAGTATTGCACGAAGAACGTTTATCTTTAATACAATCTTTGATACCTCCTGTGAATGATGAAGAAATGAAGGAAATTGAGGGAAAATTTGGTCATCCCCATAACTATAATGAGGCTAATTTTGTTGAGATGAATGATTGGTTAAATGATTAAACTAAAATTTAGTAAAAGTGCGGTTAAATTTATTAATAATTTATCTGAAAAAGAGCAATTAAAAATTAAACAAAAACTAAAATATTTAATAAAAAAAATTAATGAAGATAATAATATTCCCTTTCAGGAATTAAATATAAAAACTTTAACAGGTAATTGGAAAGGTTATTTAAGATTAAGGATAGGAAAAATTAGGATTATTTTTAGGATAAATTCCATAGATAGTGAATTATTAATATATGAAATAGATTATCGAGGAAGTATTTATAAAAAATGACAATTTTATCTCAACTTTAATATTTTTACATCAAAAAAGGTGGGTATTAGCCCACCCTATAATTTTAGCGCTTGGTAAGTTTCGTTAACACTTGGTTCGATCGCGCCACGAAGTCTGTCATACCCTGTGCGTCAAATGCCCGTTGTGCCATCAAAGCTAAATCATAGACATATTGACACATGAGGTTAACCATTTCCTGATTAGAAGATTCTCCTCCTGCCTGAATAATTGAGGATTTGCTGAGTTGATAGATATTTTCAATTAAAGGATGTGAAATGTTAATTACTAACATATGTTCATCAGGAAACTTCATTTCCGTCTGTTGCATCATTGCCGTCATCTCTTGGAAACGACGCATAGCTTCAGGTAACAACACCATTGCGGGGGGAGTTTCTTCCTGTTTTTCCGCCTTCAATGACTGGGTTTTGACATTCACCTTTGGCTTATTAATTGCCTTCTCGAATATTTCCTTGATTTCATCCCCACGGGTTTTATTGGTTTGAGGATTGACGATTTCTCCTGCTTTATCTTCTTCTACCAAGTTAGAGTCTAATTCCGAGTCAACACGGGAAAATTTAACATCGGTGTATTCTCTCTCAAGGAAGGGAATAAAGTAGTTATTATCGATGAAAGAATCCATGTATAACACTTCAATCCCTTGATTTTTATACAAATCAATATAGGTGCTTTGGGTTTGAGCGTTAGTTGTGTAGAAGACTCGATTTTCGTGTTTGGCTTTATTTCTGTCTAAGTATTCTTTGAGGGTAGTGTAAGGGTAGCTTTCATCGGTTTTAACATCTGACCATGCGTCATCATCTCCAGATTGTACCTCAACTTTGGCTTTTTCTTCCCCTTGATTTGCCTCGTAGGTAGTGCGGAAAATAATTAAGTCTTCTACTTGTTTCTTGAATTTATCATCTCTTAATGCACCATATTTAACAAAAGTGCCGACATCTTCCCAACAACGGATATATTCGCCCTTGTTATCATTATATAAAGACTTGAGGCGATCGCCTATTTTTTTGCTGATAAAATCTGCAATACGTCTAACGGTGCGATGATTAGTTAAAGCACTACGGGAGACATTTAAAGGAATATCAGGGCTATCAATGACACCACGCAAAGGCATCAAAAACTCTGGAATAATCTCCTCACAATGATCACTAACAAATACCTGATTACAAAATAACTTAATTTGCCCCTTAGTGACATCCACATCGGGTTTTAATTTGGGAAAATATAGGATACCATTGAGTAAAAATGGATAATCCGTGTTTAAATGTACCCATAATAAAGGATCTTCTTGAAAAGGATAGAGATAACGATAAAATTCTAAGTAGTCGTCATCGGTCAAATTTTGAGGGGATTCTTTCCATAAAGCCTTTTGACGGTTAACGGTTTCCCCATTCATTTTAATGGCGACAGGTACAAAATCAGAGTATTTTTTGATTAAACCTTTAATTCTTGCTTCCTCTAAATACTCCGTTTCCTCATCCATGATGGTAAGGGTAATGGTTGTACCAGGGTTTGTGCGACTAGAATCAGTTAGTTGAAATTCAGGTGAACCATCACAAGTCCAGTGTACCGCAGTCGCTCCATCACGATAAGATAAAGTGTCGATTTCTACCTGTTTAGCTACCATAAAAGCAGAATAAAAACCCAAACCAAAATGCCCAATTAAATCATTGGCGGTTTTACCATATTTAGTAATAAAGTCTTCAGCACTAGAAAAGGCAACTTGGTTGATATATTTTTTGACTTCTTCTACTGTCATACCGATACCATTATCGCTAATGGCAAGGGTTTTTTTCTCCTTATCAATCGTAATTGAAATTTCGGGTTCAGGCAATTCTTGACTAAATTCCCCTGCTAAAGATGCCATTTTCGCTTTAGAAATCGCATCCACAGAGTTAGAAATTAATTCTCTTAAAAAGATTTCGTGATCAGTATAAAGGGATTTTTTGATGATGGGAAATATATTCTCAGTATGAATTGTAATATTACCCTTTTCCAAGATAGTAGTCATAAGCAGTTAGTTTAAGTGTGACAGTGAAATTATATAAACAGTAAAAATTGATGGGATATAGTTGTTATCCCTACTATATAGGTCATGATGTCACAAAAGATTTAAGGCGATCAAGATGTGGTTTACCGAATCGAATATCACAACAAATTCACCATAAATTTAACACCTGATACCTGACACCCAACCTAACTAGACGGTTTTTTCCATAAAGCCTATTTATTTTATGTTTAATTTATAGGGGAGAATGCTATAAATTTGATGGGGATTTCTTAAAATTTCTCTTAATTGTAATTCTGTATTTTCTTCCCAAATCATTTTCAGCATAGTTTCTTTATCGGTTAAATTGGAATTGAGTTTTGTTCCACTTAATTGGTTAATTAATTCAACCTGCCAACTTCTTTTTTCAGGATAACTTATAAGCTGATAATTGTTATTTAATTCTAGCTTTTCGTTTAAATATTCTAAAGATTTATCTAAACCTCCAATTTCGTCTATTAAACCAATTTTTTGGGCGGCTTGTCCAGACCAAACTCTTCCTTGGGCGATTTCTGCAACTTTTTCTATGGGAAGATTTCTCGCTTTAGAAACTCTTTCTAAAAACAAGTCATAAACTTGATCAACTCCTTGTTGAATAACACTTAATTCTGCGTCGGTTTTCGGTGCAAAACTATTACCTAAATCGGCAAATTTATTGGTTTTTACTACTTCATTATTAATGCCATTATTTTGGGCTATATTTTCTATATTAAATATTAAGCCAAATACCCCGATCGAACCTGTAATAGTATTATTACTAGCAAATACTTTTTCCCCTGCGGTAGAAATCCAATAACCCCCCGATGCGGCAACATCACCCATGGATACCACCACTGGTTTTTCTTTGGCGGTTAGCTGTAATTCTCGTAAAATTAACTCAGATGCGATCGCACTTCCACCGGGGCTATTAATTCTGACAATGACCCCTTTTATATCATCATTTTGCCTAATTTTTCTAATTTCTGCCACATAGCGATTACCCCCTACTTCTCCAATTCTACCTTCCCCATCAACAATTGTTCCTTCTACATAAAGAATTGCAATTTGATTACTACTGCTAGTTTCTTGAGGATTGGCAGTAATATAATCTTTAATAGATATTTTGCGAAAATTATCTTCGTTCTCACTATTAGTAATGGTTTTTAATTCACTGATGATTTCATCCTCATATTTAACTTGATCAATTATTTTTAAATTCTTAGCTTCTGAGGCTTGTAAAATACCTTTATTATCTGCAATATTATTAATTTCTCCTGCTTTTAAATCTCGATTATTAGTTACATTTTCTACATAAGAATTCCATAAATCATCAATTAAATCTTGAGTTTGTAACTTGCTTTCTGGACTATAATTATCAAGAATAAAAGGCTCGACTGCTGATTTATATTTACCAACTCTAACGACTTGAACACCAATACCATATTTTTCTAAAGCAGAAGCAAAAAACAGTTGAGAGGAAGCTAAACCATTCATTTCCATTCCGCCCATAGGATTTAAAATAATTTCATCAGCAATGGATGTGATAAAGTAGTCTTGTTCTCCTGCAGAAACATTATAAGCAATAATCTTTTTACCACTAGCCTTAAATTTTTCTAGGGCATTATTTATTTCCGTCAAACTGGCATATCCTGTAACAAGATTTCCCTGACTACCATCTAAATATAAAACAGAAATTCGTTTATCTTCTGCGGCTTTATTGATAGCATCAGTAATATCTCTTAAGGTTAAATTCTCGGTATTATTTCCTCCTAATAAAGAATTAAGGTCACTTTCTCTTTGATAATCGCTAATTTGACTATTCAAGTTAAAAACTAAGGCAGATTGATTCTCAATTTTGGGAGTGCTACTCATGGATAGTAAAACCACAATGAGAATGAATAATCCTCCTGAGCTTAATAAAGCTAATAATGATAAACTGGCTAAACTTCCTAAAAAACTGGCAAGGGTTTGCTGTAAAAATTTTTTCATTTTAAATGATTGAAGATTGATATATAGTGATTCTTGGTTTTATCTCATCATAATTAATAATTGTAGAGTCGGTCAAAATTTAACACCTCTGGAAAAGATAATTAACATTAATTTTTAACGTTTTTGATTAAGTATAAAATCCTGAATATTTTGGTTAATTGCCTGACAAATTTGGTCTAATGGTAAGTCGTTTCTATCTCTACCAAAAGGATTTTCAATTTCAAGAGCGATCGCTTCTATACCATAAACAATATAACTAACAATGGAAACAAAAGGAATAGTCCACCACTCAATTTGATCTACTAACTGAAATGGTAATACTAAACAATAAATTAAAAGTAATTGTTTTAAGTGAATACTATAGGAATTGGGGATAGGAGTTTTTAAAATTCTTTCACATCCGCCCACCATATCCATAAGTTGATTAATCAATTGTTGCATATTAGTTAATTGATATTCATTTAGATGTTTTTTTTGATATTCTTGCTGTAAATATTCTCCCAAATAAGCGGCAATTTGTAGCGGTAAATGTTGACTTGTTTGTAAGTGATGATAATAGTAAGCAGATAACAAAGGGCGCATTTCTTCACTGATTCCCTCTGATCTTAAATGATTTTTAGTTGCGATCGCAAATACTGTCAATAAATTTAAAGCATTAATTTTATGCTCTTGATCGTCGGGTGTTTCCTCTTTAATATTAACCCATATTTGCCAAGTTAAATTGCGTAAATGATTAACAATTCCGCCCCACAATTTTCGCCCTTCCCAAAAACGTTCATTAGCAGAATTAGTACGAAAAACTAATAATAAACCCAAGACAATAGTAGGTATTAAACTACTTAGAATCGGTTGTTGAACAGGAAAACCAACACTGTGCAGTAAACAAATAACAAAGGAAAAAACAGCAAAAAAAAGAGCCTTTTCCCAAACATCTGGAAAAACAGAATATTTAACCCTAAATGCTTCCCTAAACCAAGGTTTTCGTTTAATAATAACGAGGGTATTAATTTTCATCTATATTTTTCCGTCCTTTGCATCCAGTTATCGTTAAACAACACCATAATTTTACCTGAGTTGGGAGTTTTTACAATTTGGGGTGTTAACGAGATGAGGAGTTCGGGTTTATTAACTATTAATTATCAACTATTCACTCTATTCGCTTTTGCCTTTTTTGCTTTACCTTTACTTAATATTTAACCTGAAACCTGCAACCTTTGATCTGAAGCCTATCTTAACTGAAACAATGCTAAATAAATGCACAACTTTAGAACATAACCTAAAGGCGCTCCTTCTCAAAGAAAGAACGCCCAAAACAGACTAATATTTAGTTGTAACATTATTTATTCATAGATTATCTTAACTTAAAGTGCTACCACTGCGATCGTAGCTACGAGCAAAATTGGATAAAGGAGCAGATTTTAAATTTTCGTAATATTCTGTGTTATTTACATCCATGCCGATTTCACCAGCAACTCTACCTAACATAGATTGTTGACGATTTCTAATCATTTTATCGTGACGCATCATTAAAGCACGAGATTTTTGATTGGTGTTCATAGTCTTATCTCCTTATGAGGATTTATTGCTTACATACACTATGATAATAAAATTCTGTATAAATTGCTACAAAATTGACAAAAAGTAAAAAAACTTAACAAAAAATTTAAGAAACAGAAAATCAAGTAAAAGAGGAAGATTTTTAAGTAAATTTATTCGAGGGGGAAGAAATTAAGATAAACTAAAAATACATCTTGAGATGAATATTTTTCCATTAACTCAGCAGAGAAACCAGTGTGAATGAGCGTTATCTATTGTCTCAACCCCGATTGCGAAAATCCAGTCAACGATACCAAAACCAGAAAGTGTCGTAGTTGTCAGTCTAATTTAATCCTGAATAAACGTTATGTTGCCATAAAAAAAATAGGCAGGGGCGGTTTTGGTACGACTTATCTAGCGGTGGATATGGGACGGAAAAACATTTATTGCGTCATTAAACAACTTGAACTCTCTAAGGAAAATCCGGAATCCTACCGTACAGCTTTAGATTTATTCAATCGAGAGGCAAAAACACTGGCAAAGTTAAATCATCCTCAAATCCCGAAACTGTTGGATTATTTTGAAGAGAATAACCAATTTTATCTCATTCAAGATTTTGTCTTAGGAAAAAATTTAGAACGAGAAATCAAAAAAGGGGGGATATATCCCGAAACTACGGCAAAAAAATTCCTCCGCCAAATGTTGCCTGTATTGCAGTACATACATTCAGAAAAAGTAATTCATCGAGATATAAAACCGGGGAATATCCTTCGAGAGAAAAAGACAAATAAATTATTTTTAATTGATTTTGGGGCGGTAAAAGAACAGGTTAACACTCAATTAATGAGTCAAAATCCTGAAAGTGCCTTTACTAAAATATCTGTCGGTACAATGGGATTCGCTCCTCCTGAACAGTTGGCGATGCGTCCTGTATATTCCAGTGATATTTACGCTTTAGGGGCAACTTGTATCTTTTTGTTGACAGGAAAAGCCCCCAAAGATTTATGCGACAATGTGACGGGGGAGTTGGCATGGGAAAAATACACAGCCGTTAGTTCCAATTTTGCTAAGGTGTTAAATAAAATGTTGGAGTTGGACGTGCGTAAGCGTTACAGTTCAGCAGATGATGTTATTAAGGCTTTAGAGCTAGTTCCCTATGAAGAGGAATTGGCGGGTAGTATGGTCAATTTAAGTGTTAGCAAAGAGGTAAGCAGTGAAGATGATGAGGATATGACTGTTACTAATTCTACCTCTCAAAATCTTGCTGATGCCATCAGAAAACGCCGAGAAAAGTTACAACAGTCTGGAGGTAATACACCAGCAAAAGCAAAGGTTAATGTAAGTGCTATTCCTCCCACTCAACCGAAAGCACAACTAACTCCTGATGCTATTAAGGAATATTATCGTCAGGGCGATCGCAATTTCAGTCAACAGAGTTTAAATGGATTTGATTTGGAGGGCTTTAAATTAGCGGGGGCTAGTTTTTCTCAAAGTAAACTAATTGGAGTGAATTTACAAAAAGCAAATCTTTATCGCACTAATTTTTATAATGCCAATTTAGCCCAAGCCAACTTAAAAGAAGCTGATTTAAGACGAGCGGAGTTATATAAGGCTAATTTGAAAAATGCGGATTTACAGGGTGCTAATTTGACGGCGGCAAATTTAACCAGTGCGTTGTTGAAAGATTGTAATTTAGCAGGGGCTAATTTGAAAGGGGCAAAAGTGGATGATGAGCAGTTAAAAATGGCAAAAACCAGTTGGCGTACTATTTTTCCTGATGGTAAGAGAAGATGGTGGTAATTTCATCAAGAATCAAGAAAGGGCAAAGAAAAAATTAAGAATTAACTACTTTTAGTGTTTGTAAGCTCGAATCACTAGCTCCTGTAATTGTACCACCATGATTAATAATATTTTGAAGAGATACGATCGCATCTTGGGTAATTAATTCTCCTGCCATAATGACGGGAATACCGGGGGGATAAGGACAAATTGTTTCCCCACTAATATGGTTAATAGCTTGACTTTGCTTTAAAGTGATTGTCTCTGCATAAAATGCCTGACGGGGAGTTATTTTTAGTTTTGGAGTAGGGAAATTTGTGATCAAAATATCATTTTGGTTTATTTTTTTGCGGTATTTTTCTATTTTGGTTAAACCCTCAATTAATTTGTTTATATCATCAAGATTATTCCCAATGGAAATAATAAAAGTTAAAGTTTTTAGTGATGGTAACTCGCAAGTAACTTCTAATTCAGTATTGAGGATTTCATCGGCTTCATATCCAGTTAAACCCAATTTAGAAATATTTATTGTCAATCTTGTCAAATCTAAATTATTAAAACTATCTTTTTTTTGTTCAAAATTTAATACCGATAAATAATCTAATTTACTCAGCTTTTCTCTCGCCATTAAAGCTAAGTCTAAAGTATTTTTTAATAAATATTCTCCCTCTGTTGCCATTTGTTGTCGTGCTGAGTCCAAAGAAGCTAATAGTAGATAATTAGGGCTAGAAGATTGAACCATTTGTAGAGCCCGACTAATTTTGTCAGAGGAAACTAGACTACCTTGTAAATGCAACATAGAAGCCTGAGTCATTGCTCCTAAAACTTTATGGGTTGACTGAATAACCACATCTGCCCCTGCTTCTATTGCTGATATGGGTAAATCTGAATGAAAATGAAAATGTCCGCCATGAGCTTCATCAACAATCAAAGGAATGTTATGGTTATGCAAACAACGGGCTATTTCTTTCAAATTTGCACAGATGCCGTGATAAGTGGGAGAAACTAAAAGTACCGCTTTGACTCTGGAATTGTTGTCTAAGGCTTTAATTATTTGTGTGGTAGAGATATTATAAAATAAATCAAAATCTCGATCGTACTCAGGATTAATAAAAATAGGTTCTGCACCAGACAAGATTAAACCAAAAATAGCTGATTGGTGAACATTACGAGGCAAAATTATTTTATCCCCCTCGGAACAAGTCGCCAAAATGGAGGCAATTATTCCCGATGTCGAACCATTGGCTAAAAACCAAGTATGTCCTGCCCCAAAAGCCTGACTAGCTAAGTCTTGAGCTTCTTTTATAACTCCTTCTGGATTGAATAAATTATCTAATTCTGGTAATTCTGGTAAATCTGCTTTAAATACGTTTTCTCCTAATAATGCTTTAAACTGTGAGTTAATACCTTTACCCTTTTTATGTCCGGGAGCGTAAAATGGCGCTTCTTGTTTAAAAGCTAATTTACTTAGTTGGGTTAAAAGAGGAGTTTTTTTTTGAGGGAAAGACATATTAGATTTTTTTGAATTTTAACAAATTTTATGAATAACAATAAACTTAAGATTTAGAATTGATAAAAAAGAATAATTTTTAGTTTTTTTCTTAATCAACTTTTTTGATAAATATACTTAGTTCTAGTCTCTAATCCCAATCCTTGCTCGGAAAAGAATTAATTTATAGTTGACATTTGAGAAAGAGATTTCTATACTTTCTTCATCATAATGGTAAAGTAAAATTACCTTTAATTCATAAAATAAAAGGTCAAGGGTTTCAAGTCTAGCCTTGTAAGGCATTATTAATCTTGATAGTGGTTTAAGGCTACTTTCAAAATGACCTTTGCCCTTTGTCCTTTCTTCTTTTTGACTCATTTCTAGCTGTGATTTATCTAAGGCTTAATTAATCAAATCCTGTGTCTATTTTTAATCAAAATTATCTGCGTTCAGAAACTAATAATAATCTGTACTCAAATGGGAAATATACTCCTGTGGTTGCGTTAAAAGAGTTAGTGGCAAGTTTACAAAGAGAACAAAACAAGATACAAAATCTTTTAAGTTCATTAAGTTTTGCCTTACGTAGCTTTAATAATCTCAATCAATTTTTAGAGTTAACCCCTTTAATGGTTGCTAGAGTGACAGATGCGGATGGTGGTGCTTTGATACTCTATCGTCAGCAGGAAATTAGTTTAGAGCAAATATACTGTCATAATAATCATTGGCGGGAGGAGATTACTTTTTCTTTTCAAGAGTTGGTGCAGGAAATAAATACTTATTCTCAAACTTGTCAACATGACCCCAGTTTATGCCCTGAAATGGAGTGTTTTTCTAGTTTTGTGGAGTCTCAGGTACAATCAAGATTTTCTCCTCTATTTCCTATTTTTAGCACTCCTATTATTGTCAAAAATGTGGAAAGAGGACGTTTTTATGTTTTTAGTCAAGATTCAGAATATGTATGGACTCAAACTCGGCGTAAGTTAGCCCAGTTAGTAGCAGATCAAACCGCAGTTGCGATCGCAAATCATGAATTAACCGTAGAATTAAGATCAAAAGAAAGACAAGATCGAGAATTAGAAATTGCCTCAGAAATTCAACTTAGATTACTGCCAAGGAAATGTCCCACGATTAAAGGGTTAGAGGTAGCGGCCAAGTGTCAAACAGCCAACCGTGTGGGGGGAGATTACTACGATTTTATCCCCGTTAATTATGATCAATGGGATGAAAATAATGCTATTAACAAGAATGCTCCTTGTGAGCCTTGGAGTATCGTTATTGGGGATGTGATGGGTAAAGGTGTACCCGCAGGATTAATTATGACTATGACAAGGGGAATGTTAAGGGCAGAGGTTTTAAACCGTCATTCTCCTTCAAGGGTGCTAGAGCATTTGAATAGGGTAATGTATCCTGATTTAGAAAATTCCCATCGCTTTGTTACACTATTTTATTCTGAATATGATCCTCAAACTCATCTTTTACGCTATGCCAATGCCGCTCATAATCCTCCCTTATTATGGAGAGAAGGTAAGAGTAATCTAATTCCTTTGGATACGGAAGGTATGCTTATAGGATTAGAGCCTAATTCTCATTATCAAGATGATTGTTTACAGTTACAACCTAATGATACTATTTTGTATTATACCGATGGTTTAACAGATGCAGTTAATCAAAATAATCAGAGATTTGAAGAGGAAAACTTGATTAAGTGTTTTCGTTATGGTTGTGAAAACTACAATACTGCGGAGGAAATTTTAAATTACATCTTAAAAACTATCGAGAATTTTATTGGGGTGGGTAATCGTAATAGTGACGATATAACTTTAGTGGTGGTTAAATTTAATCCTGACCATTCTTTTACTTGTCAGTGTAGCGATTAAGAATAAGGATACAGAGAGGTTTACCTTTTTCCTTTTCCCTAGTAAAACCAGAAAAATTTATCTTGAACTCAAGTCAATTATTTTTGATATGAAAGTTATTTTAATTAGTGGTGCAAGTCGTGGTATCGGTAGAAGTATTGCGGAAAAACTATTACAAGATGATTATTACCTTAGTTTAGGGGTGAGAGAGCCAAAGTATTTTCAAAACACGGTATTTGCTAATCATGAGCGAGTTTTAATTCAACCCTATGAAGCAAAAGATAAACAATCTCCCATTGATTGGGTAAAAACGACTATCGATAAATTTGGCAGGTTGGATGGGCTGATTAATTGTGCTGGTATTTTAGAGAGAATACAATTTGAGGATGATAATGAAGAAGGACTCGATCGCCTCTTTGAAGTGAATTTGAAAGCTCCTTGGCGATTAACTAGAGAGGCTTTTCCTTATCTCAAGCAATCGGGGAAAGGTAGAATTATTAATCTTGTTTCCATGTCGGGCAAAAGAGTTAAAGGTACATTAGCAGGTTATTCTATGAGTAAATTTGCATTTTTGGCACTAAGTCAAAGTATGCGTAATGCAGGTTGGGAAGATGGTATTAGGGTAACGGCAATTTGTCCTAGTTTTGTTAATACAGATATGGCAAAAGGAGTCAAATTAGATTCAGAAACTATTACTCAACCCGAAGATATTGCCGATATTGTCAAAACAATTTTAGAGTTACCAAATACTGCTTATGTTGGTGAAGTATTGATTAATTTTGCTTTGGAAAAATAAGGAATAAATAGGTATAAGGGCAAAGGGCAAGGGGCAAAGCTATTAGGGTTAATAGTTAATAATTAAAAACTTCTAATCCTTAACTCAAGTTAAGTTAATTGGATGGTTTCTAAACACCATGATTTATCCTCGGAAATTTTCAGTAAAAGTTGATGATACTGCTTTAAACTATCTCGATGCCCAACGCTAACAAAAGTGGTGTGAGTATCAAGGAGGTGTTGATATAAAAATGTTTCATTATTGGTGTCTAAAGCACTCGTGGCTTCATCTAAAATGGCATATTGGGGTTTGTTGACCAAAATTCGGGCAAAGGCAACTCTCTGTTGCTCTCCGAGGGACAAAACTTCCCCCCAGTCTTTTTCTACTTCAAAACCGCCAAATTTTTCAGCTAAGTCTTTTAAATTAACTAATTCGAGAACTCTTTGTAATTCTTCTTCGGAAATATCAAGATTGGTGGCGGGATATATTAATTGTTGTTTTAGTGTGCCAATAATCATGTAAGGACGTTGGGGAAGAAAGAGAATTTTGTTTAACTCTGGGCGTATAATCGCTCCTGTGCCTGAGTTCCATAAACCTGCGATCGCTCTTAGGAGTGAGCTTTTACCGCAACCACTCGCCCCCATAATCAATAATCCTTGACCATTGGATAGCTGAAAACTAATGTTTTCCATCAAAGTATTGTGATAATTAGGAGTTTGTAAAGTTAAGTTTTTTATTTCTAAATTATCATTTTCAATGGTGTCAATAATTCTTTTTGTTGAAGATGATTTGCTTAATAATTGTTCTTTTTTAGGAATAGATAAAAATTCATCTAATCCTGATAAACGATCAATTCCTGCCGCAAAATTAGTCAAAGATTGAAAACGACTAACAATAATATTTAATGAGAAAAATACTCGTGCAAATGCTCCTGTTGCTTCACTTACTTTCCCTACTTCTAAATTGCCAGATAAAACACTAGGTGCAACGACAATCGCTGGAATAACATAGGGTAAAAATTCAAAGGTATTGACAAATAAACCGAGATATAATTCTTGCCAAACAATAAGGCTATTAAAATTATTAAATAAGTCTGTAAAGAGATTACTTAAATTATTTTGCTCTTGGTTTTCTCCTCGATAAAAAGCAATAGATTCCGCATTTTCTCTCACTCTTACTAAGCCAAAACGAAAATTTGCTTCTTTTTGTAGTTGAGCAAAGTTAAGATTTACTAATTTTTTCCCAAAAACTCCTGTAGTAATTAAAGTACCTGCGATCGCATAAAATAATAGAAAAATTACTAATTTTTGAGAGATAGACCACAAAACGGCACTAAAGGCAATTACTTGTAAAATTGATTGAACAACTACTAATAAAAACAGTAAAGAATCTTGAGTAAAACTTCTAATATCTTCAGAAATTCTTTGATCAGGATTATCAATTTCTTTATTTCTAACGGCTAATTGATAAAAATGTCTTTGCTGAAAATATTTATTCAAAAAATTATTTGTTAACCATCTACGCCAATATAAACCCAATTTACTTTGAGTATAAGAAAAACCAGCAAATAAGGGAACATAAATAATTAAAATTAAGAGAAATTTCCCCACAGTTTGCCAAAAAGCGGTTTCATCTTTTGCCGCTAGGGTAGAAATTAATCCTCCTTGAGATTCGTTTAGTAAAACACTCAGTTGAGTATAAGCTATAAGTAACACTCCTAAAATAAATAGTAGTGTTAAAGCTCCTTTTTTTTCTGAACCTAGCCAATATAATTTTGCGATCGCCCAAAACTTACGAAAAACAACGAAATTAAAACCTTTCATAGATTCTGTGATGACTGAAGTTAAATTATTTCTCCTGAATCTTCAATTATCTCTCTTAATTCCTAATTCCTAACAAAGAATTTTCGATATTGGTGAATTAATCTATAATTTTTAGTTTTTATCGGGAATGGTAAATGTACAAAGGGCAAAGGGGAAAGGTAATGAACAATTAGTGACTTCAGCACTTTAATAATTAGTTTCTCCCCAATACCCCAATATCTCAATTCATGTCTAACACCACTCGATAACGGGCTTTTCCAGCTCTCAAATGTTCCATTGCTTCATTCACTTCCTTGAGGGGAAAATGTTGTGTGATGGGCTTTATATTATGTCTTTGGCAAAACTCCAACATTTGTGCGATCGCATTTGGACTACCTACAGGGGAAGCAGAAACGGATTTTTGTCGTGAAAGCAAAGAAGAAACACTGAGGTTTAAGGGTTCAAGAACCACCCCTAAAAGATGAAGACGACCTTTTGGCTTTAGTAAACTTAAATATGTACTCCAATCAAGCTCAACATTAACAGTAGAGAGAATCAAATCAAAACTATTTTCTGCCGACTTTAACTCCTCTGAATCCCTAGAGTTAAGAGTTTTATTTGCCCCCATTTTTAAGGCTTCTTCTATTTTTGACTCACTAGAAGTAAAAGCAGTTACCTCACATCCCCAAGCCCGAAGAATCTGCACCGCAATATGACCTAAACCACCTATGCCAATCACTCCCACTTTAGCCGTTGGCAAAATATTGAATTGAATTAAAGGATTAAAAACCGTTATACCACCACAAAGCAAAGGTCCTGCAGTACGCATATCCACAGAATCGGGTAATTTAACTACACTAGGAACTTTTGCCCTAACTATATCGGCGAATCCTCCATGTCTGCCCACGATAGTAGCTTGAGCAGAGTAACACATATTATGATTACCAGTTAAACATTGATCACAGTGTAAACAATATGCTGAGTGCCATCCCAAGCCGACGCGATCGCCTTTTTTTAAGTGAACTACATCTTGTCCGACAGCCAAAACAGTACCAACAATTTCATGACCCGGTACAAAAGGATATTGAGTAACACCCCAAGCATTTTCCAGCAAACTTAAGTCACTATGACAAATACCGCAATGCTGTACTTGAATATCAACTTCATAAGCACCAATGGGGGGTAATTGATATTGAAAAGGCTTGAGTATCCCTCCTATTTCGTGGGCGGCGTAGGCATTTACAATCGTCATAACAAAAATTATCGTAATTTATTTAAAGTATATACTCGATTAGTTAATCAAAGAATTAAGGTAAGGAAAAGGACGAGGGCAAAAGGCAAAAGTAAACCATATTTAGACTTTGGCTTTCTATTTTCACCTAGTTTTTTCTGTGTTTTATGTGTTTACTCAGCAATGTTAAACAAAAAATAAAAAATAGTTAACTCTTAATTTTTAATTCCCCATTCCACTTGTCTTAACATCCCTCTCAACATAGCTAACTCTTGGGTTTTTAAATCACTACGGTTGACAATACGCTTAATTTTTTCCATTGTTGCTTTAGCAGTATGGGGATATAAATAATTAACCTGTAGCAAAACCGACTCTAAATGTTGATAATAACCTTCTAAGGCTTTTAAATCAGCTAAATCATCATGTTTTTCTGTTTCTGAGTCAATTACTGTTTTTTGGTTTTGATTAAGAAATTCTTGATATAACTCATAGGCACAAACTCCCACCGCCTGAGCTAAATTAAGAGAGGGATATTCAGGATTACTGGGAATACAGACAAATCTTTGAGCATAGCTTAATTCCTGATTACTTAATCCTCTATCTTCAGGACCGAAAACTAAAGCTGAGTTAATATTTTCTTCTAGCAACCATCCCATAACATCTCTTGGTTTTTCTAAAGGAGTAGGAATTCCCCTTTCTCTGGCGGTAGTTGCAATGGCTCTTTGGCATCCTTGCAATGCGGAGGGAATAGAATTAACTATTTTCGCTTTTTCTAATACCTCTACTCCATGCACTGCCATAACTTTAGCCTCCTCGGAAAAAGGATTACAATGAGGATTGACAATAACTAACTTCGTTAAACCCATATTACGCATAACCCTAGCAATTGAACCAATATTTCTCTCTCCTGCCGGTTCAACTAAAACAATTCTCACAGAGTTAATTACAGTCATGATAGCTAAATGATCTATACTTAGGAAAAAGACACTCTAAAATCCTACCATTAATCAATAGTGCTTTATTGCTTAGATCATCTTTCCGTTACTTGATGATATAATTTGTCAAAAAGCTATTTTATAAGATCATATTTATTAACCCATGAGTGAAACTATTACCACCGCAGTGAGCGATCGCATCTGTAAACATATGAACGATGATCATGGAGATGCCTTAGTCTTATATGCCAAACACTATGGTAGTTTAGAACACTTAAATAGTGCAAAAATGTTGTCTATTGATAATGAAGGTATGTTTCTAATTATAGATAATAACGAGGAAAAACCATTAAGAATTAACTTTGATCATACTCTAGTTGATGCCAAAGATGCACATCATACATTAGTTGAAATGCTTAAATCTATTAGAAATTAAGAAAAGAGCAAGGGGCAAACCCCCCTATATCCCCCCTCTCGAGGGGGGAAGGTAAATAGTTGATAATTAATAACTTCTAATCCCTAACCCCTAACTCATAACTGGTTTTCCTCTAACAGCCCAATCCCCAAATTTATCAAATCACCTCATTCCCAAATACCCAGATAAAAACAGCCGTGTTAGATTTAGCAAAATTAGCCCGTCAAATGCCAGATATGGGGCAAGAAATCCAGAAAGAAGCCCTAAAAAGTAGTCAGCGTTTGGAAAAAGCAATACAATTATTGGCTATAGTCGAAAAAGACCAAGATACTTTTATTAAAGCTCAAAAAGAATGGAGCGATCGCCTCTTATTTACTGCGGCCACCCCTCAAGAATCGATTACTAAAAAAGTAAAAATTTCCATTGCACCTAATAATCATAGTGTTTTTTCGGCAGATGGTTCTCAAATTGCCCCCTCTCATCATGAAATTGCCTATTGTTATTTGATCAATATTGGGCGAATTATGTTGCATTATGGGCAGAATTTACATCCTCTCCTTGATACCCTTCCTGAAATATACTATAAAAGTGAAGACCTCTACGCATCCCGAAAATGGGGAATTCGTACCGAAGAATGGATGAGTTATAGACGCACTGTCGCTGAAGCCGAGGTATTAGCAGAAATGGCTTGTACCTGGGTAAATCCCCCCGGAGCGCATTTTGATACCCCTAACCTTGCTATGATGGATGGCTCATTGGTTTACTGGTTTTTAGAAACTTTACCCGTTGAGGCTAGAGAAGAAATTTTGAATCCCATTCTAAAAGCATGGGAAAGTTTACGACAGACAAAAATTCCTTTCGTGGGATATGTTAGTGCTTCCCGTGGCACATCGGCAATTAACTTTCTTCGTTTTCCTTTATGTCCCTACGATAATCCTAATTGTATGGCATTTTGTGGGGAAGAAGTGGATAAAACCCCCTGTCAGAAAGTTGAACCCCTCAGAGATGTTAATCTTTGGACTCACCTTTTACAACGAGGAGAAAGAAGTGCTATATTCCGTAGTAATTCTCGTATTTTAGATTTATATGGAGAAGAAAACCATATTTATTTCTGTTATCTCCATGTTGGTTCAGAAATTGCTAGGGTTGAATTTCCCCAATGGGTAGCAGAAAATGAATCCCTCCTCAATCAATCTCTAAGTATTACCCTTGCTCAAGTTGATAAGGGTTTTGGCTATCCTGTTGCTTTAGCTGAAGCTCATAATCTCGCTGTAATCAAAGGAAGCGATCGCACTCGTTTTTTTGCCTTATTAGAAGAACAAATGATCAAAGCTGGAATCAAAAATGTGGGGGTTTCTTACAAGGAAGCAAGAAAAAGAGGCAGTATTGCTTAAATAGAGAATAGTGAATAATTAATAACTCTGAACTATTAACCCCTAAGCTCCGATTTCTGTCTCTCACACCTTCCCTTCATCACCTCATCACCTTCTTCTCCACATAAATTTTTGAGTAGATGCAATTGGAGTGAGTCATCATGGATAATAGAAAATAAATTTAATATATTGACCCTATGGATTTAGTTAGTTTAGAAAATATTTTAGATAACGTTTCTTTCGCTGTATTGTTTATCACCATGTTATTTTATTGGGTAGGTACAGCCTTTCCCAATTTTTCAATATTGCCTAAACTCGGTACAATGGGCATGATTATCGGTAATTTATCTATCGCCTCTCTACTGTTAGCGCGGTGGATTGAAGGGGGTTATTTCCCTATTAGTAATCTCTATGAATCCCTTTTCTTTTTGGGGTGGGGTGTTACCACTGTGCATTTAATTGCAGAATCTATGAGTGGTAGTCGTTTAGTGGGAGTTGTCAGTGCTCCTACTGCTATGGGTATCGCCGCTTTTGCTACTCTTTCTCTCCCTCCAGAAATGCAACATAGCGAACCTTTAGTTCCTGCTTTAAAATCTAATTGGTTGATGATGCACGTTAGTGTCATGATGTTTAGTTACTCTGCTTTGATGGTAGGCTCATTAGTTGCGATCGCATTTTTGATTTTAACTCAAGGTAAAGAGATTCAATTAAGAGGTAGTTCTGTTGGTACGGGAGCTTACCGTAATGTTAAAGCCTTAAAATTAAACTATCAAGCGGAAAAACTCACAGAAGTTGAGAATCAAGGCGGTACAGCAGTATTAACCCAAGAGAAAACTATCGTCAATCAACTTTCTCCAGAGCGCTTGAGTTTAGTGGACACCCTTGATAATATTAGTTATCGTATCATCGGTTTAGGCTTCCCTCTATTAACCATTGGCATTGTTTCAGGGGCTGTATGGGCAAATGAAGCATGGGGGTCTTATTGGAGTTGGGATCCCAAAGAAACATGGGCATTAATTACATGGTTAGTCTTTGCCGCTTATTTACACGCCAGAATTACCAAAGGTTGGCAAGGAAGAAAACCCGCTCTTTTAGCCGCAGGAGGTTTTTTAGTGGTATGGGTTTGTTATTTAGGAGTCAATTTATTGGGTAAAGGTTTACACTCTTACGGTTGGTTTTTCTAATGGGGGTATTGTGAAGTAAGGAGTTGGAAGTAGGGAGTGGGCAGTGGGGAGTGAAGAGTCTAAATAACTATTAATTATTAACTATACACTGTTCCCTGTTCCCTGTTCCCTTTTTCTAAATTCTACATTCTAAATTGTACATTTCTCCTATGACAGAAAAAAAACTAGGCGTTGCCATTGTTGGCACGGGTTTTGGGAAACAAATTCATTTACCTGCCTTTCAACTTCACCCTCACACAGAAGTGGTGGCCATACATCATCGTGTCTTAGATAAAGCAAAAGCCATAGCATCTGAGTATAATATTCCCCATGCAATGGATGATTTAGAGGATATTTGCCGTTTACCAGAAGTAGATATAGTCAGTATTTCTACCCCTCCGTTTCTGCACTATGACATGGCAAAAATCGCCCTTAACCACAATAAGCATATTTTGCTCGAAAAACCCCTGAATCTTAATGTTTATGAAACTAGGGAAATTTATCGTTTAGCTAAACAAAAACAAAAAATTGTCATCGCTGACTTTGAATTTCGCTTTATTCCAGCATGGCAATTACTCAAGGAATATTTAGATAATGACTATGTCGGTAAAACCAGACTTATCAAAATCGATTGGTTAGTGGCATCTAGGGGTAATCCTAACCGCGCATGGAATTGGTATTCTGTTAAAGAAAAAGGAGGAGGGGCATTAGGTGCGATCGGATCTCATGCTTTTGACTATATTAACTGGTTATTCGGGGAAATAGCCACAATTTCTGCTTATTTAGGCTGTGCCATACCCCAACGCCCTGATCCTTTAGCTAACAATCAATTAAAGCCTGTTACTGCTGATGATACCTGTTTAATAACCTTAGAATTGCATGAAGGCACACCAGTACAAGTTAATCTTAGCTCAGTTACCTATCAAGGGCGCGGTCATTGGCTAGAAATTTACGGAGAAAAAGGCACATTAGTCTTAGGCAGTGATAACCTCAAGGATTATGTACACGGTTTTAAATTATACGCTTCTAGGGACAATCAACCCTTAGAAGAAATAAAAATTCCTGAAAGGTTAGCCTTTCCGCAAGTGTTTGACGATGGCAGACTCGCACCATTTATCAGAGTGGTAAATCAATTAGTAGAAAATATTGATAATAATAAGATGAATGCACCTTCTATTATTGAAGGGATTTACTCTCAATTATTAATGGATTTAACCCATAAATCTCACACTCAAAAACAACGATTAAAAGTACCTTCTTTACAGGATTTTCTCTTAGGCAATGAGTAAGTAATGAGTTCGGAGTTCGGAGTTCGGAGTTCGGAGTTCGGAGTTCGGAGAATTCGCTGCGCTCGTACACTCCTTTCAGTCGTGAACGAGGTTTTTAATTCTTAATTCTCAACTATTCACTAATTCACCTTTGCCCTCTCCCCTCTCGAGGGGGGATAAAGGGGGGTTTGCCTCTTGCCCTTTGCCCTTTTCAAATTCACGGTAAGCCCCAAAATTTAGCTTTTTCCTTAAACCAATCTTCTTGCTTTAATTTTCTCATTACCTGATTAACTTGATTTCGTAATGATTGATATTCTCTTCCTTTTGGAAGTGCGATCGCAATGGGATATGCTCCAATAATTTGAGGTAATAGCTGATAATTTGATGTTTGTTGAGTTATACCCGTTAAAACCATTACATCTCCTGCAAAACCTTGTATTTCTCCTTTTTCCATTAATTCTAGTGCTTCTTGATAACTAGAAACCCCTTGTAATGATAGTTGTGGAAATTGATATTGAATTTCTGCGATCGCTCTTGAATGGCTTAAAATGCCTATTTTCCCCGAAATATTGCCAATATTGTTAAAAAATGAATTTTTTTTGACTATAATCCCTGTCCCAGAAAAATAGTAAATGTCACTAAAATCCACCAATCTTTGACGGGAAGAATTAAAAGTAATAGATGCGATCGCAATGTCCACATCATCTTCTATGACAGCATTTAGCCTATCTTGATTGAGGAGAGGTACAAACTTAATTGCTTGTTTATCCCCCAATAATTCTTCTGCCAATTTATGAGCTAAATCAATTTCAAATCCCTGTAAATTACCGTTTTGGTCAGTAAAACCTAGTGGTGGTAAATTATCTTTAACTCCAACAATAATTTTACCCCTAGCTTGAATTTCCTCCCATTCTGCGCTTTTCACCAAAGGCGAGGAAACTAAGTATAAACATAGGGTTATGGAAAAAAGAAATGATTTAATAATAGTCATAACTAACAAATTATTGGGGTAAAGAAACAGACAATGTAAAAAATGATAAAGTTTTTTTGTCAATAAATAATAATCAATATAATCTTAGAAGATTTAAGGAAAAGCAATTAACAGAAATTCTCTTTGAATTGTTAACTATTTTCATTAATTTTATCGATTATTTAGGTAAAATGAAAACAAAGATATAAGTAAACTAAATTACTCTTATATTGCCAATTTTATGAAGATAGGAGGATGTAAAAATGACGCTAACGGTTAAAAAGAATAAATTAGACATTCTCAAAGAAAACATCAAAAAAATAAAGTTAGAAATTGAAGAAGAATATCAAATAGATGAATTAGGATTATTTGGCTCTTATGTGAGAGGAGAAGAAACGGAAAATAGCGATATAGATTTGTTAGTTACTTTTAAGCCAGAAGCAAGATTTGGCTTGGTAAAGTATGGCAAGTTACAAAATTTATTTAGTGACAGGTTAGGCAAAAAAGTAGATTTAGTTATGAAAAAAGGTTTAAAACCTCACATCGGGAAACAAATCTTAAGTGAGGTTATTTATCTATGAAAAGAACAGTTAAAGACTTTTTACATGATATTTTAGACACAATTAACTCTATTAATCGATTTATTGATGGTTTTAATTTTGATGATTTTTGTGAAGATGAAAAAACTATTTTCGCTGTCATTCATGGATTAGAAAGAATAGGAGAAGCAACCAAAAAAGTTACTGACAATTTGCCCTATGTGAAAGAAAAATATTCTAATATGAACTGGAAAGAAATTGCTGGAATGAGAGATATTTTAATTCATAAATATTTTGGAATTCAAGTGGAAATTGTTTGGGATACTATTCAAAATGATCTACCTCTACTAAAACCAGTTATACAAGATATTTTAGAAAATCTTGACCAATAAAGATAAATTATTCAATTCTTAAGGGGTCTGGATCGATAACTAATGATACAGAATTATGGCAATATTGTCTTAAATTGATTAACTCTTGTTTTATTTCTAAAGAAAATTCTCTTTCACTTTTTAACAAAATTTGCCATCGATAACGCCTTGCTACCCTCATAATATTAGCAGGAGCAGGTCCTAAAATTTCCATATAATCTGGTAATAAATTAGCACATAAAGAAGCGATCGCATCTGCACTATCTCGAACTTTATCCCCATCTAAACCACTAAAACGTAATAAAATCAAATGACCATAAGGAGGATAACTTAAACTCTCCCTTTCGGTTAATTCTCGGTCGCAAAAAGCCAAATAATCATGATTTTGCACTGCATGGATAACAGGATGTTCGGGGGAGTAGGTTTGAATAATAACTTTTCCCCTATCTTCTCCACGGCCTGCCCTTCCTGCCACTTGAGTGAGCGTTTGAAAGGCTCTTTCTGAGGCTCTGTAGTCAGAATGAAACAACAAACCATCGGCAGAAACTACCCCCACAAGGGTAACATTAGCTAAATCAATGCCTTTGGTTAACATCTGCGTACCGATTAAAATATCCGCTTCTCCTTGGGCAAATTCGGTTAGGATACGACGGTGAGCATTTTTACTGCTAGTGGTGTCGCTATCAAATCGCAATACTTTCAAGTCAGGAAACTCTTTTTCCATTTCTAATACAACTTTTTGTGTTCCCGTGCCAAAAAATTTCAAATAAGGTGAAAAGCACTGAGGGCATTGCTTTGGGTGTAGCTCTGCATGATTGCAATAGTGGCAACGTAATAATTCCCTTGCACCGTGATGGCTATAATGGTAGGATAGGGAAACATCACAGTGGGGACATTCCATCACATAACCACAGCTACGACAAGAGACAAAAGTACTGTGACCCCGCCGAGATATAAATAAAATAGCCTGTTTTCCTTCTGGCTTAAGGTTTTGAAGCTCTACTTTGAGGCGATCGCTAAAAATACTTCTGTTACCTTTGCGCAACTCTTGACGCATATCAATTATCTCTACTGGGGGGAGAGGTCTTTCTAAGATGCGATCGGGCAAGGAAAGATAATAATGGGGATAGGAACTAACTAAAAAGTCCTCAATATTCTTAATTTTAAGGGGTTTAGGAACAACAGAAAAGGCTTTTTGCCATGTTTCAAGGGAGGGGGTAGCTGAACCTAGAACAAGGGGGCAATCTGCTAATTCTGCACGCCATTGGGCTACTTTAACAGCGTGATAAGTGGGGATAGGTTGATGTTGCTTAAAACTGGTATCGTGTTCTTCATCTAAGATAATAATACCAATATTAGGTAAAGGGGCAAACACTGCGCTTCTTGTGCCGATAACCACTTGAGGCTCACCTGTGAGCATTTGTCGCCATGTGTCGTATCTTTCTCCATCACTCAAGGCACTGTGATAAACACATACTTGTCCTTTGAATCTTGCCCGAAATCGATCTGTTAATTGCGGTGTTAAACCAATTTCGGGGACTAATACAAGAGCAGATTTTTTCTGTGCTAAGATAGGTGCGATCGCCTGTAGATATACCTCTGTTTTACCTGAACCTGTTACACCATGTAATAATACAGTGGAAAAAGAATGTAAACTGTTAATTAATTCCAAGGCTTGATTTTGAGGGGAAGTTAATGATTTTGGTTGATCTTCGGTGGGGTTAGAATCCTGTAATAAACGCAAGGTTTCTCTTTCTTGAATAACAACACATCCTTTTCTCTCTAAGGTTTTAACTACAGAATCGCTATTCAATTCGCATACTTTTAATAATTCTTGTAAAGCTAATTCTCCATCATGGTTTTTGAGGTTTTTTAAAACGTCTTTTTGTTTAGGAGTCAATTTTTCTGAGTTGTTATTTTCCCCTAAAAAGGTGACAACTTTTGTGAATTTTGGTTTTGCCTTACTGGGGGGTTGTAAATAAGTTTCTAACCATTGTTTTTTTACCAACAAGGAAATTGCTTTTCGGCTATTATTGACTTTCTGGGTGATAAAACGATAGCTATAATCCCCTTGTTTACTTTTTTTTAGTAATTTAATTACTTCCCATTCTTTCACCGTACAGAAATCTTCAGGATTTTCAGGGATATTATTAAATAATAACTTAACCCGACGCTGCGATCGCCCCAAAAGTTTTGGCGGTAAAGCAACCCGAATCACGTTGATTAAATCCGTTAAATAATAATTAGCAGTGCGCTCTAATAATTCCCAATAGTGAGGGGGGAAAAAACCACTACTCACAATATCATCTATTTCTTTAATTTCACTAGAATCAAGATGATCAGGTTGTTGAGAAATAATCTTAACTACTACCCCTCCCACAATAGTATTACCAAAAGGAACACTAACAATATCTCCTGCTTTAATAAGAATATCGGGTTTATTTTGATAAGTATATAGCCCCTCTGCATAGACACAATCTACTAAAACCTCTACCCATTGCTGTGGTACTTGATTATCATATCTGTACTCGATAACGGGTTCAGCTAGTTTCATGATTATAGTTAATAGTAAATAGTTAATAATTCTTGAATTCTTTTTTTAACCAATGGGTAAAACCATCCAAAATAAGCCAATCACAGTTAAGCTCATAATACCAATCAGGTTATCAAATTTTTCTAGTATTCGGGGCAATTTTAGGGTAATTTTTTTCAGTATAAATAGATATATTAATGCTCCAATAGCAAATGTGATTAGGGCTTTACTTATATTGGCAATGGTATAGGCTTGAGGATAAATCAGATTAGTTGCTATTAATCCTCCCATTAAAATACTGACTCCTAGCCAATAACCTCTTTTCACTCTTGTTTCAGATATAGATGTATTAGCAATGGGGAGAAAAATTAGTTTAGAAAGTGCGATCGCTGTTCCGATAACTGCTAAATTGAAAGGTATATTTTGCCAACTCACAATATTTTTCATTACCATCACCTTGGCACTAAAACCGGCCAATAAAGGAATACCGATAATAGATGAGCTTCCTAACAATAGCACGAACCAAAGATAAAGATTAACTCCTTCTTGATTTAATTGTTTAATATCACGACTAGGTAAATTACCCACAGTTAAAAACAGAGTGCATTTAGCCAAACCATGAGTTAAGGCATAAAAACCTGCAATCATTGGGGAAGCAATGATAAATCCTAGTTGAGAAACGGTACTTAAAGCTAATAATCTTTTAGTATCATTTTCAAAAATAGCCTGTGTAACTCCTAAATAAGCCGTAGCAATAGCGACAATTCTGATAACAAAGTCAACTTCATCACTAATAGATGCTAAACGAAGAAAAGGAAAAATTCCTGCCTTAACCACAATGCCTGAAAGTAATCCTGATAATGGAGTTTCCACCGAAGCATGAGTAAGAGGAAGCCACAATCCAGACACAAACACTCCTCCTTTTACTAATAATCCTAACAGAATAAGTGCGATCGCTTCTGGAGGAGAATTAATTAAACCATCAAAACTAAAAGAATTATTCGCCTTATAAATTAAAATTGCCCCCATTAGATAAAGTAGCATCGCAGTATTGCTAACAAAAAGGTATCGTAATCCTATCCAAATGCTTTTATCACTGCGAGGATAAACCATAAGCAAAAAAGCGGCAATACTAATCACCTCGATGGCAACATAAAAACTAATAAAGTCATAGCCAATAAAACAGGCATTAACACTACCGTAGAGAATCATTAATTGAGTATAGAAAAAAGCCTTCCTTTCTTCCGACAAACAATAAAGCAAAACCCCAATGGTAACAAGACAATTTGTAAGAATAAAATAACCACTAAGTTGATCTACATACAAAGTAACACCAAAATTATCCAATAACCGCAAAGTAAAATCTTCTTCTGATGTCAATAACCAAACAGGATAAAAAACAGATATTAACAATACTCCTAAACTCAAATGATTAGAATATTTAGGCAATAAATAAACTAAAAAACCAGCAAAAAAAGGCAACGCCAACCAAATCAAAGTAATAGTATTATTCATTTATCTACTCAAATTTTCTCCTAATTTTTAATTGAGCATCAAAAATAAACATAGACAAAAATCAATTATTTTCAAATAAAGCATCGTATCTGTTCAATACTTACTTTCCAATGGTAGATTATATTTTCTTTTTCGACAACTGAGAATAATATTCAATTAACCTTGAAGCAAATCAATAGATTTTATAGAGTAGTAAGTGGGTTACTAATAGGTATTTTTGTGAAGCTAAGACCTATTTAACCTGAATTCAGGATGAATTTTCATCGATGAGTGATGGCGAAAAGGGTAAAGGTAAATAGTTGATAATTAATAACTTCTAACTCTTAACCCCTAACTCCTAACTCCTAACTCCTAACTCCTAACTCGTTTCCCCCAATCCCCATAATTGTTGGCTAGTAATTAATAAGCATCTTGTAACTCATAGAAATCTGGAGATACATAATCTTTTCTCAGAGGCCAACCCACCCAATCTTCAGGCATTAAAATACGTTTTAAATTGGGATGTCCTTCATAGATGATGCCATACATATCATAGCATTCTCTTTCTTGCCAATCTGCCCCCCTCCAAATCCAATATACAGAAGGCACTTGAGGATTTTCTCTATTCAAATAAACCTTGATTCTAACTTCTTGAGGATTAGTTATATTATCTTCCACTTTAAGTAAATGATAAAAACTAACTAATTCTTTTCCCGGGCCTAAATCATAAGCACCCTGACACTGTAGATAATTAAATCCATAGGCACGTAAGGCAGTCGCAATGGGAATAAGAAATTCAGGATCAACTTTAATCAATTCTACTCCTGAATGATCTTTTTCAAGGGCTTCATGAGCAAAACCATTTTCCGTTAACCATTGAGATGTTACCCCTGCTTGGACAATTTCTGTGGCTTCGGTATTTTCTTGCTGATTTTCCATTTCTGGATTGTTATTTGCTTCTGTCATTGATGATTAAGCCTCCTCTTGAGTTTTTTCTGTTAATTTTGCTGTATCCACAGGCATTCCCATGGCCGCCGCTAATTCAGCAGGGGGATTATTTCTGGATTCACTACGAATATACTTACCTGTCAAAATAGGATCAACTACCTTCATATTGTGGGTAGTAGAATAATATCTATTGGTTTGACTTCTGACAGTCCCACGCTCTTGAATTGACTCATTTGCTACTTTCTTTCTCAATTTTACGATCGCATCAAAAATAGCTTCAGGGCGAGGAGGGCAACCCGGAATATACACATCAACAGGAATTAACTTATCAACCCCACGCACTGCCGTTGTAGAGTCACTGCTAAACATACCTCCTGTAATAGTACAAGCACCCATAGCGATAACATATTTAGGCTCAGGCATTTCCTCGTATAAACGCACTAAGGCAGGTGCCATCTTCATAGTAATAGTTCCTGCAGTGATGATTAAATCAGCTTGACGGGGGCTAGAACGAGGAACAAGTCCAAAACGGTCAAAATCAAAGCGAGAACCAATTAGAGCGGCAAATTCGATAAAGCAACAAGCTGTTCCATACAGGAGAGGCCACAAACTTGATAATCTAGCCCAATTGTGTAAGTCATCAACAGTGGTTAAAATTATATTTTCTGATAAATCCTGAGTTACTTGACTACGGGCGACAGGATTGAGGATTTTTTCCTTTGCTTGATTTTCTAAGTTTTTTAAATCTGTAGCAGAAATATTCATAAGTTTTTCTTTACTAAGATAGCATCATTTTTATTGTAATGGACTTGATCTGAGTTCGGGGTTAAGGTAGAGGTTTCAGGTTTCAGGTTTCAGGTTTCAGGTTTCAGGTGTTTTTATTATTTATTATCAACCATAAACTATTGCCTATTGCCCATTGCCTATTCCCTTGTCTTAATCACTAATTCCTAATTGCTCTTTATGACCATTCCAAAGCACCCTTACGCCAAGCATATACAAGAGCAACTACTAAAATTGCAATAAAAATTAAGGCTTCTACAAAAGCTAATAAACCCAATGCGTTAAAAGCTACTGCCCAAGGATATAAAAAGACTGTTTCCACGTCAAAAACTACAAACACAAGGGCAAACATATAGTAACGAATATTAAATTGAATCCATGCTCCCCCGATGGGTTCCATCCCTGATTCATAGGTAGTGCGTCTTTCGGGGCCTCCTGTTTTTGGACGTAGTAATTTAGATGCGGTCAAAGCTAAAATAGGTACTAAACTACTAACTATCAGAAAACCTAAAAAATACTCATAACCATTAAGTACAAACATATGTTTTTATAACTCCTGATGGGTTAACTATCCGTTTTTTATAGCTAAACTAAAGAAAAACCTTAGTTATGTCAAGTTTAATTCTTGAATCTTGATTTATTATAAAAGGTTTGTGCTAGGATAAAGCGCAGTCCTTTTCTGCTTAATTATAATGTTATGTAACTAAGCTAGTGTAATACTCTTGCAACTATTTTATAAAATTATTTTTTTGGTCAAAAACTGTGGCATCTACTAGCATCAAAGGTAAAACTAATAATCCCGTCCCCAATCCAAAAACTCCCTCCAATTTTTTTCTAGGAGTAGCAAAGGCAACCACTGGGACATTTTTAGGTCTAACATTGTTAACCACATCAGCGATAGCCGGTGGTTTGGTTGGTTTAGCTGTTAGTTTTCGTAACTTACCAGATGTAAGGGTTTTAAAAAATTATGTTCCTTCTCAAACTAGCTACATTTATGATGTTAAGGGACGTTTATTAACTACATATCACGGGGAAGAACATCGCACAACAGTGGACTTTCAAGATATTTCCCCTAATTTAAAGATGGCAGTATTGGCCATCGAAGATAGTAATTTTTATGATCATAAAGGTATCAATCCCACCAGTATAGGTAGAGCGATTCTGGTCAATATTCAAAGTGGTGGGGTGGTAGAAGGTGCATCAACCTTAACAATGCAGTTAGTTAAAAATGTTTTTCTGTCCCATCAAAGGACTTTTTCCCGTAAATTAGCAGAAGCCGTTTTAGCCGTTAGAGTAGAGCAGGTTTTTGAAAAGGATAATATTTTGGAAATGTACCTCAACAATATCTATTGGGGACATAACAATTATGGTGCAGAAACGGCGGCTCAAAGTTATTTTAATAAGTCTGCATCGGAATTAAATTTGGCAGAGGCGGCAATGATGGCGGGAATTATTCAAGCCCCCGAAGTTTATAGCCCTTTTGCTAATTATGATATTGCCAAGGAAAGACAGGCTTTAGTTTTAGGAAGAATGGTAGATTTGGGCTGGATTACTAATGAAGAGGCTGAAACTGCTAAAAAAACTCCTCTTTATTTAGGTAAGCCTCAAGCATGGCAAAGTAGTAAACTTCCCTATGTCACTGATTCTGTACGTAAAGAATTAGTCGAGCGTTTTGGACAAGAAATGATTACTAAGGGGGGACTTCATGTTCAAACTACCATTGACTATGATTTACAAGTTAAGGCAGAAGAAATCGTCCAAAAATCCCATCGTAATTTAATTTCATGGGGGGTTAAGGCGGATCAAATAGCCCTAGTTGCGATCGACCCTCGAACCCATTTTGTCAAAGCAGTAGTAGGTGGTGTGGACTATAAAGAAAGTCAATTTAACCGAGTATTACAATCTCGTCGTCAACCCGGTTCAGCTTTTAAACCTTTTGTTTATTATACTGCTTTCGCTACGGGAAAATATACTCCCTCTTCATCTGTTCCCAACTATTCCAAGGGTTATCGAGACGGTAGTGGTTATTATCGTCCTCAGAACTATGGTGGAAGTTTCGGAGGAGGAAATGTCAGTATAATTCAAGCTCTAAGTCAGTCTTTAAATATTCCCGCAGTGGTTTTAGGGCAGGAAATAGGTTTAGATAAAGTCATTGAAGTATGTCGCACTCTAGGGATAGAAAGCCCTTTAAGTCCAGTGGTATCCTTGCCATTAGGACCTATTGGCGTTACACCGATGGAAATGGCTAAGGCCTACGCAACTTTTGCGAATAATGGTTGGCAATCAGACACTACTATGATTCTACAAGTGACAGATAGCAATGGTAATGTGTTGTTAGATAACACTCCTCAACCCAAGTTGGTTTTAAATGAATGGGCAACGGCTTCTCTTTCTGCAACTCTGACTCAAGTAATACAAGGAGGTACTGCAAGTAGTGCTAGTATTGGCAGACCTGCGGCGGGTAAAACTGGTACAACATCTGGGGAAAGGGATGTTTGGTTTGTGGGTTATGTGCCTCAATTAGCAACGGCTGTTTGGATTGGTAATGATGATTTTAATCGTAGTTTAGGACGTGGGGTGACAGGAGGGGGATATGCCGCACCTATTTGGCGACAATTTATGGTGTCAGCATTACAAAATGAACCCGTTAAATATTTTCCTGCCGCTTCTCAATTTACTCGTCCAAAGTCTGATAATAAAAAGAATGATTAGGCAATTTTAAGTATTAGACAGATGGGGAAAAGGGAGAAACAAATTCTTCATTCTTAATTTTTGATGGTTTTGTTTAAGGAAAATAAAATGGTTGTGGGATGAAAGTAGAGGATTTATTAAAGGGTTTGCCTGATGAGTCTGGGGTTTATTTTATGAAAGATAAATCGGGAAATATTCTCTATATTGGTAAGGCAAAAAATCTCAAGAAAAGGGTTAAATCTTATTTTAATCCTTCTGCTAAACATACCCATAGAATCGCTTTAATGGTTTCTCAGGTGGGGGATATTGAATATATTGTCACCGATACGGAAGCAGAGGCTTTAGCTTTAGAGGCAAATTTAATTAAACAGCATCAACCTCATTTTAATGTTTTACTTAAGGATGATAAAAAATATCCCTATGTCTGCATTACTTGGTCTGAAAATTATCCTCGTATTTTTATTACTCGTAAGCGTCGTTTAACTGATAAACTCGATCGCTATTATGGTCCTTATGTGGATAGTCGAAGGTTAAGGGAAATTTTAGATATTATTAAACGTACTTTTCCTTTACGGCAGCGATCAAAGCCTTTATATAAAGATCGCCCCTGTTTGAATTATGATCTAGGAAAATGCCCCGGAGTCTGTCAAAATTTAATTACTCCTGAACAATATCGGGAAATTATTAGTAAGGTTGCTTTTATTTTTCAGGGGCGTACTGATGAATTAATTAAACAATTACAAACTCAAATGGAAATCGCTTCAGAAGCCCTAGAGTTTGAAAAGGCGGCTCAATATAGGGATCAAATTCTGAGTTTACAACAATTATTTTCCAGTCAAAAAGTTGCTTTACCTGATGATACCATTTCCAGAGATGCGATCGCACTTGCTCAAGATGAAAATTATACTTGTATTCAACTGTTTCAGATTCGAGCAGGGCGCTTAATTGGCAGATTAGGATTTTTTACCGATAATGGTCATAATGATGAACAGGGGGAAATTTTACAACGAGTCTTGGAGCAACACTATCAAAATATTGACTCCTCAGAAATTCCGACAGAAATAATAGTTCAATATCCTCTCAAAGAAGAAGAAATTTTAGCTAGTTGGCTAAGAGAAAAAAAGGGGAAAAAAGTTATTATTACTACTCCTCAAAGACAGCAAAAAGCAGAATTAATTTCTATGGTGGCTAGAAATGCTCAAATAGAGCTAGAAAGAAGTCAAAAGTTTAGTCAAACTAATTTAGAAGGTATGGAGGATTTAGCCAAAATATTGGATTTAGCCACTCTTCCCCGTCGCATTGAAGGTTATGATATATCCCATTTGCAAGGCTCAAATGCAGTAGCTTCAAGGGTTGTTTTTATAGATGGTTTACCTGCTAAACAATATTATCGTCATTATAAGATTAAAAATCCCGAAATCAAAATAGGTCACTCTGATGACTTTTTATCTCTACAAGAAGTAATTAAAAGACGTTTTTCCCATACAGAAGATTATCCAGATTTAGTGATGATTGATGGAGGAAAAGGTCAACTTTCATCAGTTTGTGAAGTCTTAACAGAAATGAATTTAATGGAGAAAATAAAGGTTATTAGTTTAGCAAAAAAAAGGGAAGAAATATTTTTACCTAATCAATCATTACCCCTTAATACAAATAAGGAACAATCAGGGGTACAATTATTGAGAAGATTAAGAGACGAAGCCCATCGTTTTGCTGTTACATTTCACCGTCAACAAAGACAAAAAGCTAGTCGTAAATCAATTTTAGATGAGATACCGGGATTAGGATTTGAGAGACAAAAAAGGCTTTTAGCTCATTTTCATTCGGTAGATTATATTCGTCAGGCAACGGTTAAACAGTTAGCAGAAGTGTCAGGAATTGGGGATAATTTAGCTCAGATAATCTATCGATATTTTCACTAAAAACGATTCATAAATAACCTCAATTCAGTTTAAGAATATCGGATAAGGGTTCGGAGTTTAGAGTTTTTAATTTTTAATTCTTAATTATCAACTATTCACCCCAACACTATTCACCTTTGCCCTTTTTACTTTGCCTCTTGCCCTTTTCGCTATCACTCATAGATGAAAATTTATCCTGAACTCAGATTAAATATAACCAAAAAAGACCATGATTAAATTTTAATTTTCTGAATCAGAGGAAAGAAGCAAATTTAATTTTTCTTGTCGTTTCTGGGCTGGAGTAAAAAGAGGATTAATACTTAAACATTTTCCGTAACTATTCAAAGCATCCCCTAATTTTTTTAGTTTTTCTAGGGCTAGACCACGATGATACCACGCCTGATAATGATTAGGTTGAATCCCAATTACTCTTTCCCAACTAATGATTGCTTCTTGCCACTGTCTCATGCTAAATAAAGCACTCCCCCTATCATACCAAGAGTCGAGGTCATTTACATTAAGTGCGATCGCCTGATCAAAACTTTGAACTGCTTCTGGTAAACGATTCAAGTAAGCTAAAGCACTACCTTTGTTATGCCAAGCGGGAGCAAAATCAGGGTTAAGAGTTACAGCCTGATTCCATGAAATTAAAGCCTCTTCAAAATCTCCTGCTGACGCTTTTTCTAAGCCTAAATTAAATAAATATTCTACTAATTCTTCAGAAATAGAACCAGAAAAAATAGGTAAAGAATCAGATTCTGTTTGCTCAACAATTTTAGCAATAATTACACTAGGATCAGCCGTATTTAAGTTTAACTGATGGGCAATTTCAGAAGCAAAACTTTCATCTTTTTGTAATAGAGATAGTAATTCACCTAATGATGTAGGAGAGTTTATTTTTGCGGTTAAACTTTCGGTTACTTCATTTGTAGGCGTTTTATCTTCAGTTTTATCTATATTTTTATCTATATTGTCTTGATGATGGGAATTGAAGGAATTAACAAAATTGTTATTTTTTGTCTGATTTAATAACTCTTTACCTATTTCATAAGCTAAATCTCCCACCCCTCGCATAAAAGGTAATGTTGCCGTCAATTCACCTAAACGAATCATTCTTACTGCCAATTGACTATGAGCATGAGAAGACTTAATTAACTGATTACGGTAACGCTGTAACCAATCTAACCAAGTTTCAAGGGAAATTCTCGGCTCTAATTTCTCAAAAAATTGCTCAATACGAGACTCTTGCCACCCGTTAGCAACCCCTTCTAATAACTGATAAAACAAAAATTCTAAATCTCCATCTTTAACCACAGGATGAGTGGCAATTGAATCCCCATTCTTACCTTTCACATCATCCTTTTCAGGATCATAGGGTTGAATGGTTGTTGGAATTAATTTTAACCATTGCCCAATTCTTTCAATCATTGTTTTCTCAGTTTCAGATTTCCCTCTCTTTTAATATTTGATCATAATTGATGATCTCAAAATAATCGATATTCTTTAGCAAATTATTTATTATTTTCTCTCCTCGATTCTTGCACCCACAAAAGTTCTTAACCTTAATAAATTCATCGTTTGGGCAAAATTCAAGGGTAGTATTGACACACCTTCTAAGCGAGATTGAATCCATCCATCACCCCAACACCATTCTTGATAGCCGTCAATTCCTCCACTTAATAAAAAGCGGATACAATTACTATTTATTATTTCTACCTCATTTCTTACTTCAACTAATCCTAATTTAATGGTGAACTTATCCCCTGATTCTAGTTGATTTGGACGCTTATCCTGAAACTTAAGGGGAAAAAACCATTTTTCTAATTGTTCAATGCTCAGAAGACTATCCTTTAATTTCTTTTCATCGGCGGAGACTTCTATTCTAAGTTCACTCTGTTGAAATTTACCCCACATAACTACCTACAATATTGATTAATTGTTAGTTCAATCATAGCTTAATCTTTTCTTGTTTATATCTCAATCCCACAAAAAAAACGCCCCCGAAGAGGCGATCATTCGTTTGTTGCTTTTTTGCTTTTTTAGAGTTGTTAATTAACCTTATCTCTTACAATTCTTCGGGTTAGCTCTAAGTTTATTTGAGCATTTCCTTCTGTACTACCGCCAATGGAAGGATAAGCATTACCGAACTCTGCGATCAAATTTTGAGTAAGTGATGGATTTTCGTAAAATGCACCAGAAGCACCATTAGAACTGTTTGTGAAATTTTTAACCCAAATAGCACCAAAAACATTTGGAGTTCCTACACTGCTACCAATAGAAACATAGTTACCACTGCCATACTCATCAGCCGCTACAGTATTCAAAGATATGGGAGTTTGTCCACCACTGTTACCACAACCATTACCTTGAGGTAGAGAAACTGTTGCCGTAGGAGCATGAATGTGTCCCATAATACAAACTGTTCCCTTCATCGTCCAAGCCAAGTCACCCACAGGAGTACCGTCCGCATTGCCCCCTATTATTCTTAAAGAAGCAATTTGTTTTCTTTCATCCTCTGTTGAACCAGTTATTCTTTTATCACTGCTGTTGTAAACATTAACTGAGGAATTACCCCCTAAAGAAGTATTTTCAGAAACATAAAGTCTTACTATCATTTTTTCTGCATCAATATTTTTGCCATTGACGGTAATGTTTTCCAGTGCAGTTTTGTCTATAACAACATTAATATCGTCACCAACACTATCAAGATTTTGAGCCTGAATGTAAATAGCGTGGTAAAGTTCGCCATCTACCATTTCCTCAATAAAGGCACTCGCAAAAGGTTCTTGATCAAGATCAATATAAACATCTTTTTTATCCATTCTGATTGTATAGCTAGTGCCAGAACTACCAGAACCATTAGAGCCACTAGAAGAGCCGCTAGAACTGCCTGAACCTCCACTAGATGCGATGGCGGCCTGCGCTTGAGCAATAGCAAGTTGAGTCGTTGTTGTGGTAATGGCTGTATTAATAGTTGCTAAATATGCGTCTATTTTTCTTTGACTCGGATTTTTTTTGCCTTGTTCTGCTACTAAATCAGCTAGAGCTTTTTCTGCATCTGCGACCGCACTTGAAGCAGTTTGATTTGCAGTTTGGATACTTGAGTTACTGGGATTTGCACTTGCAAGATTCGCTATTTGAGAGGCATTACTTTTTGCTATGTTTACCAAATCAGAAGGAGAACTTTGAGCATATGCAGGAGCATCAATCCATTGCCAGAGATGACTGAAGGCTGAAGAAAATAAATTTCTCCATTGACTTGAGGATGCAACTACATTTTGATTGGGAAGATTTGCCATGACCTGAGTTGTAATCGCACCAGTACTCATATCCACATAAAGAATTTTTGCACCAGAAGGAGCGACGGGAGTTGCAGGAATTTCTGTGGAAGTAATGACAATATTGCTCGGTTTTTTATTATCAGGAGCACGAAAACCATTTTTGTCAACCCCCATCATTTTTTCTAGCTGAGAATATTCTCCTTGTTCATTATTGCTCAGAGAAGAATAGTCTTTGCTCGTATCTACGCCTAAAACTCCATCACTACAATAACTAGCATCGCTTATAGTAATATCACTACCACAACTTCCCCCTGTTTCAGGGTCAGTACAAATAGAGGTATTAGTAAAAATTGCCATTCCTTTCGTGTTCATATCTTTTGCCATTAATCCTGCCGCAGTTGCTGGACTATTAGTAGTGTTAATAGTAGGAGGAGTAATCGCAACTGGCACTACAACCGTGTATTTAGCCTGAGATGGATTATTAGCTTTTTTCCCAACTATCTCAAATTCCGTTGACTCATTATTTTTATTGTATTTGGAAGAAAGTAACTCGAATGAATCTTGACCTATTTTACCACCATCAAAGGTAGCCCCCGCATTACTAATAATCGGCTTGTATAAGTCTTCTGGATCTTTTGATGTATCTAAAACCGCCGTTCCATTTTCACTATTACAACCGTTTGCTTGTTCAATTACAGGATTGCCAGACTTATCTGTTTTACCATTGCTCAATTTTTTCAAAACATCTTCATCTGTAGGAGTTTTCCATCCACCATTGTACTTATCATATTGTGCTAGTAATAAATATTTATTTGCCCCTTTTTCCCCTTGAGTAAACTTGTATAAAGTATTTTCTACTCCTCCCTCTGCTATAGCAAGGGCTTGTTTGGTTTGCTCTGAGGATGTAGTATTTGTATTCTCCTGCCCACCTTTCATAATTGCCAGAGTTCCCACAACCATCATGGCACTGCCTAAACCGATCGCCATTGGAAGAGTTGAACCCTGTTGACTTCTGACACCGAAGGGTAATAAATTACGGATAAAGTTAGTAACTAGGGGTTTTTTCGGATTTTCGTTTTGATTGTTGGTTAACATGGCAATTTCCTCTTTTTTCTCTAGCAGTTTAAGGTTAAGTTATGGATATAAAATATTACTTATAAATCTGGTTTTGTATTGATTATTTACACATAGGATCTCTAACTACCATATTGCCCGAAAAAAGAGATTTACATAACCGTAATACTACTTAAATTGCTATATAAAGTTTTTGTAAAGATGAAGTTATTGCCTGGAATTTTTTGGTGGGTCAATTACTAAGTTCAACTATTTTCTAAAAGCCTGTATTGAGCCCCCCTTATTAAGGGGGGGTGGGGGGATCTCAAGAGCTTTTTCTATAGCTTGACAAACACCTTCAAAAGAGTGAATCACGTCATGATTAGTAAACCGAATTACTTTTAATCCATAACTCTCTAAGATGGCAGTTCTAGTTAGATCATAAGCGATACCGTCATTTGTAAAATGGGTATCTCCATCAATTTCGATGACAAGTTTTGCTTTTGCACAGTAAAAATCTACTATAAAGTCATTGATCAAGCGTTGTTTCATGAATTTGAAAGAGTTATGACGCAAATATTCTGATCATCGTTTTTTCTCAGGCATGGTCATATTTTGCCTTAATTCTTTTGCTCTGGGAATTAATTGTTTGTTGTATGGTAAATAAAAATCTGTCATAAAATTCTTGTTTTGATCCCCCCTAACCCCCCTTAATAAGGGGGGAATGTGGTTTTATTATAGCTTTCGTAATAAGAGAGAAATTGATATATTGCCACAAATATTTTCTATTCATCATATATACAATTAAAGGAAATATATAATTAAAAGAACTTCACAAGCATCTTTAAGTAATTTAATCAGCAAGGTCAAATATTAGGAGATAAATAATTATTGAATCGTTAATTCTAATTGCCGATTAATCATAGATAATGAAATAATTGTTAATTGGCAACTAAAATAAAATCTTATGGTAAAAGAAAGAACTATACCTAAATTTGATAACTCCAAAGTTAAAATTAATAAAGAAGAAAGCCTCATGTATTATGAGGACATGGTTTTAGGGCGTATGTTTGAGGATAAGTGCGCTGAAATGTATTATCGTGGTAGAATGTTCGGTTTTGTTCACCTCTACAATGGGCAAGAAGCTGTTTCTAGCGGTATTATTAAGTCTATGCGTCCGGGAGAAGACTATGTTTGCAGTACCTATAGAGATCATGTCCATGCTTTAAGTAGTGGTGTACCTGCGAAGGAGGTTATGGCGGAATTATTTGGTAAAGCGACTGGGTGTAGTAAAGGGCGTGGCGGTTCGATGCACATGTTTTCTGCCGAGCATAAGTTATTAGGTGGTTATGCTTTTATTGGGGAAGGTATCCCCGTGGCTTTAGGGGCGGCTTATCAAAGTATGTATCGTCGTAAGGTTTTGGGTGAGACTAATTTTGATCAGGTGACTGCTTGTTTCTTTGGGGATGGTACTACTAATAATGGGCAGTTTTTTGAATGTCTCAATATGGCGGCATTGTGGAAGTTACCAATTCTTTTCGTGGTAGAAAATAATAAATGGGCAATTGGTATGGCTCATGAAAGGGCGGCTTCTCAAACTGAAATCTATAAGAAAGCTAGTGTTTTCAATATGGAGGGTTATGAAGTCGATGGAATGGATTTATTGGCTGTTAGAGATGTAGCACAAAAAGCGATCGCACGGGCAAGGGCAGGGGAAGGACCTACCTTAATTGAAACATTAACTTATCGTTTTCGTGGTCACTCTTTGGCTGATCCTGATGAATTGAGAGACCCAGCTGAAAAAGAATTTTGGAACGCAAAAGATCCTATTATTCAATTTGGCAAGTATATCACGGATAATAAAATTGCTACCAGAGAAGAGTTAGATGCGATCGATAAAAAAATTACCGCTTTGATTGAAGAAGCTGTAGAGTTTGCGGAATCTAGTCCTGAACCCGATGGCTCTGAATTATATCGTTATGTTTTTGCTGATGATTAACTAACTGTGATGGGGTTTTATAAATAAAATTTGAAAAAAGCTCCCAACTATATTTTTTTTCGCTATAATAGTTAGCGACTCCAAACTCCGAACTTCATTCCTAACAGGGGGCTTTACGCCCCCTCCCCTTTTGGAGAATAATAACTATTTTTTCCAGATACAGTGTCGATTTTTCATTGCAAAGACACAAAAGATTTTATACATAGCAGATTCTTTTGCGATCGCCTTTCTAATTGAATCGATTGTTTTAACTCCTAACCCCGAACTCTGAACTCCGAACTCTTTTTAGTTGACTACGCCTCTTAGTTCTTCTGCATTTACCGATTTAATAAAGTATAAGCCGAGTAAATTAAAGAAAATGGCAATTTGCAAGGGAAGTTTTCTTAAGGCTTTGATGAAACTGGGTTGATTGCTTTCATCGATTTTAGACATCTGCAAGTTATATTCCGAACATTTTTCTAAACCTGCAAAAAACTTGGGATGGTTGGTGTCCAATATGACGGGAAAGGCTTTTGCCGCAGTGTGATTGGTTCTTTCGATGACTTGGCGATCGTACTCTTTGGCATCTAAACCAACGGATTCATAAAAATCCTCTCTTTCATGTACGGTTAAAGTATGGGTTGCAAATACCGATAAGAGGAAGAATTTTGACCATAATTTCGCTTGCCATCCTTGCCACATGGAAAATTGAGAGCGTAATAAGGCGTTAAAAATGTCACCGTGACGGCTTTCGTCTTGACACCAATGCTCAAATTTTTTGAAAAGAGGATAAAATTTGTATTGAGGATTTTTTTCTAAGTGACGATACATTAAGATATAACGCCAATAACCGATTTTTTCGGATAAATATACAGCATAAATCACCCATTCAGGTTTAAAGAAAGTATAAACTCTATTTTTGGTCAAATATCCTAAATCAAGGGTAATATTAAAATCACTCATGGCTTTATTTAAAAATCCTGCATGACGCGCCTCATCCCTTGCCATTAAGCTAAAAATTTCGGACAATAAGGGGTTTTTATCCTTGATACGGCGAGAAATTTCTTTAAAGAGGATAAATCCAGAAAATTCGGAAGTACAGGATCTTTCAAGGAAATCGATAAAAGCGGATCTTGTTTGTTCATCTAAATGATCCCATGTTTGTTCAAATTCTTCATCTCTAACAAAGTGATTGCGATTATAGTCGTTTTTCATCTCCTGCAACATCGCCCGTAATTCCTTTTCTTGGGCGGAAATGTCCATTTCTGCGATCGCCTTAAAGTCAGTGGTATAAAATCTAGGGGTTAATAAAGTTTCTTTTAATTCTTTCTTTTTATCACTTTGGGGTTTAATTGCGGTTGCGGTCATCTTTAATTACTTAATTGTTATATTTTATTTTTACGATTTTAACTCAAAAGGTGGATCTCTGCATTAATGTTTACATTACTTAATTTGAGAAATTGAGTTCGGGATTAGGAGTTAGGAGTTAGGAGTTAATAATTAAAATTTATAAGTAGAAGAGTTTATTGATTCTTAATTTATTCATGTGAAGTTTTATTAAGTAGGGATGACATTTATCTAATCATCGCTTTATAGTTATGAAAAGAATATTTTAAACAGTCTAAAAATAATATGAGCAGTTTAGTTAACCAACCTTTAATAAACAACGATACAAAAAGAGTTTTACCCCCTAGCGATGCCCGTGAGAAAGCGAAACGTTTTGTAATGGATTTACAAGACAAAATTTGTCAGGGATTGGAAGAAATCGACGGCAAAGCCCGTTTCCGTGAAGATAAATGGGAAAGAGAAGAGGGTGGCGGTGGACGCACCAGAGTTATTCGTGATGGTGGTATTTTTGAGCAAGGTGGTGTTAATTTTTCTGAGGTTTGGGGTGACACTTTACCTCCTTCTATTTTAATGCAACGTCCTGAAGGGGCTGGTCATGGATTTTACGCTACAGGTACTTCTATGGTATTGCATCCTAAAAACCCCTATATTCCTACAGTTCACCTCAACTATCGTTATTTTGAAGCAGGTCCTATCTGGTGGTTTGCAGGAGGTGCAGATTTAACTCCTTATTATGCTTTTGAAGAAGATGCTATTCATTTCCATCAAGTTCATAAAGATGCGTGCGATCGTCATCATAAAGAATATTATCCTACTTTCAAGCGTTGGTGTGATGAATATTTCTACTTAAAACATCGCAAAGAAGCCAGAGGAATTGGCGGTATTTTCTTTGACTATCAAGATGATAGCGGTATTCTCTACGCTGGTTCAAATGCCGATGGAGAAGCCAATGCTTACAGTGAAAAAGTAGGCAAAGTGTCTCGTAATTGGGAAGATTTATTTGCTTTTGCTCAAAGTTGTGGAGATGCTTTCTTACCTGCATATTTACCCATTATTGAGCGTCATCGCAATACCGAATACGGGGAAAGAGAGCGCAACTTCCAATTATACCGCCGAGGACGTTATGTGGAGTTTAACTTAGTTTATGATCGTGGTACTATTTTCGGTTTACAAACCAATGGGCGCACCGAGTCGATTTTAATGTCTTTACCTCCTCTCACCCGTTGGGAATACTGCTACACCCCCGAAAAAGGTTCACCCGAAGCCCGATTAACTGATTATTTCTTAACAGGTAGAGATTGGGTTTAGGGTTTGAATCGATTTCAACTGTCATGAGTCAACTTTGAGAAGTAATAATTAATAAGTAAAAGTAATAATTGTATCGAAAAAGTATATTTCAACTAGATAGTTAAAAATTTTAGGAGGCTAATCTTTAGTTTATTGCCTCTATTTTTTTGTGGAATGCTATATTAACAAGAGATTTACTATTAAGAGAAATAATATTATGAATAATAACTTTTTTGACCCTGATCAAAACTCTGGCAATGTTAATGATTTTTCTGCAGATAATGAGGTAGAAAAAATATCTCCACAGAAAAAAAAGGAAATTCAAAAATTGTTTATGATACTCTTAGCTATTGGTTTAGTGATTGGTATTTTTACCGCTTGGGGAGTGGTGACAATAATGAATAATTTTGGTTTAACAGAAAAAACAAATCAGTTTGAAAAATTGCATGGAAATTGATTTAATTATGGTTATTAGAGAAAATTTATATTCAGTAAGTTAGTTGATCACTTAATCTAGGTGAAGGTGCTGATATATAAGAGTTTTCTTTTAATATCAAAATATGAGCTTGGTTATTATATTCTAAAGTTATTAAAACATCAGGTTTTTAGTTTAATTAAGTTTTTAAATTTATATTTTTTGAGATTATTAAAAAATAATTATTATTAATAATTTTGTGATAAATTAATGGCTAGAAAAATATCAGCAATATCGAATGTTTAAACATTTCTAGCTTACGATAAAATAATTAATATAAATTATAACAAATTTTTATATATGTCTATTTCTCCTATTTTACAAGTGAAAAATATTAGTTTGCTTACTCAAATTCATCAGAATCATTTGTTAGATAATATTTCTTTTGATGTTAATGAAGGAGAAAAAATAGCTTTAATTGGTGGTAATGGTGCAGGAAAAACCACTTTATTAAAAGTTTTAAATCATTTATATACTTCTAGTAAAGGAGATTTATATTTTCGGGAAAAATCGGTTCATGATTGGGATGTTTTAGAATTTCGTCGCCAAGTAGTTTTAATTCCTCAAGAGTCGAAGTTATTGGGGATGAATGTAAAATCTGCTTTGAGTTATCCTTTACAACTTCAAGGTTTGTCGGAGAAAGAAATACAAGCAAGACTCATATATTGTTTACAGGAATTTAATTTTATTGAATCATGGTTAGAAAAAGGAGAGAGTGAGCTTTCTTTAGGACAAAAACAATTAGTTGCGATCGCACGTGCTATAATTATGCAACCGTCAGTTTTATTATTAGATGAACCTACTTCAGCCTTAGATAAGGGTAATGCCCATTGGTTAAGGGAAAAATTACAAGTTTGGAATGAAGAAAAAAAGATGACAGTTATTGTTATCAATCATGATTTGGAGTGGGTAAAAAATTTCGCTCAAAGGGTAATTTGGTTGGATAAAGGTAGAATAAAAAAGGACTTAAGTGCTAAATTAGTAGATTGGGAAATGATAGAAAAACATCTACTAACTTTAAATAAAGAGATGAATATTGATGAGGATTTTTAAAAGCACTTTATTGATGTAAGGTAGGACAAACCATAAATATGAGTAACTTAGATTTAGTTAATCCTGAAGAATCAGTTATCCTAATTGTCGATGATTTGAAACAAAATTTAAAATTATTAAATATCATACTTGAATCGGCACATTATCAAACCAGTTTAGCCCTCAGTGGAAAAGATGCGTTAGAAAGATTAAAAGTTTTAAATCCCGACTTAATTTTATTGGATTTAATGATGCCAGATATTAGCGGTTTAGAAGTTTGTCGCCGTATTAAATCTAATCCTGAATATGAACATATACCAGTAATTTTTCTCACGGCTAGTATTGAAGAAAACCATCTCATAGAGGCTTATAGCTTAGGGGCAAATGATTATGTAAATAAGCCTTTTCGTAAGCCAGAATTACTGGCGAGAATAAAAACTCAATTAACTTTAAGAAAACAAAGCAAATTAATTCAAGAATTGTTAGAAAAAATAGAGTGTTTACAAAATTCTCAACATCATAAATAGAATCTAATATCTATTACTTGATACATAAAATCTTTCCAAATCCTACTGTTTTTACACAAAAATGGGATTATTTAACTAAAGCTAATAACTCCTCCTCTGTTATGGTTTTTATCCCTAATTTTTGAGCTTTTTCTAATTTAGAACCTGCTTTTTCTCCCACTACTACAAAGTCAGTTTTTTTACTAATACTGCCAGTAACTTTTCCACCTGATGACTCAATAATTTGCTTTGCTTCTTCTCTTTTTAGGGTGGGTAATGTTCCAGTTAAAACAAAGGTTTTATTCAATAATTGCTGATTAGTTTGTTTGTTTTTTGTATCTATGGCTAAACTAAAATTGAGAGTTTGTAATTCACTAATTAATTGTTGATTTTCTGGTACTTTAAACCATAAAAATACTGCATTTGCTATTTCTTCACCAATACCGTAAACAGATTCTAATTCTTCTTGAGTTGCCTTGGCTAAATTATCAACGTTTTCAAAATTTTCTGCCAAGATTTTTGCATTTACTTGCCCTACATAACGGATTCCTAAACCATATAAAACTCTAGCAAAAGGTTGTTTTTTACTCTCTTGAATAGCTTGTATTAGTTTTTGTGCTAATTTTTCCCCCATTCTATCTAAGTCAACCAATTGAAATGGAGTTAATTTATATAAATCTACGATCGAATTTACTAATCGATATTCCATTAAAGAGATAATAATTTTTTCCCCTAAACCTCTGATGTCCATGGCATCTCTGGAAGCCCAATGAATCAGATTACCTCGAAGAATAGCAGGGCAAGAAGTATTAACACAACGAAGTATCGCTTCGGCTTCAGGTTTGACGAGGGGTGAATTACACTCAGGGCAATGAGTAGGCATTTGGAAGGGTTGAGTATTTTCTGGTCTTAATTCGGTTAAAACCTCTATTACTTCAGGGATAATCTCTCCCGCTTTGCGAATAGTCACGGTATCCCCCACTCTAATATCTAATTCTCGCACTCGATCGCCATTATGTAAAGTAGCTCTTTGAACTGTTGTACCAGCTAACTGTACAGGTTTCATTATTGCCATGGGAGTTACTGCCCCCGTGCGTCCGACGTTAACGATTATTCTTTCTACCACTGTTGGCACTTCTTCGGCAGGATACTTAAGTGCGATCGCCCATCGAGGAAATTTTTGAGTAAAACCTAGTTGATTTTGTAAAGAAAAAGAGTTTATTTTAATGACAACTCCATCCGTCATATATGGTAAATTGTGACGATTTTTTTCCCAATAATCAAGGTATTCTTTTACAGTTTGTAGGTTATTAAAAACTTGATAATTAGGATTAACTAAAAAGCCAATTTCTGTTAAGTATTTTAATACTTGATCTTGAGTATTGAGGTTATTATTTTCAGGTAGAATATGAGCATTATAAGCGAAAAATTGTAATTTTCTGGCACTAACAATATTGGGATCTAATTGTCTCAATGTTCCTGCTGTAGCATTACGAGGATTAGCAAATAAATTTTCTCCTAATTTCTCTCGTTCCTCATTAATTCTGGTAAATTCATCTAAAGGTAAAAAAGCCTCTCCTCTCACCTCTAAAACTTCGGGAGGATTATCTATTTGTAGGCGTAAAGGAATAGAGCGAATAGTTCGTAAATTATTGGTTATATCTTCTCCTGTAACTCCATCTCCTCTTGTCAAACCTTTTACTAAAATACCATTTTCATAGGTTAAAGCTATGGCAGATCCATCTATTTTTAATTCGCAAACGTAGGCAAATTCTGGAACATTATTTAATTGCCTTTGCCAACGATTTTCCCACTCTTTTAGTTCTGCAAAATTAAAAGCATTATCAAGACTATAAAGAGGAATATTATGGGGAATTGAACTGAATTGATTGCTTAACTTATCTCCAACTCTTTGAGTAGGACTATCAGGAGTTATTAAACTAGGATATTGATTTTCTAGGTTCAATAATTCTCTGTATAATTGATCATAAACAGAGTCTTCCATGATGGGATTATCTAATACATAATAAGCATAACTAGCCTTTTGTAATTGCTTTTTTAAATCTGTTATTCTAGTAATAATTTCTGTAGGAATATTGTTCATAAATTAATTAACTTCAGTTCGGTTTAAGAATATCGGATAAGGTTAAGAGTTCGGAGTTCGGAGTTCGGAGTTCGGAGTTCGGAGAGTTCGCTTCGCTCGTACACTCCTTTCAGTCGTGAACGGGGCTTTTAATTCTTAATTCTTAACTATTTACCTTTGCCTCTTGCCTAGTGAATTGTTACCTTTTCTCCTAATGGGGCTTCCATTCAATGGGATTGACTCCATAATAATTACTTAACTGATTATAAAGTAAAGGATGATAAGCCGCTAATAATTTGGATTTGAGAAAAAATGCTTCCGTAACCACGGCGAAAAACTCTGCCATGTTAGTTGCACCGTAGGGATCAATAATAGTTATTTTACCTTTTTGAACGGCTTGATAGTGGTTTTCATATTCTTTTTTTAAGATTTCCCCCCAAATAAGGGTTTCTTGGAGGTTGCTTAGTCGTGGTACTCCTGTCGCTGTACCAAATTCTTGATCTAGTTGATGGGCAAATTCGTGTAGGATAACATTTTCAATCTGATGGGGTGACGATGATTGTTTAATGACTTCCTGCCATGAGAGGGAAATTACTCCATCTTTGCCTGATTTATTGCCTACTGAAGATTGCCCTGACAAGATTGCAGACATCTGCTCTCCTTTTTTTTGGACAATTAAATTAGGGTAAATATATACATATTTTAAGTAGGGAAAATAGTTTCTTTTTTGTCTTTTATCTCCTAATAGTAATAAACAAGCCTGAGATGCGATCGCAAGTTTTGTTTCAATATTTACTGGTTGTTTATCATGGGAAATAAATTCTTTTTCGTGAAGAAATATTTTAATATGACTATGCAATTCTTGCTTTAATTCTTGGGGAACAATCCGATAAAGATAAATATATTTAGATAAAAAATAAATCCATTCTTGTGGAAAAGAGCCTTGTTTAAGAGTTTTTCTGCGGTAGTTAGTTGTTATTTGTGTTTGATAATAATAAGCTAAAAAAGCAAGAATTAGTACAGTTAATAAAATCAATTTTTCCATTATTTACTGCTTCTGAAATGCAGAATTTATTAATTATTTTTTAAAGTAGATAGAGAATCGTTATTAAAAACAGGAATAGTAAAATGAAACTCACTACCTTGATTTTTTCCTTGAGATTCTGCCCATATTTTCCCACCCCAATTATGAACAATTTGGCGACAAATGGCTAATCCTAACCCTGTGCCTCCGGCTGATCTTCTTAATGCACCTTCTTCTTGGTAAAATCGATCGAAGACTTTATCGAGGCGATCGGGTTCTATGCCTCTACCATTATCGGATATAGTAACTTTAAGGGTATTGCTATTTTTTTCCTCCACATTAATTGCAATTTCACCGTTGCCATTGGTAAATTTACAAGCATTATCCAAAAGTTTGCTTAATACTTCCACTAACCATTCTCCATCGGCTTGTACGAGAGGTAAAGTTTGGCTAAGATTAATGCGAATTTTGGGGAGGGAATTTTTGTCTTTGCGAGAGCGAATTTGACATAGAGATAATTCGATACATTCTTCTAAGGATAAGGGTTCAGGATTCCATTCTACCCTACCACTTTCTAGTTGAGAAAGGGTTAAAAAGTCTTGTACTAATTTGCGCATTCTCTCCGCATCATGTAAAGCAGTGGTAAGCATTACCTGTCGTAACTCTTCAGACATATCGGGTTCATTAGCTAAACTTTCCAAGCATACTTGAATAGTGGAAAGGGGGGTACGCAATTCGTGACCTGTAATAGCGACAAGGTTGGATCTCGTTCTGTCTAAGGCTTCTAGCTGTTCGTTTAAGTCTTCTAAATGGGCGTAGGATTCCGCTTGAATTAGGGCTACACCTACCTGAGTTGCGATCGCATCTACTAGGGCAATATCTTCAGGTTTCCAAGTAATAGGATTACTGTCACAATGGTGCAATTCCATCATCCCTAATAGTTTACCCTGATAAAGAATGGGAACAATTAACCAAGAAACAATACAACAGCTTTTAATTAACTTGGATAAGATAGTAGGGTCTTTCTGAATACGAGGATCAATGGTAACATCATCAATACTAATAGACTCTCGCAGAGAGAGAATTTCTTGAAAGAGAGGATTATTTCTTAAAGGCCATGCTTCTCCCTTAACAGAATTGATATTTTCGTTGAGAAACTCATGATTAATATGGGCATTTAAGTCATTTTCCTGACAGCGATATATTAAACAACGACATACCCCAAAACCCTCACCTAATTTATCCACAGCCACTTGCAAAATTTCTTCGGGATCAAGGGATCTGCGTATTGCACCTGTAACAGAATTTAATAACCTCTCTTTTTTTTCCTTGGCACTCAGGAAACGATTTGCTTTAATTAATTTGTACTGCCCTGCCTGTAAATAAGTGACTAACCTTTGCACAAATGGATCAGGATTGATAATATTATTAGTTTCTTCCAAAGCACAAAAATCAGCACAATAGGATGCGATCGCATCTTGAATTTTAGTTTGTAACTCAGGGCGATACTCAGCAATTCGATATAAAAGAAGTTCAGCCGCTTTCACACTAATATCTCGATCATAAGTCCAAATACCCTCAAAACGACGACTATTATCCATCATCATTAAACTATCAGAGGAATTTTCCGAGTTAGAATAGGGTTTTTCCCGACAAATCAGACAATTAGCATAATTAGGGCTGATAACAATTAAATGCCATTCCATTGTCAAACTATCATCAGGGGCAAAAGCAACTTTTTCATAAACATCAGAATCATGTTTAAATTCCGTCTCTGGTGCGGCTAACACATAAACATGGGGCGATTTTTTGCCAATACGTAAATAACGATGGGCTTCTTGACGATAAAACTTCTCTTTCTGAAAACTAGCAATAATTAAAGCCTGTTCATTTCCTGCTAAGACTTGATCCTCCATAGCGTGAGAAAGGGCTGTCAGAGATGACTTAAAGTACATCTGCAAGCGCCGATCAGGAAAGAATTGTAATAACTCTGTAATGATCGAATTTTGGTTACTCATCGAATCAATTAGGGTGATTTATTATGCTTTAATTATTGCCATATTCAGGGTTTTAACTAACCAAGAACGAATATTTAGGCACTAAGTATTTACTCATCATCTATCCTACTATTACTTGGTTATCACTGCTTAACTATTAAGTTTTGTAAAGCGATCACTAAAGATGTTCCTAATGCGAGCTCACCAGCATTCGGAAATGGGCAATTATTAAAGGGCAAGGGGCAAAGTTAAAAGGGCAAAGGTGAATGATTGATGATTAATATATTCACGGTTGGGCATAACTTGAGGTGAGAATAGGCAACAGTTTTTTTGAACTATAAATTATGACTTTGGGTAATATAACTAAAAACTAAGTATTTTGAGCTGAAACTAGGTTAATTAAGCATCATAGTGTAACAATATTAACAGCACAAAAGCCGAAATATTAATTCAATGCCTGAATTTTTAAGCTCTATTCCCGATAGTCCTCTAACTACTTTTACCATTTTACTTCTAGTTATTCTCACTATTCCCCCTATTTTTGAGCGTATCAAATTACCGGGGTTAGTGGGATTACTTTTCGCAGGAGTAGTTTTTGGCAGTGACGGGTTAGGTTTATTGGATTACAAAAGCGAATCCATGAGTCTTTTAGCCGATATTGGGAAAATTTATTTGATGTTTGTGGCGGGTTTAGAAATTGATTTAGAGGATTTCCGCAAGAACAAAAATCGATCGCTCTTTTTCGGGTTTAGCACCTTTTTTGTACCTTTAGTATTTGGTACAGCCTTGGGATTAGCTTTTAACATGGGCTTAAACGCTTCTATTTTAATTGGCTCACTTTTAGCCTCTCATACTCTGTTGGGCTATCCCATTGTTAATCGTTTGGGCGTTGCAGGAAATGAAGCAGTTGTTATCACCATTGGCGCAACTATTTTCACAGATATTGGAGCTTTATTAGTTTTAGCTATTTGTCTTTCTATTTATGGGGGAGATTTTACCCTTGCTAGTTTAATTTTACAGTTATCCAGTTTAGCCATCTATTGTGCCATTGTTTTGTATGGATTCGATCGCGCTGGGAAAGAATATTTCCGTCGCACTGGAGATGAAGAAAGTAATCAATTTCTATTTGTTTTATTAGCCGTGTTTTTGGCTTCAGTCGGAGCGCAGTTAATTAATGTAGATCAAATTGTCGGTGCATTTTTAGCAGGTTTAGCCGTTAATGATGTAGTAGGAAATGGCCCTGTTAAGGAAAAAATTGAATTTGTGGGTAGCACCCTATTTATTCCCTGTTTTTTCGTTTCCATTGGTTTAATTCTGAAAGTATCTGATTTTGCGACTATTTTTAGCCAAGATTTATGGCTTACTTTAGGTATTGTTATTACTCTATTCATGAGTAAATTTATTGCTAGTGTGATTCCTAAAATATTATTCCGTTATAGTTGGGATCAATGTTTGACTATGTGGTCATTATCTCTCCCCCAAGTGGCCGCCACCTTAGCCGCAACCTTAGCTGGTGTTAATGCAGGGGTGTTATCTCCTTCGGTATTTAATGGGGTGATTGTAATGATGTTAATTACTTCCGTTAGTGGACCGATTTTAACCAGCAAATTTGCCCGAAATCTATTTCAATCAGAAGTAGATACAAATTTAAGAGAAAATAATAATAATCGCTCTCTACAGCTATCCAATAACTATCAACATTCTTTTATTAATGAACAATATCGCACAATCATAGTTTCGATCGCAAATCCTCAGACAGAAAAATCCTTAGTGGAAATGGCTTGTATCTTAGCAGGAAATGAAACAGGTTTAGTTATCCCTCTATCAATTGTCAAAGCTCATGTTCACATGGATGAGCCTGAATTGGATTTTTCTTTTCATAACAGTAATCAATTAATTAATAGAGCATTGCGATATAGCGAACAGTTTTCCGTATCTGTCAAGCCTATTATTCGCATAGATGATGACTTAGCCGAGGGAATTAGTCGCACCGCCAAAGAAAATAAAGGTAGTCTGATTGTCATGGGATGGAGTCCCACTAGCACCATTCAAGCTCGTTTATTTGGTAATTTAATTGATAATGTTTTTTGGTCTTCTCATTGCCCCGTTGCCGTTGTCAAAATGTTAGATGAGCCTACCCATCTACGCAAAATTCTCGTACCCGTCAAAAAAATAGATCTAAAAACCCTAAATGCGATCGCACTAGGTTGTATCTTAGCGGAAAGTAACCAAGGTACTATAACCTTGCTTCACGTATATGATCGACACTTAAGTAAAAATAACATCGAAAATTTTAAAAACGCCCTACACTTAGGAGTGCAACAAATAGCCCCAAAAACATCAGTTACAATCAAAACTCTCCGTTATTCAGACCCCGCAGAAGCGATCGTCCGTACCGCCCATAAACATAATTTTGATCTCGTAATTTTAAGGTCAATTCGCCGTCGTACTGCTGGAGGACTAGCTGTAAGTGATGTTACTACCGAAATTATTAAAAGTCTTACTCGTTCAGTAATTATATTTGGCGAACCTCACTAATTACAACCTGATTTTCACTTGAATTCAGGATAAACCTTTATCTCTTAGTGATAGCAAAAAGAGCAATAGGCAAAAGTTTTTAATTAATTTCTCCCTAATACCCCAATACCCTAACACCTGCAACCTACCCCTATTCGATATTCTTACATCGAACTGAAGTTAATTATTACTCATCAATTCCTAAATCATGTAGAATATGAGAGTAGATTTAGTCAGACTATTTAATAAAATAGTGTTTGACTTAAGAATAATTGCACTCTTTACTCCCATGGAACGTCGGTGATTACCTTAACTCTATTACACCCCCTCAAATCAGTTGCAGTTCAAAAATGGAACTTTGATCCCAACTCGGTGATTAGAATTGGACGAGCTAATGACAATGATGTAGTGCTTTATAGTGCTGTTGTATCGCGGCATCATTTAGAAATTCGTCCGAGGGGGAAAGATTGGGCATTAATCAATTTAGGTTCTAACGGTACATTTATCAACGGAAAAAAGATTAATAAAGTATTAGTTAAACATGGAATGGTGATTCGTTTAGCTAGTTCAGGTCCTAAAATTAAAATTACTCTTGATGACTCGGTAGATTCTCCTACGTCTAGGGATAATCAACAACCAAAACGACGGGCAATTAGTAGTAAAGATATATCGAAGGAAACAGTGATGAACTAAAAAAATAAGACTATTCAAGCTAGGCTATATTAAAGTCAATGTCTTAAATTAACAATATTACTGATTAGTTAGTCATCATGGAGAATAATAATTTAATCAATTTTGTGCAACAAGGTTTTCGCACCGTAGTCGGTGCTACGGCTTCAGCAATCGAAACTTTGCAAGACAATAATAAACGCAATCAAATTGTTTCGGAATTAACGACAGAATTACAAAAAAAATCTCAAGAATGGCAAGAGAAAGGCGCACTAACAGAAGAAGAAGCCAAAAAAATTATTGAGCAATTCTTTCAAAATAAGAGCGAAAACACCAATAGTAATGAAACTTATGATGAAACAGTAGAAACAAAAGCGGTAAATAATCCCTATCAAAATATTCAACAACTGACTCAAGAAGTCGTTGCCTTAAGAGAGGAATTGGAAAAAATTAAGTCCTCTTAATTCTCTTAACTGTATTAGTTTTAGGGCAAGGGGCTTAAGCCCCTTATTTATTTTGTGGTGTTGGAGCATTTAGCCATGATTTTTAGTTTAGATCGGGAATGGGGAATAGGCAACGGGTAATGGTAATAATCTTTTGAGTGTTAGATACTTGAAGCAAGTCAATAATATCTTGTATGGCAATTAAGCAACACCATTTTGTTAAGTTCTAATAATCAATTGAAATTCTTGCTTTGTGCCTATTGTTTACCCTGCTAAAGCACTTTTGCGGTAAAGGCTACTTAATCATTGTCCCATTTTTCCTCTGTCAGTAAATCACAGATGCGATCGCGCAGTAAGAAATCTTTTTCTTCCAATTGCCTTTCAATATTTAACCATTCTCTAGGAGGCACATAGTTAGCCAATACGTATAAAGGTTGATGACGACTAATACAACCCTTTTCTAATAAAGCCCTAATTTCGTCACGGATAAAATTAAGATCATGATTGTAGCTAGGAATGATAGTTTGAGTAGTCATAATATAAGATATGATTGCAGTGTTAAGTTTACAGTCTTGCGAAATATAGATACTAAAAAAACAAATCTGTCAGTTAAATTCTATACTTTATTTTTAAAAAGTCGCAACTAATCCTTGAGAAACGCACTCTAAAAGTAAACTACGACACTGAAGACACTGTAAATCGTTTAATAAGCGTTTAAAATCATTACTATTCAGACTATAAATAGCACCAATATAGAGATCATCGAGACTAATATCTGATTTTAATTCACAATAAAAACCCCATAACTTTTGATTACTAAAAGAACTGTTAATCATAAATCCTTGATGATTAATTGGAGTAATTATCTTAATCTTATCTTGAGTTAGATTTAATTCTCTTTGCAAAATTTGATAGGTAGTATTTTCTAAACTATTATTCTTTTTTAATCTCCCTCCTGCAAAATCAAGGGTTACTTTCTTAATGCCCGGACGAAATGTTAATTTAGGAAAGATTAAAGAATTTTTATATCTAGTGATAACTATTAAAGAATCTTCTTTTTCTACTCTCCAATAATCTAAAATATTATCTTGATTATCCTTAATTTTTTCACCTATTAAAGTTATCCAAGGAGATTTAATTTCGACAATAGTATCGATTAATTGCCAATTTATATTTTCCATATTTTACGGAGAAAAGTGAATCTTTTAAGCTCATAATATATCACCTTAGTTAGAGACGAAAACATTGAATTTGCTAAAGTATCAAGTTAGCTAGTTCACTAAAAAAGTTTACGCTCTTTAGTTAGTAAGGGGAAACCCATCCGTTAATGTTGCCTTAAAAGGGGAAATTTTTTCTGAAGGGGATAAACCATGAGGGGAAATATCAAAAATCATAAATATGAGTTATTATCAAATGACTAGGAGTAAGTTAAATTAAATTAACAAATTAAAGTCAAGTATATTTGTTAGATATATATTAAATTATTATGATAGATGCACAAAGTAGCTTAAGGAACGAGTTTTTAAACACTCAAGTTATTACTAGAAATACAGGAAAAAGATTAGGGGTTGTTAAGGAGGTGTTAGTAGATGTCGATCGCAGAGAAGTAGTTGCACTAGGATTAAGAGATAATCGTTTAGCCATGTCTGGTATTCCTAAATATATGTATCTCGATCGCATTTCCCAAATGGGAGACGTGGTTTTAGTAGAAGATGAGGATGTTATTGAAGATGTTGATATAGACCTTTATAGTGCTTTAATTAATTCTGAAGTTGTTACCGAAACAGGTGAACCATTAGGTAAAGTAAGAGATTTTCAATTTAATCAAGAAAATGGTCAATTAAACTCTTTAATTATAGCTGCGATCGGTCTTCCCCAAATACCTGAACAGTTAATTAGTACCTATGAAATATCTGTAGATGAAATTGTTAGTAGTGGGCCTAATCGCATTATCGTTTTTGAGGGTGCAGAGGAACGAGTCACACAAATAACAGTAGGAGTATTAGAAAGACTTGGAATTGGTCGTCCCCCTTGGGAAAAAGATGAAGATGAAATGTATTACGCTCCAACAACTCCACCAGAAAATCAGTTACCAACAGGAGTACCAATCCGCCCCGTTGCCCAACCTAAACCTCAACGTACGGCTGTAGTGGAAGAAAATTGGACGGAAGATGAATGGGAACAAGCGGAAGTTATTACTCCTCCTCCTGCCCGTCGTCAAGAAGCAATGGCCTATCAGGAAGAAATAGAAGAAGATAATTGGGGAGAAAGTGGCGTTGAAAGAGAACCTGCACCTCGTTATCAACTAAATAATTATGATAAATCAGAAACACGCTCTAAATATGATGAATCCTTAGAAGATGATATGTGGGATGATGATGTTGAGGATGATTATCGTCCCCAAAAAGTGAATATTCCCCAAAAACAGAAAATGCCAGAATACGAGGAATACTAATTAAACCTCTGTTCAGCCTAATAATATGGAATAAAGGTAAGTTTCTGGTTGTAGGTGTTCGGGGTTCGGAGAGTTTGCCACGCTCATGTACTCCCTTCGGTCGTGAACGGAGTTATTAATTCTTAATTATTAAACCATTGCCTATTCCCTATTCCCTATTCCCTATTCCCTATTTACCTTTGCCTTTTGCCCTTTGCTTTTTATTCCTTTAGCTACCTGACAAAATACTTTTTCAATAAGCCCTAATTATTTACTAATTACTGATTCCTCATGACTCATTTTTCCTATAAACTAGATCAGATAAATATATAAGAAAAATCTTTAGTATAGGAGAGCAAACATTGGAAACTCAAAAAGAAAAAATTTTAGTAGTGGACGATGAAGCCAGTATTCGCCGTATTTTAGAAACTCGTCTCTCGATGATTGGTTATGACGTTGTCACCGCCGCCGATGGAGAAGATGCGATCGCAACTTTTCATGAGACTCAGCCTGATTTAGTGGTTTTAGACGTGATGATGCCTAAATTAGACGGTTATGGAGTTTGTCAAGAACTAAGAAAAGAATCTGACATACCCATTATCATGTTAACCGCTTTAGGTGATGTAGCAGACCGTATTACAGGGTTAGAACTAGGAGCAGATGATTATGTGGTTAAACCTTTCTCTCCCAAAGAATTAGAAGCAAGAATCCGCTCTGTGTTAAGAAGAGTTGACAAAACAGGAGTTGCAGGAATACCTAGTTCGGGGGTTATCTCCATTAATTCCATCAGAATTGACACCAACAAAAGACAAGTTTACAAAGGAGATCAAAGAATCCGCTTAACAGGAATGGAGTTTAGCTTGTTAGAACTCCTCGTAAGTAAATCAGGAGATCCCTTTTCTCGTTCAGAAATATTACAAGAAGTTTGGGGATATACACCTGAGCGTCATGTCGATACTAGAGTTGTGGACGTTCACGTATCTCGTTTAAGAGCAAAGTTAGAAGATGACCCCAGCAATCCTGAACTGATTTTAACCGCTAGAGGTACAGGATATTTGTTTCAAAGAATATTAGAACCGGGGGAAAAGAAAAAGTAGGAAATTAATGAGTAATTAGGAATTAGTAATTAAGTATTACTATAATTCTTAATTAGACTTCTTGCTTTCTAAGGCAAGAGCTGAATGGCAAAAGGCAAGAGTTAAGAAAATTGACTATTTCCCCTATAGAAAAGAAATTAATTTTAATTTTAGTTTTATAAGAAGTCTGTTCTTAATCCTTAACTAGATGGATGAAATAGTTGTGTTAACCTTAGCCTAACCTCTAATTCACAAAAAGTAATTATCCTGAAAATATTTACGGGATTAAATTACACAAAAGAAAAAATGAAACACCATACAAAGATTGTCGCCACCATAGGACCTGCAAGTACTTCTCCTGAAATTATTAGGCAAATGATAATAGCAGGAATGAGTGTGGCTAGACTAAATTTTTCTCATGGTAGTTATGAAGATCATGCTCAAATTGTATCTTTACTAAGAAGGGTATCAGAAGAATTAGATACTCCTATTACTTTATTACAAGATTTACAAGGGCCAAAAATTAGGGTTGGCCAATTACCTTCAGGGCAGTTGGAGATAAAGCAAGGAGATAGATTAACTCTTATTCCTGAAAATTGGTCGCAAACAGGAGAAAATATTATTACCATTGACTATCCTCATTTAGCCGAAGAAGCGGAAATTGGTACACAAATCCTTCTCGATGATGGTTTGTTGGAATTTCAAATTGTTGCCATAGAGAAACCGATGGTTATTTGTGAAGTAATAGAAGGAGGTATTCTTAAAAGTCGTAAGGGAGTGAATTTACCAAGTCTTAATCTGCGTTTACCTTCTATGACAGAAAAGGATAAAAAAGACCTAGAATTTGGCTTGTCTCAGGGAGTTGACTGGGTTTCCCTCAGTTTTGTTCGTAGGGCACAAGATATTATCACTTTAAAACAATTTTTAGCTCAAAATAATGCACAAGATACTCCTGTAATTGCCAAAATTGAAAAACCCCAAGCGGTTGATAACCTTGAAGAAATTATCAATGAATGTGATGGCATTATGGTGGCGAGAGGAGATTTAGGGGTGGAAATGAGTCCTGAGAAAGTTCCTTTACTGCAAAAACAAATTATTTCTTTATGTAATCGGCAAGTTAAGCCAGTAATTACCGCTACACAAATGTTAGATAGCATGATACGCAGTCCTCGTCCCACCCGTGCAGAAGCTAGTGATGTGGCTAATGCGATTATTGATGGTACGGATGCAATTATGTTATCAGGAGAGTCGGCAGTGGGTTCATATCCAGTTAAAGCGGTGGAAATGATGGCGAAAATAGCTTTAAGTGTTGAACCTAATTTGAATTTTACTAACCATCCCCCTTCTTTGAATGATGAAACCCATGCTTTGAGCGAGGCTTTAAATGCCATTGACAAAACTATGTCTCTCAAATTCATTGTTGCTTATACGAAAAGTGGTTATAGTGCCATAATTGCGGCGGGAGAGCGTTCTAAAACTCCTGTGTTAGCTTTAACGGTAGAAGATAAAGTCTATCATCGTCTTAATCTTGTTTGGGGTGTGAAACCGATTTTAATTGATCAAGAGCCTCTCAATTTTGAAGATTTACTTAATCAGGTAGAAACAGTTATTCATAAACGCAATTTAGCGAAAAAAGGCGACCGCATCTTAATTATGGCGGGTATTCCTACGGGAATTAGTAAAGGTACTAATTTTTTGAAAATACACGTTATAAGCTAAATTGACTCAATTCGGTTTAATAATATCAAGGCAGGTATCAGGTTTTAAATAAGAGGAAAAATGCGATCGCAATCATCATTGTTCCAGCGACATAATTAATATATTTAAAATTATTATTTTTCTTTAAAACTGAGCCTGTTTTATAACTAAAAAAAGCATAAATAAATTTGATTCCTCCCACAGCAACAATAGTAATTAAAATAATAATAAAAGTGTCCATTAAAGAAACACTAGATAAATCCAAAAAAGCAGGAAGAAAACTCAAATAAAAAAGAATCGCTTTTAAATCGGCAGTCGTGATCACAAATCCCATGAAAAAACTAGCGACAAAAGAAGATTTTTCATTTGATTTAACTAAGATTTGATTGACTGGTGTTTTTTTCCATAAATTTAAGCCTAACCACAATAAATATAAAGCACCAATATACTTAATTAAACTGAAAAAAACATTAATTCCTGCAAAAATTGATAAACCATAAATCGCTACAATTAGAAATAAAATATCTCCCGAAACTATGCCCATAGCTGTCCAAATTCCATGAGTTAAACCGTGAGTAATGGTTCGTGTTGATACGGTTAAAACACTCATGCTGGGTATTGAAGCTAAAATTACCATCGCCGTAAAAAGAGCGATCGCACTACTAAAAGTTAAACTTATATTCATCATGATTAAAATTCTATCATCTCAACCATGAAAGAAGAAATAAATCAGTTGTCAACGGTAAAAATATGTTTTATATTAGAACAATTATTATAGATTAAACTCTATTTAAAATTTTATATTTATTGATTTTTAGCTATTTTAAGGAACTGACAATTAAGCCAATGATAATTTTAGAGGGATTTATTCTTGCCACAATCCTATGCGGATTTTTAGGGATTATGTTGAAGCGTAATCTAGTTATGAAAATTATGGGCATGGATGTAATGAGTAGTGGGGTTATTGCTTATTATGTCTTCATTGCTTCTCGGAAGGGTTTTTTCACCCCTATTCTCACGGCTAAGGATAATGTTGATTATGCGGACCCAGTGCCTCAAGCGGTCATTTTAACAGCCATCGTCATTGGTTTTTCCATTCAGGCTTTGATGTTAGTGGGTGTCATGAAATTAGCTGTTGATAATCCTACTTTAGAAACCGACGAGATTGAAAATACTATTGGAAAATAATGGATACAATTACTTTAATTTGGTTAGCTTTACCTTTTTTGGCAGGTTTTATTATTTACTTATTACCAAGATGTAGCCACATACTTTCCCTAACAGTTTTATCAATTTCCGTTTTATATCCTGTATGGTTACTGGCTTCTGGGCAAGATTTAACTTTACAATTATTAGACAATTTTGGTGTTAGTCTTTTTATCGATAAGCTAAGTGGTTATTTTATTCTTACCAATAGTCTTGTTACCATTGCTGTTTTATTTTATTGTTGGTATGAGGAAAGGAAGGCTTTTTTCTATACCCAATTAATGATTCTCTATGGTAGTGTTAACGCCTGTTTTATTGGCTACGACTTTATCAGTTTTTATGTTGCCATTGAGGTTATTAGCATTGCCGCTTTTCTTTTAATAGTTTATCCTCGCACAGACAAAAGTATCTGGATCGGTTTACGGTATCTCTTTGTTAGTAATACAGCAATGTTGTTTTACCTAATAGGAGCAATTTTAATCTATAAAGCTAATAATTCTTTTAGTTTCAACGGTTTAAGTAATTCCCCCCCAGAAGCGATCGCACTTATTCTGTTAGGATTATTAGTTAAAGGAGGAGTCTTTGTTTCTGGATTATGGTTGCCCCTCACCCATGCCTCCGCCGAAACTCCCGTATCTGCATTATTATCAGGAGTGGTAGTTAAAGCAGGAGTTTATCCCCTCATTCGCCTTGCTTTAATTGTGGATGAGATGGATCATATTGTGCGTATTGTAGCCATAGCCACTGCCCTATTAGGAGTCACATACGCTATTTTTGAAAGCGATGTAAAGAGGATGTTAGCCTTTCACACCGTATCTCAATTGGGTTTTGTTTTGGCTTCTCCCCCCGTTGCGGGAATTTACGCTCTTTTCCACGGCTTAGTAAAATCTAGCTTATTTTTAATGGCAGGTTCATTGCCAACACGGAATATCAAAGAATTAAAACACACTAATATTAATACTTATTTGTGGATAGCCTTAGTTATCGCCAGTTTATCCATTTCAGGTGTACCTCTACTTGCTGGATATTGTGCCAAAGTTTTAACCGTTAAAAATCTTTATCCATGGCAAGTAATGTTAATGAATATTGCCGCCGTTGGTACAGCTATTTCCTTCGCTAAATTTATTTTTTTACCTCATGATACATCTGCCAAAATACTAAAACAAAATTGGGGTTTTTGGTTTGGAGTTATCTTTCTATTGGCAGGGTTAATTTTTGCTAACGGTTTCTATCTATCCACTTACACCCTAAGTAACATTATTAAAGCCTTAATTACAGTCTTTATTGGTTGGTTAGTTTACTTTGTCTTGATTAAAAAAGCAGTTATCAAATTACCTCGCATCCTAGAAGATTTTGATCATCTCATTGGCATTATGAGCTTAACCCTAGTGGGCTTATTTTGGATGGTTTTACCATAGTTAAAGGGGCAAGGGGCAAAGGGCAAAGGTAATTAACCATTAATTAACAGTTAAAAATATCTAAAACCTGAAACCCAAAACCCAAAACCTACCCCAATGACACCCAATTTTTTGGCAACCCCTGCCTACTAACTCTGTGCTTTTTTATTTGTCAGTCTTTCTTCCGCATTTGCCATTACTGCTTCTTTATTTTCTAAAAACTCTCCGGGATAAGTTTCTAATATTTTTGTAGATAAGGAAATACGATTTTTAAAAGTATCAATTTCCATAATTACAACTTTTACTTCTTCTCCTATTTGAAATAAACTTTCTAAGGCGTTTACTTTACCCTCACTAATTTGTTTAATGTGCAGTAAACCGCTCACACCACCAAAATCCACAAAAACACCATAGGGTTGAATTTTAGCTATTTTACCAGCAACAACCTCGTTTTCCTTGAGCTGAGATAGAGCGGAAGAACGAGCAATATTTCTTTGGGTTAATACTAACTTATTTTCTTTTTGGTCTAATTGTAGAATATTAGTATCAACAGTTTGATCTATTAAAGTCTCTAAATCTTCTTTCTGAGTTAAATGGGATTTAGGAATAAAACCTTTTAAACCTTGTACTTCTCCAAAAACACCCCCACGGTTAACCCCTGTAACCAACATTTGCACGATCGCACCTTTTTCTTCAATCTCCTTTAAATTATCCCATGCTTGATCAATAAATAATTGACGGCGAGATAATTTCACTTGTCCTTCTGCATCTTGTTCCTTGATAATAACAAAATCAAATTCCTGCTCTAAAGGTAATACTTCTTTAACATTAGAAGAACCTCTCCAGTCCACCTCTGTCTGAGGAACAAAACCGGGAGATTTACCGCCAATATCCACATAAACACCGTCGGAAGAATACTCGAACACTTTCCCCCTGACAACATCTCCCTGCTTAAAATGATAGTCATACTGTTCTTGTTCTAAAGCCTGAGAAAAATCATCCATAGAAAACGAGAGATTATTAGATGCAGAGGAATGAGAATTAGCGGTCATAACAAATTAGACAATATAGTAAAATTACACAAATTACTTTATTATAATGTAGATTCTCTCTGACTATTCATAAAAACAATCAACAGTCAAAGGATTCATTAGTCAGAATGACACAAATTAGCCTAAACTAATCTAATAAAGTTTAGTTAAAAAAATATATTTTTAGGAGATTAAGAAAATGGGAGTTATATTCCAATTAGTATTAACCGCGCTAGTGCTTTTTTCTTTCTTAATGATCGTTTATGTGCCTGTTGCTTATGCTTCCCCTCAAAACTGGGAACAGTCTAAGCCTTTATTATACTTAGGTTCTGGCATTTGGTTAGCCTTAGTGGTTGCCGTTGCCGTCTTAAACTTTTTCGTGGTTTAATTTCACTTTTTGTTAAGAAATATTAAGAATTAAGACAAAATTTAACTCGGTGGGCAAAATCCAAATTAAATCAAAAAAATGAGTATTTTTGCTCACCAAATTAGACAAAAATATTTACTGGTAAACATGGCAATTTTTGAAGGAAATTTTCAAGATACATCAAATCTACGTTTTGCATTAGTCATAGGACGTTTCAATGATTTAATTACGAATAAGTTATTATCTGGCTGTCAAGACTGTTTGAAAAGACATGGAGTGGATATAAACCCAGAAGGAAATCAGGTAGATTATGCTTGGGTGCCGGGTAGTTTTGAGGTGTCTTTAGTTGCCAAAAAATTAGCTCTTACAGGGCGTTATGATGCCATTATCTGTTTAGGGGCAGTTATTAGAGGAGATACTCCTCACTTTGACTATGTGTGCAATGAAGCGGCGAAGGGAATTGCTTCTGTTGGTTTAAATACTGGTGTGCCGATTGTTTTCGGTATTGTCACCACAGACACAATGCAACAGGCTTTAGAAAGAGCAGGAGTAAAAAGTAATTTAGGTTGGAATTATGCCATGAATGCGTTGGAAATGGCTACTTTAATGAAGCAGATTGAAAAATAACTTTGGCTCTCTTACTGCTCGTCGTGTAAATTATCGGTTAGGAAAAAGTGTCAGGTGGCAGGTGGCAGGTTTTAGGTGTCAGGATGCTAGAGGGATGAGGTGGATTTTTGACTTGCCGATTTTAAGTAATAATAAAAAATCTTCAAACAATCAATAAATCATTGTAAATTATCAAAACTCATTACTCACTACTCACTACTCATTACTCCCTCTTAAACAAAGATTTTAGAATGAAACAGCCCTGAAGGATAAAGGGGGGTTTGCCCTTTTTTATCTTAACTCCGAACTCTGAACTCCGAACTCCGAACTCCCCGTAATCGTTTCTATCGGAGCAGGTTCTGCTAAATCTGTAGCAATAAAACTACGGGCTGTGACTGCCACTAAAGCAAAAAGTGCGATCGCGATCGTAATAAAAGGAATAATTTGTTGACGAATAAATTGCATAATGTTGTAGTTGTTTAATAGAATAAATTAACTGCCTAGAATTGAGGAATAGTTAAGCCCTTAGACTTAAGCCATTGGGGGTTGTAAAGACGAGATTGATAACGAGCCCCACCATCACATAAAACTGTCACAATGGTATGTCCGGGGCCTAGTTGTTTCGCAAGTGCGATCGCCCCTGCTACATTTATACCGACAGAACCGCCCATAAATAAACCTTCTTTATAGAGTAACTGATAAATAACTCTTAAGGCTTCATTGTCGTGGATTTGCACCGCATCATCAATGGGTACACCTTCCATATTAGCGGTAATGCGACTATTACCAATCCCCTCAGTAATAGAATTACCCTCAATTTTTATTTCCCCTGTTTTGACATAACTATATAAACCACTACCCATAGGATCAGCCAAAACGCACTTAATATTAGGATTTTTTTCCTTTAGAAACAAAGATACCCCTGCAAAAGTTCCTCCAGTACCTGTTGCCGCAACCCAACCATCAACCTTACCATCAGTTTGTTGCCAAATTTCTTTTCCCGTTGTTTCATAGTGGGCTTGACGATTAGCTAAATTATCAAATTGATTTGCCCAGATTGCGTTATCCATTTCTTCTGCAATCCTACCCGATAACTTAACATAATTATTGGGATCTTTATAAGGCACAGCTGGAACAGCCTTAACCTCAGCCCCTAAAGTACGTAACAAATCCATTTTTTCTTGAGATTGAGTTTCAGGAATGACAATTACACATTTATATCCCTTCGCATTGCAAATATGAGCCAAACCGATACCCGTATTTCCTGCCGTACCTTCTACCACCGTACCTCCGGGCTTAAGTAATCCTTGCTTTTCTGCCTCTTGAATAATATACAATGCCGCTCTATCTTTAACTGAACCGCCGGGGTTCAAAAATTCAGCTTTGCCTAAAATTTCGCATCCTGTTTCTTCGCTGAAGCTATTAAGACGGATTAAAGGAGTGTTGCCAATAGTACCAACGAAGCCGTTTTTAATATCCATTAGTCAGTTATTTTATCTAAGAATAATTCTGATTATCTAGCTGTTCTATTTTATCTCAATTTGACTTATTAATAACTTGAAAGGCTTTCAGGTTTATTCTTTTTACTCCCAAATAGTTTTGAGATTGGGAAAATTCCCTAAAATTTGATCTCTAGTAATTAATGTTGATTGATAATAACTGGCTGTTGCGGCAATAATGCGATCATGAATATCCCAATGTTTAGGGAGAATTAGCATTTGTTGAAAAATTACAAAATCAAAACCAACGATACTAAAACCATCTCCTTGATTAATCTTATCTAGTAATTCCTCGATTATAATCTTTACTTTTCCTTTTTCAGCAATATGAGTAAGTTCTGCCATTACTAAGGTAGGGATTAACACCTTAACTTCTCCATTTTCAGCCTGAGTCTAAATTTCTTTAGCTTTACAAGATAATCTTTCATCTTCACTAATAAACCAAGCTAGAGCATGAGTGTCAACTATATAAGTAATCATACTGTTATTAATCCCAGTCTGAAATATTCTTAAATACTGCTTTTTTTGCTTCATCTAAATCCTCATCTGTTACCACAACATCTTTCCACAAACCCCTTATTGTGGTTTTATTGTTAGACAATTTTCCTTGAGATTGGGAGTCATATTTTTGGGCTAAAAATTCCGCAAAATCCAGCAATTCTTGCTTTCTGTGGGGTGATAATGTTTGAAATTTACTGATTAATAATTGTTCTAATGTCATATCTGAAGAATTAAAAATTAATAATTAATAATTAATAATGAGGCTAGAAGTCAGAAGTAGGAAGTAGGAAGAAGTAATTAATAACTATTAACTATTTAATTTTTGACGGCAAATTTCTGCTTCCTGAGTATAACCTCCCTTCTCATAGTATTTTATCGCAGTTTCCAAATCATCCATTTTTAAACAGGCTAAAGCGGCTTTTTGCCATTCACTCAAAAATTGCCACAGTTGTGCGGCTTCTTCCCATTGCTGTTGATTTTCGCAAACCATTGCCAACCTTTGCCAATTACTTAATTGTCGCCAACAATCCTCTGCTTTTTGCCAATTTTCGGCTTTTTCATAGCAGAAACCTGCTTTTTCTATTTCTTTAATGGAAAACCATGCTTTTCCTGCTTCTTCCCATTTTTGTTGATGTTCGCAAACAAGGGCTAATTTTTCCCATTTCCACGATTTACGCCAACATTCTTCAGCTTTTTCCCAATGTTTGCATTTTTCATAACAGAAACCTGCTTTTTCATGATTTCCTGCTTTAAGGTAATTTTCTGCCGCTTTTTCCCATTCTTGTAACTGTTCATAAGCATTGGCACTTTTTTCCCAATTTTGAACTCCTGAAGGGTTTTGCTGTGCCGCACGAGCCCAGTATTGAGCGGCTTTTTGCCAATTATCGCATTGTTCATAACAAAGGGCGGCTTTTTCAAATTGATTAACTTTTAACCAATCCAGAGCGGCTTTTTGCCATGAGCCTTGTTTTTTACAGACATACTCTAGTTTTTCCCAATTTTCCAATTCCTGCCAACAATCCTCTGCTAAGTGCCACAATTCCCCATTTTCAAAACAAAGGGCGGCTTTTTCCTTCTCTCCTATTTGTTGCCATGCCCTTCCTGCTTTTTCCCATTCCTGCAATTTTTCCCACTCTTGGGCCGATTCCTGCCATTTTTCTTGTTTTTCTAGGTTTTCAGCGAGGAGATCGCTTTTTTGCAAGGTTTGCCAATGTTTTTGAGCTAAATGCCACAATTCTCCTTCTTCAAAACAAAGGGCGGCCTTTTCTAACTGATTGATGTTTTCCCATGCTTCTCCTGCTTTTTGCCATTCCCCCAAATTTTCCCAACTTTCAGCCGCTTCTTGCCATTTTCCTTGTTTTTCACCGGCTAGAATACTTCTATACCAATTTTTGGCTTCTAACCATGCCTTTTCTGCTTGATCCCATTTTTCTGATTGCTCATAACATAGTCCCTGTAATTCATTTGGGTTCGTTTTACTCCAAGCCTGTGCCGCTTCTTCCCATTTATTTTGTTGTTGAAGTGCGATCGCAACAAAACCCCAATATCCTAATTCCTGCCAAATACTCTGGGCTAAATCCCATTGATTTCCTTTTTGATAACATAAAGCGGCTTTTTCCATTTCCGTAATTTTTAGCCATGTTTGAGCCGCAGAAATCCATTTTTCTTCATGCTCATAAGATAACGCTAACTCTCGCCAATTTCCTAACTCTTCCCAGCATTTTTGTGCTTCAGTCCATTTTTGTGCTTTTTGCCAACAATTTGCCGCCCTTTCTATATCTCCATCCTTTTGCCAACAATTACCAGCTTTTTCCCATTGATTTAATTCTTCCCAAATTAACGCAATTTTTTCCCATTGACCTAACTTTGTCCACATTTTTACCGCCAACTTCATTTGCTCTGATTGACGATAAAATTTATCTGCTAAATCATAATATTCATTTGCTCTTTCTAATAGGTTTCTTTCCAAACATTCATCCCCTGCTAATTCCCATTGATTATCCCGTGCTAAACATCTTAATTTTCCTTCAAAATCATTCCCTTTTTCATAACATAATTTTGCTAATTTATAATTATTAATTTTCTCAAAATATAATCCTCTTTTTTGCCATCCTTCATTATCCAAAACAGACCATTTAGCTAACCATAATTTATGATCAACTTCATTCCAGCAATTAATCGCATAATCAAAAAAACCAACTTTATTCCAAATATCTCCTGCTTTACCATAATTTCCCTTTTTCTCCTCCCCAAGAGCATTAACTTTATTTAATCCAAATTCGTCTTGATAAAGACTGTAAATTTGCTCCGCTATTTGATAACTTTTATTGTTTCCTACCTCTAAATATTTATCAGTAATGTCTATTTGTTGACCAGAACTATATTTTCTATTAAACATCGATTCTAATTCAGTTTCATACCCGATTTCCAACATCTGATTAATCTCGGACTCATTCCAGATGTTATCAAAAGTATCATCATAAAAATATATTTGCTTTCTCCCTAAATTAGAACATAAATATATTAAGTCTTGCTTATACACTGTCGGATTATTACAATCATATAAACTACCAATCTGAGAATTAAAAATGTCATTATTGCTATCAAAAGGCTTCCAAATTAAAACTTCTTCAAAATCCAAGTTATCTACCTCATTAAAGCTGATAATTCTTTCACTATCTTGGGGGAAAATATTTTGTAATCTTGCTTTTTCTGCTTCGCTAAATACAATGATAGCACTATCAATATTTAGAGATAACTTACTTACGATAAATTCTGAGTTTATTTCTGAAATAACTAAGGGTTTATTAGTGGATTGAATCCATGATTTATGATTGAGAGAAATTCCCGCTATACTGGCTATTTTGGATTGAAGATTAACTATATTTTTATTATATAAAAAGCTACCATTTAACTCAAAATTTTCAATTAGTTCTCTAATCTTCGCCCAATTGGGTAATTTGTGAAAACAATTAATTAAAATCTTTTTTAATCTATTCCAGCTTTGGTTATTAACTTTTAAATAATTATCATTATCCCCCACAAAAAATATTTGCGGAAAATAATCATCACTAGATTTAATTTTTAGTAACTTTAATACAAATTGTGTTTGTAATTCTGAAAAATTTTCAACTCCATCAATATAAACAACATCAAAATCTCCCTGATAATTACTAGGCAATTGACGCAGTAAATATTGAGTTAAATCTAACTCATCCCAATAATTTTGTGAAACTAACCATTCTTGATAATAGGTTGCTAAATTATAAATGAAAGTAAAATCTGAATTTGACGGGAAAATACTTTGATTTGTTAAAGCTAAATATTCTTTAAGACTTAGTAAATTATTTTCTCCTCTAATACTTTTGAATGAGCCTTTTATTAGTATCCTGATTTCTTCCCATAAATACTCTGGATTCAGAGACATTACTTGTTGCCCCTTAAAAAATTCTTCATAAAATTTATAAAAAGTAACCTGCCTTTGGGATAAAAATTTATAGTTAAAAATCAGAGGGTATTTGTCTATAATATTTTTTCCTAAGCTGAGATAATTAGTGAAGTTAATATCGTTATCACTAACTATTTTTTGACTAATCTTTTGATATTTTTGAGCATCTGATTTACTCTTAGTTAAAAATAGTATTTTTTTTGGTAAGTCTTCTTCTAACTTTCCCTCTTCTATGAGGGCTGAATAAATGGCTGTAGTGGTTTTTCCTGTGCCTTTATGACCTGTAATAACAGAAGGAAATCTAGGACTTTTGCCAATTATTTCTTCTTGTTGAGGAGATAAAATAACTAAATTACTACTTCCTTTAGTTGAGGAAAAAATATATTCTGCGGAAAAATCATCTTTGCTAAAAGAAAAATACTCTCTTTTTATTTGTTCTTTAGGATCAACTACACCAATTATTTGCTCTGAATAACTAAATTGATTAGAATTGAAAAATATTTCTATATATTTAGAAAATTCAGAATTATTATCTATAAAGTTTTCAATTTTTTTAGCTAGATTATTAACAGAAATAATATCAACTATTTTAACAATATATTGCCCATTATTTTCTACTAAAAAACTAGATATACAAATATTACTATCAGAAAAAAAGAGGGCAATTTTTTGATATTTATTAGGGAAGAATAGTTTTATTTTATCTTGAGAATCTTTTTGATTGATTAACTCCAAGAAATTGTTAACAAAGTCAATGGGGACGTAACTTGACAAAGAGTAAAGTTTTAACCAAAGTTGAGAAGAAATTTTAACGATTAGTTCTGTAGAGGTCATCATGGAGCTATGAATCAATCAATAGGGGGTTTTTTAATAGTATAAATTAGTTTAAGAAAAACAGTTAAATAGTTAATTTAATTTACTGTTAACTCGAAAATAAAATTCAGAAGTTTGTCTTTAAAGTATTAGTATTAATTATAAATCTAAAGACTAATATACATCAATTATGTTTTCCTTAACTCAAACCAGTACTCGTCAAAGAGAAATTGTAGAAATTGTTTTAGGTAATGGTTGGGATTATATGCGTAGTATATTAACTGGGGGAAAATCCGATCGCCCTCAACTTCCACCACCAGAGGTACTGCGCAAAATTTTAGTAGAGTTAGGTCCTTTTTATGTCAAGTTTGGACAATTATTGAGTACTCGTCCAGATTTATTACCCCCTCAATATATAGAGGCTTTAACCGCCCTTCAAGCTCAAGTACCTCCTGTGCCTTGGGGATTAATTGAAAAAACTTTGATGGAGCAATTAAATCAACCCCTAGATAAAATTTTTGCTGATATAAATCGTAATCCCATTGCCGCAGGTTCGATCGCACAGATACATAAAGCGACTCTTACTACTGGTGAAGAAGTTGCCATTAAGGTTCAGCGCCCAGACATAGAAAGAATTGTCAATCAGGATATAAATTTGATTAAAGGTATTGCTGAAATAGTGGCACTCACTGACTTTGGCAATGATTATGATGTGATTACTTTAGCTGATGAGTTTACTAAAGCAGTACAAGCAGAATTGGATTTTCGCCAAGAGGCACAATTTACAGATAAATTGAGATTAAACCTTAGCAATAGTAATTGGTTTGATAGTAAACAGTTAGAAATTCCGCAAATATATTGGGAGTTTACCACCGAGAAAGTTTTATTCATGGAATGGCTTGATGGTAAACCTATTTTAGACGCTGACATAGCACCTGACAGCAAAAAAAGACAAGAAATCAGTACCTTATTATTTAGAGCATTTTTTCAGCAAATTTTTATAGATGGTTTTTTCCATGCTGATCCTCATCCCGGTAATATATTCTATTTGAGTGATGGCAGACTAGGAATAATTGACTGTGGGATGATTGGCAGACTTGACCCCCGTACTCAGCAACTCTTGACAGAAATGCTTTTAGCAATCGTTGATATAGATGCTCAAAGATGTGCCCAATTAACCCTTGAGTTATCGGAAAGCAATAGTTACAAAACCAATTTAGCTCAACTAGAAAATGATTATAGTCGTATGTTGAGAAAATACTATAATCTGAGTTTATCTCAATTGAATTTCAGTGAAGTATTCTACGAAGTATTGGATATTTCTCGTCGAAATAAAATCAAACTCCCCGGCAATATGGGATTGTATGCCAAGAGTTTAGCTAATTTAGAAGGTGTTGCTCGTAAGTTTAACCCCGAAATTAATCTTCTTGCAGAAATAAAGCCCTTAATAACTGACTTATTCCGTCGTCAGTTAATTGGTGATACTCCCTTCCAAACTTTGTTTAGGACAATCTTAGATTTGAAAGCAATTAGTTTGCGATCGCCTCGTCAAATAGATGTAATCTTAGATAGACTAAGTTCAGAAACCTTCCAATGGAAACTTCAACTTAGAGAATTAGAAGGCCTAAGGCGTAGTTTAGACGATTCTGCCAATAGATTATCTTTCAGTATAGTAGTCGGTTCTCTGACCATGGGTGCCGCAATTATTTCCACTGGTGCAACCACTGCTCAACTTATTTTTATTAGTAATATTCTCTTCGCCGCCGCCACTTTTCTCGGTATTTGGCTTATCGTTAGCATATTGCGATCAGGCAAATTAAAATAGTTTTGAAGATTATTGATTTCAGAACCATTAAAATAAACTCATATAATCTTTGGTTGAACATAAAATCTTCAGTGATATTTAAGGAATTAAGGGTTAGGAATTGGATTTCAATTAAAAATCTGTAAAATAAAAAAAATACTCTTGCCATTTTATAGAATCATGATCTACAATTGAGTCAAATAAAAATTTTATAGCCGTTAAGGGAAACAGGAGGTGATGCCCATGATAGATAGTAGTAGTAAATTCGTGGGGTCTTTAGGTTTTCAGATTCGGCTGTGTGCTGGGGCAGTGTAGTTATTAGCAGATACCTGAAGCTCTGTTTAACTAACAGATAAAGCTATCTTAAATTTAAACTATTCCTTCCAGCAGTCAGAAGTCTGAGGATTTTAAATTCCTTGTGAAAATAATTGAGAGAGAGTTCCAGCAAGTCAGTAGATAACTATTCTGCTCAACTGCTTGGGACTCTTTCTTACTTGTATATTTCTATTTTCATGGATCGAAAAATACTATTCAATACTATGACTTTTAAGACTGCAAAAAAACAAAAAAAACTCTTGCTTGTTTCCTGTAGCCTACCATCACCAAATCAAGTTATGCCCTTCCTGAGTATAAAAAGTAATTAAAGAAATTTAAAGATAGGAATGAGTCATTTTTACGTATCTTTGCCCTTAAGTTAGACGTAAGAATTTACGATTTTATTGGATATTTGAATAGGTATAGGGTATCAACTTATCAGTCTAGGGCTTAATTTTCCAAACATTAATTATTCGATTAGTCTCTGAAAAGGTTGAATATAAATGGATATTAAGGGAAAGTTAAGATACGTTAACAAAACTATTAAAATTTCAGTGAACAATAAATCTTTTCATGCTAATATGATGATCAGAAATAAACAAAAATCTATCTAGCTTTTTCAAAGCAGATTATTAACTTCCAATGAATTAAGGTGTGAGGAAGCTCAACAATGAAAAAAAACTTTTGGCAATCTATTACAGTTACTCCTATTCTAGTAGGAGCAAGTTTATTAGCAAATTCCCCCGCTAAAGCTGGTGAAGAAATCAACTTAGCCCAAGCTAATAATGACGCTAACACTCAAATTATTAACCAATTAGATAGTTATGGTGCAGAGGGTGGAGTTACTTCCCAAGATCAAGTAACTAGCGTTTCCCAATTAAGAGACGTATCTCCCACCGATTGGGCATTTGAAGCATTAAGAAGCCTCGTTGAGCGTTACGGTTGTATTGTTGGTTATCCTGACCGTACTTATAGAGGAAACAGAGCATTAAGTCGTTACGAATTTGCCGCAGGTTTAAACGCTTGTATGCAACAAATGGAACGTTTAATTGCTTCTAGTGAATCAGTATTAAGAGAAGATATTGAAAAACTAAAACGCTTAATGTCCGAATTTGAAGCTGAGTTAGCGGCATTAGGTGCAAGAGTTGATAACTTAGAAGGCAGAGTTGCATTCTTAGAAGATCACCAATTCTCTACAACTACCAAGTTACAAGGGGAAGTAATTATTGCTTTAACTCAGGCATTTGAAGACGGCAACCAAGCAATTTTAGGTAATCGTGTTCGTTTAGCTTTAAATACCAGTTTCACTGGGGAAGATAACCTTGTTACCCGTTTATCTGCTGGAAACTTTGGAGCATTCAATACCACAGGTACTAACCGTTACAGAACAGGTGGCTTACCTATCACTAACGCATCTACCTCTGGTACTAGCGGAACTACAAATCAAACCTTTAACCTCTATCCCGGTTCTGGAAATGATGTTTCCGTTGACTGGTTAGCGTATTATGCCCCCATTAAATTAGGTAAGGACACACAACTTCAAGCCTACTTAGCCGCTTTTGGTGGTATTCACAGCGACTACACTCCTACTCTCAATCCTTTCTTTGAAGACTATGACGGTGGTAATGGTGCATTAAGTACCTTTGCTTCTGAAAACCCCATCTATCGTATTGGTGGTGGTTCTGGTGCTGGTTTAAGTTATCAATTAGGTTTCTTAGAAGGCTTACTCGGACCTAGTACTTTAACAGTAGGTTATCTTGCAGGTGGTGCAAGTAGTGCGGCTTCTCCTGCTGACGGTGAAGGTCTTTTCAATGGTGACTATGCTTTATTGAGCCAATTAAACTTTAATCTCAGTGATACCGTTGCGTTAGGTTTTACCTACGTTAATGCGTTCCAAAAAGCTGATACTGCTTTATTTGGTGGTGGTGGCACTTCTGGAATCGTTGGTACAACGTTCGCTAACCAAAGTGCATCCGCTCTTAATGAACGTTTTGATAGTCGTTTCCCCGGAGCAACCGTTGACCAGAAAGACAAAATTGTTAATTCTTACGGAAGCCAATTTGCATGGCGCATTACTGATTCCATTAGCTTCAGTGCTTTCTTCAACTATTCCAACGTAACCAGAATTGGTCGTGGAAATGATGACATCTGGACTTATGGTGGCGGTTTTGCATTCCCTGATTTAGGTAAAGAAGGCAGTGTTTTAGGTATCTTTGCTGGTGTTCAGCCCTATAATGCCTCTCCTACTTACTTTATCACTGATGCGGCTGGTAACTCTCGTCGTGTTCGTGTTTCCAGTACAACCCTTCCCGTTCATGTAGAGGCTTTCTACAAATATCAGTTAACCGATAATATTTCATTAACTCCTGGTGTAATTTGGGTTAACTCCACTAACCAAGGACAAAATGATGATCAAATCATCGGTACATTAAGAACTACTTTCACTTTCTAATATTTTCTGAACAGATAATAAATATATACAGAAAGTTTTAAATTCTATCCCCGCTCGTTTAACCGAGTGGGTTTTTTTATGGTCAATTTGAATGTTTATAAAAATATATAATTAAAGACAGTCTCAAAGAATTTGGGCTAAACCTAAGTAATTTATTCCTTGAGGAGAAATATCAAAACGACAAGGTAATATTTTCACTCCTTTATCTAAGGCTTCATCAAATAATTTCCCATAAACAGAATCAAATTCTCTACCAACGGCAAAATGCTGACAATCACTTCTATTAATAAAATAAAGCATTACAGGTTTGGCATCTTCAGATAATTTAATTAATTCTTTTAGATGTTTTTGTCCCCTTGTCGTCTCCGTATCAGGAAACATAGCAATATTATTTTCTGCCAGGGTTGTATTTTTGACTTCGAGATATATCGGTGGTTGAGATTCTTCTGATTGCAAAACAAAATCAATACGACTTTTGCCATCATGACCGAATTTTACCTCACTTTTGATCTGAGTATATTGGTATGCTAACTCGCTAATTATGTGTTTCTCTAAAGCAAGTTTAACGATGCGATTAGGTAAACCAGTATTAATACCCACCCATGTTGGATCATTTTCTTCTCCAACATCTATCATTTCCCAAGTGTATGCAAGTTTACGTTTGGGATTATTGCTTCTTGATACCATAACTCGACTTCCCACTTTACATAAACCTAACATTGGTCCTGTGTTAGCACAATGGGCTGTAATTAATTCCCCGTTGTCCAATTCTATATCCGATAAAAAACGTTTGTAACGACGAACTAGAGTACCTGAAATTAAAGGAGGATATTTATATAAAAAGCTCAATTTCAAACATCAAGAAAAACTATATTACAGAAAAATAATAACATAGATATAGAATCTACCTCAGTTCGGTTTAAGAATATCGGGTAGGTGTCAGGTTGTTGGAGGATTGGGGTATTGGGGTTTTAGGGGGAAACTAATCCTTAAAGTGCTGAAATTACTAATTACTAATTGTTTATTACCTTTGCCCTTGACCCTTTTCGTTATCACTTATAGATAAAAATTTATCCTGAACTCAGGTTAGCTAAAAAAGGGAAAAACTAATAAGTCATTTTTGCTAATGAGTCAAAACAATTAAGCAAAAGAAGCCTCAAAAGCAACTCCCTCATTCACAAAACCAAAACCCTCGTTAGAGATTGATTCCCATTCAGTTTCTCCCACTAGCATATAAGCACCGGGGATAGTTTGTAAACGATAAATGTCATCTGCTTTTTGAGCATCCGCACCATAAGCATAAAATGCTAAACCCTCCTCCACAAAATTATCATGATTGTTTTGAATATTTTGTCTTTCTTCTTCTCCCACATAGAGATATGCACCTGCAACATCTTCATTGCGGAAACGGTAGATAGGAATTAAACCGTCAGCTTGTTGAGAAGCCACTTTAAATGCTTTCCCTTCTTCCACAAAACTATAACCATCATCTAAGATGGCTTGTTTTTCTTCCTCTCCCACATAAAGATAAGTACCAAAACCAGTACGAAAACGATAAATACTGGTATCGAGTAAATCATTTTCCAGAGAAGATGGAGATGCTATAGTAACAAATAAATCCCCAATTTGCTCATCAGATAAGGAAGATAAATCTATATTACTGTTTGATTGAATGGTAGCTAAAATTTCTTGACCATTATAAACTACTTGATTGCCTTCGAGAGTTACATTTTCGCCATAGATTAACCCTTCTTCTAAACCTAATTTATCTCCTGTGTTGGCAGTGAGATCAAAATCCATGATTACATCATTACCATCTCCCAGTCTTAACATGAAAGTGTCTGAACCTTCACCCCCCATAAGCGAGTCAATACCTTCTCCACCATCAAGAAAATCGTCTCCTTCTCCTGCCAATAATTGATCATTACCGTTACCACTTTCGATAAAATCGTTGCCAAATCCACCTTCAATGATGTCATCAGCATCAGAACCGATAACATGATCATTACCATCTAAAGCTATGATACGAGTTCCCGTTATACTGGTGTTGGCATAAATCACATCATTTTCGTCCGTTGCCATGATTTCAGGATCATCAAATCCTGCATAGAATTTGTACTCGAAAAAGTCTGGATCTTTGACATGATTGATTCCTAAACCCTCATACCAGTTTTGAATCTTGCTAGGAATTGATACAAAGTCCATATAAACTGTTTTAGAATTGGGATCGACATCTTCAGGGTTTTCGGGAATTAGAGGAGGTAAATCCACTGAAAAAGGACTAATATCTTCAGGAGTCTTAATCAACAAACTAGCATTGAGGCGATCGCCATTTTCCTGAAAAAGAAGTACACCAGGACCATTGTAGTCAAATTGCTCAACAAAATCAGCTCGATTTGTAGCCCCTAAAAAAAAACTTTTATTGGGTAAGATCAAAAGATCCTCTTGAGAAAAATCCTCAATCATAGTGGTGACATCAAAATATGACGGTGTAGCCCCAGCACCAAGAAAAAGTTTGACAACACTAGCTAAATTTCCGATTAAATCGGTGACAACTCCAATGACAGGAATTAATTCTGTAATAGTTTTAAAAGTATTGATAAGTTTATAAATTTTGAGAGAATCCTCTGTTAACTTAATAAAGTCATTAGCGGAAAAACCACCATTGGATTTAAACGGCTTAGAAATAATGAAAATATCTTTACCTAAACCACCATTTAAGATGTTATTTTCTCCTCTATCAGCAGTCACGAGCATATCATTACCCTCGTCACCGTATTGTTTGTCTTTACCTGAAGCACCTATTAAATAATCATTTCCCTCTCCGCCATACAAAACATCATCGTAATCATTTCCATTAAGTTTATCGTCACCCTTACCACCATAGAGCGTATCATTACCATTATTTCCGAAAAGAGTATCGTTTCCTTCACCACCATCTAAAAGGTCAACTGCAAGTTCAGTACCCCAAACGGGGGTAAATCTATCATCATAATCATTAGAACCAATCAGAATATCATTCCCACCCTCTCCAAAAAGACGATTTTCAGAAAATTTAGTATCAAGGTTAAAACCACCTGCATAATAGAATTTTGTTGCAACTAATATATCATTAACTTCTGAACCATAAATGTGATTACGTCCACCTTCGCCATAAACAATTTGAGGGACAGTTAAAGCACCTGTGGGAGAAATAACCATATCTCTCTCGTCGAAACGTTCTTTGGCTTTATATACAGCATTTTCATATTGTTCAGTTTTAATGTCTATATCAAAGTCACGACCTAAAACTTTAACAAACCAAGACAATTTGCTACTATCAATAGGGTCTTGGATAACTATGTCATTTTCGACATAACTGTTAGATAAATTTGTATTGAAAGGCGGTTCTTTGGGATTATCCGTCACTTCAAAGGTTAAGATTTCATCATCTAATAAATTGCCCTGAGAATCTTCGGCGGTTACATACAAACTGTAAGATCCTTTATCTGTAGTGGTGGGAGAGAAGGAAAGGTTACTTAAAATACCAGAATTTTCGACTGCTAACCAGTTGGGTAAATTATTTCCCCCTGCTAGTTCCACATTGATAACAACATCATTAGGAAGGGTGTCTAATTTGTCAAAGGTATCGGCGTTAATTTGATACTCAAAAGGAATTTCTGGGAAAATTTCGATCTGATTAGCTAATCCACTTAATAAATCACTAATAGAATCACTGGTGAGAGTATAACTCCACATTTGAGATAAAAGATTGATCTGTGAAGGAGTAAGAGACACTGCATCGGGAAGATCAAATAAACCTAGAGGGATAGTGTTTTGATAAAAAGTATCATAACCGGGGAAATTGTCCGTTAATAACTGTTGAACTTCTGGGGTTAACTGATTTAACCAATCGGTGTTGGTTTGACCATTCGCAAACCAAGCAATGGTAACGGGTTCACTGGCATCGATACCAAAAGGATTATCAGGCAAAATGGAGTGGCTACTGATAAAGAATCCTCCTTGATCTTTATTTGCTAGGATACCATCACGGACTTTCTCAAATTCTGATTCAGGGAAAATTTGAATGTCTGGAATGTATAAAAGTCCAGTATTATCAGGAGGTGGAAAACCAAATAGACGAGAAATAGAGCCCGGAATTCCTTGATAATTTTCCAGTACATTATCCTCATCTGTACTAGGATTATTTAGTTCACTTGTGCCAACTTTCGTTTCATTAACAAAGGAGACAACGATGGGATAACCTCTTTGTAAAAGGGAAACAATACCCGTATTATCTAATAAACCACCATCAGGAAAATTATATTTAACAGAGTTGAGGTTTTCTGTAATATCTTGGGGCGACCAATAATTAAACTGGGGAAATATTTCGGGAAGTTTGATTTCTCCTGTGCGGATTGAATCAACAAAATCTTTAATCCATTGGGGAACTTCAGTGCCGAAGTAACTAAGTATAAAATTAGCGACAAATTCGGCTACTTGGGCATAGTTGCCGATATTTTTGATAATAGCATTAAGTTCAAGTACCGCATCTCCCGGTGCGGCACTACTACTACCCATGACATCGGAAAGGTTAAATAGTTGATCGGGGGTTCTAACTTCAACCTGAGTAATTAAGTTGGTTTCGGGATCAATAAAATAATCGGTAGGTTGTAAACTATTAAAGGCAAAACTGTCAACAAATCCCCCTCCAAAGGTTTGTCCATCGGGTCCGACATTGTTAAATTGTTGGGGTGTACCAGTATATAGTGGACTATATTCAAACCAGCGACGAATTCTTCTGGTGGGATCTGATGTATCGGTAGGATATTCTTGGATACCATTGGCGATAAAATAGGGGCGATCGCGCCTCATCAAATAGAAATTATCTGTTGACAATTGCGGATTATTGTCTAGGATCTCATTGAGGGAATCTTCATCAAGGGTGAAAAACTTTTCAGGATCTCCTAAGCCAAAGGGTTCGAGCATAAAGTCATTGATTGCCCTTGACCACAAATAATCGACAGGAACTCCATCATAATAATTATTAATGAGGTTTAAGAGTAAAGAAATTGTACCTAACGCTAAAAAGCCTTCTCCGTTAATTGCTTGACCGATAAAAGTGCGATCGAAGGAAGAAACATTAGCTACAGTTAAATCAGAGGGATTAATACTTGCACCTAAAAGAGTTTCATCACTAATAGATTCGGAAGCATAGTTAAAAATAGAACTGAACCAAGTACCACCAGAAACGCTAGAAATTGCCCCTACTTCCGAGAAAAAGTCATCTATCCCCAAAAGTCCTCGAATTTGTCCGATCGCAGCACTAAAGGAACGAGAACCCCCTCCAGAAATAGCAACACCAATGGGAGAATTATCAGGATGATATTTTTGAAAATTGTCAAAATCAATAAATTCAGGGTAAACTGCATCTTCACTCCAAGGATAAACTGAGGCGATCAACTTTTGAGGAAGTCCCGAGTTGGAAATATTTGATTCAGTCATTTTTCTACATAGTTACTAAACTTCACAATCATCAAAAAAAGGGGTTATACCTGAGTTCGGAGTTCGGAGTTCGGGGTTCGGAGTTAAAAGTTATAGTTATTGACAAAAAAGCTGAATAAATTAATTTCATAAGAATTTATTTAGTTATTTTTTCTCGCAAAATTTTCTCTGCGATAACTCTCAACTTCTTATTTCTCAAAACTTTTTTCCTCGAACTCAGGTGGTTATAACCCCTTATATGTCAATTATTTAGTATTTTTCTTAACAAAATCTCTATTTATTAATAAATCTTATCATTCCGCCCAATTTTGGGGTTTTAAGAAGACATCATATAATTGTGCTTCGGGAGTATTAGGTTCAGGTTTGTAGTTATATTCCCAACGCACTAGGGGAGGTAATGACATCAAAATCGATTCGGTTCTACCATTGGTTTGTAAGCCGAAAATTGTACCTCTGTCATAAACCAAGTTAAACTCTACATATCTACCTCGGCGATATAGTTGGAAATGACGCTCTCTTTCTCCGTATTCCGTGTCACGACGTTTTTCCGCAATGGGTACATAAGCAGGTAAAAATGTTCTACCACAATCTTGCACAAAGGCAAAAAGTTCTTCCCAACTGCGTTGAGGTTGAGAGGGTAATTGATTACTATAGGTAGCGGCGGCTTTATCGGGATGAGGTCCTCTATATAGCGGATCTGTACCGTCTTGGTAGTCGAAAAAGAGTCCTCCTACTCCTCTGGTTTCGTTGCGGTGTTTTAAGAAAAAGTATTCATCACACCAACGCTTAAACACGGGGTAATATTCGGGATGATGTTGATCACAAGTTTTCTTGAAGGTAGAATGAAAATGCTTGGCATCTTCCGCAAAAGGGTAATAGGGGGTTAAATCCGCACCACCACCAAACCACCACACAGGACCTGCTTCAAAGTAACGATAGTTTAAATGTACTGTGGGAATATAGGGATTTTTGGGGTGTAAAACCATAGATGTACCCGTAGCATAAAAAGAATGACCTTCTGCTTCAGGACGTTGTTTTAAAATACTGGGAGGTAAATGATTACCCCAAACCTCGGAAAAGTTGACTCCGCCTTGCTCAAACACATCTCCATCAGTCATTACACGGGATCTTCCCCCCCCTCCCTCTTCTCTTTGCCAACTATCTTCTTTGAATTTACCTTTGCCGTCTAAGGCTTCTAATCCTGCACAAATTTCGTCTTGTATAGTTTTCATAAATTCACTTACCCTTGCTTTGGCATCTTCTGGAGGTAAAGTGGGAACAATTTTCTCGGAATTAGTCTCAACTGTTGTCATGATGGAATTGTTAATAAATAATTAAAATATAGCAATCAATAATCATTCATGGGAATTAGATCCCCCCTAACCCCCCTTAATAAGGGGGGAAATTAATGGAAAATTTTTAATAAGGGGAAAGTTAAGGGGAAATTCTCACAAATCATAACTGATTGATTTGATTTACAATCTTTCAATCTAAACCTTTACATACCCATTAGACTAGGATTATTTTCAGATCTTAATATTATGCAACAGATAATCACTCCTGAAACAGCTATTACAACCTTTGGCTTAACGAAAAGATTTGATAAACATATTGCTGTCAATGATGTGGATTTACAGATAAAAAAAGGGGATGTGTATGGTTTAATAGGTCCTAATGGTGCAGGAAAAACAACTTTAATTAGGATGTTAGCGGCGGCGGAAACTCCCACTAAAGGGGAAATTTATCTCTATGGCGATCGCCTCTTAACGGATAATAGTAACTCCCATCTGAAAAAATATTTAGGCTACCTTCCCGATGATTTTCCCCTCTACGATGATTTAACGGTGATTGATTACCTTGAATATTTTGCGAGATTGTACAATATACCTGCTTCGGAAAGACACCGCCGTTTAGCTGATGTGTTGGAATTAGTGCAGTTAGAATATAAACGCAATGCTGAAATTGCAACTCTTTCTAGGGGGATGAAACAACGGTTAAGCCTTGCTAGAACTATCATTCATCAACCCGTAGTATTATTGTTAGATGAGCCTGTGTCTGGACTAGATCCGATCGCAAGGATGGACTTTCGGGAAACTATCAAACAACTGCAACAGGCTGGAATGACGATTTTAATATCATCTCACGTTTTATCAGACTTAGCGGAATTGTGTACATCGGTGGGAATAATGGAATTAGGCTTTTTGGTGGAAAGCACCTCTTTAGCCCAATTATATCAACGTTTGAGCCGTCAATTAATACTGATTACCATTTTAGAAGGAGAAGACAAACTCATTGGGGAATTAAAAAATTGTCCTACCGTCAAAGCATGGGAAAAACTAGCGGATGGACAACGATATAAATTAGAATTTACAGGCAATCAGGAAGATAGTGCCTTGTTGTTAAAAAATTTGATCACAGCAGGAGTTGCGATCGCAGATTTCCATTGTGAGAAAGAAGATTTAGAAACTATTTTCCTCAAACTCGGACATAAACAAGTCAGTTAAAAGAATTGAGAATGAAGAATTATGATTAATAGTTATTTCTCTTGACTCCTAATCTAATCTTCCCGAAAACAGCTTTAAAGCCACTCCTGACAGATTGCAGATTATACAGGAATTGGTTCTCCAGTTTCAGGACACAATTTATAACTTCCCTTCTCTAAACCATGTTTAACGGCCACTCTTTCATCAAATACGAAACACTCTCCTTCCCAGAGACTTTCTTCTGGGGGAATTTCTTGTAAATATTTAAGGATTCCCCCTTGTAGATGATAAACTTCTTTAAAACCTTTACTTAACATTAACGCCGTCACTTTTTCGCAACGAATTCCTCCAGTGCAAAACATCGCCACTTTTTGATCTTTTTCTGGGTTTAAATGTTCTTCAATATATTTATTTAATTCTGTAAAAGAGTCAATATGGGGATTTTCTGCTCCTTTAAAAGTGCCGATTTGAACTTCATATTCATTACGGGTATCTACTAATTTTACATCGGGTTGAGAAATTAAATTATTCCAATCTTTAGGTTTAATATAAGTTCCCACTTGTTTATTAGGATCAGCTTCAGAAATACCAAAAGTGATGATTTCTTTTTTTATTTTGACTTTCATTCTAGCAAAAGGCATTATTTCCACATCAGAATATTTTATTTCCCACTCATCACAATTAAGTTTTTTTTGGATCTTTTTAATAACTTCTTTTAGCGGCTCTTTTTCTCCGACAATATTAGCATTAATTCCTTCTTTGGCGATTAAAATAGTTCCTTTTATATCTCCTTCTTGACACCAATGCAAAAATTCAGTCTGTAAATCTTCTAAGTTTTCTAAGGGCAAAAAACGATAAAATGAGGCAAAAATGAGATTCATAGAAAGTCTGTTTTTCATCTAATACTCTTAAACGTCCGTTTTCTATCTTAACTCTTACCAGTCTTTCGATACAATTGATTATTAAGTTAACTTATTATTATCGCAATTAATTCTAATTATATGACAAGTTTAAAAATTGGCGATCGCACTCCCGATTTTACTTTACCCTCTGCGGACGGAAAAAACGTTAGTTTGAGTGAATTTTTAGGGAAAAAATCCGTCGTTATCTATTTCTATCCTAAAGATGACACCCCCGGTTGCACCATAGAATCTTGCACCTTTAGAGATAGCTATGAAGAATTTAAAGAAGCAGGGGCGGAAGTAATCGGTATTAGTAGTGATTCTCCTCAATCTCATCAACAATTTGCCAGTAAATATCAATTACCCTTTATTTTACTTAGTGATAGTCAGGGAAAAGTAAGAAAACTCTTTGGTGTGCCAAATGCGTTATTTTTATTGCCCGGTAGAGTCACCTATGTTATTGATAAAGAAGGAATTGTCAGACATATCTTTAATTCAATGATGGATTTTAAAGCCCATGTGGATGAAGCCTTAAAAACCATAAAATCTCTTTAAATAATTAAGAAAAGGGCAAGGGGCAAAGGGCAAAGGTAATTAATTATTTTCTCCCTAATACCCTAACACCCTAACACCTCGCTCTCATCAATCTAACGATTACCTAATTTTTTTTCATGAATGGAAATACAGCAATTTTTTATGATGTTGAGAATCTTTTGAAAGGCTATAATATGCCTAAAAATTATATTAATAGCATCTCCTTAAAAAATATATTTAAAGAAGTAGAAAAAATCCCCAAAGTTAAGAGAATTTTAGTGCAGAAAGCCTATGCTAATTGGAGCGATTCTCGTTTGTCGGTGATGAAAAGAGAAATTAATGAATTAGGTATTGAGCCTGTACAAATATTTGGTTTTTCTTACTATCAAAAAAAGAATGCCGCCGATATACAATTAGCTGTAGATGCGATCGATTTAGCTTATGTGAGAAATAATATTGATATATTTGTGATTGTTTCTGGGGATGGTGGTTTTTCTGCTGTTGCAAGAAAGTTACATGAATATGGTAAATATGTTATTGCCTGTGGTTACAAATCATCAACTAATCAAGTATTAGAATCCATGTGTGATTATTTTATCGGTATAGATGACCCAGAAGAAGAAAATGAAAATATTACAGAAGAGAAAAAAGAGGTAGAGCAAAATTTAAAAATTACTAATCCTTTAGTATTAAAAATGTCTCAATCTTTGGACAGATTATCTAGTAATAATAGAGAGGAAATAATTAAGAAATCACAGATTATTTTAAATTGGTTTATTCAGGATAAAGAAGCAGTTAGAGAGTTATCTCATTCTGGAATACATTTATCAGTAATAAAAGAAGCATTTAAGTATGGAATAGAAGATTTTGATCCCCATAAAATTGGTTTACCTAAATTCATTCAGTTTTTACAATATATCTGTAAGGATACTGATTTAAAAATTGTTACTTCCGATAAGTTTCAAACTAAATTAGCTCTTAAAAATACTATTCTTGAAAACTTTGAACCTTTACCCTATTTAGACGATAATTTTCTACACTCTTCAGAAAACTATCAATCAATTTTAGCTATTAATAATCCTCGGATTAAAATTATTGATTCAGAAGATTTTTTAAAGATTACTTCTGCTGTTGCCTGTTTAACAGATGAATATACTTTAGATATTCTATTAGAAAATATTAATAATATTTATCCAGATATTGAAAGTGAAAATATAAATAATTGTTTACTCTCTCTAATTAATTTAGATATTTTTGCCATTACTAATTCTCATAAACATATTTCTGAAAAGGTTTTTCGGCTAAAATTAGAGTTTCAAGAACATAAAGCAATTATTAAAAAATTTAAAGAATCTATTTTTAATAAGTTATCATCGTTCTGGGGGAAGGATTTAAAAGAAAATATTATTGAGCAAATTATTTTAGATTTTTAAACTACAATGTTGTTTGGGAAAATACTTATTGCTTTTTGTCTATTAATAACTTTTTTTGTTTTATTCATTTTGTTCGTTTTATTTGGTTTTATTGATGGTAGTTATATCAATCATCAAGGCATGGGATGGGAACAAACGAAAAAACCTATCTTATTTTCTATATTTATTTGTTTTTTATTGTTATTATTGTTTTTCTATTTATAAAGTAAAAAATTATCAAATACCCCGTAAAAAATGAGAGCAAGTCTTAGTATCTTTCATAATTATCATTGTATTTTTTCTCAAATTTTTAAAGTTTTTTGAATGTGAAAAAGGCGATCAAGTAATTCTTCTGTTACCTGTTCAGGATAACGTTCTGTGATAAAATCAATAAAATCTTGAACTGTACACTCCACATCATAGCCTCCCATCCAAGTTAAATGAAATTCTTTATGTATTCTTTCATCAATGGTGATTAAGTTATCGATAGATGTAGCTAAATGGGTATATTTATTGATACTATACAAATGATGAGCTGCGATCGCATTTATTTTCTTGTCATTTTTATGAACTAAGGTAACTTGACAAGTATTTTTATCTCTTTTTTTAGCTCTATTTTTCGCACTTTCAATATCTTTATTAAATCTTAATTTTTTCCGCTCTTTTTCTTGTAAAACAGGTTCAATTTGTTGGCTTACTGCCATGCACATTTTTTGGCGAGATTTATCTTTTAAATTTTCGCCTAATTCTCTTGCAATTCTTACTGAACCTTTGCCAGAAAACCACAGTTCAAATACTGTATTTTCGCTATTATCTTGGTTATTTTTTCTTTTTTTTGTCTTGTTTTTTAGTGATTCTCTTTCAGTAAAATCCACATTTGCTTCTAATGGTTTTTCCGATTGTCTTAAGTCTTCTATGGCTTTATTTAATCTTGCTCCACTGGTTGCCAATATTCTTCTTAGGCTTTGTTTTTGAATCATTGAGCGACCATTTACTTGTATAATTTTGTCATTATCACTTAATTCCTCTAAAATGATTTTTTTCGCTAAAGCATTACGTATTTTTCGGCGATGTCCTGTAATAAATTCTTTTATTTGGGCAATAATTCCTCTCTTTTCATGGGTATCTAAATAGGTGGCAATTTTTAACGCTCCGTTAGTTGAATATTTCCTAATTTTTTTGTTTTTATTGAGAAAAATATAATCCTGATTTTCTTGTAAATCCCATTCATCATCTGGATCAGAATCAAAAAAATCAATGATTTCATCTAAACGCTCTAAGGAAATTTCTAAAGCATTTGTTAATTCTTCTTCAGAAATAGTAAATAAATTTTTTTCTTTTGTCATGATTAACTCTGAAATGTCTTAGGTAAAATTGACTGATACATAGTGTTGATGCGATCGAAAATTTGAGCACTTCCTGTTTCTGGATTATCTGGATGATATTTTTTTGATAATTCTCGATAAGCAGATTTAATCTCTTTTTCGGTTGCAGTTTTAGGGTTAAGTCCAAATACTCGCCAAGGACGAAAATACTTGAAAATATTAATGCCATTGATACAGTTAACTCCTTCTTCTCCTTCTTCTTCAGGCAAAATACCAACGAATTCCCGATAGAGAGTTTCCCATGATTCTTTTTGACGAAAGTTTAAATCCATGCTTTCTGTGGCTAATTTAAACTCAGAAGATTTACGTAAATCTTTAGTATCTTTCACTTGAAAATAATCTAAAACAGCTTTTTTTATTGCTGTCATAGACAGAGGCTTTTTCCCTTTTGTTTTACTTACTTTTTTCTTGGTTATTTTCGTTTTTTGATTAATAATAACGAAGTTAGCAAACTCTTTTAAAAGAGAAATTTCTATTCCTTTTTCCTTGGCAATACGCTCAATTTCTTGACAAATAATTTTGTTTAACATAACTTTTTTCCCTACAATGCTAATATTATGGACATTTTAATTTAATTTTTCTCATAGTAACTTCACAAAATATCTCATGGAATAAAGGGAAGGATAATTTTTCCTCCTATTCATCTATCAGTATCCAAAATGGAAATTATGCAGTAATATTGAGGAAATTTCTAAAATTTACTCATTCCTGAAAAGTAAAGTAAAAATTATAATGTAAGGATTATAGTGAGGTTGAGTTCACTTAATTAAGAAAAAGTGCGATCGCTCCTTTATACAAAATACAATTTATCATACTTGTTCATAAATCTGGTTATAAGCCCAAAATGATGTGAAAAATTTAGGTTTTTACTAAATATCTATTTCCCACTTCCAGAAAAATTATAATTGAATTTGTCAAGAAATTCTCTTTGACGAAGTTATTTAAGGTGGCTATAGTATGGTATATGTATCAGTGAGCTAAACCACAAAAACAATCTCAATTTTTGAACCCGAAAATAAATTGGCACGTCAATCCTATAATTCTAAATCTAAAATAAAAAACACCTATTCCGTGAAAAAATCAGTTTCTCCTTTATTACAGGGCTTTATTTGGGGAGGATGTTTTACCCTCACTGCAGCTATTTCGGGTTTTGTGGGTATGACAGTAGCATTGAAAAGCCCTTTGCCTGTAAATATAGAGCCTTTTATGGAAAAAGTACAGGCTTTAAAACGTTTTGGTTTGTCAGCGTTATTTACTTCACCTCTTGAGCAGTCAACTAATATCTTAGTAATGGGTATTGATAGAGTGCCTAATGCCGAGGGTGTTGATAAATTCACTGGTCGTAGTGATACAATGTTACTGGTGCGATTAGATCCTGATACTCATACCTTAAAAATGCTATCTATTCCTAGAGATAGCCGTGTGCGTTTACCCAATGGGGCTTATACAAAAATTAATGGGGCAAATGCAAGAGGGGGAGTGCCTTTAGTCAAAGAGGTTATCCAAGATAATTTAAACGGCGTTACAGTGGATCATTATATCAGGGTTACTACTGACGCATTTAAAAAGTTAGTGGATTTGGTTGGGGGTGTAGAGGTTTATGTGCCTGTAGATATGCAATATATCGATCGCACTCAAGGATTATATATTGATTTAAAACAAGGAAAACAAGTCTTAAATGGAGAAGAAGCGGAACAGTTTGCTCGTTTTCGTCATGATAATTTAGGGGATATAGGTAGGGTACAACGGCAACAAATACTATTGAAAGCATTGGGTGACAAGATGCGATCGCCCCAAATGATATTTAAAACACCACAAATAATTGACTTGTTGCAAGAAGAAATAGACACAGATTTAACATCTTCACAAATAATGACACTAGCAGGTTTTGCCCTTGGTTTAGACAAAAAAGATATTAGAATGTTAATGTTACCCGGACGTCCAAGCTATCCTAGAGAATATCAACTAAGTTATTGGCTAATTTCCGAGGAAAATAAGCAAAGCGTTATCGAAGAATACTTACAAACAGAAAATGCAACCCCATATAACCGCCCTTCTCCCAGTCGTATCCGTATAGCCATCAAAAACGCTACTCCCAACCGACAATTAGATGATAAATTAGCAGAATTATTAGGAGAAAACGGTTATCGCAATGTTTACATTAGTCAAAAATCTACTATTCCCAGCGCTACCACTCAAATTATTGTCCAGAAAGGGGATAATGAGTCAGCCCAACAAATTCAAAGGGTGTTAAATTTTGGTGAATTAGAATATTCATCTACAGGAGATATTGATTCTGACATTACCATTATCTTGGGTACAGACGCAGAAAAGTTATTAGAAGAAAATAGTTTTATTAACTGACGTTACGTACTTGTTAACCTGAGTTTTGGATAAGCTGAAAGCATTATCTCCTAGTCAGAAAACCTTATAGCTTCTTCTTAGAAATAACGATAAAATTGCCTTAATCCGAACTGACGTTAAAAATATATTCAACCCCTACCTACCACCCCAAACCCTAAGCCCCTACTTCCCCCTCTCCCCTCATCTCCCTAACACCTGTAACCTGCAACCTGCAACCTGACACCTAACCTTATCGGATATTCTTACTGAATAACAGAGGTTATATTGTGTGTAACTTCGGTTTTCTAGTAAAAAGCATCTAAATCGAGAGCTTTTGAGCCTCCTTCTAATAACTGAATAATCAGTTTTTGTAATTGATTCCAAATTAAACCACCAATTAGAAGAGTTAAAGCCCCAGAAATAAGATAGGATATAACACGGTTATAAGTAAAAATTTCCAAACCCGCCGCTAGAAAAATACAAATTCCGAGACAAACCCCAAAAAATGGTAAAGTTAGACGAGACATCGCACTCATATCAGATGTTCTATTTTTTTGTCCCCGCTTCATCCAAATATTAACCTGTTGTTTTAATGTTGATTCAAAAGCTAAACCACAAGTAACACCAATAAAAAAACCAAAAAACAATAACCCTAAAGGAGGCTCTGGAAAATAATACATAGATAAACTTTTAATTTTAATGACTATTGTAAATAATTTATTTGTTACAAAATATTAACACCATTCGACACCAAAGAATTAGGAATATTTAATAAGTAGGAGTTAGGAGTTCGGGGTAATATTATTTATTATCAACTATTCATCTTTGCCCTTTGCCCCTTGCCCCTTGCTATTTTTTCAGAAGTTATTGTAAATCTCTCAGTATCAGTTTTTCTTTATCTTTAACTGTTGGTGGATTTGGTTCGTTATCATAATTACGATATTTTACCCGCAAATCTTGTAAATCAATACTCATTGTTGAAAACAAAATTGGTTCTTTTTCTGTGTCAAAATTAGGAACATATAAATAACTAATGCGAGGAATATTGAGATGGAATCTGATTAAATTTGCCGTTTCCATTCTACCCACTGTTCTACTGGCACACCCTTCATATAATCTTAGTAAGGTAGGTAAGTTATCTAAATTATTAATATGTACTAAATAGCTTTTTTCAAAAAGTTTACCAAATGTCATTTCCTCACAAATTTTTCTTACAATTTCCAAATTTCCTAGGGTTATTAACATTTCATCTGCTAAAAAACAAGCTCCTTGATAGCTACCAAATAAACTTTTTATATCTGCTTTTAGTGTAGAAGATAGTTGTCTAATAGTAGGGCGTTTGCTAAAACGACTTAAGGCTAAATAAAGTAATATATCTTGTCTTCTTTGATCTTCGATTTTATCCCATTCTTTTTGGTCTGTTACTTGTAAAATAACTTTAAATGCTTGTCGATAAGTTCTAAATTCTGCCTTAATTTTTTCTTCTTGAAGTAACTCCCCTTTTTGAGGTAGTCTTCCTCTTTCACTATAAAAATCCATTAATGGTTTTAATAATTCTTCATAGTCAGCGAATTTTTTGGCTGGGGATAAAATACGAGGAGATTTAACCCGTGAATGAAACCTTGAAAGACGAAAATTATTAGCTTTTTCTACATTTCTAAAAACTAAAAATACTCCTAAGCCAATGGGGATTGCTTCTTCATTTAAAACTTGTTCAATATAATTTTTTAATTCTTCTTGTTCATAATATTTTTGAAAAGTATTTCTCTCGGTAACAATACCATCTCCATAAATCATATAACCAGAAGTGCGATCGTCAATTAGAACTTGAGCAGAAACAATTAATATTTCTTTTGTTAATGACCATGCTTTGATTAATGCTTCTCGTCTTTCTGTGACATTTTCAATCACATTTATTATATAACCTAAGTTAACAATATCAGCTTTTTTTAAAGAATTATAAGGCTGATAATAGGGATCCCATCCATGACTAATAAAGCCTTTTTCTTTTATTATTTCAACATCTAAACCATGCCCACAACCATAGTCAAAAAAACTATTTTTTTCTGCAAATAAACCTGCTTCTAAAACTAATCTTACAGGACGAGAAAGTCTATTTCTCACCATAGCGGCACGATGACGCTTAATTTTTATAAATTCTGCTGGATTATCATCAAGATTGCAAATTAAAAAATGATCAGAAAAACTAATAAAATTATCCTGTAATAATTGCTCCCATTGTTTTTGAGTTCCGATGTAGCGAGGATTATCTAATAGTCCTAATTCTTCTTCAAGATGGGTTAGATATGCAAATTTTTGATAATCTGGATAGTTAGGGGTTAAAAAAGTTTCTTTGCGGTGTAGAATGGGAGGATTATTACTTTGAGAATATTCTATATTTTTGGTTGTTAAATCTTTTAAATTAACGACAATACTTTTGGCTAAAGGAGGATGAGGATTAGTTAAAAATTCAGGATAAAATAAATAGGATATTTTTGGTTCACTTAAGCTAAATTTAATGAGAGTAAAGGTGCTTATATTATTAATAATTTTTCTCGCTTTTAATTCATATTCTTGAATATATTGATCTAAAAAATCTAAAGTCGAAATATGCACATAAAGATTTTGCGGAAGATGTTTTCCGATGGTACTTTGACGCAATAGTAAGGAAATTTGATCAAAGTTATTCACCATGTTATTTTATCTATTACTAAAGAGAATATTATCCTAATTGTCTTAAATTTTAAGGTAGAATAAAGGATTAGTCCCAAATATGTTGTCAATTGTTAAGATATGCCTTATGCCAGAACTATTAGTGCTATAGTTGCGATCGCCCTTGCTTTGATAATGATTGTATTGGGGGGTTTATATTTTACCATCTGTTTTGGTGTGATAGTCTTTCTCGCCCAATTAGAGTATTTTCGTTTAGTCAAAGCTAAAGGAATCGAACCTGCCGCAAAAACCACTCTAGTAGTTTCTCAACTATTACTAATTACTGCTACTTTTATTCCTAATTTAACGGATGCAACCTTTGCCCTTGCAGGGGCGTTAATTTGTTTTTATTTGCTCTTTCAGCCGAAGTTAGCAACCATTGCTGATATATCAACTTCTATTTTAGGGCTGTTTTATGCAGGATATTTACCTAGCTATTGGATACGTTTAAGAGTTAGTTTAGATCAAAATACTGCTTATGCCCAGTCTATTCCCAATATTCACAACTTACCTTTAGATGGTTATTTTCCCATACATCCTTTTGATATTAGTAGTTTTCCTGATGCCCTTAAACTGACTTTTATGGCAATGGCTTGTATTTGGGCGGCTGATATTGGTGCTTATTTAATCGGGAAGAATTTTGGTAAAACTAAACTATCTCATATTAGTCCGAAAAAAACTGTTGAGGGTTCTCTGTCAGGAATTACAGGAAGTATTTTGGTGGGTTTAGTTGGGGCATGGTTATTGCAGTGGGATGCGTGGATAATTACTGGTTCTTTTTTGGGTTTATTAATCGGAGTGGTTAGCCTGTTAGGAGATTTAATGGAATCGATGATGAAAAGAGATGCAGGAGTGAAAGATTCTGGGCAATTAATCCCTGGCCATGGCGGAATTCTCGATCGCACTGATAGTTATGTATTTACTGCACCATTAGTTTACTATTTTGTCACCCTACTTTTACCATTATTTTCCCATAGTTTTTGAATAAAAAAAGGGGAGCAAATTCCCCTTCTAAAATCCATTCACTATTCAAAAATAGTCTTAAGAGCAAATTTAAGAGCCAATTACTGATTAGCCAAAGCTAAATCGGGATTTTCCTTTCTATTTTCTAAAGCCGCATAAAGACGATTTAAAGCACTGACGTAAGCACGGGCAGAAGCAACAATAACATCTGTATTCGCCGCATAACCAGAATAGGTTTTACCCTCATGTTTAAGACGAATAGTAACTTCTCCCATAGCATCAATACCAGCAGTAACGGATTTGACTGAATATTCCGTTAATTCATTGGGGATATTTACCACTCGATTAATGGCTTTATAAACTGCATCCACGGGACCAGTTCCGATAGAAGCGTCGCTCAACTCCTTACCATCTGGGGTTCTCAGGGTAATTGTCGCTGTAGGAGAAGAATGATCACCACAGGAAACTTGTACTAATTCCAAACGGAATAATTCGGGGGGTTGTTGAATTTCGTCATTAACAATGGCTTCTAAATCCCAATCAGTGATTTCCCGTTTTTTGTCTGCCACTTCTTTAAAACGCAAGAAGGCTTTATTCAAATCATCTTCGGACAATTCAAAGCCTAATTCCTGTAAACGGGTACGGAAAGCATTACGACCAGATAGCTTACCTAATACAATTTGGTTAGTGGTTAAACCGATGGATTCTGCGTCCATAATCTCATAGGTGAGACGGTTTTTCAAAACGCCATCTTGATGAATTCCTGACTCATGGGCAAAGGCATTCGCCCCCACAATAGCTTTGTTGGGTTGCACCATCATGCCAGTTAAGTTAGATACCAAGCGAGAAGTTTTGTAAATTTGTTTTGTATCAATGTTAGTTAAAGGTTCGGTAGAATCAGTTGGACGACCCAAGAAGGGGTTAAAATACTGACGGCGCACATGGAGAGCCATAACTAATTCTTCTAATGCAGCATTTCCTGCTCTTTCACCGATACCATTAATGGTACATTCTAATTGTCTTGCTCCGTTTTTCACTGCTTCGAGGAAATTAGCAACGGCCAAACCTAAGTCATTATGTCCATGCACAGATATAATTGCTTGGTCAATATTCGGCACATTGTCTTTAATTCCTTTGATTAATGCACCATATTCGCTAGGGGTTGTGTAACCTACTGTATCGGGAATATTTACTGTCGTTGCCCCAGATGCGATCGCAGCTTCTAAAACTTGATAGAGAAATTCAGGATCACTTCTTCCTGCATCTTCAGGGGAAAATTCTACATCATCAGTAAATGTTTTGGCATAGGCTACCATTTCAGGCACAATCTGTAACACTTCAGCTCTGGTTTTCTTCAACTTATACTCAAGATGAATATCAGAGGTAGCTAAAAAAGTATGGATTCTGCGTTTAAAAGCAGGTTTAAGGGCTTCTCCTGCACTTTTAATATCTTGCTTAGTTGCCCTTGCTAAACCACAAATAGTGGGGCCATTTTCCGTGCCTACGGTTTCCGCAATTCTTTGTACAGCGTTAAAATCCCCCGGACTAGCATGGGGAAATCCTGCCTCAATAACATCAACTCCTAATTTGGATAGGGCTTTGGCTATATTTAATTTTTCTTCTACATTTAAACTCGCCCCGGGAGATTGTTCTCCATCTCTTAAAGTGGTATCAAATATAATAATTCTATCTGGCTGATTGGTCATAATAAAATCAAAAATGCCCAGTTATAACATATCCCTCTATCATAAACAAAAAGAAACTCGATCGGTAATGATTTCTCTCTGGAGTTTGTCAGGGAGTGAAAGGGCAAGGGGCAAAGGTAAATAGTTGATGATAATTAATAACTCCGAACCCCGAACCCCGAACCCCGAACACCTGTAACCTGAAACCTTTATTCTACTTATTACTTTTTTAAACTAAAATATTAGGCTCTGTGATGAAAAAAGATTAGTTAATTTTGATTGTTTAACAACTTCTAATTAATTGGTCTAAATCCTCCTCTGTAATATCGATGTTTTTTAACACATTATTAATAAAATAAGAAAGGCGATCGCAGTCTAAATAGAGAAAATCATGGGGATTAAAGATAAAAAAGGATTTTTGACGGAATTCTTCCACATATTGCCAAAATCTTTTTAAGATAAAATAACAAAAAATTAAAGGTAATTGGCTTTCAATCTGCTCGGCTTCTGAATTGTAATTGTTAATTAAATTAACTTGTAAATAATGATTTTTATCATGGCTTAAAATTAGAGTACATTCTGGTCTATCTTCAGCAAATTTAAGGGTAATATTTTGCCAATAATCCCAAGGAATAAAACTATATTTTTCTGATAGTTGAGCATAATATTCTTGACGATGGTGGGGAAGAAAACTTAAATAAGGTTCAGGATTTTCTAAGATTAAACCTTCTTGAGTAAAAATTAAAAAAGTGCTAAATTTTAGATTATCTACTACTCCTAAACGCCATCCTTGAGCTAGATTAATAGAAAAATTTGAGCCAAAAAATAAGGTTGGTAAATTCGATTTTTCTTGGGTTTCTTGAATAATATCTCTAACTAAAAGTATTTCATTTTGACGATTAGTGACAACTGCATCAATGGGAGATTGATTATTTTCATCAGTAGAAATGTTAAACAGAGGAATTAGTTTTTCTGTTTCCAATACCAAAAGAAACTTGATAATTAAACTCGCAGAGTTAGTTTCATGGCAAAAAATAGAAGTGAAAAGATTGTCAACAGTTGATTTTATCATGATTCGCAATACCTTAATCTTTATGTCTATTTCTTTATCCAGTCCAAAAATTAGGTTTATGCACAACCACGAAAAAAAACTCAGAAAAATATTGCTTAACAATGATGCGATCGTTAATAATAAAAATGAGACTATGTAAATAATAAGGTAAATCAGGATATAAAATTGGAGATTAAAGATTTAATTGCAATCGGTACAATTGTTGCACCTCAAGGATTAAAAGGAGAGTTAAAGGTAAAAACAGACTCAGATTTTCCCGAAAGATTTGAAACGGCGGGAGTGCGGTGGATAACTTCTCCTTCTCAAAAACAACCTCAACCAGTGGATTTACTTCAAGGCAGACAAATACCCGGGAAGAATATCTTTATTATCAAATTAGCACAAGTATGCGATCGCACCCAAGCAGAAACTCTAAAAGGATCGATATTATATGTAGAAAAAACAGAAAAACCTTCCCTAGAACCTGGAGAATATCATGTTGCTGATTTAATCAATTTAGAAGTTTATAATCAAAAAACAGGAGAAAATATAGGTGTTGTAATTGATATTTTAAGTGCAGGAAATGACATTTTAGAAGTAGAATTGCATAAACAACCAGAAATTAAAACCGAAGAAAAAGAACCAGATATATCGAAAATTAGTCGCATTTCAAAAAGAAAAAAAGTCAAAATAAAAAAACCTAAACCCGTAACAATATTAATTCCTTTTGTGGAAGAAATAGTGCCTATTGTCGATTTAGAAAATGGCAGAATCGAAGTTAATCCCCCCACAGGATTATTAAATCCCAAAGAAGCAGAAGAAGTGGAATAAAGAGTTTATCAATTAGAAAATAATATTTAAGAATCATAAGTAAAAATTACATAGTTAATAATCTGTGTTTTTCTTAATTTCTTTCTTGAATCTTGTCTATATTGTCATTGATTAGTCAAATTTGTTTATAACTTATAAGTCAAAAAGATTTGATTATCAATGTTTTTTTTTCATCACTTTAATATATAGTTTTATTATTTCCATAAAGTTTTGTGAAAAATTGATAAACTCATAGGGAAGATACTGCAAAATCATGACTGAAAACTCTATTGTCACTCAAAGCAACCCCAATATGTCTAATAACGGAACAACTCCCCCCCAAGTGGAAGAAATGGGATTTGATTTAACAGGAGAATTAGATAGATTAGAAGACCTCATTTTAAGTGGTGTTCGCATTCCTTTCATTAGTAAAACTCTTATGGCAGAGGATGTTTTATTAAATCAACTAGACTTAATTAGGATTAATCTTCCTGACTGTTTTGAACAAGCAACCCAAATTTTACAACAAAGGCAAAAAATTCTTGCGGATGCTCAAAGTTATGCTCAAAAAATAGTTGAAAATGCCCAAAGAAAAGCTAGTCAACTTTTAGATGAATCGAGAATTGTTCAACAAGCAGAAAGTCAAGCCTATCAAATTAGAAGACAAGTTCAACAAGACTGTGAAAATTTACAGCAAAAAACTGTCGCTGAAGTAGAACAAATTAGGCAAAAAATACAACAAGATGCCGTCAAAATTAGACAACAAGCCATCACTGAAGCGGAAGAAATTCAAAATGAAGCGGATGTTTATGCAGATCAGGTATTATCAAGGTTAGAAAGAGATTTAGCACAAATGTTGAGAATCGTCAGCAATGGCCGCCAACAGGTTTATCAACAAAAGCTAACTCCTTCTCAAAAAGTATCTGAGCAGATGAATAAAAAGGCTTCATGAGTATTAAGTTATCTAAACTACTACTGTCTTTTTCCCTTTTTTGTTGGTTTGGAGGGGGTTATTTAACCCCTTCTGTCGCTAGGGGGGAGACAGTTTTAGAAGAAATTAATCGCACGGGGGTGTTAAAAGTAGGGGTGAGAAATGATGCAATTCCTTTTGGCTACCGTGATAATGGTCGTTTAGAAGGACTTTGCTTAAGTTTAGTACAGTTAATTAGGGAAGAAATTATCAGAAGAGAGCAGAGAAATATTATCTCGATCAATCTTTTAGTCTCTGGGCTTTATAATCGTTTCGATATTGTACAAGACAAAGTTGTTTATCTTGAATGTGGTCCTAATTCTATTAGAAGTCTTCCAGAATATGATCAGGTTACTTTTTCTGAACCTTTCTTTATTTCGGGTGTTCAATTAATTACAAGGCGCGATCGCATTTCTTCTATTCTCAATTCCGATGGCAAAGATTTAACCATTGGGGTTTTAGCCTACACCAACACAGAAAATTTAATTAAAGAAAAATATCCCCTTGCCCAATTAGAACTTTTCCAAGGAGCAAAGGGTAATTTACGGGGTATTCAATCGGTTAACCAAGAAAGAATTGACGCTTTTGCTAATGATGGGATACTTCTTTTAGGAGAGGCAATATTAAACAGAATACCCATTGAGGATAATTCCTCCTTAAGTATTGTGCCAGAAATCCCTTTAACCTGTGAAAGATACGGATTAATTTTATCAAAGGATGAAAATTGGGAAAATCTAGTTAACTCTGTTCTACAATCGGAGGATTTTCGCCGTATCAGACGTGATTGGTTTATTTCCCTTGCAAAAGAATCATTAATTCCCCGTCAGCAATGTGTTGAAAACTGATTAAGAATGATAGACTTCTTGGTCTCTCAGGCAACAGACAATGGTTAATTTCTCCCTACTACTTACTACGGGTTGAATATATTCAACCTCTACCCACTTTTAAAAATTCCCTAACACCCTAATACCCCAAATCCCTAAGATTCTAGTTTAATTTTGACGGGACTGACTTTCCAGATTTCATCGCAATATTCCTTAATGGTGCGATCGCTTGAAAATTTGCCCATTCTGGCACTGTTAAGAATAGACATTCTTGTCCATTTTTCTTGATCTTTATAAGTCATAGCAACGTGTTTTTGACATTCTATATAAGAATGGTAATCTGCTAAGAGCATATAGGTATCTTCGTAGAGTAAGTGATCGACAATGGGCTTAAATAGTTCGGTGTTACCATGACTAAATGTACCATCTTTGATGCGATCGATTACATCCCGCAATTCCTGATTTTGTTCATAGTAATGATACGGATTGTAACCCTCTGCTTTGCGACGATAGACTTCTTCGGCGGTTAAACCAAAGAGGAAAAAGTTTTCTTCTCCAGCTTCTTCTCGAATTTCGATATTAGCACCATCTAAAGTACCAATAGTTAACGCTCCATTCATGGCAAATTTCATATTACCAGTTCCGGAAGCCTCTTTTCCTGCAGTGGAAACCTGTTCTGATAAGTCGGCGGCAGGGTAGATTTTTTGTCCAAGAGAAACGTTAAAGTTAGGTAAGAAAATTACTTTTAAACGTCCTCGCACATCAGGATCAAAATTGACTACATCAGCAACACTATTGATTAACTTAATGATTAATTTCGCCATAAAGTAGCCCGGAGCCGCTTTTCCTCCAAAAATGAAGGTACGAGGGTAAATATCTGCTTCTGGGTTGCGTTTAATGCGGTTATAGAGGTCAATTATGTGGAGTACCATCAGGTGTTGACGTTTATACTCATGTAATCTTTTCACTTGTACGTCAAAGATGGAATTAACATCGACTTCGATACCTAATTTTTTGAAGATGTATTCGGCTAAACGTTGTTTATTGGCTTGTTTGATTTCTCGCCATTCACGACAAAATTGTGCATCATCAACAAATTTTTCTAGTTGACGCATTTGATTTAAGTCTTTTAACCAACCATCGCCAATTTTGGAAGTGACAAGTTTAGATAATAGAGGATTACTGAGTAAAATCCAACGACGGGGAGTGACACCATTAGTCTTGTTGATGAATTTTTCAGGCCACATAAAGGCAAAGGAGCGGAGGGTGTCTTGTTTGAGTAGTTGGGTATGTAAAGCCGCAACTCCATTAATAGCATGGCTTCCCACACAAGCAAGGTTTGCCATGCGGACTTTTTTCTCTTCTCCTTCTTCAATCAGAGATACTTGATCGATTAATTCTTGATTATCATGATACCAAGAGCGTACATTTTCGAGGAAAAGGTGATTGATATGGTATATGATCTCCATGTGACGAGGAAGGAGTTTTTCCATCAGATTAACTGACCATTTTTCTAAGGCTTCTGGCATCAGGGTATGGTTAGTATAGGAAAGGGTTTTTTGAGTAATATCCCATGCTTGTCCCCATTCCATACCGTGTTCATCCATTAATAGACGCATTAATTCGGCAACGGCAATGGCTGGATGAGTATCATTAAGCTGAATGGCAAAGCGTTCGTGGAAGTTATCTAAACTGGAGTTATTGCGCAGATGTAAGCGGATTAAGTCTTGTAAAGATGCAGAGACAAAGAAGTATTGTTGTGCTAGTCTTAATTCTTTTCCAGCAGGGGTGTTATCGTTAGGATAAAGAACTTTGGAGATAGTTTCTGAGTTGATTTTTTCTTCAACGGCGCGATCGTAGTTTCCTGCGTTAAAGGCTTCAAAGTTAAAGGCTTCACTCGCTTCTGCTTTCCACAACCTTAAGGGGTTAACGGTGTTGGTTTTGTAACCTGGCACGGGAGTATCATGGGGAATAGCGACAACGGTGCGATCGGGAATCCAAGATACTCTATACTGTCCTTTACTGTCATGATAACCTTGAGTGTGGCCACCGAGTTTAATTTCTACAGTTTCATCGGGGCGTGGTAATTCCCAAGGGTTGCCAAATCTTAACCAGTTATCGGGAATTTCTGCTTGCCAACCATCTCTAATTAATTGGTAAAAAATGCCAAATTCATAACGAATCCCGTAACCAATGGCGGGAATTTCCAAAGAAGCCAGAGAATCTAAGAAACAAGCCGCTAATCTTCCTAAACCGCCGTTTCCTAATCCGGGGTCTGGTTCTTGTTCTAATAATTCCTCTAAGTCTAGTCCTAATTCTTTTAATACTTCTTCAATTTCTTGGTAAATGTCGAGATTAACTAAATTATTGCCTAGGTGACGACCCATCAAAAATTCTGCGGATAGATAACACACTATTTTGGTGCGATTTTTTTTGTAGGTATCTGTAGTTTTTAAGAAACGGTGTAGTAATCTATCTCTTATGGTATAAGCTAAAGCGACGTAATAGTCGTAATTACTAGCATCAGAACGATTTATGCCCTGAATATAAAACAAGTTGTCCAAAAACGCTCTTTTTAAGGTTTCTGAACTCATCCCGGTGCGATCGTCCTCTACTCTTATGGTAGGTTCTTCTTTCGCAGAATTATTACGAAATAGCCCGGATGTAGTTTTCTTAATCATACTTAATTTATTTTCAATACTCTCTATACTCTTTAGGTTATATGATTTTTTCACAATTAGAATATTTTTTTTCTTCTATTTAACTTATTTAAGTCAGGATTACTTTATATTTGTTGTCAAATACTTTCAGCTATATATTTTTCTTGGGAAAAACCTTAAAATAACTTCATATTTATTAATATAACGTCACCGTTTTTAATGTTGTAAGATGTTAAGCTCTTGTGGTTGACTTTCGATATATTCTTTTTTTTCCATAATTTTTTGTAGGTTTTTAATCCTATTTTGGGGAGACGGATGACTAGAGAAAAAGGACAGTTTATTTGAATTGTTTTCTTGCTTTTCTAAAGTTTCAAAAAATGCGATTGCCCCTCCTACATGACCATAATATTTATTTAAAATATCTAATCCAAATTCATCTGCTTTCATTTCTTGCCTTTGAGAGTATCGAGCATTAACGAGAATATGAGCTAGATCAACTCCAGAATTAAAAATATCTAAATCACCAACAATTGAACTAATTATTAACTTAAATAAGAGCATATTTCCCAAACTTTTTAAATGGTCTCGATGGGCAAAGTGTCCTATTTCATGACCTAAAATCATCACCAACTCATTCTCTGATTTTAATTCTTTTAATAGTCCTTCATAAATTATAATTTTATTACTAGGTATAGCTAAGGCATTGACTGTATTTTCAGGAATATAAATAACTTGATAGTTTCTTTTTACATTATTTTGATTAGGTAGCAATGTTTCGATTTCATCAACAAGCACATTCAGTTGTTGAGATATATTTGAGTTTTCTTGTTTAGGGGTAATTTGCTCAATAATTAAATTGCCTATTTTTTCCTCAACCTCAACAGGAACTAAATAAATAAGTTGATTAAATAAATAAAAAATTAAGAAAATTAAAAAAGTTAATGTTCCCCCAAATAGAAAAAATATTGTTAATAATTGACGCTTATTTGGTTCAGGATTTTTATTCTCAATAATGGGGGATTTAAAAGACATTTTATCTTATAATCTTAGGGGTAATTATTCTGATTTTAGCTCAAATATTTCACTCCAAGAAGCAACTAAAGCCATTACCATAATTGGGGCAGTAATCGCCCTTAAAATTCTTTTTCCTAAAGATACTTCTTGAAAACCAGATGCGATCGCATTTTCTATTTCTCTGGGAGTCCAACCCCCTTCACAACCGGTGGCAATAATTATTTCTGAGGGAGGATTATCTTGAAAATCTTGTTGACAAAACTCCATTAAATGAGAGGCATTACTTCGAGCGGAAGCAATATATTTTGGGTTATTATTTAGTTTAAATTGCTCAAATATCACTTTTATCGGCATTGGTTCGGCAATATAAGGTAAAATTTGTCTTTCTGACTGTTCAACTGCTTCTAAAGCAATTTTACGCCATCTTTCTAATTTATTTTCCTTTGGTTTTAATAAAGTGCGATCGCTTATAGCAGGGTATAATTTAGTAACCCCTAACTCTGTGGTGCAACGAATAATATCTTCAAAACCGCTACCCTTGGGCAAAGCCACAATCAAACTCACCGCCGTAGTTAACTCCCTATTTTCCTGAAAAGATGTAACAATTTCGTTACCAGTCACGGTCAATTTTACCTGCCAACAATTGCCTTTACCATCCATAGCAATAAAATCATCACCACTATTTAACCGTACCACCCTACGTAAATAATGCTCTTGGTCTGGTTTTAATATGATACAACTATCCTGTTTCTGTTGAGGGTCAATAACTAAACGATACAAATGAAAATCCTTCCATAACAAGCCAAAAACCTATTTTATCTTAACCTGAGTTCAGGATAAATTTTTTTTGTTGCGGTCAGAAAAAAGTAGAAATAACTTAAGTGATTATTGAACAACTAGACTATATCAAACAGGAAGGACAAAAAATTATAGCTTAATTAACAAAAGCCTTACAAAACAGAAGACAAAACGATGATACATTAAGAGATTGTATTTAATCAATTACTTATTTTCAGGCATATATAAAATGGTCAATACGGCAAAAAAAACCATAGACGATAAAACCGTTGTCAAAGAATATTTTAACGCCACTGGTTTCGAGCGTTGGCGTAATATTTACGGCGAGGGAAAAGTTAATAAAGTACAATTAGACATCCGCCAAGGGCATCAACAAACCATTGACACTGTTGTTAGTTGGCTTAAAGATGACGGTAATTTATCTCAACTCTCAATTTGTGACGCAGGATGTGGAGTCGGAAGTTTAACCCTTCCCCTTGCCCAAGAAGGTGCAACAGTTTACGCTAGTGATATTTCCGCCAAAATGGTAGGAGAAGCCGCAGAAAGAATAAAACAAGTGATGGAAAATCCCCGCAATATTAGATTGGGAGTGCAAGATTTAGAATCTATTAGGGGAAGTTATGACACGGTTATCTGTTTAGATGTTCTCATTCACTATCCCACAGAAGATGCCGCAAAAATGATTAATCACCTATCATCCCTAACAAAATCTCGATTGATTCTTAGTTTTGCCCCTAAAACTTTCTTTCTGACTTTATTAAAACGTATTGGTGAATTTTTCCCTGGCCCTAGTAAAACAACCCGTGCCTATCAACATAAAGAGGAAGATATTGTTAAAATCCTTCAAGATAATGGCTTTCAAATTAAACGCACTGGTATGACGAGTACAAGTTTTTATTATTCTCGCATTTTAGAGGCAGTCAGATAATTTTTTCAAATGATTGTGGGTTGAATAGTATTCAACCCCTACGGATAATTATATTTTCAAGACGATAACACTTAAAAATGATATTGACATTTGACAAAGTAAGTATTATCTTAAAGTTATGGACTTAGAAACATTAGAAAACAACCATCAAGAATGGTTAATCGATGAATTTGTGGAGGTAGCTAACGGGTTATTACCTCTCTATCTTCCTGATATTAAAGGTAATAGCAAAGTTAAAGAAGAAATTAACACTCGCCTAGTAAGAAGTTACGCCAGTCAAAGGTTGATGGATGAGCCTATTCGGCAAAATCGTTATGCTTTTTATCGTTATCGTCATCTTTTACAGTTATTGTTGATTAAGCGTTTACTTAGTGATGGTATCGGCACAACGGCAATTAATGATTTACTTACCTCGAAAACTAATGACGAGTTAAAAAGTTTACTAATCGGAGGTATTTCTCTTAATATTACTACCGCCCATCCCCCGTTACAATCAATCCCAAATTCCAGTAATTCCGCTTTAGATTTTCTCGCTGATTTAAAAGGAAAAAGAAGTCAATCACCATCCACTATCAGAGGTAACGTTAAACAAAAAAGCCAGTCATCACCTGCACCAAATCAAAATACCATGTCTGCGTTAGATGAGACTGATCAAAATTCATGGGATAAGGAAGAAAATTGGACTCGTTTAAGGATTTTAGATGGTTTGGAGTTACATATTCGTGATGATCTCATTTATCCCAATAGTATCAAAGAGCGAGAGTCTTTAATGGAACTTTTCCGCAATATTTTAAGTAAATTCTTCAAAAGGAGACAGTTATGAGCATTATTAGGCCTCAAGTACAATTTATCTGTTTAAGAGATGCTATTTCTAGTGATGGCGTTACTAATCTTGATGTGATTGTCAGAATCACTGTGCCTGAAATCCAGACTAATCGACAACGCCCTCCTCTTAATTTAGGGTTGGTAGTAGATCGCTCTGGTTCGATGGGAGGTGATAAAATCAGGTATGCTCGTCAGGCGGCTATCTATGCCGTGCAACAATTAGCAGAACGCGATCGCATCAGTGTTACCATCTATGATGATCAAATAGAAGTAATTATTCCCTCTCAACAAGCTACTGACAAGCAGAATATAATTAATCGCATCAATAGCATCACTCCTCGCAATATGACGGCGTTGTATGACGGTTGGTTAGAAGGGGCGACTCAAGTTAGTAAGTATCTACAACCTGAGCATTTAAACCGTGTTATTTTGTTATCGGATGGCTTGGCGAATGTGGGGGAAACGAATCCTGATGTCATTGGCAATGCCGTTAATGGGTTGAGTAAACGGGGTGTTAGCACTACTACTATGGGTATCGGGGATGATTTTAATGAGGATTTGATGCAGGGAATGGCATTATCTGGGGATGGCAATTATTACTTTATCCAAAATCCAGATCAGTTACCAAGTATCTTCAATGCTGAGTTACAGGGGATTATGGCAACTATCGGGCAGAAGGTGAGTTTGGGCATTAAAACTTTTGCACCTGTGGAATTGGTGGATGTGTTTAATGATTTGGATAAAACGGAATACGGGCGTTATAAATTACCGAATCTTATCGCTGGAAATCAATTTGATATGGTGTTGCGGTTAAAAGTGCCTCCGATGTCGGAATCAGCACCTCTGGTTAAATTCCGATTAGCTTATGATGACAATGAAACCCAGTCAAGAAAAATCACTCATCATGAGTTACAGTTACCTGTAGTTAATTCCGCCCAGTTGAATGATTATCCTTTTAATGAGGAGGTAAAGGCAAAAGTGGCTCAGTTAATGGCTTCACGGGCAAAAGAAGAGGCGATCGCATCTTTGGATCGAGGGGATGTTTGGGGTACAAAAGAGCGTTTACAGGTGGCTAAAGAAGAAATGATGGCCTCTGGGGTGTGTTTTGAGATGATAGCTCCTGAAATGGTTGAAATGGAGGATTTATTAGAGGATTTAGAAAAAGGTGAGCGTCAATCTATGCGGAAAAAAGCCCAATTTCAAAATTATCAAAAACGCCGTAATCGTTAATAAAGGTGCGATCGCACAGTGTGCATGAAGGCATCGTAGGGGCTTAATATTATTTAGTCAAATATATCTTGTTGATATGATTATAATACTAAACAGTAATTCTCTCTAATTTATTGTCTTTTATCTCATAACATAAATTATTAATTTGTAAAATATTTTCTAAGATCGCACTTAACACATTAACTACCACACTATTTCCGAATTGTTTATAAGCAATATTATTACTATTACTAATCCTAAAATCATCAGGAAAACCCATAATTCTCGCACATTCTCTTGGTGCTAATTTCCTTATTTTACCATTGATTAAATAAACTCCTGTTTTCGCCCCAATACCGCCACCATAAGCTGATAAAGTGATAGCATGACCGTATTGGTGATAAATTCTTTCCCCCTGTCCACCTTTATTAATCGTGCCAATTCTAATAGGTTTTTGGGGATAATTTCCTAAAATATCTTTCGTTATTTGTAAATTATCATTAATTTTTATATCACTTCTATTAATAACAAAATCTTTTGTTTCTGAGTCATCTAAACAAAAATTGATTAAACTGGTTGCTTTACCATAACTATTAGGAAAAGTAAATTTTTTCACGTTTAAATCTTTTCTAAAACCTACAATATAGATTCTTTCTCGCTTTTGAGGTACGCCAAAATTAGAAGCATTTAACACTTGATAAAAAACATCATAACCAATCTCATTTAAAGTATTTTCCACAACTTTTAAGGTTTGTCCCTCATCATGTCTAGCAAAATTTTTCACATTTTCTAAGATTAATAATGACGGTTGATGATATTTAGCAATTCTCACTATATCAAAAAATAAAGTACCCCTAGTATCATTAAATCCTAATTGTTTTCCTGAAATACTAAAGGCTTGACAAGGAAAACCAGCACACAAAATATCATGACTAGGAATCTGATTTTCAGGAATGATAGTTATATCTCCTTCAGGCAAAATTCCGTAATTTTTTAAGTAAATTTCCTGACAATGTTTATCCCATTCGGAAGCAAAAACACATTTAGCATTGTAACAACTTAATGCTTGATGAAAACCACCAATTCCTGCGAATAAATCAATAAAACTTTTTCCTTTTAACAAACTCATTATTCAAATAATTGTAAGGGATTAATTTTAAATTGTAAACTTGTAGGATCAGGAGTTCCTCCTTTTCTTTGCATAGTAATTTTACCTATATATAAACTTCCTTTAGGAGATATTTTTACATCACCTTGAGCAAAAAAATTACAAGCAGTATTTATATCTTTTAAAATCCAATCTAGTTTATCATTTGCATTGTTATCTTTTTTTGTAACTAATAACCACTCTGCACTTAAACCCCCTCTACCTTTAAGAATATCATTAACAATAAGTACTTTATTTTCAGTGAAAAAATTAATAATTTTATTGACAATAAAAACGGGCATTTCTGTCATAAATAACCTTCGGGAGTCTCTTAAATTCGATAATTCATCAGATGATAAAATATTTTGTGGAAAAACATCTCCCGTAAATAACTTTAACCATGTTTCGATTTCATCATCAAAATTCCACATAGCTTTATATGTACTTACCGATCTTTTATCAACTTGGTTAAAACCTGCTGAACTATTTGCTTTTTTTAAAGATATATTTTCTGTATATAAAACATGATCAATAAGTATCTCTAATTTTATTTGAATATCAGCTTTTTTATATTTAACTGTTTCTTCATATTTTTGAGGTAAAATGCCTAAATCTAATGCTTTACTTTTGGATATTCTAACGGGGATATGAATAGCTTTAAGACTTTTTATTTTATCGCTATCATAACCCATAATAAATAGCCATTCTCTTGCTTCATTATCTTTTTGCCAAGCGTTAAATTTATCGCAAATATTTTGTTCATTGATAAATCCACCTTTTGCAGTCATTGAGCCTATTTTTGCTCTATCCATTATTACATTTACGAATAGTAATCAATTAAACCTCTTAATGCTTTATTATAGCTTTTTTTAACTTAAATATAGGATGAAGTGCGATCGCATTTTGGTGGGGTGGAGGTTCGATCGATTTGCTAAACTAAAATTGTATTAATAGTTGTGTGTCACTTATGGAAAAATTGCTCATCAATAATAATCAAGAAGATTTAATCGAATTAATCAAATCAGTCAACGAAGAAAATAAAATCTATGAATTAGAAGGGGTTAATGCTTCTGCGGTGCTAATTTCTCAAAAAGATTATGAAAGTTTACAAGAAACGATCGAGCTATTATCAATTTCAGGACTCAGAGAAAGTTTACAACGCTCCCTTGAACAAATATCGAATCAGGAAACTTACTCTTTAGATGATGTATTGGGAGATATTGATTGATGGTTTATCAAATAAGATTTACCAAAGAAGCCAAAAAAGATGTTGCTCAACTTACCCAAAAACAGAAAGAAAAACTAAAAAAAATTATTCAAGAAATTATAAGTATTAGTCCTTATAGTGGTAAAAAACTCCTCATAGTGGTAAAAAACTCCTCGGAGATCTTAGTGGATTCTACTCTATACGTTTAAGTTATAAAGACAGAATCCTTTATACTATTAACGAATCTCAAAAACTAATTTATATTCATCGTGCAAAAACTCATTATGGAGATTAATCCTAGTCAATAAAAATTTAAAAGTTCGATTTTGTGGGGGGAGGTTCGATCGAGCCTAACCACTTCATGACGTACTTTCTTTTATAAAAAAATGCTATAAGTTGATTAAAATGAGTGGACTCCAAGTTAAAACCTTTCGTTTTAAACATTCCGAATAAGGTTTCAATTCCCCATCGATGAGCATAATCACTGATGGCATGAGAATTTTTCTGATTGCTAATGATAATCAGTAACTCACCATCATCCAAGCGTAAGGCACTGACACAGACTTTTCTTCCCCAAACCCAACATTTTGCTCTCAGAGTGATCTGCTCTCCTTTTTGAAGATGAGCAAAAACTATCTTGGCACTGAGGGTTTTTCGACCATCACTGATTTTATGATTAGCTTTGATTCTGAGACGAAATGGTATTTGCGGTTCTATCATCAGATAAGTGAGCCATTGTTTCCCGATAAATTCTCTATCTGCGCACTCTAATTAGTGCCATCAAGAATAATGCCAGAAAATTGAGTCTTGCACCATGCTATGGTAAGTGTTGTTTCAAAGTATCCCGAAGTAAGTTAACCTGATTCATAGGAGGATTTGTGTGATTTTTTGTTAACTTCTATCAAACCTCCTACCTTCCCACATTGCAACCCTGTCCTGTACTGAGTTTGTTAGAGAAATCAATGTTTATTTAATTATATTATTGTTACAGTCTTAATTAAAACCACTATATTATCATGACTCAAGTTTCTTTGCTCAAAGCTCAATCCTACGAATTACAAGAGTTACGTAACTCTTTAGAATCTTTATTAGCTCCTTTTGGTGGTATGTCCGCTTTCGTAAAAAAAGGCGATCGCGTCTTGCTTAAACCCAATTTATTAACAGCTTCTCGTCCCACAAAAGAGTGTACTACAAGAAAAGAAATTGTTTACTGTGTTGCTCAAATGGTTATAGAAGCAGGAGGAAAACCATTTTTAGGGGATAGCCCGGCTTTTGGCAGTGCAGAAGGGGTAGCGAAAGCCAATGGCTACTTAGATTTGTGTCAAGAGTTAAGTTTACCCATTATCGAATTTAATGGTCATAAATATCCTGTAGAAAATGAGAATTTTCATCATCTTCGCTTATCAAAAGAAGCAATGGAAGCCGATGTAGTCATCAACTTACCAAAAATTAAATCTCATATGCAGTTAACCATGACTATGGGGGTCAAAAATTTATTTGGTTGCGTACCGGGTAAAATGAAAGCATGGTGGCACATGGAAGCAGGAAAAGATGTCAACCGTTTTGGAGAAATGTTGGTAGAAACTGCCAAAGCAATTCAACCTAACTTGACTATTATTGACGGTATTATTGCTCACGAAGGAAATGGCCCTAGTGCTGGTGAACCCAGAGAATTAGGCGTTTTAGGAGCTTCTGATGATGTTTTTGCCCTAGATGTTGCGATCGCATCTTTACTGAATGTAGAGCAAGAAGTAATACCAACTTTAAACGCACAAAAAAAATTAGGACTATGTAGCAAAGTGGAGGACATTAAATTTCCCCTTCTCAAACCCCAAGATTTAGCAATCAACGATTGGAAATTACCCTCTGCATTAATGCCTATTGATTTCGGTTTGCCTAGAGTTTTAAGATCTACCTTTAAACATCTATACATTCGTTTTATTAAAGAACCTTTACAACACTATTCCATGATTAAATAGCAAGGTTTAGAATTTGGTGCGAAGACAAAAAAATTCTTCCAAATCTGCCAATCCCCTAACTCCCTAATCCCTAGTTTCCCAATCCCAAACACAGTTTATTAAGACTCTCAATGATTATGGTATAATTGCTATTAGGGTGTTCTTATTTTTCAAGGTTTAAAAATGAATTTTGCTTAATTCACAAACCGAAAACCTTAATTTAACCCTCAACTATTTATCATCGGGAGTTAATAACGTGATTTCGATTTCCCTACCTGTGAAACTTGGTAACTGGAAAACAGTCAGTTTTGCCTCTACATTATACCTTTCTCCCATACTTGATTTACTGTTATGTAAAGTACCTAAAAGGCTTCACCCCGAAATCCGATTAGGACTACAAGAAGCCCTTGTCAATGCCGCTAAACACGGAAATAAACTTGATCCTAGTAAAAGAGTTGTCGTTAAATTTTGTTATCATCGAGGAAAATATTCTTGGGTTGTATGTGATCAAGGACAAGGTTTTATTCAAAAATGTAGTTGCTCTTTAGACGAACGCAGTTTGCCCCCAGAGGAGGCAGAAAACGGTAGAGGCTTATGTATTCTACATCAAATATTTGATCAAGTTCTCTGGGATAGTCAAGGCACTCAAGTAACCCTCTCTAAACAAGTCCCTCAATATTCTAAAGTTTCTTTGCTCATGTTTTTATGAGTTTTTTTTATGTCCGTGAGTGGGACAAGGCAAAGGGTTGACTGTGCGATTTAACCATCCTTGGGCTTGATTAATTCTGGCTAATGCTTCTTCTGTTTCATCGTTAAGTAAATAGACAAGACTTGCTGTTAACTGTTGGGCGGCTTGTGCTTTACGGTTATTTTTTAATTTATGCCAATCATAGGAACTTATCATCATTCTTTGTGCTAAAACTTGAGCAATTTCCAAATTACTCATATCCTCAATATTTGATTTGATTTCTAGGGATGAATTCATCGGTTATAATTTCCTTTAGTATTTTGTTTTTATTGTAGAATGTCTGACTCTGAAAAGACCCCCGAATCTGCCCATGAATTGAATATTGAAGAAGCAATTTTGCAATTGGAAGCACAGCTAGAAAAAGTAAAACAACGACATCAACAGATAATTAACGATACACAGCGAAAAGAAGAATTAATTAACCAAAAAGAGCAACTTAAAACCCTAAAAGCTGAAAATAATCCTCCTGACTCCCTGAAAAGTGAATTAAAATATATTGAAGAAGAATTAAACGAAATTGAAGTGCGTCTCGAAAGCGAGTTATTCAAATGGAGTAGTTTGAGTGAACCTTTTTGGCAGATAGTGAGATTTAGTGGCATTGGTATTATTATCGGTTGGATTTTAAAAACTATAACCATTAACTAATCTCTGCTCGATACAAGATTATCGGTTGAAGGTGGTAGGGAGTGAATATATTAATCCCTTACGGTATTGGGGATAGGGTATTGGGGGGCTAGGTTGGGAGGTGTCAGGTTTCGGGTTGCAGGTGTGAGGTGTTGGGAGAAAGTAATAAGTAACGAGTAATGAGTGTTCGGAGTTTTTAATTATTCACCCCAACACTATTTACCTTTGCCCCTTGCCCTTTTTTCTTTACCCTTTTAAACTTTGCTCCTGACTCAGAAATATCCTATGGGCAGACTTTAGAGAATGATGAATATAATAGGGAATGACAAATAATGAAAAAATATTTATCGTTGTTGTAGCGTTGAAAAGATGGTGAAAATAGTCAAGAGGCGATCGCTCGGTGTTCAACCAGTATATGATATAGGAGTAGAAAAAGACCATAATTTTATATTGGCAAATGGCTTAGTTGCCTCTAACTGTTTCAATAAATCTCACTCCACTGCCTATGCTTACGTTACTTATCAGACTGCCTATTTAAAAGCAAACTATCCTGTTGAATATATGTCTGCGTTGTTAACTGCTAGTAGTGATAATCAGGATAAGGTTGAAAAATATCGAGAAAATTGCCTCAAGATGGGAATTGATGTCAAACCGCCTGATATTAATTTATCTCAGAAAGAATTTACTCCCCAAGGTGACAATATTTTATTTGGTTTTTCGGCGGTGAAAAACTTGGGAGAATCTGCCATAGATAATATTTTAGAAGTCAGAGAAGAAGCGGGAGGAAAATTCGCTAACTTTGCTGATTTTATTAGTAGAGTAAATTTAAAAACTGTTAACAAAAGAGCATTAGAAACATTAATTTATGCCGGTGCATTTGATAGTATTCACTCCAATCGTCGGCAGTTGCTAGAAGGTTTAGATTTGATGGTAAGTTGGGTTCAAAAACGCTTAAAAGAAAAAGAAACAGGGCAGTTAAATATTTTTGAACAAATGATGAGTAATAACACCAATACCGCTACAGAAAGCACCACAGAAATTAGTTATGAAAGCGCCCCACAGTTGCCCAGAGTTGATGATTTTTCCCCCCAAGAAAAATTAAAATCAGAAAAAGAACATCTAGGATTTTATGTATCAGAACATCCTTTAAAACCATTAAAAACTAAAATTAGTATATTATCTCCCATTAATTTAAGTGAATTATCCAATCAAAAATCAAGACAGAAAATTTGTACATTAGCAATGTTAAATACTATCAAATCCCATATTGATAAAAATGGAAATAATATGGCTTTTCTAACCTTAGAAGACATTTCTGGTCAAACTGATGGGGTAATTTTTGCTAGTAGTTATGAACAAATAAAAGATAATTTAGTAGAAGATACCCCTTTAATTATTTGGGGTAGGGCAGATAACAAAAATGAAAAATCCCAAATTATAGTTAACTATATGAGTAAAATTGCAGAGACAAAATTAGTCTTTATTCGTCTTTCTCCCGAAAATGCCTCTAATCCTTCTATTCAGGGTAAAATTAAAGGAATTTTGCAGGAACAATCAGGAGACAAAAATCAAGCAGTAATTCCCACTTTTGTGGTGATAGAGGGGGCAAGGGAAAGAATTATTGTGCGCTTGGGAGATGCTTATTGGGTTCAAGATGCTTATAATACTTTGGAGGCTTTAACTAATGCTAGTTTTGATGCTTATTTACAAGGTTTTGACACTGACTCATAACTTTAGATGGATTTGCTTAATTGTGGCATGAAATATTGTTAAATTACCTCAAGTATATAGCACTCGAAATATTATTACCATGGCAGATTGTCTATTTCTCATTCCCGATCTAAACTAAAAATTATCCCTTAGTTTACCAACGCCCTTTAGATTTATAAACGAAAGTAATGGTAATATCAGTTAATTACATAATCCCATAAAATTAATTAACTGTCGGACAAATTCGGGCTTTGTCACGGCTAAAATGGTTGAACCGCCTTCCAAAATCGTATTGCCATTGGGGATACTTAAAGGTTCATGATGATTAATCTGATAACCTATAATTAAAGTTCCTGCGGGAAACTTATCATCTTGGGCTATGTCAGCAACTTTACGCCCCACCACAGAACAATTTTTTGGAAGAGAAAGTTTTAAAACTTCTATTTGTCCCTGCTCAAAGTGCATCATTGCATCCACTTGGGGATATTCGATCGCATTTACTATACGATTAAGGGCTAATTCTGTAGTACTTATAATATGAGTTGCCCCTGCTAATTTATAAGGTTGAGTAAAATCTCGATCGCTCATTCTGACTACAATTTGAGTAACTCCATAATACTTAGATAAAGTAACCATGGCCAAATTGAGAGCATCTTCTCCTAAAGTTGCAATCACAGCATCAGCTTTACGAATACCCGCCTCTAACAAAACTGTGGTATTTACTGCACTCCCTTCAAAAGCCATAACTCCTATTTTTTCACGAGCATATTGACAAGCCATAGTATCAGTATCAACTACCGCAACAGTATGCCCCATTTGTAACAAAGTTCTTGCTAAATCAGAACCCATCATTCCCACCCCACCAATGAGAATGTACATTGAACCTCCTTTGATAAATTTAGAATATTATATAGCCTCAGTTCGGTTTAAGAATATCGGGTAAGGGTAAGTTTTCAGGTGTTAGGGGATTGGGGTATTAGGGTTTATGTTAATTAAACACTTTTGCCTCTCACCTCATCCCTCTTTCTCCCTACTGGTTACTCCGCTAAACCTGACACTTTCAAATTAATAATTGATTCTATAATTTTTCTAACGCTAGTTTATAAATTTAACTCCCATGATTTTAAAACAGAAACTAAATCAATATCAAACATTATTGGTACTAACTCTAGCTAATATTTTGGTTGCTAATTATCCGATTAATGCCGAAGAAAAAGAAATATTTACTAATCCAAATAATAGCCATAAATATTTTTTGACTTCTGAAATGTCTTGGCAAGAAGCCCAAGATTTGGCAGAAAAAATGGGAGGAAATTTAGTCACTATTAATGATGAAAAAGAAAATCAATGGCTCACAAAAACTTTCATCACTCCAGAAACTAACTTTTTATGGATTGGAATTAATGATCAAGCCGTGGAAGGTGAATTTATATGGATTAGTGGAGAAACTTCTAACTATCTCAATTGGGCTAAAGGTGAACCAAATAATAATCCTCAACAAGGAGGGGAAAATTTTGGGGTAATTAATGGTTTGAATAATCCTTTTAAGCGCCCTGTTGGTACTTGGAGTGATGCACCTGAACAAGCTAAATTAAAGGGTATTATTGAGTTAGACAATAATCAAAATTAAGATTTTAAATATTTCTTAACTGAGAAAAAAGATTATTTCTTGTTAAATTCAAACATTTAGTGAAATTTTATTGCAATTAACAGTAATTAGCTTTACTTATATTCATATTTTCAGGATTTAAAGATAATTCGTGGTCTATAATTATAGAGATAAATACCTGAATCATCATATGCAAGGAAATCAAGAGGTAAAACAACAACTAAATAACGTTCTCAAGTTAAAGTTAACTGCTATTAACCAGTTTTTTCTTCATGCGAGAATGTGTAAAAGTTGGGGTTTAAATAAATTAAATGAGTATGAGTATCGATACTCTATCAAATTAATGAAACAGGCAGATAAAATTATCGAGCGTGTTTTCTTTTTGGAAGGATTGCCAAATTTACAAAATCTAGGCAAATTGTTAATCGGAGAGACTGTTCCTGAAATTTTAGCTAATGATCTAACTATTGCTACTGAAATAGCTGATTGTCTTCGTAGTGTTATTAATCTATGTGAGTCTTTACAAGATTATGTTAGTAGAGACTTACTGACGGAGTTGTTAGAAGAAACTGAGGAAGAAATTGATTGGTTAGAATCTCAACAATGGTTGATAGCCAACTCAGGCTTGGAAAATTATTTACAGTCAATGATGTAGTTTTATTTTTAGAGGAATCTTATGAAAGGTAATAAAAAAGTTATCAAACAGTTACAAAAGTTATTGCGTAGTGAATTAGCCGCTAGAGATCAATATTTTACTCATTCCCGAATGTACGATGATTGGGGACTAACTAAGTTATATGAACGCATTGACCATGAAATGCAAGATGAAACCCATCATGCGGATATGTTAATCAAGCGGATGTTGTTTTTAGAAACCACCCCTGATTTATCTGAACAAGAAGGACTAAAAATAGGGAAAGATGTCCCAGAAATGTTACGCAATGACCTCGAATTAGAGTACAAAGTTATTGGGGATCTTAAAGATGCGATCGCAATTTGTGAACAAGAACAAGATTACCAGACTAGAGAACTTTTGAGAGTTATGTTAGGAGATACAGAAGAAGATCATGCTTACTGGTTAGAAAAGCAATTAGGACTGATTGATAAAATCGGCTTACAAAATTATCTTCAATCTCAAATGTAATGAGTTCAGGTTTCGGAAAGAGGTGTCAGGGTGTTTAGAGGATAGTAGGATGAGGGGAGAGGGGTAGATGAGTTCGGAGTTCAGGGTATTGGGATATTTGGGGATAAGGTGATGAGGAGAGAGGGAGAGGTTAATTAAATACCTTTGCCCTTTGCCTTTTTTACTTTTTTATTTCTAATTAACTTCTAATTCCCTCACATCGGCAACTTTACCATTAATAGCGGCGGCGACAACCATAGCAGGACTCATTAACAGTGTACGCCCTTGAGCAGAACCCTGACGACCTTTAAAATTACGATTAGAAGATGAGGCACTAATTTGACTTCCCTGTAACTTATCTGGGTTCATTGCTAAACACATGGAGCAACCCGGTTCGCGCCATTCAAAACCTGCATTAATAAAGATGTTGTGTAATCCTTCCGCTTCTGCTTGTTGTTTTACTCGTTCTGAGCCTGGTACAATAAAGGCTTTGACGTTTTGGGCGACTTTATGCCCTTTGGCAAATTTTGCCGCTTCTCTTAAGTCACTAATCCTACCGTTGGTGCAACTACCAACAAAACAAACATCAATGGGAGTGCCCTTTAAGTATTCGCCCGGTTGTAACTGCATATATTCAAAGGCTTGTAAAGCGATTTCTCGATCGCTCTCTGAAAGTTCCTCTAAGATGGGTAAAGATTCACTAATACCAATACCTTGTCCCGGAGTGATCCCCCATGTTACAGTTGGCTCAATCTCACTGGCGGAAAAAGTGACCACATCATCATATTCTGCATCTTCATCACTGCGAAGACTATTCCACCATTTAACCGCTTCTTCCCATTTTTCTCCTTTGGGAGCAAAGTCTTTATCTTTCAGATAATTATAGGTGACATCATCAGGATTAACATAACCGCAACGAGCTCCTCCCTCAATGGACATATTACATACTGTCATCCTTTCTTCCATACTCATTTTTTCAAAGGTAGTACCGCTATATTCATAAGCGTAGCCCACACCACCTTTAACTCCCAATTTACGGATAATATGCAGAATAACATCTTTAGCGTAAACTCCGGGGGCTAAATCTCCATTTACCTCTATTTTTCTCACTTTTAATTTAGTTAAAGAAAGAGTTTGAGATGCCAATACATCCCTTACTTGAGAAGTCCCAATCCCAAATGCGATCGCACCAAAAGCACCATGAGTAGAAGTGTGAGAGTCGCCACAAGCAATAGTCATACCGGGTTGAGTCAAACCCTGTTCAGGGGCGATTACATGAACAATACCTTGATTTCCAGAATGAGTATTAAAAAACCTGATATTATTTTCCTCTGTATTATTTTCCAAGGCTTGGATCATTTCTTCTGCTAAACTATCAGCAAAAGGACGAGCTTGGTTTTCTGTTGGCACAATATGATCTACTGTCGCAACAGTGCGTTCAGGATACAATACTTTTATTTTCCGTTCCCTTAACATTGCAAAGGCTTGAGGACTCGTTACTTCATGAATTAAATGTAAACCGATGAAAAGTTGAGTTTGTCCTGAAGGTAAAGTTCCTACAGTGTGTAAATCCCATACTTTATCGAATAATGTTCCTTTACTCATATAGTTTTAATATATTTTCACGCTCTCTTTTCCTTTATTATCTGTGAAATTACCCTTTTTAGGCAATACATGGAATTATAAATTAACTTAAAGATTCCCTATTTATTTATTTACAATTATTGCTTATTTATAAAATTTGATTTTATGATAAATATAGTAAACTCCAAAAAAAGTCGAGATTAAGTTTAAATTTAAGTTCTATCGTCATATCTTAATGTTGTTTTAAAAATCTACTTAGTTTTTATCTCAAAATTTAAGTTTCAATTAAAATAAAAAAGTAAAATAATCTATTATTACCCAGAACTCAAAAACCTTTATCAATCATGAAAAAAAGAATTGTTATCTTAGATGATTTAGAAGACCAAAATCAGTTATTTTTAAGACTATTAAATAATGCTAATTATAAAGTAATTATTACTGAAAATGAGAGTCATTTGCTAGACTTAATCAATAGCAAATATCCTGATTTAATTCTTTTAAGTGCTTGTTTAAAAGATAAAGATGTTTATCTTATTTGCAAAAAAATTAAGCTATTAGAAATAGGTGAAAGTATCCCAGTTATTTTTATTAATAGAGATCAAAAATATTTCGACGCAGAAACTATGTTTAATGCTGGAGGTGCTGACTACATAAACTATCCTTTTAGTTCTGCTGAAATTTTAACAAAAATTGCCAATCAAATTGAGTTACAAATATTAAGACAAGAAATAAAAGAAAAAAATAATCAATTACAAAAATTAATTCCTCATTATCAAAAATTGAAAATAGCCTTAGAAAAAGCTAAATTTGAGTTAGCAAATATAAACAACAGAAACGAATCAAGTATTTTACCAGATCAAGATTATTTCTTAAAAATTTTAGAAAAAGAATGGTTAAGAGGGGCTCGTCAACGTTCTTCTTTTGGGGATGTTTCTGAAACAAATATTTCACTAATATTAGCAGAAATTACGGATTTTAAAGCCTATCAAAAAAATCATGAACAGGAATTAGTCAAAAACTGTATTGATATAGTGAGTAAAACCCTTAATGCTACCGTTAAAAGACCGGGGGATTTAGTGAGTCATTTTACAGAGGGAAAATTTGCCATATTATTACCCAACACAGATCAAGAAGGGGCAAAAACAGTAGCTGTAAAAATTAACCAAAATTTATCAGAATTGCAAATACCTCATCACTACTCAGAAATCAGTGAGTATTTAAGTTTCTGTTTCGGTATCGCTACGGCAATTCCTTCTCAAGCCTTACCCGCTAGTGTGTTGATAGATGTGGGAGAGAATGCTTTATATACTGCTTTAGCTCAAAGGAAAGGGAATGCAATAATGCTCGACTATGTTTAATAGACTTACCGAAGAATTAGGGGACATTTATCACTTTTAACTCCGAACACCGAACACCAAACACCGAACTCAGCTACTTACTACTTAATTACTTATTACCTATTCTGCTCTCAGAATTTATTTGCGATAAGGAACTTTATCTAAACTGATATTTAACGCAGATACACGGGGAGTGGGAGAAGCCTGTGCATTGATACTGCGCGCCATATTGAGATAAAGAGAGGGGTCTCCTGCTTTTGCCTGTTTTTCTTGAGGAATGAAACGACGTACTTGATTTTGCCAAATAATTTGAGGGAAACCAAGAATACCACGATAGTAAGCATCGTAACGAGGAGATTTAATGTTAAAGGGCATTTCTCCTTGTTCACGGGAAGGTAAGTAACGACGACGTTGATAAGGTACAATGTCGTAGCCGAAGTTTTCGAGGTACTCATCAGAATCTAATAATTGATCAATAAATCCTCTTAAACCTTTGGTTGCTACAACGATAGACCAAGCGATTTTTTCTTTTTCGCTGTAAACGTCACGTCCTAAAACTTTTTGAACACAATGTTCTACAAAACGATAGTTACTATTTTTTTCGTAAAAACTATTTTTAAAGGTTTCTGATAATAATAAACCACGAATAAAATCACGCACGGTAATTTGTCTGTTGCGTAATTGAGATTCTAAGACGGTTTCACGATCAGATTTAAAAGCATGGAAGAAAATTTGACGATAAGCGGCCTCAATCAAATTGTCCATATCAGAGGAACTATAGAGATTTTCGGCATCGTAAATTTTAGGTTGTTCATCGCCACCTACTTCATAACCAGCTACACGGGTATTTTGAGAACTAGGTGCATATTTTAGAAGAGGAAGATTCAAGGTTTGACCTCCGTATTTGATTCTTTTGTTATAAACTTTTCTACTTTACATAAGCATAATCGACAACGGGATCTCACCTTAATAAACGTAAAGATTTGTTACAGTTGAATCTCTTTTTTGTCTCAGATTCGTCCTGAGAAATTATTAATTAGACATCGAGGCAAAATTACGGACAACATTGATTCAAAACAGGGGCAAGATGCCTATTTTACGGCAGGAAAAACCTAAATTGTATTTATTATTAAATTGTTTCACTATTATGAAAGTTTTTCAAGATGCACGAGACTATCAAATTTTATTCCTTTCTCTTTTTCTGAGTTTGGGGGTAGTTAATCGGGACTGGACTTTATCTCCTATCAGAGTTCTTCTGATTATTATTACTTGTTTATTAGTACAGTTTTTATGTGAATCACTAACACATTATCAGCAAAATTTCAACACTTTAATTAATAAGAATTATAACGAGAAAATATTAGAAAGCATTAGTTTTCAGGGATGGAAAAGTGCTTTGATTACTAGCTTAGGTTTATCTTTACTTTTAAGGGCAAATGATATTTCTACTTTAGTTATTGCTAGTACGATCGCGATCGCATCTAAATTTATTTTTAAATATCATAATAAGCATTTTTTTAACCCTGCTAACTTTGGCATAATTGGGGTATTAATTTTAACTAATGATGGTTGGATTTCTCCGGGGCAATGGGGCAGTGATTGGCTTTATTTATGCTTATTTTTAGCCACTGGAGCAATGGTACTTAAGAAAGTGGGAAGGTGGGAAACAACAGCAGTATTCTTATGTACTTACGGTATTTTAGAGGCTATTTATAACTATTATTTAGGCTGGAATTTTGATGTTTTATTACATCAATTAATGACGGGAAGTTTATTAGTTTTTGCCTTTTTTATGTTAAGTGATCCTCGCTCTATTCCAGATGGTAAAAATGGTCGAATAACGTGGGCGATCGTAATTGCTTTTTTGGGATTTATTTTAGGTAATTTATTTTTCATTAATAATGGTGTTTTTTTGTCATTATTTATTATTTCTCCCTTAACAATTTTATTTGATTTAATCTGGAAAGGTAATCGTTTTCGTTGGCATTATTCCATTAGCAATTAGTTAGTAAACAAAGGGTTAAGCAAATTTTTTCTTAATCTAAAAAACTCTTTTTGGTAGATAAATTAGGGAAAGGTAAAGGTGAAAAATGGACTTACAGAAATAAACCAAATATTCATTAAAATTAGTCTTAAAAAAATGAAAAAAATACTAACCTTAATTAGCTTATTATTAATTATATTCCTCTGTTTTCCATCTTCAGTTTTAGCTTTTTGTGGTTTTTATGTGGCTAAAGCAGACAGTAAACTTTACAATCAGGCATCTCAAGTTATTATAGCCCGAAATGGCGATCGCACTGTTTTAACAATGGCGAATGACTATCAAGGAAATGTGAAAGATTTTGCCTTAGTTGTACCAGTGCCAGTACCCATTAAAGAAGATCAAGTCAATGTTGGCAACCCCAAAATTATTGAGCGTTTAGACGCATTTAGTGCCCCCAGATTAGTTGAATATTTTGATAATGATCCTTGTCAGCCTGTGTATTTGATGGATAATATGCCCAGCGCCGCCGAAACTACCAGAAGCGGAAGAAGTCAGATGCAGAAAAACGAGACATTTGGAGTGACGGTAGAAAGTAAATTCACGGTGGGAGAATACGATATTGTTATTTTAAGTGCCAAAGAATCAGACGGACTAGAAAAATGGTTAATTAGCAACGGTTATAACATTCCAAAGGGAGCAAAGGAATTATTACAACCCTATATCCGTCAAAAGATGAAATTTTTTGTAGCAAAAGTAAATCTGACGGAATTATCTAAGTCTGACTATCAGTCTTTACGCCCGTTGATGATTGCCTATGAGTCTCCAAAATTTATGTTACCCATTCGCTTGGGGATGGTGAATAGTAAACAGGCACAGGATTTAATTGTTTATTTACTCTCAGGAGAAGGGCAAACCGAGTTAACTAATTATCGCACGGTGAAAATACCTTCTAATGTGGATATACCTGAATTTGTAGAAAAACAGTTTGCTGATTTCTATAAGTCTATGTTTACCCGTAGTTATGAAAAAGAAGGTAAAAAGGTAGCTTTTTTAGAGTATGCTTGGAATATGGGTAACTGTGATCCTTGTTCGGCTGAACCCCTTAACCCGGATGAGTTAAAACAAGCAGGAGTATTTTGGTATAATCCGAGGGGGTTTAATAATCTATTTATTACTAGACTACATATAAGATACGATCGCACCCATTTTCCCGAAGATTTAAAATTTCAAAACACATCCAATCAACAACTATTTCAAGGGCGTTATGTAATTCGTCATCCCTACCGAGAAAAAATTACCTGTGATGCAGGGCAAGAATATCATAAACAAACCAGAGAAAGACAGGAAAAAGAAGCCCAAACTCTTGCTAATCTTACAGGTTGGGATTTAACTAAAATCAAACAACAAATAAACTTCATTAAACCTGAAAATGCCTCTTTACCCTGGTGGCGTAAACTTTGGGATAATTAAGAGGAAGATGAGTTAAAAGTTATGAAAGAGGTTTTAGGTGTTGGGGATGAGGGGAAAATGAGCAGAGCTGTTTCATTCTAAAATTTTGTGTACAGTAACAAATTAAATGACGTTATAACAAATTAGTGTCATCTAAAAATAAGACTCTTCAAATCTTTGCATATCAATAATTATAACTAATTCTTCCCCTAAAACAAGGGGCGATCGCACCTAAAATAAAATTAACAAATTAAATGTCCTAAAATTAGTACAAAACCATTATGATTTTATTGAACATTAACAACAATACTATGACTATCGATGATCAATTTTCTGATTCTCCAGAATTGATCTCTCAACTTTCTCCCGAAGAACAAAAAATCGCTAATGTCATTGAAGATTTACTTCAACCCTGCGACAAGAAAACCTAGGTCGAAAAGTTGAAACAAGCATCAACTCAATTGAATAAGTCAGTTAGAACTATCCAAAGATACGTTAAGCAATGGGAAGAAAATGGTTTACTCGGTATTCTTCAAAATAATCGAGCCGATAAAGGCTCTTATCGTATCGATCCTCGCTTACAAGATTTCATTCTTAAAACCTATCGTGAAGGAAATAAAGGTAGTAAATGAATGACTCCTAAACAGGTTTATTTACGAGCAGTTGCCCAAGCTGAAAATTGGGGGATCAAACCTCCTTCTCACATGACGGTGTATCGTATTCTCAATCCGATTATCGCCGAAAAAGAAAATAAGAAAAGAATTAGAAGTTCTGGTTGGAGGGGTTCTCAATTGGTAGTTTCTACTCGTTCAGGAACTGAAATCGATGTGCAATATAGCAACCATGTCTGGCAATGTAACCATACTCGTGCTGATATTCTTTTGGTAGATCAATTTGGTCAATTATTAGGCAGACCTTGGCTAACTACAGTTATAGATACTTATTCTCGCTGTATTATGGGAATCAATCTTGGTTTTGATGCTCCCAGTTCTCAAGTGGTTGCTCTTGCTTTACGTCATGCCATTTTGCTTAAAAGTTACAGTTCTAATTAAAGACTAGAACGTAAAACTGTAGTGAGTTTAGAACAAGTTGCCACTCTCCATGAATGGCTTGAAAGTAAACGTCAATCAAAGCAATCTTGTCGGATTGTGGGAGAATCTCGTACAGGAAAAACCATCGCCTGTAATTCTTATCGTTTAAGACATAAACCAAAGCAAGAAGTTGGAAAACCGCCTCAAGTACCTGTGATTTACGTGCAAGTCCCTCAAGAGTGTGGAGCAAAGGATTTGTTTCAAGCAATCATTGAACACTTAAAGTATCAAATGACGAAGGGTACGGTGTCAGAAATCAGAAAAAGAACCATGACAGTATTGCAAAGATGCGGTGTGGAGATGATTATTTTAGATGAAGCGGATCGCTGTAAACCAAAGACTTTTGCGGAAATTCGGGATATTTTTGATCATCTTAATATCGCTATTGTACTTGTAGGAACAGATCGTTTGGATGCAGTTATGAAGAAGGATGAGCAGGTATATAATCGTTTTCGTGCTTGTTATCGTTTTGGAAAGTTGTCAGGGGAAGATTTTGTTCGTACTGTGAATATTTGGGAAAAGCAGGTGTTGAAGTTACCTGTAGCTTCTAACTTAACAAATAAAAAAATGTTGAAGCTAATTGGGGAGGCAACGAGCGGCTATATCGGCATTATGGATATGGTTTTGCGTGAGGCGGCAATTCGTTCCCTCAAGAAAGGACTTAACAAGATTGATTATGACACTTTAAAAGAAGTTGTACAGGAGTATAAGTAATGGAAATTCAACCTTGGTGGTTTACGATTGCACCTTATGAGGGGGAGAGCATTAGTCATTTCTTAGGGCGGTTTAGACGAGAAAATGAGCTTACTCCTTCTGCTTTGGGCAAGGTAACAGGTTTATCTAATGCTTACTGCTTGCAGCAGCGCTTGCGCTCCCGCCCGTTGGGAAAAATTCCGTTTTAATCCTCCTCCTTCCCCTGAACAGTTGGAAAAATTAAGTGCGATCGTACAAGTAGAAGTAGAAACCTTACAAACAATGTTTCCTTCCGCCCCTATGAAAATGACTCCTATTCGTATTTGTTCTGCTTGTTATGGGGAAAAGCCCTATCATAAGATGGAATGGCAGTATAAGGAGATTTACAAGTGCGATCGACATCAACTGAAACTTTTATCAGAATGTCCCAATTGTGGGGCAAGGTTTAAGTTTCCTGCTTTATGGGTTGATGGTTGGTGTCATAGATGTTTTACTCCTTTTGCGGAGATGAGTAGAAAGGTAATAAAAAATAAAATTGAAGGTTAAATCACATAAACCCCATTTAACTAAAAATTTTCAATTCCCTTATTTACTATTATTTAGAGCCATCGAAGCATATTTTTTTACCACTCAATTTTGTTTGTCAATCACATAACCATCACATAAACTTTTTTTATAAACACTTACAGTTTTTTTAATATTTAATCTCAAATCGGTTTTTAAGCCCAACAGGGTATATATTTGGCGTGTTTCTTTGATTTATTTTCAGGATCATAAGGCTTGATTAATCCTTCTTCAATTGTATCGGAAATAATTCGGGAAGCCATAGAATAATTTTTATCTTCAATAGCAAATCTTTTTCGCAGAGATTCATTGGTCATTTGTTCTCTACAAACGAAACGTAAACAAGCGTGTTGGTAACAAGCTCTAATACGATCGCTCTTATCCATATCTTTCAATTCTCGATAAGAAAACAAAATAGCTTCTGTATGTTGATTATTAACGTTAAACTCAGGGGCTGGTAATTGGCAAAACTCAACGGCATCGATTACTTTATCAATACCACTACCACGCTCTTCACAAATATGAATCCTTCTCATAAATGCGGCTAAATCTTCATTACGAGATTGAGGAGGGGTATCAATAAACCGCATCGTATCAACTAATGGTTCACCTGGATTTCTAATTTCTATTCTGTCAGAAAATATTTCTACAGTAGAGCTTACACCTGTCATATTAAAATCCTGATGAATCATAGCATTAGCAACTAATTCTCTAATGGCAATTTCAGGATACATTTTTATATTTTGTCTTAATGCTTGACCAATTTCTTCATTTTCTGGTAATTGATCATTAATAAAATTGATAATTTCTTCATAACTAACAGCATATCCTTTATCAAATAATTTTTCTCTTTGAGTATAAATTCGACTTTTATCTTTATAAATAATAACTCTCATTGCTTTTCTACTTAACCTATCAAAATCACTTAATTTTTTAGCAAAGAGAATTGCTCCAAAATTGGTTATATCGAAATAATTACTAGGTTTAATATTGATTAATTTTTCATCAGCTAAACGTTGTAAAATACCCTGTTTATTGTCAGGAAGATTTTGTTCAGTTAACTCAAAATAACTCGGATAATTAATTTTTGCTAAAACTTCATCTGCTGTTATATTTTCTAAGGCTATTCTTTTTTCAAAAGTTTGAAATGAAAATAAATTCCATAATTCTTTTTCCTTTTCAGGGTACTCTTTGAGTTTCTTTTTATAACTGCCAACTCTAATATATTCTATATCGTGGAAACTTACTGGTTGATTATTAGCACAAGGAATTTCAAATAAAACTAAGTTTTTATCTTGAAAAATAAATTCATAAATTTTAAAATTTACTCTTGGAGATAGGTTTCTTAATAACCAATTTTCTAATTCTTCACTTCCTTTTTTTGCTTGTTTAGGTTTGAATTTAGTTCCTATTATTTCATGACTATCATCTTTGATTCCCCACACAAGATATGCTGTATTTTGATTATGTAAAGTAGCCGAATTTGATAACGCAGAAATATACTCACCAATAGTTTCTGGATTTTCATTATTATACTTAAATTCTACCCATTCAGTTTCCTTTGGCAGTGCAATAAGTTGTTGAATTAAAATTGACAATTGATTGAAATCCATAATTTTTTTCTGAACATAAAATTTTTAAATAGCCCTTTAATCTTGTTCTAATATTTTCTCTAATTTATTGATTGTTTGTTCCTCTAATAAATTTGCTTGTTCTTTATATTCAAATGCTTTAACTACCTTGTCTCCTATTTCTTTTTGAATATCTAATGGGGGTTCAGGAATAAAAATATTTTTAGTATCATCTTCTGTTAATTCATCAACCACTGCACCATAAATTTTTGCTGTTAATTGATTTTGTCCGTAAGGTGTCATCATAAATGCTGTTAAATAACCGCAATAGGTTTTATCAGAATTTGCTACAACTCTTAATAAATGTTCAGAAGCACCCCAGTTATTGTGAAATGATGTTACTAGCATCACACGCCCAATCGTACCTGAGCGAGTTATGAGCAAATAACCTGATTTTATTAAACATTGTTCAATATGGTTTTTATTTGCTTGTTCAGATAGATATTGAAGATCATATGGTCTAATCTGTGCCAAATGAGAACCTTGTAAAAAAGGAACACCATATTTTTTAGTTACATAGATACGTTTAAATCGTGGAGGTATAAAAATGTCTTCTGCTAAATTTTCCAATAAAGTAACTGGATACTTAGCTTTATGTAATAATTCAATTGCCGTTTTTGCTACTGGTACATGAAAAGAACAATCAAAGCGATCGCCTAATTCTGATAGTTTAGTCGTAAATGATTTTACAGGGAGCATTTTCGGGCGATGAGAGGGGTGATATGGGGGTTGAGGTAAGTAAGGAACTAAACTTTCATCAAAATAAGGTAAACCTAACTCTTGATGCAACAACTCATTAGCTTCATCTAATAATTGATTAGCTTTTTCCCGTAACTGATAAACATGGAGAATTTCATTATGAATAAGCTCTTGCTCAGATTCAGGAAGAATCGGAACTGGTACACTAGCAATATGATGGGATTCTAAATGTTTTATAGCTGAACCATATTGATCTTTTGTTACTAACGCCTGTCCAATCCAAGAACTCAGAAAAGCATAAAGATAGCCCACTAAAGGAAACTTTTTCGGGATAATGCGAATTAAATCATCACTAATAAAATATTTTGCCAGTCTTTTAGTTGAAATTACACCTCTTCCCACAGTACCTGAACGAGTCATCAAAATCCAATCTTTTTCGATGAAATGTTTTTCAGAATTACTGGGAAGATGATCTTTAGCAAGATAACGATCGCTAGTTGGACGGAATTGTAGAGCTTCGGAAGCACTCAAAAAGGGATAACCTGCTTGTTTATCTCTAGCATAAATTCTTTTATAACGACCAGGAAAAAAAATATCTTGAGTAATATCTCCTAAAGTTTCCACTGGATAAATACTTTCAGTGACAATTCTTTTCGCAGTTTGAGCATTACTGCCATAGAAACAGCCATCTAAACGATAATCCCCTTCATATAACCAATTAGCAGAAACCGAAGTTATAAGAGGAGGAGCAATATAATCTTGTGCTAACAATTTTTCCCATAACTCATGACGAGTCGTAGGAACAGAATTTTCCAAACTTTGTTGTTTTAACTTAGTCATTTAACCACTCCATACGATTATTTTCTTGTAACCATTGCTCGAAATATTTGACAACTTCAGGTAAGTCATCATGAACAAGCCTTTTTCTTTGTCGGCGATGTTCTACGACTTGCTCTCCATCTGCTGTACGTCGAGATACCGAGTATTCTTCCTCATATTCAATTAATTCACCTTGAGGAGTTCGTAGATAATGAACATTTCCTCGGCGATCGTGTCCCACTGCTTCAGGCATAGTCATAAAAATTTCATAATCTAATGGTTGCCCTGACTTGTCTTCTAATTGCATTTCCGCTTCTGTTTTTTTCTGAAGCAACAACACACTTGTTTGAGTACCTGTATAAGGTTCAAAAGTTACCGCAGGTAAATCAACACTGGCAATAATACGAGCTTTTTTCAAAATCCAACGCCGTAAATTAGCCAATCCTGGATTAGACAAAATGCTATCAGGTAAAACAATAGCTAATCTTCCACTGGGTTTAAGTAAATATAAACATCGTTCAATAAAAAGTTGCTCTGGGGGTAAACCACTAGCTTGATTTCCTGTTGTCGATAAACGAGCGATTTCAAATTGAGCCAAAATATGAGAATCATCGACGGCAATATTAGAACCAAAGGGAGGATTAGTAACAATAACATCAAAACTATTGGGTTTAACATAATTAGCTACATCATTAGGAGGTGTTGATGACCATTCCCCTGGTGGTAACAAAGAATTTGCATGAAAAATATTAGTTGAACCATCGCCGTGCATAACTAAATTCATTTGAGCGGCTCTAACTAAAATAGGATTAAAATCTATACCTAGTAAATTAGCATTAGCTGTTTCTTTTAAAATTCTGATCGTTTCTTCTTCAGCTTTATTTTCATTTTTACGCCATTTTTTGATTTGTTGCTCCCTAATAACTTCTCTTAAAACATTCATTGTTGCGACTAAAAAACCACCTGTACCGCAAGTGGGATCGATTATTTTTAATTTAAGCCATTGTTTTCGTGGATATGTCAATAAAGCCATTTTCGATGCCATTTCACAAACGTTACGAGGCGTAAAAAATTCACCTCGATCACCCCGTAAATTAGAACCCACTAGCTGTTCATAAGCTGTTCCTTTAACATCTGCTTCCGTTAATAAAAAAGAAAATCTTTGCATTTCACCAACTAAATAAGCCAATACTCGATTTTCTAAACGGATAGATTCTTCTTTATCAAAAATATAAGGATAACGAGTTTTTACTTCTTCAAAAATCTTCTCTATAGTCTGCTTTAATTGACGTTGACCAATTTCCGATCTTCTTTCCTGATTACCAATGAAAAATCTCATGGTATCAATAGCTGTATCTTCATCATAAACTTTGCAAAAAATTATTTTTAACAACTCTTGAAATGCTTGTTCTTTTTGAAAACCTTGATTACCATAAATGTAATTATGACAACGTTTAAAAACATCAATTAATTCGTCTTGAGCGGGGACAAGTTCGGCAAAAGTTAAAGGTTGAGGTGCTTCTAAACCAAAACGAGGAATATCTGTCGCAGTTTCCAACTTATATTGGTTTTTATCAGTAATTTTTTCCCAGACTTGTAATTCTGAGCCAACCCACATCCCATATTTAGCATTTAAACAAGCAGAAATATAAGATTTTAGTTGTTCAACACCATTATCTTTATCAGTTGGCTTAATTTCTTCTCTTTTACATTCAACAATTATTTTAATATTTTCCTGTTTATGTTCTGTATTAGGAGGAAAAATAGCAACATCTACTCTGGGTTTTTTAGAGCCTTGATTAATGGTAAATTCAATTTCCATATCAGCTTTATCATAAGCATAATTATCCAACAAACTACGAGCTATTCTTTGTCTAACATTTTCTTCAGGAGTATCTTTGCGAAGTTTGCCAGAAACAACACATCTCAACTTTCCTGATGGTATTAGTAATATATCTTCATTACTCATGTTAATTTTTCTCCTTTATTTGCTTAATAGTATCACTGCCCTTTAAAGTTTGATGAATTTCATCAATCCACAAAGGCACGATCGCCTTCCCCTCTTCCAGAAGTGCGATCGCATCTTCCCGTTGATAAGGCAATAACTCAACAGTACCATCATGAGCAATTACCATAAAACGCTTCTTAAAGTCCGCATCGGTAAATGATGGTTCTTTTTCCCTCAAATCATTGATGATTTTTTGTACCATCTCTAAATTCAAACCAACAGACAGCATATATACCATTACCGACACCTCTACCAACTCCACAAAAGAATAGTAGATCGTCTTTCCCGTACCCGTCGCCATAATCAAAGGCACAATAATCTCCTTATCCCTCCAATACTGCAATTGTCGGAGAGAACAACCCGTAATCTTTGATATATCTTTGCTACTAAAAAATAGTTCCTGTTTCATACCCACAATTATAAAATGATCTGCTATTATACAAATATGTCCAATTAAACAATTATGTAAAGCGATGGTTCAGGTAACTATTCAATCTCGTTTAATCGCTTCTGCTGATACTCGTCAATCTCTCTGGTTGTTGATGAGCAAGAAAAATACTCCTTTACCTGAGTTTTGGTTAAGCAGATTGAGGTAAAATCCATTCTAAGGAAAGGTGGGGCTTTTTTGGTTGATGACAATATGCGATTAACCCACATAATATATTGACACAGAAATTTATTGGTGAACGATGACGAGAATGTTCTATTTGTGATATGTTTTTGAGCTGATCATTGATTGTTTCGACAATCGCTCGTTTCCGAGATAAAAGTTTGTCATGAAGTCTCATTAATTTGTTCTTCATATTGCGTCTGGGTTTAGCAAAAAACTCAATACCAAAATCTTTCAGTAGCTTTGTGGCTAATTTTTGTGAGACATAACCTCTATCACCAAAAACTTTTCCCCAAAGCTCTTTTAAAAGATCGACTACAGGTTTACGGTCATCGACATTACCTGGGGTTAAACTCATATTCACAATTTCCCCCAGTTCATTGACTACCAGATGGAGTTTAAAACCAAAAAACCAATCCACAGAGGTTTTGCCTCTTTGAGCTAAATTTTTAAATACTTTATGTTGGCGAATACGGCGATTATGACAAACTTGGATCTTAGTAGAATCAATAAAACTAATTCCGGTACAGTTACCAAAACAGTGCTTGAGGTAAACACACAAGGGAATAATCGTTGATGGAATCCATTGGACAAAACGTTGATAACTGGGAAGTTTGGGAAAAGCAGAAGTCCAATATTGTTGAACGTGATTAAGATAAAAATGTTTGAAATTACGGTAATGATTTTGGTGAAAAGCAATGAGAATAGTCATAATTTCACTTAAACAGAGACTTTTAGTACGAACACGTTGGACAGCACCATGAGAGATAAGTTTTTGTTGCCATTGAGGCTCAAATTGTTGGCAGAAATCATCGACATGACAAAATAAATAATCTAAATTAAACATAGGGCAGTAGTTAGTTGATGGTTTGTTATATTCAGCTTACTATCTGCCTGTTTTCTTATCCAAAACTGAGGTTCCTTTGATCAATGAAATCCTTACCCGAATTAAACATCATCCCGATTTTCTTCAATGACGAGAGAAGGGAAGACTGCCGAAAAACTTTATTGCCCAACAAATTCAAGAGCTAAAAAATGATTCTCGTTTTCAAGGACAACCATCTCGGTTTTATGCTTCTGTCGGTAAAATCATTGACTACATCTATAAATCTTGGTTCAAAGTGCAAAAGAGTTACAAAATGCAATTAGAAGGAAATAGCCGTTGGTTAGAAATGTTGAAACCCGATAGTTTATTAATAGAATCCTTTGATGGTTCAATGGAAGCACTGCAAAATCAGGCTCAACAGATTCTCGATAATATTGAAACGACTTCTACTCAAGAGGGTATTGCTAATTATTTATTTCAAAAATATGAAAAAACAGAAGATTGTCAAATGAGGGATGCGATCGTTTATTTAATTAAGAATGGTTGTAGCGTTCCTAAAAATAGGCTTGAGACAAAAGAAAAATATCAAAAGATAAAACGGAAATTGGAGATCAAAATTCAGAGATTGAAAAGACAGATTGAGATGTCTATTCCTTCTGGCAGAGATTTAGAGGGAGAAAAATGGTTGCACACTCTCATCCTTGCTTCTAACACGATGCCAGTAGATCAAAGTGAGAGTGATAGTTGGTTTTCGGCATTGAAACGAAATTCTCCGTCAATTCCTTATCCTATCGTTTATGAAACCAATGAGGATTTAAAATGGTGTTTGAATGATCAAAACCGTATTTGTATTAAATTTAGTGGTTTGAGTGACCATATTTTTCAAATCTATTGTGATTCTCGTCAACTTCCTTATTTCTGGCGTTTTTATGAGGATCAGGAATTGAAAAAAGCCAGTAAAGATCAGTTTTCAAGTGCTTTATTTACCTTGCGTTCGGCTATGATTATTTGGAAAGAAGATGATGGAAAAGGTGAGCCTTGGCACAAAAATAAACTATATCTTCTTTATCAAGGTAATCCTAATTTTTTTCTTGGAGTAGCAATGGGTTTACAAGAACCAGTTACCATTGCACTTGTGGATGTCACCACGAATAAAGTTATTCTCTATCGTAATATCAAGCAATTATTGGGAGATAATTACCATCTCATCAGGAGAAGACGAAATGAGAAACAGAAGTTGAATCGCCAAAACCATAAAGCAAGGAAAAGAGCTAATTTTCAGCAAAAAGGGGAATCTAATCTGGGTGAATACCTCGATCGCCTCATTGCTAAATCCATTCTCCAAATAGCTAAAGAATACCAAGTTTCGACTATTATCATTCCTCGACTCAAAGAGATGCGATCGATTACTGAGGCAGAAATACAAGCAAGGGCAGAGGAGAGAATCCCAGAATATAAGGAAGGGCAACGAAAATATGCACAGGATTATCGTGTACAGGTGCATCAATGGAGTTATGGTAGATTGATTAATAATATCAAAGCAATTTCTTCTAAATTGGGTATTGTCGTAGAGGAAGGCAAACAACCCAAACAGGGAAAGTTTACCGATAAGGCATTACAGTTAGCATTGAGTACCCAGAAAAATAATCGCCAAAATAATCCCACAAAGACAAATTCTTAAGTTACAATGAGGGAAATCGTGCCGCAGATCAAGTTGTTGTCAACCTCTGTTCTGTGAAAAATGAGGAGTGGTTTACATCTTCTAAGAAGTTTGCTTTCTGCTCCTGCTAACCACTTGCCCTGATGCTGTCCATCTAAAGATAGAGAAACTAGGCGCACTCCCCACAATAAGGGTGCAGGTGTACTGCTATAGCGGTTAGCTAATCACTTCCGATCGAGGAAGAATTCTCTTTGAGAATTGAAAGCAAGTCTCTCCGCTCCCAATTAAACGACACTAACTTGTGATCACGTCATTTAATTTGTTAAGACGACATTAATCTGTTACCGATGACAAATAATTTGTTACTGTATAAACAAGTTTGTTAACGTGTGAGTTACTCAGAATTTATTTCATGTACGGGCGTGGAGGGACTCGAACCCCCGACCTGCTGATCCGTAGTCAGCCGCTCTAATCCACTAAGCTACACACCCAGCTAATTGACACTTATCTATCATAACTTATCGGATTTGAAAAAGCAAGAAAAATTTTTAAAATAGTTGTTAATTCGCTGTTGCCCGTTGTTGCCTTTCTTAACATAAGCATACAATCAATTTTACTCACCCACTTAACTATTGTTTAAGGATTGGTTAAAAAAAAAGACAAATAGCCCGAAAATTCTGTTAAGATCTAGCTTGTGCAATGTCAAAATCATCAACTGATCAGGTAGAGAGAAATCAGGTCACAATATGAAGGATAATCAACATAATTCATCAGTAAACGAGCATTCTTTTTTACAGGTCGATAAACCAGAAGAAGCCTGTGGGGTTTTTGGGGTTTACGCACCAGAAGAAACTGTTGCCAAATTAGCTTACTTTGGTTTATATGCCCTCCAACATCGGGGACAGGAATCAGCAGGAATTGCTACTTTTGATAATGGTTCTTGTTATTCTTACAAGGATATGGGCTTGGTTTCCCAAGTATTTAATGAGTCTATTTTATCAAATTTACAAGGTCAGATTGCTGTTGGTCATACCCGTTACTCTACCACTGGATCAAGTTTGAAAGTCAATGCACAACCTGCTGTTGTTGATACCCGTTTAGGAAAGTTAGCCCTCGCCCATAATGGTAACTTAGTTAATACTTTAGAATTGAGACAAGAACTCGATCGCCGCAATGGTCAATACGTTTCTACTACTGATTCAGAAATGATTGCGATTATGATTGGGAAGGAAGTGGACACGGGTAAAGATTGGATTGAGGCGGCTATTAGTTCTTTTAAGTGGTGTCAGGGTGCTTACAGTTTAGTGATTGGTACGCCTGATGGTATAATTGGTGCAAGAGATCCTCATGGTGTTCGTCCTTTAGTCATTGGCACTATCAGTCAAGAAAATAATATTAATCGCTACGTTTTGGCTTCTGAAACCTGTGCTTTAGATATTATTGGCGCTGAATATATTCGAGATGTTGAACCAGGTGAATTAGTCTGGATTGATGATAATGGTTTGACCTCTAAAAAGTGGACTGAGGCTTCCAATCCTAAGCTATGCGTATTTGAAATGATTTATTTTGCCCGTCCTGATAGTATTATGGGTCATGATAGTTTATATGCTTATCGTCTCAGATTAGGAGAACAGTTAGCAAAAGAATCTTTGACGGATGCAGATATTGTTATGGGTGTGCCTGATTCTGGTATTCCTGCGGCCATTGGTTATTCTCGTCATTCAGGCATTACTTATCAAGAAGGCTTAATTAAAAATCGTTATGTGGGAAGAACTTTTATTCAACCTACCCAACATATGCGTGAACACGGTATCCGTATGAAATTAAATCCTCTTAAGGATGTTTTAGAAGGAAAACGAGTTATTATTATTGATGATTCTATTGTGAGGGGTACAACTAGCCGTAAAATTGTTCGTGCCTTAAGAGATGCAGGTGCGATCGAAGTTCACATGAAAATCTCATCTCCTCCTGTTACTCATCCTTGTTTCTATGGTATAGACACAGATAGTCAAGATCATCTCATTGCCGCTACAAAGAGCGTTGAAGAAATTGCCCGTCAAATAGAGGTAGATTCTTTAACTTATCTCTCAGAGGAAGGAATGTTAAAAGTTACCTCTCAAAATCCTCAGAGTTTCTGTACTGCTTGTTTTAATGGCAATTATCCCATTGAGATACCAGAGAATATTAAACGTTCTAAGTTAATGTTAGAAACTGTTTAATTAGGAACTAGGGGATATTTTGAGTTCAGAGTTAGGAGTTAGGAGTTAGGAGTTAAGATAAAAAAGAAATTTCCCCCTAATACCCTAACACCTTAATACCCTAATAATACTTAATCTTTACATCAACCGGTGTTACGCATTCCTGCGGCGATACCGTTAATGGTTAACAATGCCCCCCGTAATAACTCCTCTTTGCTATAACGGAAGTGAATCAAACCTGCTTTGTTTTGATTGGCGTATTGTCTCAGGCGTTTTAACAATGATACTTGTAAGAATCCTAATGGCACAATTGTACCGTTTCTCAATTGTACAGAGCGTTGTAAATCGGGATCATTATCTAATAATCTATCCTGTTCGTTGATTTTGAGCACCATTTCTCGACTTAAGTAGTATTCTTTTGCAATTTGGTTAAATACCTTTAAGAAACGTTCTTTATCTTCAGATTTTGCTAATTCTTCAATATAGTGACTCGCCATTTGCAAATCAACTTTAGAAAGTGTCATTTCTACTTTAGAAATAACCATTTTGAAGAAAGGCCATTTGAGGTAGAAATATCTTAGTAATTTTAAGTTTTCTTCTGGCTCTTGATCTAAAAATTGCTGTAATGCTGTACCGACACCATACCAAGCAGGAAGTAAGAAACGGCTTTGTGTCCAACTAAATACCCAAGGAATCGCTCTTAAAGATGATATATCTTTTTTGCCACTACTACGACGAGCTGGACGTGAACTTATTTGTAATTTACTGATTTCCTCGATAGGGGTAACAGATAAGAAGAAGTCAAGGAAGTCTGGTTGTTCGTAAATTAGTTGACGGTAAGCCTTACGAGAAGCAACGGATATTTCTTCCATGATTTCATTCCAAGGCTCAATATCATCGAATCCACTGCCTAATAAACTAGCTTGAATAACGGCAGTGCTAATGGTTTCGAGGTTGTACAGTGCTAGTTCTGGTAAGGAGTATTTAGAGGCTAAAACTTCCCCTTGTTCGGTAATTTTTATTCTACCGTTAATGGTGGATGTGGGTTGTGCTAAGATAGCCGCATAAGCGGGGCCTCCCCCTCTACCGACTGAACCACCCCTGCCATGAAAGATTTTAATGTTTAAGCCGTATTTATCGCCGATTCTTGCTAGATTTTTTTGGGCTTTGTGAATTTCCCAGTTACTACTCATAAATCCTGAGTCTTTGTTACTGTCGGAGTAACCTAGCATTATTTCTTGGAGGTTTTTTGGCTCTAATTCGGGTAGATTGAGGAAAGAAGATGATTTGTCCACATTGTCGTAACCACCTGCTAAACAGGCACGATAGAGTGGTAATTCAAATAATTCTGTCATTACCTCTGGAGCTCGTTTCAAGTCTTCCACGGTTTCAAACAGAGGCACGATGCGAATAGTTGTTACTCCCAAAATTGGATCATATAATCCTGCTTCTTTTGCTAGTAATAATACTTCTAATACGTCACTGACATAGTTAGTCATGCTAATAATATAGGTATGACATATATCTAAGCCAAATTCTAATTGTAATCCTCTTAAAACTTTCAAAGTTTCGATCGTCTCTTTGGTATTATCAGAAAAAGTTACTTCACCGGGGATTAAGGGGCGACGGGTTTTTAATTCTTGGGTTAACCATGCGGTTTTTTCGTCTTCTGATAATTCATTGTAGGGTTTATCTAAAACTCCTAAATATTCAGCTATTTCGTTTAATGCTTCTGAGTGACGGGAAGAATCTTGACGAAAATCTAAGGGAGTTAGATGGAAACCAAAAATTTCTACCTGACAAATTAAATGTTCTAATTCTTTACAATTTAAGCCAGTATGTTCGAGATTAGCTTTAATTAAGTTTAAATCTGTCAAAAAGTCGGCGGTGGTGGGATAAACATTATCATCTTTATGAGCTAGTTTAATCGACTTTCTTGTTTCAGGATTGGATAAGGCTTCATTTCTTGCCTTTGTATTTTCTAATTTTTGCTCAATATAGGCTAATTTCAAGCGATAAGGCTCTTGACGATAACGAACATAATATTTGTCATATACTTCTGGCATAAAGATGCGATCGCGCTCTAGGGAGTCTAACAACTCAGGTAAAACATTACTCCAATGGAGAGACAAACTGAGAATATCCCCCAACTGATTCACAGAGTCAATATACTTCTCTAACACCAAATTTCTCTGATAACAAGCGGTTGACCATGTTACTTCTGGAGTTACAAATGGATTTCCATCGCGATCGCCCCCTACCCATGAACCAAAATAACAGAATTTGTGAGTGGGTGAATTTAATTTAGGAAAGGTGTTATTTAAAGCCTGTTTTAAACGCACAGTTAACTCAGGAATAGTGTCGAATAAAACCTCTTGGAAGTAGTGTAAAGCGTAATCAACTTCATCTAACACAGTGGGCTTAAACTGATGCAATTCATCTGTACGCCACCAAATGCGAATTTCATCTAATAGGCATTGACGATAATTTTCTGCCTCCCAAGAATTCGTTAATCCCATGGCTCGATAAGACTCTTCTGCTCTGTCCAGATGCTCTAAAATATAAGAAATACGTCTTTGTTTTTTACGAATAGTATGACGCACAATTTCTGTGGGGTGTGCAGTAAAAACTAAGCTAATATCCAACTCATCCAATAACTTTTGAATTTTCTGGGGAGGCACATTCAAAGTTTTTAAATGGGGAAAAAGCCAGTGAAAAGTTCCACCACTGCTAGGATTGAGCTTAGGATGAAAATAACTATCCTCATCGATAGAAGAAGTCTTATTATTTACTGACGGTTTTTGTATAGCGTTAACCTGAGCTTCAGTGGTAGTACGACGAATAAGTTTTTGTGTTCTTTGTTCGTAATGCTGTTCAACAATATTAATTAACTGGAAATATAAAGCAAAAGCACGGGCGGCTTTAATGGCATCATCTAATTCTAATTCCTCAATCCATTTGCTCACAGAAAAATTCTCAGTTTCGGTGGTTTGACCTTCTGGAGAACAAGCCGACTTTAATCTTTCTAACAAATCTATCAACTCTTGTCCACATTCATTAGCTAATACTGATTCCCACAAATTTTCAACTAATTTCAGTCGGTGGCGTAGTAATAATTCTGAACTCGAATATATACTCAAATCTTCTTGATAATTAGTAGTCACTGAAGTCATAATATTTTTTAGCTTAATCTCTACTTTAACTCTCGATGTTACTTACTGATTTAACCACAGAAAAGAAAATATCACTAACCTAAAATGATTCACAGCACACACAGAAGCAAGTTTTTCTCTAGTTTATTTCTTGTCTAGTTACGAACAACTTGCTCTTATTTTATTTTACTAATCTAACTTAGGTAGCAATTAATCATTATTAAATAATGAAGATATGTTGGTCAAATGGTTATTTTTTCCCAAAACATAGGAAAACTCACCAAATTTTATCTCATCATAGACATTTTTTATATAACCTTATTATCTTAGCTCTAATCCTTTACTCAAGACAGTTTTTTTCGATACATTTTAACTAAAAGGTTAAGGGGAGACACAGAGGGGTTTGCCTCTTGCTCTTTTTACTTTGCTCTTTATAAATCAGGAAACGCTCAAACTTTGAAAGCAAATTATAAGGTTAAGATCAATTAAATTATTTTTAACCTATATAGATATTGATCATAATAAATACAAAAGATTATCATGAACCAATTTAATCAAGAATTTTCCCTCTTGTTAAGGGCTTGTTATCCCCTCATTTATATTCCCAGTCAGGAAGAAGAAAGAGTAGAAAAAGCGATCACATCTGTGGCACAAAGTTTAGGTAATCGTCATACATATATCTGGGATTTTGTGGAAGGTTATCAAGATAATCCTAACAATGCCAATTTTGGCAGACGTAATCCATTACAAGCGTTAGAGTTTTTAGAAAAATTACCATCTAACACAGGAGGAGTATTTATTTTGAGGGATTTTCACCGTTTTTTGGAAGACATTTCTATCTCTCGTAAATTGCGTAATTTGGCTCGTAGTCTCAAAGCCCAACCAAAAAATATCGTTATTATTGCCCCTGAAGTTAATCTGCCCACAGAATTAAGAGAAGTATTTACCATTATCGAGTTTGCCTTACCCCAAGCCGAAGAAATCAAGAGTGAAATTCAACGACTTTTATCGGCTACCCGTCAAAATCTTAGCGAACAATTTTTAGGAGAGTTAGTTCGCTCTGCTCAGGGATTGTCTTTAGAACGCATTAGAAGGGTCATAACAAGGGCGATCGCACAAAATGGCAAATTAGAAGGAGAAGACGTGGAACTGATACTAGAGGAAAAAAAACAGTCCATACGGCAAACACAAATCCTTGACTACTACCCCACCAAAGAACAAATATCCGACATTGGCGGTTTAGACAACCTCAAAGAGTGGTTATTGCGAAGAGGAGGGGCATTCAGTGAATCTGCCAGAGCCTATGGTTTACCTTATCCCAGAGGATTACTACTTGTGGGTATTCAGGGTACAGGAAAATCATTAACCGCAAAAGCGATCGCTCATCATTGGCATTTACCCCTATTAAGGCTAGATGTCGGAAGACTATTTAGTGGTTTAGTGGGAGAATCTGAATCCCGTACCCGACAAATGATACAAATAGCTGAAGCCCTATCTCCCTGTATTCTCTGGATTGACGAAATAGACAAAGGTTTTGCAGGAGCAGACGGTAAAGGGGATTCTGGTACAACCTCAAGGGTATTTGGTACATTTATCACTTGGTTAGCAGAAAAACAAAGCCCCGTTTTTGTTGTCGCCACTGCCAATAATATTCAAACCCTTCCCCCTGAAATACTCAGAAAAGGGCGTTTTGATGAAGTCTTTTTCGTGGGCTTACCCTCCCAAGCAGAAAGAGAGGCTATTTTTACAGTACATTTAAACAGACTACGCCCCCATAACCTGCAAACCTACGATATTAAACGCCTTGCCTATGAAACTCCAGAATTTTCGGGAGCGGAAATCGAACAAACTATAATAGAAGCAATGCACATTGGCTTCAGTGAAAATCGAGACTTCACCACCGAAGATATATTAAGTGCCGCCAGTCAAATTATACCTTTAGCCCGTACTGCCAAAGAACAGATCGAATTTTTACAAAATTGGGCAACTTCAGGAAAAGCCCGTTTAGCTTCTCGCAATCAATCTATATTAGGAAAGTGAAGGCAAAGAGCAAAGTAAAATAAAGCAAGGGGCAACGCAAGAGGCAAACCCCTCTGTGTCTCCCCTTAAAATAAACCCCAATATCCCAATACCTCACAATACTCTGAAACCTGAAACCTCTTTCCTAACTCTGAACTCGTTTCTCCCCAATCCTCAAACTCTGAATATTGAAATCTAATTCCTCTATGCTAAATCAAGCTAGGATATTATCATAGGTAAGTAAAGTTGATTGTTTATTTTTAATTATTCTTCAAGCTATCATCGGTCAATATATTAAAACATATAAGAGTAAATGAATTCTAACGAAAACGCTTCTAACCCAATACCGTTTAAAGAGTTTACAGGTGTCAAACAAACGGGTTTTTTTGAGAATTTAAAACAGCCCCGTTTTAGTGGTCAACTTCTGCTCACAGGACCCAATCACAGTAAATGGGTGTTTTATCTGTATTTAGGAAGATTGGTTTATGCCACAGGAGGAAATCACCCCGTCAGAAGGTGGCGTCGTAATTTAGTTGCCCACTTACCTAATATTCCTTCTCACATGGCGGCAATTCAAGCTGATGTAGATAGTTTGGATTTGACAGGAGAAAATAATTGTTGGGAATATGAGTTGTTATGTTTTTGGGTAGAGCAACAGAAAATAACTCTTGAACAAGCGGCGAAAATGATTCGTCAAAATATTGTTGAGGTTTTGTTTGATGTTACTCAGGCTATGCAGGTAACTTGTCAGTTAAAACCGGATAAAAACTTACCTTTTTCCACTCGTTTAGTTTTAATTGATGCAGAACAATTAATTGCAGAAGCTCAAAAATTGTGGCAAGCATGGCAAGGGGCAAAAATTGCCGATCGCTCTCCTGATATGGCACCTATCATAGCACAACCTCAAGAGTTGCAACAGCAAACTAATCCACAAATTTATCAAACCCTCAGTCAACTTTTAGATGGACAGCAGACTCTTAGAGATTTATCTGTAAGAATGAAAAGAGATGTTGTTACAGTGACTCGCTCTCTTTTACCCTATATCCAAAGGGGATTAGTTAGACTAATTGAAATCAATGATATAGAACCCCCTAAATTACCTCAAAGGAATGATTCTGACAGTGGTATTCTCAACAATCAGAAAATAACTGTTGCCTGTGTTGACGATAGCCCCTTGATTTGTCAAACCATGGAAAAAATTATCACTGAAGCTGGTTATAACTTTGTTGGTATTAATGATGCTTTAAGAGCGATCGCAATTTTACTATCAAAAAAACCAGATATTATCTTTCTCGACTTGATTATGCCTAATGCCAACGGTTATGAAATTTGTAGCCAACTGCGCAAACTAACATTTTTTAAACATACCCCCATTGTCATCCTCACAGGAAATGATGGTATTGTCGATAGAGTAAGAGCGAAAATGGTTGGCTCATCAGACTTTTTAGGTAAACCCATTGATCCTGCTTTGGTTTTAGAAACCATCCGTAAACATTTAAAAATAGGTGTTGCTTAAGTTATTCTTTCCAAATCATTGTTTTATGAGGGAATAACAACGAATTTCGCAAAAATGACGCTAGGTATTGTTATATCATAATTATTATTATTTAATTGTTAAGCAGTATCCAAATAACAAACATATAGAGGTAATAAAAATATGGGAAACGCATTAATTGTTGATGATTCTTCCACTGAAAGAAAAATTTTAACAGGTTATTTACAGGAATTGGGTATTAGTGTTACAACCGCCGAAAGTGGAGAGGAAGCCCTTGAAAAAATTAAAGGTAATACACCTGATCTAGTGGTTTTAGATGTGGTTTTGCCGGGGAAAAGTGGCTTTGAAGTATGTCGAGAAATAAAATCAGGTACAAATACAGGTAAAATACCTATTATTATGTGTTCTACAAAAGGTAGCGAGATGGACAAATTTTGGGGAATGAAGCAGGGTGCAGATGCTTATATTCCAAAACCAGTGGATAAAGAAGAATTCCTCAGTGCCGTCAAAAAACTAATTTAGTTGATCAACCTGCAAAAAATTAGACATCTCCAATGAGTTAATCTTTAAATAATATTTAAGTAAAAATTATACAGGCAAAAGTCATAATCTGATTTTACGGGTTATGTCTTGGAAAATTATAGTTATTGACTCATTCATGATCACAAATCCCCATTACAAACAATATTTGGGGTAGGAGTTGTCTATATTGATTCTATTTGAGTTGTATCACTTTTAGGGGTAAAAATTTAAAAGTGAGGTTTGAAAAACAATAATTACTGCACATTTTTTGTTATTGTTCGACATATCACAACCTAACATAGAACTGTTATACAATGTTTTTTAGATTCGACACGTAAAATATCATGAGTGAATCTCCTTTATCTGTTGCGAAGTCTTCCCGTCAAAATACTGTTTTTCAACAACAGTTTCTCAAATTTGTCTTATTACCAGACACAAACTTAATGATTTCTTTATCAGAAATTGCCGCAGTGTTGAAAATACCTTTGGGGCAAATTATTCCGATTCCTGAAATGCCCTCATGGGTAATAGGAGTATATAATTGGCGGGGGCAAATTGTTTGGATGATAGATTTAGGACAGTTATTAGGTTTTACTCCTTGGTATCAACAATCAGTGGTTGCCTCCAATCATAAAGCAGTTGTTATTCATCCTAGCAGTCAAAATTTAAGAAATAGTGCTTCTGGTGATTTAATTGGTTTAATTGTTAGCGATGTAAATGATATTGAATTGTGCGACACCAGCGAAATTCATTCTCCTCCTGCTTCGGCAGTCACTCCTGAATTAGCACCATTTTTGAGAGGTTATTGGATTAAAAATAATGGTGAAATTATTGTGACGGTGGATGCAGACGCTATTTTTGCGGCTATGCCGAAGGAATAAAGTTTGGAGATGTTGGCAAAGATAAAGAGTAAAGGCAAAAATGTATTCAAATTAACTAAATATACATACACTTTTATTGATAATGAGATGATCAAAAAGTAAACTTCATGACGAATTAAAAACTGTGACTAATATTACGTTTTCTCAAATTAGACAAGAACAAAAGCGTAAAATTTTAATAGAAATAGCTATAGCCGTTGGGGCAATAATTATTCTGTCGTTGATTTTGCCTCTTATACTCAGCCCTTTTCGATTGCAGTTATTGGGTAGGTTTTTAGCTTTGACTATTGTTGCTTTAGGGATTGATTTAATTTGGGGATATACAGGGTTACTCAGTTTAGGTCATGGAATTTTCTTTGCTTTAGGTGGTTATGGTATTGCCATGTACCTTAAATTACAATTACCCGATGGGCAGTTACCAGAATTTTTTACTCTGTATGGTGTGAGTGAGTTGCCTTGGTTTTGGAAACCTTTTTATTCTTTCCCTTTTACTGTGGTTGCCATTTTTGTCATTCCGGCTATTGTTGCTGGTATATTGGGGTATTTAGTTTTTCGTAATCGCATCAAGGGGGTTTATTTTTCGATTATTACTCAAGCGGCACTCATTGTGTTTTTTAACTTCTTCAACGGACAACAGAAACTAATTAATGGTACTAATGGTTTAAAAACAGATACTGAAACTATTTTTGGTGTGGTTGCTAGTTCTCAAACTGCTCAATTTGCCTTTTATCAATTTACAATTCTTTTTTTACTTTTGGCTTATCTTCTTTGTCGTTGGTTAACCAGTGGCAGATTCGGACGTTTGTTGATAGCTATTCGAGATGATGAAAATAGAGTTAGATTTTCTGGCTATAATCCCACAGGATTCAAGGTTTTAGTATTTGCGGTTTCAGGTGCGATCGCGGGAGTTTCAGGGGCTTTATACACTCTACAAACGGGGATTATTACTCCCAGTATTATGGAAGTTGCTTTCTCCATTGAAATGGTTATCTGGGTTGCCGTCGGCGGTAGAGGAACATTATTAGGAGCGATAATAGGTACTTTATTAGTAAGATTTGGACAAACATTCCTGAGTGAAGAATTTCCAGAAATTTGGCTTTTCTTTCAGGGAGCATTATTCCTGATGGTAGTGACGGTATTACCTGATGGTATTGTGGGATGGTGGAATAATTGGGCATGGCTCAAATTAAAATCGGTTCTAGGCTTACAACCCAAACTCACTACCTATCCTGCCATTGAACAAAATCCCGAAGTTGAAATGGAAAAAGAAAACATTGGCTAATCCTACTACTCATTCATCAGATATTTACCTAAAACCTGCCACCTGAAACCGTCAAACCGACCTAACCCCAATATTATTGCTGAAGAATTAATGTTAACTAGATACTTGAGCAGTTTTGCCACTAAATTTAGCACGATTAGAGGATTTACTGCTCTCGGTTTGTTCCATAGGTACAAATTCAATATGATTAAATAAAGTGGTTACAAATGCAAATAACAGGAAAGGCAGAGATAAAACCAAAACAATGGCAACGGTAGCAAAAGCATAAATTTGACGGGTGCTACTCCATAGAGCTAATGTACTAGCAAGGCTAATAAAAATGACTCCTAACCATACAATTATTTGACCATAAATATCCCCAAAAGTTAGGGTACAAATCATACGATATTTTTGCTGATTTTCCATAGTGAAAATAATAATTTTACGAACTGTAAATTTTACTCATAAATCCGTTGTAACTTAGATCTAAAATTTCTGAAAAAAATCGCAAGAATAATTTACAATTCCAAAACAAATTTTTTAGCTATGATTTTGATTAGAAGGCAATACAAGGAATAATATTTTATGAATATTGAATCAATTGTTACTAATCGAGACTATACTTTAATCATCGATAAAAGTGGTAGTTTAAACAGTGATGATGGTACGGGAAAAACTAGATGGGAAATTGCCCAAGAGTCCACCATTGCGTTAGCCCAAAAATGCGATGAATTAGATAGTGATGGTATTACTGTTTATTTATTTTCAGGGCGTTTTAGACGTTATGATAATGTTAACTCTGACAAGATTAGGGAAATCTACGCTCAAAACGAGCCAATGGGCAGTTCAGATTTAAAGAGTGTTTTACAAGATGCTTTGGATAATTATTTTCAACGTAAGGCGGAAGGCAAAGCGAAGGAAAATGGGGAAACTATTTTAGTTATTACTGATGGTATTCCTGATGAACCAAAAGAGATAATTCGTTTAATTATTAATGCTAGTCAAAAAATCGATCGAGATGAAGAATTAGGAATTTCTTTTATCCAAATTGGGCAAGATGCCAAAGCGAAGGAATATTTCAAAGCCCTTGATGATTTATTACAAGAAGCGGGGGCAAAATTTGATATTGTTGATACCATCACAATGGATGATTTGGACAATATGAGTTTGACTGATGTTTTACTTAATGCAGTTATTGACTAACCTATCAGTGAGCAGGGCTGTTTCATTCTAAAATTTTCTGGTTAAGGCAGGGAATGGGGAATAGGCACTCTTGCAATAGTTTTTAATGGTTTATGGTTATAAATTGATAATCTAAACATTTTTAACTACTTCTTAATCCTCAAAGCTCTAAAACGCTATATTCTTTTACTGGCAATAGTTTTAGCTTTTTTGTATTTCTACTTTGAAACAGCCCTGCCTATCAGTGAGGGGTAAGGGATTATTATAAACTAAGGAATAATTTTTATGCCCTTTGCCCTTAATTTATAATTTGTAATTCATAATTCATAATTGTTGATGTTGGGTTTTAGGTGCTATTTAAAGGTTAAAATTATCCTCAGAAATTATTTATAAAATATTTTTATTATGCGTGTTTTAGTTTTGATTCCGGGTGGCATTAGCGATCAAATTCTCTTTTTCCCAACTCTACAAACCCTAAAAAATAAATACCCTCAAGCAACTATTGATGTGATTGTTGAACCGAGGAGTAAAAATAGTTATCGTATTTGTAAGTATGTGCAAGAGGTGTTGGTTTTTGATTTTCAAGATAGAAATGGATTGGCAGACTATCTTAATCTCTTGGGCATGATTAGAGATAGAGAATATGAGTTAGTAATTACTCTCGAAAAAAATTGGATTGTAAGTTTCTTGCTTTGGCTTGATGGGATTCCGACTCGGGTGGGCTATCAAAGTTCTAATTCTTGGTTTCTCAATTGTACTGTTCCCAAAAATACCGATCAGTATATCCCTTTTATGTATCATGATTTACTTAAGGGTTTAAAGATTGATGTTCCCTGTCCTGATTTAAGTATAAACGTACCAAAAGAAGATATTGAATGGGCGGAGTATGAACAAAAAAGATTGAGAATTAAAGATAGTGGCTATATTATTATTCACGGTGGTGCTAGTATTTTAACGGCTTATCAAGGTATTAATAAGATTTATCCTGTACCTAAGTGGCAAAGGGTGATTGAGGACATTCACATGAAGCAACCTGACATTCCTATTGTCTTGTTATGCGGGCCAGATGATTTGGAATGGACAACGGAAATAGTTTCTTTATGTCCTTATGTGAAAGTGGTTAGCCCTCCCGATATTGGTAAATTAGCGGCAATAATTGCTGGAGCAAATTTAATGCTTTGTAGTGACAGCGCACCCATGCAGTTAGCTATTGCAGTGGGAGTCTATACTATTGCTTTATTCGGTCCTACCAAAACAACCAAATTATTACCACCAAAATGCGATCGAGTTTTTGGTATTCAGTCTTTAAGTTCTCAAATTGCCGATATTCCCACAGATAAAATCCTAGAACAAATCTGGAAACAATAATGAAGAATTAGTAATTAGCAATTAGCAATTAACAATTAATAACTCTGAACTCCGAATCTTCTTACTCATTACCTAATCATTAATAATGGTCGATCGCACCTCATTAGAGATACTATTAAACCAGATAGCAGAAGGAAAAATTTCCCCCAGTGAAGGGGTGGAAAAGCTGAAACATTTGAATTTTGAGGCCATAGACAACTTTGCAAAAATTGATCATCATCGTCAGCTACGCACGGGCTTTCCAGAAGTGATTTGGAGTCAGGGCAAAACTCCAGAACAAATTAGACAAATTATCCATGTCATGAGACAAAATTCTCCCCTTGTGATGGCTACCCGTTTAGAAGCTGATGTAGCAGAAACTTTACAAGAACAGATACAAGATTTACGTTACTACCCTCTGGCAAAAATAGCTGCGATCGGGCAAAATAGTGATAAATACAAAGGTAAAATTTCGATCGTGACTGCGGGTACAGCCGACTTACCAGTAGCCGAAGAAGCCGCTATAACGGGGGAATTATGTGGATTTACCGTTGAGCGTTTATGGGATGTGGGAGTGGCAGGAATACATCGTTTATTGAATCATCGTCATCTCATCACCCAAGCAGATATTTTAATTGTGGTTGCGGGAATGGAAGGGGCTTTACCCAGTGTTGTAGCAGGTTTGGCTAATTGCCCAGTCATTGCCGTGCCAACAAGCATTGGTTATGGTACAAGTTTTGGAGGTTTATCAGCATTGTTAACTATGCTTAATTCTTGTGCCACTGGTATAGGAGTGGTTAATATCGATAATGGTTTTGGGGCCGCCATGTTAGCAGGACAAATTTTGAGATTAGCCAATAGATTTTCGAGAAAAAAAGAGTAAAGCACATAAATTTCTTGTGAAATACTGCATAAAATTCAATTTTGCCACTGATATATCAATATATGACATTTTTTTAGTTCCCAAAAGGGTAAATATTTTAGTAGCTGAATGCTACTCATGGTGATTAATATATATATTAATTGTAAGACGTTGAGTATGTTTTGACCATGATATTTACTCTTGGGGTTTTTTTACGGAACTAATTGAGATAACTTCAGTTAGGTTTAATAATATAGTAATTCTGTAATTTTTATCATGATGAGGCACACCACTTATCTACATTCGGGAATGGGGAATAGGCAACAATTGCAATGGTGTAAAAAAACTGTACCTCATATTTTTGGGAAACGCTATAAATTAAATTATCGACAATGTTTATTCAATAAAGATATAACTAAATCATAGCCTTCAGAGTGAGTTTGTACGGCATAAGCTTCGGCTTCTAAATGTCTCCTTAAACCATGATTGTAGTGAGTAAAATAAGGACGAGCAATATTGGGAGGAGATAAAGACAGATTAAGAGCGGTAATTTCGTTTTTCCCCGCACATAGTTGGGCGGCGTGGGTTGCTTCATGAATTAAGGTAGGGAGGGCAATATGTAAATCAAATACAATAGGATTTATCCAAATCGTGCGGGTTTTTACTTGCAATAAACCATAGGTGCTTCTCAGGGGGGGAGGCTCTATTTTTACATTGAAATTATAGTTTTCTAGGGTGTTTTTTAAGGTGTTGAATTTATCTTGAGTCGGGTTTTGACTAAGGAGAAAGATTGAGGTTGTAATGCCTATTAATGGAGTTAAATTCATTGTTTCATTTATAATTAATTTCTAATTGAATTTCATTTCATTCTTCTTCTGTTTGAGCTTGATTAAATTCAAAATATTTATGAAACTTGTCAGTAACCTCTAACCAGTACGATCGCCCCTCTTCTTGTCGCCGTTTACGGATAAAGCCAGATTCCACTAATTCGCTAACGTGTTGATAAGCGGTGCTTCCCCTTAGATTTATTAAGTCACTCTGAAGTATAGGGCTTTGAAGTGCGATCGCAGCTAAGGTTTTAAGGGTAGCTGTATTTAATTCTGCGGGTACAAGATTAGCAAGTAGAGATAAATATTCTGACTGCAATTGTAAACTATAACCTTGTTCTGTTTCAATAATTTCTAAGGCACTGTTACGATAAGCATAATCAGACATTAATTGAATGAGAGCCTCTTGTACTTCTTCTGTAGAATGATTGGTTAGGGTAACAATTTCTTGTAGAGTAGTTGGTTGAGCCTTTAGATATAAAATCGCTTCGATGTGTTGACTTAAACTAGGAGAAAATATTTTTTGATCCATATTTTATTGACTATAAAAAAAGTGTCTTGCTTTAACTCAACTCGGCCACCATAACATTATCTAACAAAATTTCATCGGTTAATAAGTCTTCCACAGTAATTTTTAAACACCTGTCCTCATCTACTTTAAATAATACCTTAATGCGATCGCTCCCTGGGTTGCCTAAAGGATTTAATTGGGCGATGGTTTTCCCTCCTTCCGTATCATTTAACGGTTGTACTTGACTTGTTCCTCGATTTATACTACGAGTAACTAAACGCTCACCATCGAAATAAACTTCCGTAGAGGTATTTTCTTGCCCTAACTCACCAATAATCAATTCAATACTAGGCTGATTTTCCACTGAAGCCCCCAAAATTAATTCTCTGGGTTGTGTCATAGGGTAAGGTTGCCCACTAGGAATAATGGTGTGCCAATCATGACGTTTTTGCCGACGATTCCAATATCTAATTCCGTAGCTATGATAAAGAAAGTCTTTGATCTGTAAATTCTGCTCTAATTTTAATGCACCCATGGCAATAGCGTCAAAAGGGCGATCGCATTTTATTTTTTCGAGAGGGAAATATTGCTGTAACCATTGATTAACGGCGGGAATTTGTCCACTTCCTCCCACTAATAAAACTCGATTAACATCATTGATGTTGACACCGTTACCTCTTGCTTGTTGTAAGACTCCTTCCATCAGAGTATCTAGTTGAGCAAAAAACTGATTATGGTTGAGTATTTCTTCAAAAGTTTCTCTATTTAGGCTTAAATCGGAAGTTTCTAGGGTCAAATCATTAAAAAAGACCTCCTGAGCCTCTTCAGTCTGAGAAAGACGAATCTTAATTCTTTCTACTAAACGGCTAGTTAGAGAAGACTTTGTTACCCCTTGTTTTTCGTGAAAATAGTTCAAAATCCAGTTATCTATATCACAACCCCCTAAATTTGCCCCTGCCTTGGCGATAACTTTGGCTAACTTTGTTTTTTGAGCCGAGCTTTCTCCTAATAGCTTCTCACCCCATTTCAATATAAATCCTTGAGGTTTTTTCTTTTCTCCTAAATCTAACTCTACTAAGGAAAAATCGATCGTACCTCCGCCGAAATCTACCACTAAAATTAAATTATTTTCCTCTGTACCATAACCCAAAGCCGCCGCCGTTGGTTCATCAATAATTCTGACTTTGTCGATATTCCACTTTTCACAAACCCCCGTTAACCAATAGCGATAACTTTCAAAGCTATCTACTGGCACAGTCATAATTAAAGAGTCTAATTCGCCCTTTAATTCTTGTAAAATATTACTTAAAAATAAATCTCCAACTTTTTCAAAATCTAATTGTTTATCATCTAAAATAGGTAAAAATCCTTGAATATCAGTACCGATACCTCTTTTAAAATTACTAAAGAAACGCTGATTATTTTTACTATCTAAACCTTTATCTCTAACTTTTTGACCAATAATTACATCATCATTATGAGCATTATTTATATATACTAAACTAGGAATTATCGGGGGAATACTGCTATTTTTTTGAGCAAGATTGGCTAATTTTACAATTTCTGATTCCCCTGTCACAGGGTTGATGCGAGTAATGACAGTGTTACTTGTACCAAAATCAATTGCGATCGCCATTTTTAGGAAAATAAAGTTAATTATGGATAGAAAATAATTCTCAATTATACTTTACTGTCGTACTAGGATTAAATCAACCTCATCTGAGTTCGGAATTAAAATAAGTAACCTCGGTGTGGTTTAAGAATATCGGATAAGATTAGGTATCAGGTTGCAGGTGTTAGGGTTAATTAGCAAGAGGTTTAAGCCCCTTGTTACCCCTTGACTTTTGCCTATTGCCGCCTACCCTAACCAATAATTTACACGACGAGAAGTGATAGAGCTATATTTATTGATTCTGGGGATCTAAATTTTTAAATCTTTTACTACCTTTTTCCAGATTCTCATTAAGTTTGTCTTTATATTCTTCTACAACCTTATTTTCTTTTGCTTTTTCTTCTGGAGTTGGCTCAGATGATTGTTGACTTAAGTATTGATTTACAAACCAGTAACCAGCAGTGATAAAAATAACCAAACTAATTAATGCTTTCCACATACTTGTTTTTTTGTACGTTTTCTATAGATTAACCTGAGTTCGGAGTTCGGAGTTCGGAGTTCGGAGTTAAAAGCAATAATTATTGACAAAAAAGCTGAATAAATTGATTTTACGTTAGTTCGGTTTAAGGCAATTTTATCGTTATTTCTAATAAGCTATATCTCTGACTACGAGACAATAATACTTTCAGCTTATCCAAAACTCAGGTTAGATTAGCATTTTCCTTTCGATTCTAAGTAACCTTATTTGAGTTTAAGAATATCGGATAACGGTAGGTGTCAGGTTTGTTAGAAATAATAGCTTAATTCACCAACGTGTTAATTTTTTGGCAATAGTCAACCATAGTAGAAGTTAATAATCTGAGATCCTTTTGGTTGATAATATAGGGAGGCATAATATAAATTAAATTTCTGAATGGTCTAATCCAAACCCCTTTTTCTACAAAGAATTTTTGAGCATGGGCAACATTAACGGGTTGATGAAGTTCGATTACACCGATCGCACCTAATACTCTAACATCTTTCACCTTTTCTAGGGTTTTTGCTTTACTCAGCCCTTGTTTTAACTCTTTTTCAATGGTTAATATCCTAGATTGCCAATCAGAATTCAATAATAATTCAATACTTTTAGATGCGATCGCACAAGCCAAAGGATTAGCCATAAAAGTAGGACCGTGCATGAATACACCCGCTTCTCCCCGACAAATAGTTTCCGCTACCCGTTGGGTGCAAATAGTCGCCGCAAGAGTCATATAACCCCCCGTTAAGGCTTTTCCCAGACAAAGAATATCAGGAGAAATACCAGCGTGTTCACAAGCAAACAGTTTTCCCGTTCTCCCAAAACCAGTGGCGATTTCATCGGCAATTAGAAGCATATCATGGGCTTCGCACAGACTTTTTATTTTCCCTAAAAATTGAGAAGAATAAAACCACATTCCCCCCGCCCCTTGCACAATCGGCTCTAAAATAAAACCTGCACATTGATGACTATGAAGACGGAAAAATTCTTCTAAGAAAAAAAACTCCTCCTCCTCATAGGTTTCGCCAAATCTTTTTTGAGGCTTGTCTATAAAAAAATGTTTCGGTAAAAAATCCCTAAATAAGTGGTGCATACCCCCTTCAGGATCACATACAGACATTGCTCCCGTTGTATCACCATGATAGCCCCTTCTAATGGTCATAAACTTATTTTTCTGGGGTTGCCCTAGGGAGTGTTGAAATTGTATCGCCATTTTCAGAGCTACTTCTACGGAAACCGAACCCGAATCCGCTAAAAAAACTTTATCTAAACCCTTTGGGGTAATTTCCACCAATTTTTGACATAGTAAGATGGCTGGTTTATGGGTAATCCCTCCGAACATAACATGAGACATTTTCTGTAACTGCTCATTTGCCACCTGATTTAATTCTGGCACGTTATACCCATGAATTGCAGTCCACCAACTAGACATTCCATCGATAAGTTGTTTCCCATTATCCATTATTAACCTCACTCCTTCGGCACAGACAATGGGATAAGTGGGTAAAGGATTAATTAATGACGTGTAGGGATGCCAAATATGATTGCGATCGAAATCCAATAATTCTTGACTAAAATGATTAGATAAATTGTCACTCATTATGTTCGATGAAAAGAAGATTTAAAAGGGCGGCATTGGGCAAAGGTAAATAGTTGATAATAATTAATAACTCCATTCACTACTGAAAGGAGCGAACTCTCCTAACCCCGTACCGCTTTGCGGAACGAGCGCAGCGAACTCTCCGAACTCTGAACCCCTAACACCTAATACCCCAATCTACCCCATCAAAATAACATTATCAATCACATGAATGACTCCGTTATCAGCTTCAATATCCGCCATAATGACTGTTGCATTTTTTACCTCAAAACTATCACTACAATCAACAGTAATTGGTGAACCCTCCACAGAGGTGACAGCGTCAACTTTTTCTAAATCAGTTTTCATGAGTTTTCCTGCAACCACATGATAAGTTAAGATTCGAGCCAGTTGAGGAGGATTTTGTACTAAAGTGGTAACTGTGCCGGGAGGTAGTTTCGCAAAAGCATCATCGGTAGGGGCAAACACGGTAAAAGGTCCTTCACTTTGTAACACATCCACTAGGTTAGCGGCTTGAACTGCGGCAACTAAAGTTTTAAAGTTATCGTTATTAACGGCAATATCAACGATGGTAGGCATAATAAAAATTAAGAATTAAGAATGTAAAATGAAGAATTTATGAATCCATTGACACAAGGGAAATAGAAGCAAAAAATCAATTTATCAATGTTTTTTGTCAATATTTACCACTTTTAACTCCAAAATCCGAACTCTGGTATTAACGGTAATCTTGAGATTGAATATCCCTTAATCTTGCTTCTGGGCGCTTAAATCTATCCATTTGCATTTCAAAAAATTGACGATTTTTCATTAAGTGCTTGGGATTATCGTCATCAAGGGGATACAAAAGAGCGGTGCGTAATGCTTGGATTACCGCCGAAGTAACATTATACATTGATCGTTGAAATGTTACCCCTAATTGAATTAACATATCATCTTCCCCTCGACAGTGTTTTTGATAGTATTCCACCAAATAGTCAGGGAGAAAATGCAACATATCATCCATTAGTAATGTGGGGGGAATTCCTGCACTACCAACGGGGAAAACATCTGCATAGAGAATACCATAATGGAAGTCTTTTTGTTCGTGGGGTACTTGATGGGCTTGGGCATTGTAAGATTTTGTACCTCGAAAGGGGGCGGTGCGATAAAATACCGCTTCTACATAGGGAAGGGCGGCTTCGTATAACCATGTAAAGCCTTTGGATTTGGGTATAATCTCATAGCATTCCCCTTTTATATATACATGATGATATATGGGACGACCTGCGATCGCAAATATGCCGTTAACCAGAAAATCCATGGCATCTGGCACTCCTTTAAAACCGCCTTCATCGTAAATATCTGACATTTCCAGAAATACTGCGGTCATAATTTCCCAGAATAAACCCAGATTAGCATAATAGGATAGTTGGCGTACTTGTTCTAGGAACATTTCAGGGAATAATTTATATAAGCCTAACATCAGAGGATTGCCCTTGAAATAGGCTTTAATGGCTTTATCAGCATTGGCTTTATACTCATCACTGTCGAGATAAGCGTCAAACTTGCCCATACCCATATCTCTACCATGCCATAACATCGCCCGCATACAAGCCTCAGCAAACTCCATATTAACGCGATCGTGCATCAAATGATGGAATAATTTAGGCATTTTACTTGTTTCTCCTTTTTCCATGAAGGCAAGTAATTCAGGATGGGCGCTAGCTTGCCCTCGCCATATTCTCAAATCGGCAGTATCTCCAGCGTAATGATTAGGTAAATCGAGATACTCTTGAGAAATAAAATATTTAAAGAAAGGAAGGGGATTAAGAAAAACTCTTTCGGCAATATAGAGTAAATCACGCCAGTAAAAATCCATCGGGATAGCATAAGCCTTATAGATACCGATAATTTGCATTAAATTTTCTGGGGTATCTGGTAACATTGAGCCACCAGCTTCCAAACGATGGATAACTTCGGCAAATTCGTGAGTGGAAGGAGGAATTTTTGTTGCTGTTTTCATGATTGATAATTGATAATTAATGACATCTAAATCTTTCTAACATCCTAATTCCATAAGATTTGAATATTTTTCAATTCCTAGCTCACCTTTTCAGGATGAAAATTTATAGCTAATTACTGAAAAAGTGCCGTTTGCGGTGCCACACTTTGTGCAGTCACTGAAGGCACAGTGATACTGATAGCACTGCTAGTATTAACGCTAAGATTAGTTAAAAAAGAAGGCTGTAAGCCGAAGAAAATAATCATCACCGCCAAAATAACTGCGGGTAAACGCTCAAAAGATTCTACTTTCGGTAAATACCCTGTCTTATTCTCCATTCTGCCAAAGAAAACACGGTTGAGGAGAATGACAAAGTAAACAGCAGTTAAACCTGTTGCAATTAAGCAAACTAGGGTATAAATAGGGAAAACACTAAAGCTACCCTGAAAAGAAAGAAATTCTCCGATAAAACCAATCATCCCCGGAATTCCAGCACTAGCCATTACGGCGGCAATCATTAAACCCCCCACAAAAGGTAAACCTCGATAGGGATTCATTAAACCATGTAATTCTGATAATTCCCTTGTGCCTGTTTTCGCTTCGATAATGCCTACTAAATGGAATAGCAAAGCCACTATCAAACCGTGAGCAAACATTTGACAAATTGCGCCTAATATACTCAAAGATGAACCTGCGGCCGTCGCTAACACCACAAAATTGATATGGGCGAGAGAGGCATAGGCAACCATTTTTTTGATGTCTGTTTGGGAAATTGCTACTAATGAGCCGTAAATAGCACTGACTACCGCTAAAATGGCTAAATAAGGTGATACATTACCCCAAACATCTGGAAATAGTTGTAAACCAAAACGAATTAAACCGTAAGTGCCTAATTTTGAGATAACTCCCCCTAATAACATAGATAAAGGGGTTGAGGATTCGGTATAGGCATCAGGTAGCCATGTGTGGAAGGGGAATATAGGAATTTTGATGGCAAAACTAATGACAATAGCTAAAAGTAAAAGTATCTGTTTTGCTTGGGGTAAGACTTCGCTGGAAATCATCTCAATGTCAAAACTATTGGCATTGGTAAGAAAATTTAAACCTAAAAAACCAGTCAGTAGAAAGATACCAGAGAAGGCTGTATATAATAAATATTTTGTTGCCGCATAGTTTCTTTTATCTCTACCCCAAATGGAAATTAAAAGGTAAATCGGCACTAATTTAATTTCATAAAATATGAAAAATAATAGTAGATTTTGGGCGATTAATGAACCATTAACACAGGTAGTTAAAAGTAAAATGAGGATGTAATAAAGTTTGGGCTTATTAAGAGTTTTACTATCTAATTCTCCGTTGTAAAATGTCAAGGTTACAGTTAGACAATTGAGAATAATTAAGGGTAAAGATAAGCCGTCTATTCCTACGGTATAATTCAAGCCTAAAAAGGGTAACCATTCTAAGGATAAAGACTGTTGTAATCCTACTGCTTGATAATCAAAATTTAGGGCTATTATTATACTAATAAAAAATGCGATCGCACTTGTTATTAAAGCAATGCTTTTGGAAATATGACTCTCTTTCTGCGGGGGCAAAATAGCAATTATAATCGCCCCTAAAATCGGAAAAATTAACAACAAATTAATCATGATGATAGCATTGTAATAATGTTTATTAGTTGACTTAATATATGAGTCCTAAATGATTTTAGGACATTCCTCCAAAAAACTCTGAGTAGTTAAGGGAGGAGTAACTTTGATGACTGATTTGGGGTTGCGATGAAAGAATAATTGCTGAAAAATCTTAAGCATCACAGAAACAAAATCGAATAATTAAATCTCTAGTTTTTCTCTTTTCTTACTTTTAAAAAAGTATTACTCTGAGAAAGTTTATCATGTAATATTTAGCAAAAATCTAACATCTAAAACTGAGTTAGACCAAAAATAATAGCAACAAATATTAAGCCTAAAAGAATAGAAAAAATATACAATTGCGATTGTCCAGATGTGCTATATTTTAAGGCTTGTCCACCAAAAATAGTGCTTAAACCCACTAAATTAACGACTCCATCAACAATATAACGATCGAACCAATAAGCTAATTTTGCAGTAACATTTACTATGCCCACAATTGTGACTTTATAAATGTCTTGAATATATAAATCATTAGCAAAGAAATTACGGATAAATTCAGGCACTATATCAACACTTTTATCGGCTGGTTTTTTGCCATAAATTAACATTGCTAATACCACCCCAATTAAAGTAGAAACACTAAAGAAAATGTTTAAATTTCCTTGGAAACTAATTAAATTAAATTGGGCTAAAACTAAAGGTAAATGTAATGTCACTCCCGTTAAAATCATCATTGGTAATACCATTGCCCACAAAACTTCAGGCGATCGCACTGTCATTTGTTTGGAATCACCTAAGAATATGAGGCAAAAAGTTCGCAGGAGAGAAAAAGCCGTTAAAGCATCGACGATTAATAACACCCCTACTAACCAAGGTTGAGAAACAAAAAAATCATTTCCTAACTGGGGTAATATCCAGAAACCACCCAAAGGAGGAAAAGCCACTAAACCAAAACTACCCACCAAAAAAGCAATACCTGCTAAGGGGCGTTTTTTCCATAATCCCCCCAATTGGGTTAAATCCTGAGTGATATTACTAATAATAATTGCACCGATGCTCATGTACAACAAAGCCATTGCCACTGCATACACTGCGATTAAAACTAATGCCGTTTTTTCGTGATTTGTGCCGACAGCGATAAAAACTAACCCCATATAAGCACTAACAATATAGGATAAAACTCGTTTTATATCCACTTGAGCAATAGAAATAAGACTAGCTAAAATAGCAGTTATGACTCCAATAATTGTTAATGCTTGGGATGCAATAGGAGACATTGCCAAAACAGGCTGTAACTGGATGATAACATAAGCACCAACCGTCACCACAATGGCATTCCGAAGGATAGAAGCAGGTAAAGGGCCTTCCATCGCCTCATCTAACCATAATTGTAACGGTACTTGGGCACATTTTGCGATCGGACCTGAAATCAGAGCTAAACAAAGTAAAGTAGAAAGAGTGCTATCGATGGGGGAATTTTCCGCCCAAAAAGCTAAATAATTATAATTCCATGTATTAGAAAAAGGATAAATAGCAATTACTCCCATCAATAATAGAATATCACCCACTCGCTTTGTCCAAAAAGCATCTCTAGCCCCAGAAATAACTAAAGGTTGTGCAAACCAAAACCCCACCAATAAATACGTGCCAAGAGTGAGAATTTCCAGATAGACATAGCTAAAGAAAAGGGAATTACACAAGACTAAACCACACATCCCTGCTTCAAAGAAACCCATGAGGGCGTAAAATCTTGCCCATCCCCAATCCATTTCCAAATAACCAATAGCATAAATTTGAGATAAAACATTTAATCCCGTAATCAATGCCAAAGCACCGACACTCACAGAAGAAATCTGTAAATCAAAGGAAATGTTTACTCCTGCCGCTTCTAACCAGGTAAACCGGAATTCTTGGGCAGGTTTTTCCCAAATTTGGTACAAAGCAACAACGCTATGAATAAACGCAAGAGAAGTCATCACAATGTTAACGTAACCTGCGGGGCGAGATCCCGTTTTGCGTATGATACCGGGCGACCATAATAGTGCAATTAAGCCCCCAATCAGGGTATAACAAGGGATAAACCAGATAGTTTCACTAAAAAAATTCATGTTTTTTTATATCATTTACTTACAGCAATTGTGTATTTAAAAATCTATCTATACTTAATCATAAATTTCTTTCTTCTGTCCAACTTTTTGGATAAGAATTATTTTATACTAGACATCAAAATAATAAATAAGAGTATTTTTACCTAGTCTGTTTAAGGAAAAGTAAACTCATTTCTTTTGAAAATACAAAAAGACACAAGCGCACAATTATTATTCAAATAAGCTATCATACTTATTCAAAAATAATAATTTTCTTGAATCTATCAAGAGCAAAAATATGGACTTTCATCGCTAAAAATTAGAAATCTGCTTTTAGCACTTGAGTATTACTATCTCTTTTGTGCTACTATAAATATAAAATAAAAACTCTATCGCACTCAAGAGAATTTATAGCTATTAAATAGCTTTAAATATGTTGATATAAAAATACTTGATTTAAAATAAGCGGTAAATTTAAGGAATAGTTAAAACACAGTCTAAGTGCTTTTCATTAAATATTTAAACCTCCATTAACTGGGTTCTATCTAATAAGAAATCGAGGAAAGTTTGTGCGATAACTGATAATTGTTTTCCACTCAAATAGTTAATATACCAGTGTCGAGAAATGGGAAAATGTTGAACATCTAAAATAGTTAAATCCTCATGACAAGCAGTAGTTAGGGTATGTTTAGACAATACAGAAATTCCTAAATCACCTAAAATTGCTTGTTTAATTGCCTCATTACTACCTAATTCCAATCGCACCTTAACACTGATATTATGCTCCTTGAACAAATTTTGTACAGCTTGACGTGTACCCGAACCAGATTCGCGCATAATAAAAGGATAAGATTGTAAATCCTCAAGAGAAATATTTTGACGGGTAGCCAAAGGATGATCCTTTCTTGCTATCATAACTAAGGGATTATCAATAAAAGGTTGACTTTTTAAATCCATATCCTCTGGCGGTTGACTTAAAATATATAAATCATCTTGATTATTACTCATCCTTTGTTGCATCTGCTCATGATTTGTAACTTGTAGAGCGACATCAATATTTGGATAGAGTTGACAAAAAGCCCCTAAAATACGAGGCATAAAATAGGTAGCTGTAGTAATCACGGATAAACGTAATTTACCTTCTTTCGTGCCTTTTAAATCAGCGACTTTCATCTCAAAGTTTTCCAACTGAGAAAAGACATCTTGACAGGTTTTTAATAATTCTTTTCCCGCATCGGTGAGATAAAGTTGCTTGCCAATTTGTTCAAATAAAGGTAAACCAACGGTTTTTGTTAACTGCTTCACTTGACTAGATACGGTGGGTTGGGTTATTTCTAACTCCTCTGCGGCTTTGGTAAAACTGCCTAGTCTCGCAGTGGTTTCAAATACTTTTAATTGATGTAGGGTGGCTTGTATCAAACATCTATCTCCTTATCTATTGACCTTTGTTAATCCATAATAATCAATGGATAGATTTTTGTCAATATCAAATCAAGAGAGAATAAGAGGTAATGGATGGTTAGAGAGATAGGGGGATAAGGGGATGAGGGGAGGGTTGAGAGGGAGAAATAATTAATGAGTAATGAGGATGAGAGTTAAGAGTTAGGATTTAATAGTTAGAAGTTATTAATTATTTACTTTTGTCCATTGCCCTTTACTCTTTACCTTGTCTTAATTGATTAAACCATGATTTCAATAAATCTCCACAGGCGACTGCTTGAATTCCTGCAAAAACTTGTAAGCGATGGTTAGAAACTTCACTGTCTGGAATGTTTAAAATAGTGCGCACTGCACCTGTTTTGAAATCATCTACCCCATAAACAAGAGTTTTGATTCTAGCTTGAATGATTGCACCAATACACATGGGACATGGTTCAAGAGTGACATATAATGTACAATTATCTAAACGCCACTTGCCTAACTTTTGATTAGCTTGATTTATCGCTAAAATTTCTGCATGGGCGATCGCACTTTTTTGTAGTTCTTTCTGATTACTCGCTTTTGCAATTAAATTATTGTGATTATCGACAATTATCGCCCCAACAGGAATATCTCCTCTATCTCCTGCTTCTTTTGCCATAATTAAGGCTTGACTCATCCAATATTGATGATTTTCTAATTCTTCCATGATGTTGAAATAAATAAGTAGGAGTCAGAAGGAAGTAATAAGTAGAGGGAGAGGGTGAGAGGAGAAGATAAGGGCTTAGGGTGTTAGGGATTTTGAATTATTAATTATCAACTATTAATTATCAATTATTCACCATTCACTACAGACTAATTGCTGATGCGATCGAGTAAGATTAAAGATGTCACAATACCTGTAAAATGGGCAGTAATAGTATTAGTATTTGCCTGAATAATCAATAAATCAAGAGAGTTAACAAACTGTTGAGGGTTAGGGCTAATTAATTGAGGTGCTAGAGTTAATAACTTTGCCAAAGCCAAGCCTACTAGAGTTTCCGCCCCAATAATAGCAAACAGCATTCCCACTAAATTAAAAATCAAACCAATTCTTATTAAACGTATCGTTTCCGACTTCTTAGGACGTAGAGCAGGATCTCGATTTTCTATTTTCCTGCCTATTTTACCATAACGGAAAGCTAAAACAATAGCAACCGTTAATAACAATACACTGATAAAAGCCGAAAAAATGCCAAACTGAATACCCCTAGTATTTTCTTTCGCTTCAAATAACGCAGGTGTTGCAAAAAGAAGCGTGACTGCAGAAATAATCCCCAAGACTAGCTGTAACCAAAAACTCCAAAATCCCCACAGTTGGAGATTCCTAGACACTTTTTGAATTGCTGGAGGCAAAGATTGAGTAATTTGTGATTCTCTAGTCATGTTGGTTATTACACTAGGATTATTAAGGCAAGAAAAAGCCGTTAAAAAATACGAATTATATTCTTCTTAAGTATAACTTGAGATTAACAATAAATTATCAGCTAGTTTGCCTTATTTCATCATCATAACTGCACGATAAACATTTTCACCTTTATTCAAGGTAGCAATTTCCCTTTCTGTCATTATTCCTAAAGGATTTTCTGACAACCAAATATCAGGGGAGAGAGAGATAAAATTAGGATTTTCTAAAAATATCTGGCACATTTCCTCTGCTAATTCTTTTATGTCAGATTGAATAAAAATACGTCCATCCTTTCTCAAAAATTTAGCTAAAATTTTCACTATCTCAGGTTGTACCACTCTACGCTTATGATGTTTCTTCTTAAACCAAGGATCAGGAAATTGAATCATAACTAATTCTAAACTATTCGGAGGTAAAGAAGTCAATAGTTGTTCTAAAGAAGAATTAATATTAGCGAATAGATAATGAAGATTGGTAAGATTATGATCAGTTTTCATCTCATTAGCTTCATCCACTAAAGCCTCTCTGATTTCTATACCCAAATAGTTTTTCTCAGGATATTGTTGTGCCATCTGTAATAAAAAACGCCCCCTTGCACAACCTAAATCAAGATAAAAAGGCAAGGATAGATTAGAATATACTTGACTCCAATCAGGGAAAGAAATAGATTGTTGATATTTACTACTTAGGGGATTAACGTGTTGACGCACTCTCACTCTAGCCAATGAATTTTCCTCCTTAATCTTGACGTTATCTTTATTTTCAATTTTTATGAATATTCGTTTTGCTATTGCTAGTGATTTACATATTGCCTTGCCAGAAACTATTGATGCTGAGGCTAAACGTTTTCATTTAACTCAATTCAGCATACCAGCCTTAGAAGTAGTTTTACAACATCTCCAAAATCTGAATTTAGATTTTCTTCTTTTGCCGGGGGATTTAACTCAAGATGGGGAAATACTTAATCATTGTTGGCTGAAGACTCAACTGGAAAAATTACCCTTCCCTGTGTATGTGATACCGGGTAATCATGATATACCTAGCATAAATGGCAATGAAGATATAATTGCTTTTCAAGATTTTCCTCTGTATTATCAAAAGTGCGGTTATCAGAGTGCGACAAAGAATCTTGACTATACTTGTGAGATTGCACCCAATTTACAGTTAGTAGCTTTAAATTCTAACAATTTCGATCGAGGTGGTAAACAGCAAGGGTATTTAAAAGATGAGCAATTTTCATGGTTAGAACAAACTTTAGCTAATCTTACCGATAAATTAGTTTTGTTGATGATACATCATAATGTAATTGAGCATTTACCTCAACAGTCAACTCATATTCTCGGAAGACGATATATGTTAGATAATGCCCCTCGTTTATTGTCTATTTTAGAAAAGTATGGAGTAAAGTTGATTTTTACAGGACATTTACATATTCAAGATGTTGCTAAGTATGGGGATATACAAGAAATTACTACTGGCTCATTAATCACCTACCCTCATCCTTACCGCATTCTGTCATTGACACGGGACAGGCTAATTATTGAGTCTCATCATATCACAAAACTGCCGGAAATGGATAATTTAGCCGAATTTTCTCAAAAATGGATGGGCGATCGCTCTTTTTCTTTTATGATGATGATGTTAACCTCTCCTCCTCTCAATCTCAAAGAAGAGGAAGCGAAAAAGTATGCACCTATATTAAGAAATTTTTGGGCTGACATTGCCCATGGTGATAAACAATTTGACTTTCCCCAATTTCCCCCAGAAATAAATAAATATTTTCAAGCATTTGGTGCTGTCGATGAACAGGGAAAACCCGTTAAGAAGGATAATAATACTATAATTGAACTGTGACTTTAAGGTGATATTTCAAGAATTACCAAGAAACGTTATCCTCTAATTTTACTGGTTTAATCTTTACATTTTTATTTATTTATTTTCTTGATAAGGAATTATTTAGTTGAAATTAATAGTTCTATTGAATAATAACTCATAGTCTGTTACTATTAGCTTACTTAATAAGTAAAAAATCTTAACTAAAATATAGTTTAATCTTTAGAAAAGATTACAGTTTATCCAAAATAAAAAAAAAGAAGACATCATAATAATAGATAACTATGGTTGAGGCTGGTCAAACAAAATTCTTGGCACAAATTCTTATTAATGTTTATTTCTAATCAATCCTTAATTAGCATCATCATCTCTCATCCTATATTTACTAAAATATCTCATCTTTGGCGAGAATTAGTAAAAGAGAATTGTCATGGTGTAATGTACTTGAATGAAGAAAATTTAACTAATGCCAAAAATATTAGAAATAAAGGGCAAAAATTTCATAGCTTTCAACTCTTTATATCCGAAGAATTGCAGTGTCTTTTAATAGTTGAAAAACAAATTAATGAGCTATATTATCAAATAACTATCACTTTAGAAACAGAAGAAATATTAGACTTTTTGGAAATTAGTCAGTCAGAATTATCTATTTCCAACGAAGAATTAATTAATATCAAAACTATTCTTCAACATAAAAATAATTATCATATTATTAAACAAAATTTTATTTTTTCCCTGCTCAAAATTCTCACAGAACCTTTAGAGTTACAAGAAAGTTATGTTAACGAACATTATCAAAGTCAACCCATAGAAGTTATTTTAAGAAATAAGATAGCCCAAGAAAGAATTATTAGACAAGTAACTCAACAAATTCAGCAGGATTTAGACCCATTAATTATCGTTAAAATGACCATTGAACAAGTGCAGTCATTATTACAACTCGATCGCCTTTTAGTATATCAAATAAATGTCCCCGTCAGAGAAAAATCAGAAAATAATATTAGTTTTATTGACACCGTAACCTACGAAGCAAAAGCATCCAATGTAATTCCCTCCGTTTTAAATTTTCATGAAGAAAGTTGCTTTCATAATAACCAAGAATTTCAAAAAAAATATTTAGAAGGATATACTTTAGTTATTGATAATATCCATGAATCAAACACAGATATTTGCTTAAAAATGATGATGGAAAAATTAGGAGTAAAAGCAAAAGTTGTTATTCCTATTATTGTCAAAAATCAACTATGGGGTTTATTAATTGCCCACCAATGTTTTACTATTAGAAAATGGAAAAATAGTGAAATTAAATTTCTCAAAAATATTGCCGAATATTTATCTTTAGCTATATATCAATATAACTCCTATCAAAAACTAGAAGAACAAAAAAATTTACTAGAACAACAAATAGAAAAAAAAGCAAAACAATTACAAGATGCCTTAGTAGTGGCACAAATAGCCCATCAATCCAAAACAGAATTTTTAGGAAGTATTAGCCATGAATTGAGAACTCCTTTAACTTGTATTATTGGTTTGTCAGGCACACTACTACACTGGTCAAAAGAGAAAAAAAGAGAGAATTTATCCCCAGAAAAACAAGTTAGATACTTACAAATTATTCAAGATAGTGGTAGAAAACTGCTTCAATTAATTAATAATATGCTCGATTTTGCTGACTTAGAAGCAGGGAAATCTCTATTATATATTGAAAGAATTTCTTTAGAAAATTTGAGCAAATTTGTTTATATTTCAGGTTTAGAAATAGCTAAAAATCAAGGCATTAAAGTAAGACTAGATTATCAAGTAGCTCCAGAATTAGATGTATTTTATGCTGATGAAGAAAGACTATATCAAATATTATTAAATCTGGTAGATAATGCCATTAAATTTACTCCTAGTGGAGGACAAGTTATCATTAGAGTCATGAGAAATCAACATCAAGCCATTTTTCAAGTAGAAGATACAGGCATTGGTATTGACAAAAAACAAATTCCCTTATTATTTACTGAATTTCAACAGCTAGAAAATTATCGTAGTCGCAGTTATTCTGGCACAGGTTTAGGATTAGCATTGACTAAGCATTTGGTGGAATTACACGGAGGAATGATTGAAGTAGAATCTGTGATTGGAAGTGGTTCAACTTTCACCGTTTTTTTACCCAATTACGAACAAAAAAATAGTCTGAAAAATGAATGTAATCAGAATATTATCAATAAATCTAAAATTAATAAAACCATTGCAATTATTTGTGATGATGAAGAAGTCGGTACATTTCTGTGTGAGTTATTAACCGCCGCCGATTATCAAGTAATTTGGCTAGTAGATGTTCAAGAAGCCATTAGTAGAATTAACTTAATTAATCCTGCGATCGTAATTTTACAACAAGAGCAAGATACTTATTTAACTATTGCCGAAAATATCAAATCTCAAGCCGATTATCCCCTCTATCTAATAGTCATAAAAGACCAAATACAGGGAAATGAGTGGGAAAATTTAGTAAGCTCAGGTATTGATGAATATTTGCTCAAACCTTTACAGCCTCGCATCTTTCTCAAAAAAATCAATCAAGTGATTAATCAGCATTGTTGCTTAGAAGATTGACAACTCACCATAACTTAACTATTAATTATTAATTGTTCATTATCTATTGTCATACTATGCCCAGAGTTGTCTTAGTGCATCCTCAGATTCCCCCTAATACTGGTAATATTGCCAGAACTTGTGCCGCTACAGAAACCGAATTACACTTAGTTGCACCTTTAGGATTTGAAATAAGCGATCGCACCTTAAAAAGAGCTGGACTAGATTACTGGCCTCATGTAAAATTAACATACCATTCTAGTGCCTCAGAGTTTTTACAATTTGCCAAAGAAAAAGGAGGAAGAATAATAGGCTTAAGCGTTAGGGGAAAAGAAAACTACCTCAAATGTCAATATCAAGAAGACGATTGGTTACTATTTGGTAGTGAAATAGACGGCTTACCACCATTTGTATTAAAAGAATGTGACTTAACCTCTTATATCACCATGAAAAGCAACAATGTGCGCAGCTTAAACTTATCCGTCAGTGTTTCTGTGGTTTTATTTGAATCGATACGCCAATTAAGCTAAAGACTATATTATATATCCCCTGACCATTATAATAATAGACCAAATAGTTATTAATTTTAATGGTGTGAATAAAAAAGGGAAAAAATCCTTAGCAGGAATAGCGGGAATCGTGGCAGTTGCTACCCTCATCAGCAAACTATTCGGCTTAGTCAGAGAGCAAATTGTTGCCGCCGCTTTTGGGATAGGCCCCGTTGTTAATGCTTATGCTTACGCTTATGTTATCCCCGGATTTCTTTTAATCCTTCTAGGAGGCATTAATGGGCCATTTCATAGTGCCTTAGTGAGTGTTTTAGCCAAAAAAGATCAAAAATCCGCCGCCCCTCTCATCGAAACCATCACAACCCTAGTTAGCGGCATTTTACTCTTAGTTACGGTTATTTTAATCATCTATGCAGACAAATTTATCGACTTACTCGCCCCCGGATTAGAAAGCAACGTCCGAGAAATGGCGATTCTACAATTACAAATTATGGCACCTCTGGCAATTTTTGCAGGATTAATTGGCATTGGTTTTGGTAGTCTTAACGCTTCAGATCAATATTGGCTACCCAGTATTAGCCCTCTATTTTCTAGTTTAACAATAGTTGTAGGTGTTGGCGGACTATTTTGGTTTTTAGGCGAAAAAATTAACACCCCTGAATACTTACAATGGGGTAGCATCATGTTAGCAGGTACAACCCTAGTTGGTGGTGTTTGGCAGTGGTTAGCACAACAAACCGCCCAAATAAAAAGCGGTATCAGCACCCTCAAGCTAAGATTTAACTTTCGTCAAGAAGGAGTTAACGAAGTTGTTAAAGTTATGGCGCCTGCGACTTTATCTTCTGGGATGTTGCATATTAATGTTTATACAGACTTATATTTTGCTTCTTATATTGAAAATGCGGCGGCGGCAATGCGTTACGCCAACTTTATCGTTTTAACTCCATTGGGTATTATTTCTAACATGATTTTAGTACCTTTTTTACCCATTTTTTCTCGTTTAGCGAGTCCAGAAAATTGGGACGAATTAAAGTTAAGAATTAGACAGGGTTTAATTTTAACAGCTTTAACAATGCTACCTTTAACTGCAATTTTTGTCGCCTTATCTCAGCCTATTGTTGCCCTGATTTACGAGAGAGGGGTGTTTAAATCTTCTGCTTCTGCCATTGTTGCCCCTGTTTTATTTGCCTATGGTGTAGGGATGTTTTTTTATCTAGCTAGAGATGTTTTAGTAAGGGTTTTTTATGCTTTAGGAGATGGACAAACTCCCTTTAAAATTAGTATTATTAATATTTTTATTAACGTTATTTTAGATTATTTTTTAGTCAAGAGCTTTGCAACCCAAGGATTAGTTTTTGCCACTATTGGAGTCAATGTTTTTTCTATGATAATTATGTTATTTATTTTAAATAAAAGACTTAATGGCTTACCATTAAAAGAATGGAGTGGGATATTTTTAGGCTTAATTTTGGCTACTATTATCTCAGGTTTTAGTTGTTGGGGATTTTACGGTTTCATATCCTCTTTTTTGCTCAAAGAAAGTCTATTATTACAAGGTGTTAATTTACTTTTTTCTTGTTTAATTGCTTTAGGGATATTTTTATTATTTACTATTCCTTTAAAGTTACCAGAGTTGAGTATCTTATTAAGTAAAATTAATGCCAAAATTTCTAAGTCTTAATTGAAAACTTTTGATTACTCATTCTTAATTTAATTATTTCCTAATCCCTTATTCTATTTTTAACGAGTTAAGTAAGAAATTCCCACAAGAAAAACTAATAAGCCAAATGTAGTTAGGAAAAAGTGTTTTAATGATGTTCCTCTTTTTTTTACCATGTTACGCATAGCTAATTTAACATAGCTATCTTTTCCTTTTTCTTGGGAATTGTCGATGTTTTCTGGTTCAATTTTACTAGAATTAGTCATAGTTAATATGAATTGGATATTTTCCTATAATTGTTTTTTAGCGTTGCTGAATTAAGGTCTGATTTTTAGCTTAGATTGGGAATAAAGAATGGGCAAGGTGAATAGTTGATAATTAAGAATTAAGAATTAAAAACTCCTAACTCTCATTACTCATTACTCCCCTAAACCTGAAACCTGCCACCTACAACCTTTTTTTAACTTATTCTATTCTAACCTGAGCAAGAATATTAACAAGTTTGGGCAAGAGACTTAAGATAGGATTAATGTTATTAGGAATAATCGGATAATTATTTTATGAATGTTACAGACAAAACAGAATATAAAGATAACTGGTTTGATAAACTATTTATTGCTTTGTTTTCCCGAAAAATGGCGAAGGCGGTAGGAAAAAAGAGTCAAAAGAAAGGTTATGAGGGTTTTGTAGATTTGTCGATGCAAATAATGGAAGGGCGAAATTCTCAACAACAACAGGAGTTAGTGGCTATTGTTTTACAATCTCTTGTGCCTTCTCCTGTTTTATTTTTAATTCGTAATCTCTTTTCTCCTACTAAGTGGGTATGTGAATCTAATGCTTGGTTTGCGACGGTTTTGTTTGAGTGGTTGGTGGGGGAATCAGAAATTAGAGAGGCGGAGGTTGTGACGGAGGATAATCAAGTAAGAATACAGAAAAGCGGTGTTTATATCAAAAAATGTCGTTACTTGGAAGCCAGTGGATGTGTGGGAATGTGCGTGAATATGTGTAAATTACCCACTCAAGAGTTTTTTACAAAGTCTTTTGGTATTCCTTTGACTATGACTCCTAATTTTGATGATTTTAGTTGTGAGATGGTTTTTGGGCAAGTGCCTCCTGCTTTTGAGGATGAGGAGGCTAGTAGGCAGTCTTGTTTAAAACATATTTGTCCTACAGCTAGTGTCACAAGTCAACCTTGTCATAAGTTGGGGGTTGATGAAAAAGTGGTGTCGCTGGGGTAGGCAATGGGCAACGGGCAATGGTATAGAAAAATTGAATCTAATAAATTTGGGAATTGCTATCTGGTTTTTTCTCGATAAAATAAAAAGTCTCCATTACTATAAGGTGTGACTAAGTTAATCGCAAATATTTGTTAAAATCTCGTCATAACTTAAATGGGATTGTTATAGTGTGAGTAAATTGAATAGGATTTTTATGCTTTTTCAAAATGTCTCACTCTAGTGATCATCCCGTCTTAATTTTAGATAATTACCAGTATTCTTTGCATTCTTTGAGGGTAATTCTTGAGGAAAATAATATTACTTATTTACATTTTCACACTGAGCAAGATATTTGTAATTATCTACAAGAAATTAATGATATTCCTATTATTTTTACTAGCTTTATTGAGTCTTTTTTTGATTTAAAAAATAAAATAAATTCTTCTAATTTTTTCTTAGAAAATGAGCAAGTTTTTATAGCATTTATAAGTGATGATTACCAGAATAAGGAACTCGCTTTTAAATTAGGTGCGATCGAATTTTTGACTGAGCCTTTATGTAAGGAAGAAATATTAACTAAAATATCCTATTGGCAAGAGTTGTCAACTTGTAAAAATATCAAACTAAATTCATCTATCCTTAATGAAGGAATAAAAGAAAAAGAATGTAATAGTAAAACAGGAAAATATGAGAAAGAAAAGAGTATTTTAACAGAGTGTGAAAAACGTTTTAATAGTGTAATTCAATTAATTGATGGGTGGTTTTGGGAAGTTAATTTGGAAGGAATTTTTACTTATGTAAGTCCTAAAATTGAAGAGCATTTAGGCTTAAAATCAGAACAATTAATCGGAAAAAGTATTTTTGAAATTATTGAAGAATCAGATAGAGAAGAAATGCAAAAAACTTGGGATGACTTATTAAAAAATCCTCGGTTTTTTCACCGTATTAAACGCTATTATTTATTGCCTATACAACAATATATTTGGTTAGATTCTAAAGGATTACCTATTTTTAACCAAGAGGGAAAATTACTCGGTTTTAGAGGTATAGAAGATAATATAACCTCAAGGAAACAAACAGAACAAGAGATAAAAGAAAGTAAGCAAAAATTGGAACTTATCACCGAAACTATTAATGATGTGTTTTGGATGATGAATTGGTATCAAAAGCAAACATTATATGTCAGTAACGCATTTGAAGATATTTGGCAACATTCTTGTGAGGAATTATATCAAAATTATAGCATTTGGTTAGAAAGTGTCCATCCTGAAGATCGCGCCAGAGTTGAAAAAGCCTTTGCAGAAGTAGTTGATAAAGGAATTTATCATGAGGAATTTCGCATTATTCGCCCCAATGGTGATATTCGCTGGATTGAAGATAGAGGCTATCCTATCAACGATACTTTAACGAAAGAATTATTTATTGTTGGTTGTGCAAGGGATATAAGTGAGAGTAAATTTGCTCAATTAGCTTTGGAAGAGTCAGAAAAATTACACCGCATGATATTGAATAATATCTCTGATACTGTTTTTTTAAGTGATAAACAAGGCAATCTTACTTTTATTTGTCCTAATGTGCATTTTATTTTTGAATATTCTTGGGAAGAAGTGGAAGCCATGAAGAATGTCAAACAATTGCTAGGAGAAAATATTTATGATTTAGATACTTTGGAAAAACAAGAAGAAATAAACAATATAGAAATAGTAGTAAAAGATAAATTTAATCGGGAGCATTATTTATTACTCAATGTCAAATTATTTCCCCAAGAAGAAGGAATTATTCTTTACTCAGCAAGGGATGTTACTAAAAAAAGAGAAATAGAAAGTGAAAAACAAGCACTAAAACGCAGAAATGAAACTCTTGTTAAAACTTTAGGAGAAATAGTTTATGAGCATGATGTAACTAATCATGAGATTATTTGGGATGGTGCATATACAGAGTTATTAGGTTATTTACCCGAAGAAATTGGCATATCAGAAACTTTCTGGCTTGAGAGAATTCATCCTGATGATTTGGCTATAGTTAATGCTGAATTAAGCCCTAATCCTATTCCTGAGCGTTTTTTCTCCCTTGAATATCGACTTCAAACCAAAAATGATGACTATCTTTGGGTATTAGATAGAGGCATTATGGAGTATGACGGCGGGGGAAACTTGAAAAAAGTCACAGGTGTTGTGATGAATATATGCGATCGCAAACGTGTTGAATTAGCCATTCGTCATATAGCAAAAGCCGTTTCCTTTAAATCAGAAGAAACTTTTTTTCAATCTCTAGTAAAATACCTAGCCGAAGTTTTACAAGCAGACGTTGTTTTTCTCTCAGAAATACATCCCGAAATACCCGATTTTGCCACCACATTGGTTTGTTATCATAATCAAGAATTCCAAGCAAACTTCAGTTACCAAGTCAACAATACTCCCTGTCAACAAGTTATATATAGTGAAAATCCTAGCTTCTGTCTATATTCTGACAACATTCAAAGAGAATATCCTCATAGCTTACTACTGCAAACCATTCATGCTCAAACCTATATGGGTATGGGCTTATTTGACAGCAATCAAAAACCCATTGGCTGTTTAGTTGCCCTAAGTAGCAAGTCTATCCCCAACACATCCATTAATCGAGAAATTTTCCAGATATTTGCCTCTAGTGCTTCAGGAGAATTAGAAAGAAGAAAAGCCAGATTGCAATTAGAAGAATTTAATCAACAGTTAGAAGCCAACGTAAAACAACGCACCCTTGAATTGGAAGAAGCGAAAGAAAATGCCGAAGAAAAAGCGATCGCATTGCGCTATCTTAATGAAATAGAAAGATTACTCTCGGATATTTCTACCAGTCTATTCATGGTAGAAGCCGAAAAAGTTGATGAGTATATTAATGATGCGTTAACAGCTATTGCTTTATTCTTGAAAGTAGAGCAAATTACCATTTTTGAGTTTGATAAAGGAAATGAAACTTTTTGTTTATCCCATCAAAGTCAATCATCCTTAATTCATCAAGATTTGAGAGAATGGCACATATCCACCCGTGTAATTTCATGGCTAGTTAATCAACTGCAAACCAAATGGATAGTTATGATTAACTCGGCAGAGGATTTACCAGAGTTAGCCGTTAATGAGAGAATGTTATTTGAGCAACTTAACCTCAAATCTTTTATTGCTTTACCCATCGAATTTTCTCGGCGAGTAGTCGGTTTTTTAACCGCAATCTCTGCAGAAAATCATCATGAATGGAATCAAGGAGAAACCAACTTACTACAGTTAACAGGAAAACTTTTTAGTAATGCCATTGCAAGGAAAAAATCAGAAACAGCCCTCAAAGAAACCCAAGAGGCTTTATTCGCCACCAATCAAGTTTTAATGGAAGAAGTAAAAGAAAGAGAAGCCCTATATAACAAGTTACAACAAAGTGAAACAAGATATAGAACATTATTTGAATCTTCCCATGATGCTTTATCCTTAATTGATGCTAAAACAGGGCAATATATAGACTGTAATGAAGCCTCCATCAGATTGCATGACTGCATTAATCGCACAGAATTTATCGGTAAAACTCCCCCTGACTTTTCCCCCCAACATCAGCCCAACGGTGAATTATCAGATAATTTAGCTTTTAAATATATTCGCCATGCCGCCAAAAATGGAGGATGTTTTTTCGAGTGGAGTTTACAAAAAAAAGACGGCACTATTTTCCCCTGCTTAGTTTCCCTTAGTGCTATTCCTAGCCAAAAAAATAAGATGGTTTTAGCTATTTCTCGTGATATTTCTGAAATCAAACGAGTACAACAAGAATTAGAACTAGCAAAAGAAGAAGCAGATTCTGCTAACAAAGCCAAAAGCGAGTTTTTAGCCAGTATGAGTCATGAAATTCGCACCCCCATGAATGCCATTCTTGGCTTTACCCATTTAGCATTAAAAGAGGAATTAAAAGAAAAGCAAAAAAGTTATTTAATCAAAATTCAAAAAGCCTGTGAGTCTTTATTGCTTATAATCAACGATATTCTCGACTTTTCCAAAATAGAAGCAGGAAAACTGGATTTAGAAACAAATAATTTTCTATTGGACAATATACTAACAGATGTTGCAAATTTACTGCATCCAAAAATTCAAGAAAAAGGACTAGAATTAGTTTTTGATATAGATGACCATTTAGATTGTAGTTTTTTGGGAGATTCTCTCCGTCTATCCCAAATCCTGACTAATTTAATTAATAACGCTATCAAATTTACCGAAAAAGGTCAAATTGTCGTAAAAGTGCGACAGGAAAAAATTGCCAAGGAAAAAATCACCCTATATTTTTGTGTAGAAGATACGGGAGTTGGTATTGCTAAAGATAAACTCTCTCTTCTATTCAAACCTTTTTCTCAAGCAGACAATTCCATTACTCGTAAATATGGCGGCACTGGTTTAGGATTAGTCATTAGCCGACGTTTAATTGAGATGATGGGAGGAAAAATTTGGGCAGAAAGTCAAGAAAATAAGGGTAGTAAGTTTCATTTCACCATCAATCTCAACAGAGGTGCTTCTACATCTAATCTTATTCCTCGTAATCTGTCTCACTTAACTTCTAATCCCATTTTAGTAGTTGATGACAATTCCATAACTCGTCAGGTAATTACTCGCTTTTTAGAATCCTTTTCCTTTGCTGTGAAAGCAGTTAACTCAGGATTAGAAGCCATTAAGGAATTAGAAAAAGGAGAAAAAGACTATAAATTAATTATTATCGATTGGCAAATGCCCTACCTCAATGGCATTGAAACTATCCAAGCTATTAAGGCTAATCCCTATATTGCGAATATCCCACCAATTTTAATGATAACAGCCCACCATATTAGTGAACTAGAGGAGTTAAAGAAAAAACAAGAGTTAAAACATTTTCTTAGTAAACCAGTTACCAAATCAAGTCTCTTTAATGCCATTCTCGAAGTATTTAATCGCAAAAGTTATCTCAAAGATACTTCGTGTGTCATGGTTAATTCCTATCCTTCTTTTCAATGTTTCCAGAATTGCCACCTTTTGCTAGTAGAAGACAATGAAATTAATCAAGAAATTGTAGTGGAATTGTTACGAGAAATTGATATAGATATAGCAAACAACGGCTTAGAAGCCCTAGAAAAAATTATGACTCAAAATTATGACGCTATATTAATGGATATATCTATGCCTGAAATGGATGGATTAGAAGCCACAAAAAGAATTAGAAAACTAGAAGGGGAATACTTCCAACAACTTCCCATTATTGCCATGACTGCCCATGCCATGACAGGAGATAAAGAATTAAGTCTCAAAGCAGGTATGAATGATCATATTACCAAACCTATTAACCCTAATCAACTAAAAGAAACTCTAATGCAGTGGCTACCTCAAAATAAAATAGAATCGGAAGAAACCAATAAATCTTCATCAACTTTTAAGTGTAACCAAAATGAAGATGTATATATTCCTCCCTTGGCAGAGATTAATATTGAAAACGCTTTACAACGTCTTGTGGGCAATAAGGAGTTATATCTAAGATTATTAAAACAATTCAATTCCCATAATTTTGTCAAAAAAGAATTGATAATCTCTGCTATTGCAAGAAATGATTATAGTAAAGCTAGAGAGATAGTTCATTCTATCAAAGGAACAGCAGGAAATATCGGTGCTGAAAATCTTTTTAATATTGCCCAAGAATTAGAGTCAGCATTAAAACAAGAAGACATTAAGAATATACCATCTTTAGCAGAAAAATTTTATCTATCTTTTGACTTAGTCATCAATTCCTTGCAAGAATTAGAAAATAAACCTCCACAGTCATCTGTAAATATAGTCAAAAATCAAAACATTGACTATGCACAAATAAAAGAATTATTAATTGAGATTATAAAAGTATCGGAAATAGACTTAATGGAGGCACAAAAGAAATTAGAAAAAGTCGAAACAATGGCACAAAATAGTGAAATAAGTATAAAAATAAAAGAAATTAGAACTAATTTTGATAACTTTAATTTAGAAAAAATGAATAAAAATATTAATTCATTACTCAATATTTTTCTAACAATTAATCATTAATATGGCTTTTCTACAGTTGTTATGATAAATTAAAGGCAAAAGATAAGAGTGTTAAAATATTATTTAATAATTGCAAGAGTGCCTTTCAGCCTACCCTAACCAATAATTTACACGACAAGAAGTAATATAGTTTATTTTATTAATTATTTATGGGAATTTCGTTAACCAATAAATTACTTTGTGAGGAAGCAAAAGAATTTTCTCAAATAGAATCAAACCATCAAGAATCATCCTTATTTGGAGTTACCGATGGAAAAGCTATTGGCACATATCTTGAACAAAAATTTCAATCTTATTTGGCAGAAAAATATGAATTTGAAAAAGGAAATTCAGCAAAAGGAATTGATTTTCCCGAATTAATGGTTGATATAAAAGTTACCAGTATTAAGCAACCTCAATCATCATGTCCTTTTAAATCCGCTAGACAAAAAATATTTGGTTTAGGATATTCTTTGCTAATTTTTATCTATCAAAAAAAAGATAATAATCTTAATAAAACTGGTCAATTAAATATTATACACACTATCTATGTTGATCAGTCAAGAACTGCTGATTATCAAACCACATCAGGAATTAAAAAAATAATTGAAAATGATGGAAATAAAGATGATTTACTTGCTTTTTTTCAAGAAAGAATGTTGCCTGTTGATGATATTGAAGCTAATCTAATTGCGGAAGAATTACTCGAAAAATCTTTTAATATAGGTTATCTAACAATTTCTAATGCTTTGCAATGGCGATTACAATATAGTCGAGTGATAGACAAAGCAGATGAAATTTCATGTATTTTGAGAATTAAGTAAAAAATGAAAAAAACAAAATCTACTATTGCTTTTGGGGATTTTCAAACACCTTTACCTTTAGCAAAACAAGTAGTTAATTTTATTGATAAAAAGTCGTTGAATTTTGAGGTAATTATTGAGCCTAACTGTGGGTTAGGTAATTTTGTTAAAGCTATCTTATCTACTAATAAGAATTATAAAAAAATAATTGGTTGGGATATTAATAAGGATTATATAAAATTTTTAAAACAAGATACATCTAAATATAGTCAAGTCAAAATTGACAGACAAGATTTTTTTTCTTTAAACTGGGATTTACTCAATTGCCAATTACAAAAACCAAGTCTTTTTATTGGTAATCCTCCCTGGGTAACAAATACAGAATTAGCCAAATTAAATAGTAAAAATACTCCCGATAAAAGTAATTTTTATCATTATCAAGGTTTAGATGCTATTACAGGTAAAAGTAATTTTGATATATCAGAATCGATGCTGATAAAAATATTAATTTTCATTTCTGGTGGTAAGTCAGCAATGGCTTTTTTGATTAAAACATCGGTGGCAAGAAAACTATATGCTTATATTTGTAAAAATGAATTAGCTATTTCAGAAGTTTCTATCCATAAAATTGATGCTTGGAAATATTTTCAAGTTAATGTATCAGCTTGTCTATTTTTTGCTCAAGGTAATAGTTGTCATATCAAAAATCTTTTATGTCCTGTATATAATTCCTTAAATGAAACCATACCTAATCATAACATTGGCTTTATTAATCAAAAATTAATTGCTAATATTACTATGTATAAAAAATTGATTGATATAGATCAAGGCTGTGAATTTAAGTGGCGATCAGGTATTAAACATGATTGTAATAAGGTTATGGAATTTGAGTTAAGAGAAGGTAATTTAAAAAATGGTTTTGATGATTTAGTTAATCTGGAAAATACCTATATTTATCCCATGTATAAAAGTTCAGATATAGCTAAAAATACCTTGATTTTACCAAGAAAATATCTATTAGTTACCCAAAAAAAAATAGGAGATAACACTGCAAATATCTCAATTTTAGCACCTAAAACATGGATTTATTTACAAAAATACGCTTATTTATTGGACTCTCGTAAAAGTTCTATTTATAAATCTGCTCCTCAATTTGCCATTTTTGGAGTGGGAGAATATACTTTTAAACCCTTTAAAATAGCAATTTCAGGTCTTTATAAAAATTTACACTTTACTAAAGTTGGTTGTTTTAATAATAAGCCCATAGTTTTAGATGATACCTGTTATATGTTATCTTTTGACTATGAATATCAAGCTGATTTTGTCTTAAGTTTACTCTCCTCAGAGATAACACAAAATTTTCTTAAATCTCTAGTTTTCGAAGATAATAAAAGATTCATTACTGCCAGTCTATTAAATAGAATTAATTTAAAAGCGATCGCACTTCATTTAGGAAAAGAAAAAGAATATAATGAGTGTTTTAAAAAGGAAAAAATAGTTCAATATAGCTTGTTTTAAAAAATTTTTAAGTGTGAATATTGATTAGCTCACCGAATTTCATTAATAATAGGATAAAGCAGTATCTAAAAATGTGATTGAATAATGACTGAATCCGCTTCCACTAAAGCCACCAGAAACGCCCCCCACGAAGATTATCGCCCCATCAATCCCCAAGAATTAACTCCTATGTATCAGCATTATGTGGAGGTAAAAGAACAGTATCCTAATGCTTTATTATTGTACAGAGTCGGAGACTTTTTCGAGTGCTTTTTTCAGGATGCAGTCACCATCGCCCAAGAATTGGAATTAGTCATCACCAGTAAGGATGCAGGAAAAAATGTAGGTAGAATCGCCATGACGGGTGTGCCTCACCACGCTTTAGACAGATACGCAAGACAGTTGGTAGAAAAGGGCTATGCGGTGGTAATCTGTGATCAAGTGGAAGATGCGGCAACGGCAACGGCAGAAAAACGGTTGGTAAAACGTGCCATAACTAAGTTATTAACCCCCGGTACAATAACCGAAGATGAGATGTTACCCTCTAAACAAAACAACTTCTTAGCGGCGGTTGTAGTTGTAAAGGAACATTGGGGGTTAGCTTATGCAGACATCTCCACAGGGGAATTTTTTACGACTCAAAGCAAGGATTTAAGCTCTTTATCCACTGAATTACTGCGTTTACAACCAGCAGAGATACTTTTTCCCGTCAATGCTCCTGATATTAATAGTTTACTCCGTCCGGGGCAAAAATCTGATCATCTTCCTAACTTTCTCCCCGATTGTTTCTGTTACTCGTTGCGATCGCACAAAGCCTTTGATATTCACGAAGCCAAGCCCAGATTATTGGTGGAATTTAACCTCAAATCCTTAGAGGGTGTGGGTTGTGAGCATTTACCTTTAGCTATTCGTGCGGCGGGAGGATTATTGGAATATGTACAGGATACCCAAAAAGCCAATCAAGTACCGTTACAACTTATTCGCAGTTATAATATCAGTGATTATTTAGTCTTAGACAGCACCACTAGACGAAACCTCGAAATCACTAGCACAGTGCGAGATAACACCTTTCACGGGTCTCTGCTTTGGGCTTTGGATAGAACTTGTACGGCGATGGGAGGTAGAGCGTTAAGACGTTGGTTATTGCAACCTTTACTCAATAAAAGAGGAATTATTGCCAGACAAGATTCGATCGCAGAATTGATGGATAATTTGCCTTTGAGGGAAGCTATTAGGGAAATTCTGAAGAGTATTTACGATTTAGAGAGGATAACGGGGCGAGTGAGTGCAGGTACGGCAAATCCGAAGGAATTGCTCAATTTAGCGGATTCTTTATTAAAATTGAGGGAATTAGCGGAGTTGGCGAAAGAAGGAAAATCCCCTTATTTTCAGGCGTTACAGGATGTGCCTTCAGAATTGGAAGAATTGGGCAAAAAGGTAATTGATTCTATTGTTGAGTTTCCACCCCAACACGTTAAGGAAGGGGGAATTATTCGGGATGGAGTGAATCCGCAGTTAGACGAGATGCGTAAACTCATTGACGGCGATAAGGAGTGGTTAGCGAATCTGGAGGTGACAGAAAGGGAACGTACGGGCATTAGTAATTTAAAAGTAGGGTATAATAAAACCTTCGGCTATTATATCAGTATGCCTCGTTCCAAAGCTAATTTAGCCCCTGAAAATTATCAGCGAAAACAAACTTTATTAAATGAAGAAAGATACATTACTGCTGAGTTAAAAGAAAAGGAAAATCGCATTTTAAATGCTAAGGATGATTTAGCAAAATTTGAATATGAAATCTTTGTTAATTTACGCTCTTTAGTAGCAGAAAAAACTGAAGAAATTAGAAAAATTGCAAGGGCGATCGCAGCTATGGATGTTTTGAGCGGATTAGCTGAATTAGCTGTATATCAAGATTATAACCGCCCTGAGATTACCGAAGATAGAATTATTAAAATTAAAAATGGTCGTCATCCCGTAGTCGAAAAATTATTAGGTTTTGGGATGTTTGTGCCTAATTCGACTCTTTTAGGAACAGAAAAAGCACCTGATTTAATTATTTTAACAGGACCTAACGCCAGTGGCAAAAGTTGTTATTTGCGTCAAGTAGGTTTAATTCAATTAATGGCTCAAATTGGTAGTTTTATCCCTGCTGAAAGTGCAAAATTATCGATCTGCGATCGCATCTTTACCCGTGTGGGTGCGGTGGATGACATAGCGACAGGGCAATCAACCTTTATGGTGGAGATGAATGAAACCGCAAATATTCTGAATCACGCTACAGAAAAATCTTTAGTTTTATTGGATGAAATTGGGAGAGGCACAGCGACATTTGATGGTTTGTCTATTGCTTGGGCAGTAGCGGAATATTTAGCTATTGAAATCCAGAGCCGTACGATTTTTGCTACCCACTACCATGAATTGAATGAATTAGCATCTATTTTGGATAATGTAGCTAATTATCAAGTAACAGTAAAAGAGCTAGAAAATGAGATTATTTTTCTACACGAAGTCAAGGCAGGAGGAGCAGATAAATCCTATGGTATCGAGGCAGGGCGACTAGCAGGTTTACCCCCAGTTGTGATAAAAAGGGCAAAACAGGTAATGAGTCAAATTGAAAAACACAGTAAAATTGCGATCGGCTTGAGGAAAAATATCAAAAAATTAACCCCTTCCAAACAGGAAAATACAGAGGAAATAATGAATCAATTAGACATTTTTGAATAGTTTGTAGTTCGCCCTTTAGGGCATACATATTAAGGCTAAATCTTTGATGGGTTGAATGATTGAATAATTGAATAATATTTAAGCTCTATAAACCTTGTTTAACAAGAATTGTCAACATTTACTATGAAAAATATAATTTGGTCAGATTATATTAAATATAGAGCTAAATTAAGGGGATTTAATTTAGATAAAATAGAAGAAATTTTAAGATTTTCAACAGAAAGATACTATGACATAGAAACAAATCGGTTAATTGTAGTAGGGAAACATGAACAAACTTTAGTCATAATTCCTTATGATGATTATAATGATAATATACAACCTATAACAATTCATGCAACCAGTCGTCAGCAAATTAAATTTCGTTTAAAAACAGGTAGATTTATTATCGAATAACTATGAATAAAACAAAAATGGTTTATTTTGAAAAAGAAGATATTTTACACTTAACTATATCGGAAGAAGATGAGTTTCAAAGTGTCGAAATTAGTCCTAATATCACATTAGAATTAAATCACAATGGTGAAATTATTGGCTTGGAAATTATTAAAGCTAGTAATTTTATTCGGGATTCAATTTTAGATTCTTCTCAAGTTAAATTGATGCAAATATCTTAATTCTCGATTATGTAAATCAACATATTTGAAAAATAAAAAATTAGGAGTTATAATAAAATGAATAATTTTGCACAATCAATAATTATATTAAACCGTAGAAAAAAACAAGTATCGGAAGAATTAGAGGAAGACAAATCTAAGCTATTGATGTGGTCAAAAAGAGTAAATTTATCACTAGAAAATAACCGATTTGATTTATTAAAAGAGGCTTCTTTACAATAAAATTTATACATCGATAAAGTTAAAAGTTTGGAATCTCAACTTAGTCAACTTCCGACAGAAATTGATAAAACAGAACAAAAACAATCTCGTTCTATACTACCTAATTTTCAACCAACTTTACCATTATCTGACTTTGAAAAAATGGAAAGAGAGATTATGGAAAGAGAAATTAATGATAATGATCATTTGTCCCAAAAATAAGAATTAGATATTAAAGTTAGAATCAGATATCATTCATCTTATTTAATTACCAAAAAGTTTAATAATCACTATCCGCAACACAAATCCCTTTACATTTAATCCCATTAGTTGCTGTACGTTTACAGTGAGGACACAAAATTTTCTCCTCTTGTTTTTGATCTTGATTTTCTGAACAATTATTTAAGTTGTTGTTTTCTCGATCGAGATCTTTCATTGTTAACTTTTGTTAAGTGGTCACTAATATCATTTTGCCACAAATCAACAGAACTTACATAAACTTGATGGAAAAATCTTTTATCTGATTAAATCAATTATCGCTTTTTTGTCAGTTTTCACAACTTAATTATTAACAAAAAAATAGGACTAAATGTATTTAGACTCAACCTTGTTTTCTTTGGTCTAATTCTAAACGTATTTTAGCGTGATATTCTCTGGTAATAGGATAAAAATAAGCCAAGATAATACCCAAAAACAAAATTATGGCAGGTAAGGGGGCGACAACAAAGCGAATTGCCCATAAAGCACTTTCGGGTTGAATGGGGGGTGCTTCTCCTGCCACAGTTTTCACAAATCCTGATGTATCTAACGCTATGCCCACTAAAAATAGTCCAAAGGCTAAACCGAATTTTTGCAACAATACCATAAAGCCATAAAAAATACCTTCTCTTCTTTCTCCTGTTTTTAGTTCATCTAAATCGATAACATCGGGTATCATTGACCAAGGTATTAAGTAAGCTACAGATACTCCAACCCCTGCTAATATTGCTAGGAAATAAAGTAAAAAAGTTTGTCCGGGTTGTACCATAAATAAACCAATTTGAGCAATTATCCAAATAGTTGAACCGAGAAAATAAACGATTTTTTTATCTAATTTTTCACTAATTTTTTGCCAAATAAATAACATTATTAAAGCTGTTCCTTGAACTGCGATCGCAACTTTTGGAAAAGAAGCCTCTGAAAGTCCCATCCAATTTACCACAAAAAATAAGAGAATAGAAGCAGTTAATTGTACAGCTAACCATGAGCATAAATAGATGCCAACAACAAATAAAAAAGCCTTATTTTGAAAAACTATTATTAGCTGTTGTTTGAATGTTAAATTATGATTTTCATTGCCATCCTGAATTTGAGTAATAATTTTTGATTCTAAATGAGATTCTGTTTTAGCAGTAATTAAACTCCATGCTATCGTACCTAATAAAAGACTTAAAGCGAGAGCAATTAAGCCAAAAAAGGTTGCTTCACTATTTTTTGCCAAGATATTTAAAATACCATAAATGACTAAAATTGTAGAAATACTTAATAATAAATAACCACCTATTTTTTTCTGATTAGAATTTAATAAAGGTTGATAACCTCTCTCTCTAATAATTAAAGGACACCAAAATAAAGGAATAATCGCAAAGATGCTACAAATTAATCCTAAAATTATATATTTTTGTTGGTCACTTCCCTGAAAAATTTGAAAAACTATTCCTGCTAAAATGAGAGAAAAAATACTTGCACCAATAGAAAAACTGAAACGAAAACTATTTAAACTTGTTCTTTCATTATAATCTTGAGTTAACTCTGGAGTGAGAGCTTGATAAGGTAAATTTACCGCCGTATAAAAAATATTAAAAACAATACCAATGATTAAATAATAAATAAATAAAAGGGTATTATTCAAACTAGAATTATCGCTAAAATGAGGTACTATCCACTGTAGAAAAAAAATTAAACCAAAGGGTATTGCTGAAAAAATAATCCATGGTATTCTTCTACCCCATTTTGTTGAAGTGCGATCGCTCATCATACCTATGATAGGATCATTTATAGCATCACTAACCTTTCCCACAAATAAAACACTACCTGCTAAAGTAGGATTTAACCCCGCAACATTGGTTAAAAAAGGAAGTAAAAAAAAGACCAAAATATTAGCAGTTAAAGCAGGCCCCATATCTCCAGCCCCAAAAGCTAATTTTGTCGTTAAATAAAGTTTTTCTGATAATTTTTGTTGAGATGTCATAAAACTGATTCTATACTAATATGAAATAGCTAACTAGCTTAATTTAGGAATAATCATTTAGTTTAACTTTCAACAGTGAATTATTAACTATCAATTTTTGACTATTAATTATGGAAGCCTTTACTCGTAATGCCCCAGACTGGACAAAAACCGCCACTCATGCGTTTAATTTTTGTTGCCCCCGTTGTGAGGCTTCTTCAAGAGAGGCAAAAAAAGTATGGCTTAATCGATATGCTCCTGTTACTATGGAGGATTATCAACGAAAATGGCAAGAATTTTATTTGTGTGAATGTGAACAAGTTTGGTGGGCTTGGAGTAATGAGCGTCCTTCTTTTGACAATAATCTCAATTAATTACTGTTAATTGTAAGTAAAATAATCATACAGCGTTTATTAAAAATATAAGATACTGTTTTTCATCCCATTTACCATTGTTTAGTGCATTATTCTCTATTTCCTGATACCAATAAATTTTGTACCTCATCATAACAAAAACTGCTATAGAATATTAACTCAACAATATAATCTAAATTGATTGATGACGAATAATAAATCGAATCTTTTACAGAAAAAAATTACTGAATTAATTGACTCTTCAAACCAGAAAAAAATTACTTTTGCTGATTATATGAACTTGTGTTTATATGATCCTGAATATGGTTATTATAATTCGGAAAATATCCTGATTGGTAAGAGTGGCGATTTTTATACTTCTGCGTCTTTATCCTCTGATTTTGGCGAATTATTAGCTATTCAGTTAGAGGAATTTTGGCGTGTTATGGATAAGCCAAACCCTTTTCATTTAGTGGAAGTAGGAGCGGGGGAAGGGAATTTAACAATCAACGTTTTAAACTATTTAAAAACTCATTATCCTAATTTTTTTCAAAGCATAGAATATATAATCATCGAAAAATCTAAAATATTAGCAGACAAACAGAAACAAATTATTAAAGAGAATTTCGATAAATCTTTAATTAGCAAATGGTGTCAATGGGAAAATATAGAAAACAATTCTCTACAAGGATGTATTTTTAGTAATGAATTAATTGATGCTTTTCCCGTGCATTTAGTTGAATTTAATCAAGGCATTTTACAAGAAGTTTATCTGACAAATAGTGAGGGCAATTTAACAGAAGTTTTAGGAAATTTATCAACTGTAGAAATAGAAGATTTTTTTGAAACATTAAACATTAATTTTAGTCAAGATATTTACCCAGAAAAATATAGAACAGAAGTTAATATCCAAGCTCTAAATTGGCTAGAAACCGTGATGAAAAAACTAAAGAAAGGTTATATTTTAACTATCGATTATGGCTATCAAGGGAATAAATACTATCATCCTCAACGATTTCAGGGAACTTTAAAATGTTATTATCAACATCGTCATCATAACAATCCCTATGTGAATATTGGTTATCAAGATATTACCAGTCACATCAATTTCACAGCCCTAGAAATTTACGGAGAAAGATACGGGTTATCCAATATTGCTTATACTCCTCAAGCATTATTTTTAATGAATTTAGGATTAGGCGATCGCATCTCTGACTTATCTAGTGGTAAAATACCCATTGGAGAAATAATTGAGCGTAGAAATCAACTTCATAGCTTAATTAACCCAGAAGGATTAGGTAATTTTGGCATTTTACTTCAAGGAAAAAACTTAAGTAAAGAACAAAAAAACTACTCTTTAAAAGGATTCAAAAATTTAAGTATTAGTTAATAGCTACTTTCCTTCAACACCCTAAGAGTTAAATATATTCAAGCCCTAGCCCTCCCAATCCCTCATCATTCCCTTTACTAATCCATAATCGAACCGGCAATAGTATAACTGTCTCTGCCATTACGTTTAGTCTCGTATAACGCCTCATCAGCTTTTTTCAACAAACAATCCACACTATCTCCATGCAAAGGATAAACAGCAACCCCAATGCTAGTAGAAGCATTTATCGTTACTCCATCGAAAATAAAAGGACGACGAATAGATTGTAAAATTCTTTCAACAATGACAATTAAATCTTTAATCTCCTTGATATTCGCAAGTAAAGCAACAAACTCATCTCCCCCCCAACGGGCAAGACAATCTCTTTTTTTCAAACAGTATTTAACTCTTTCTGTAAACTTTTGTAATAACAAATCACCTACATCATGGCCATAAGAATCATTAATTTCTTTAAAATAATCAACATCAAAAAAAGCTACTGCTAAATAATATTTTTTTCTTTGAAAAGTATTTATTTTTTTTGCCGCATACTCACGGAAATAATTTCTTTTATATAAACCAGTTAGACTATCATGATAAGCCTGAAATTTAAGTTGTTCCTCTAAAAGTTTTCTTTGACCAATATCTCTAAAAACAGAACAAAATACCAGTTGATTTTGATAATTAATAATACTAATACTCAATTCTACATATACTGATTCTCTATTTTTCGCTTTAAGTTTCAATTCTTCTCTAAAACTAGCCTTAGTTTGTTTTAATAATCTCAATTTATGACGAAAATCAAAATTTTTATTATTTAAAAAAGTTTCTATATTTTCTCCTATTAATTCTTCTAAAGAAAAACCTAATATTCTAGTTACAGACTCATTAGCCTCAATTATTTTGTTATTCTCCGCATTAAAAAGGAAAATTCCTTCTGATATTTGCTCAACAACGGCACGGTATTTAGCTTCACTATCTTTAAGTTTAGCTTCTATTTGTTTTCTTTTAGTAAAATCAAAAATATAAATTCTAATTACTTTTAATTCTGGCAAATAATGAATATATTGCTCAAAAATTTTATCTTGATAACAAACCTCTCTTACGAATAAGTTTCCATGAATTTTATGTTCAGCTTTTAAGAGGTTAATCAGAATAGGATGATTCATTTTTTCATCCTTTAAATCAGGAAATAAAAATCCAGTTGCTGGGTTATAGTAAGTAATCTTTCCCTGTAAATTAATTTCTATAATGGGATAAGGACTCAACTCAGCAAAAGAACCCAGTTTTTCAATATAATCGCTTATATTTTCCGATTGAGAATTAAGATCTTTGATGATATAGTTATTATTATTTAAAGTTTTTTTTGCATAACTATCTTCATCTAAATTATTAACTTTCTCAAAATTGACTATGTTAAAAAAATCTTGATTTTGAGAATTTTTATCGATGACAAAAAATCTAGCTTTAGCATGATCTCCAAAAATAATTAAGTCGCCATGTTCTAAATATTTACTCTCAAATTTTCTATTGTTAATAACTAAACCATTTTTACTTTTATTTCCTGATAAACTACCATCTATAATTTTATAAAAAAATAGGTTTTCTTCTTGATTATATTCTTTAACAATAGTTGCGTGAGTCCTAGACACAGAGAGGTCTCGAAGGATTATATCTGCATCGTGCCTTCTACCGATTTCATAAATAGAATTTTCTAAATAACAAAGATGATGCTCTTGATTATCTTCAAAAATTAGTAAATATAAATATTGATTATAAGAAGAATCATCTAAATTGTTTATGTAATTATTTATTTTTTGTTTAATTTCTTTTTTTAGTATTTCTTTTTTTTGCCACTCCTCTGAATTTTGTGCAGATGAAGGTGATATTTTTTCCATTTGAGCATTATTATAGATTTGCAGTATTTTTTCTGTGCCTACTATTCTAATTATATATTTTGTTAATGACTGTCTAAAATTAGAAAAACAAGAGTAACGATTTGTTAATTAATGTTTAAAATGTTAGTTGACCTGAGTTTGGAATAAGTTTTTTTGGTTGTGGTGACAGATTTGAGAAGAGTGAGAGGGCAATGGGCAATCATTTGAGTTAGGAGTTAGGAGTTAAGATAAAAAATAAATTTCCCGTAAGGTTTGAATATATTCAACCCCAATACCCAACACCTTGATACCCACAACCTGAAACCTGCTAAAAATAAATAGAAATAGATTAAGAATTAGGGGATTATGATTCAAGATAAATTAACCAATTTAAAAAAGATTTTCCAAGAAATGGGACAGGCTTTGGTTGCCTATTCGGGAGGGATAGATAGTACATTAGTTGCGAAAATTGCTTATGATTGTCTGAGCGATCGCACCTTAGCAATTACAGCCGTATCACCATCATTATTACCAGAAGAATTAGACGAAGCCCAACAACAAGCAGAATTTATGGGGATTAACCATGAACTAATCGAAACCGAGGAGATGAATAACCCCAACTACACGTCAAATCCTGTTAATCGTTGCTATTTTTGTAAAAGTGAACTGCACGACAAGTTAAAACAAATCGCCCAAGAGCGAGGTTATCCTTACATTATTGATGGGGTAAATGCCGATGATTTACAGGACTATCGCCCCGGAATACAAGCCGCTAAAGAAAGGGGGGTGCGATCGCCTCTAGCAGAAGTTGGTATCACCAAAATGGAAGTAAGAGAAATAAGTAAACATTTAGGCTTACCTTGGTGGGAAAAACCCTCTCAGCCCTGCCTCTCATCCCGTTTCCCCTACGGAGAAGAAATCACCTATGAAAAATTACATCGAGTGGGAAGAGCCGAAATATATCTTCGTAAATTAGGTTATAGTAACCTCAGAGTTAGATCTGATGGAAACACCGCTAGAATTGAATTACTGCCCGAACAAATTAGCCATTTTGTCGTCAATGTCAACATCCCAGACCTAGTAAAAGATTTTCAGAATCTTGGCTTCACCTATGTCACCCTAGACTTAGAAGGTTATCGTAGTGGAAAATTAAATCAAATATTAAGTGTTCAGAGTTCATAGTTAGAGAATTATCACTTTCAACCTAATACTTATCCATAACTGTATATATATTTCTATGTTAAAAAAATTCTATTCTTTAGCTTTATTGTCATTATCCTTAACCGTGCCTTTGGTATTTAATACCCTCACAGAGGCAAAATTTGCTCAAGTAAAAGCCCAAAATGTAGCCCCCAGACAACCCTTAACCGTGCGTTCAGATATTCAAGAAGCTAACTCCGAAACAGGAGTCATAACCGCTAGAGGAAACGTTTATATTAATTATCCCGCCCGAAACATTCAGGCAACCTCTGCCCAAGCACAATATTTTAGTAAAGAAAGACGATTAGTGTTAACAGGAAACGTTTATGTTTTACAAGATGGAAACACCATGAGAGCAGAAACCATGACCTATTTAATTGACGAAGGACGCTTTATCGCTACCCCTGAAACTCAACAACAAGTAGAATCTATCTATCTAGTAGATGAAGAAGAAAACAATTAACCATTCATAACCTATCATTCTTTATTCCTAATTGAAAATGGAGCTATTTTTACAAAACATTCATAAATATTACAATAAAAGATGTATTGTTAATCGAGTTAATCTTAAAGTTTCCCAAGGGGAAATTGTCGGGTTACTAGGGCCTAATGGTGCAGGAAAAACAACAACTTTTTATATTACAACGGGGCTAATCAAACCGAACGAGGGTAATGTGTACCTAGATCAAGAAGATATTACCAAATTGCAGTTAAATAAAAGAGCAAAACTAGGTATTGGTTACTTAACCCAACAAGCCAGTATTTTTCGTAATTTGACAGTAAAAGAGAATATTCAATTAGTCTTAGAACAAACCAATAATTCTCCCCGTTTTCAACAAATGCGTTTAGAACAATTGATCGCTGAATTTCGCTTAGAAAAAATTGTCAATACCAAAGGTTCTCAAGTTTCAGGAGGAGAAAGACGCAGAACCGAACTAGCAAGGGCTTTGGCGGTGGGCAAAGAAGGACCGAAATTTTTACTCCTTGATGAACCCTTTGCAGGGGTTGATCCCATTGCAGTATCAGAGATTCAAGAAATGATTGCTAAACTCAAAGATAACGGCATGGGTATCTTAATTACAGATCATAATGTTCGGGAAACTTTGGCAATTACGGGGCGATCGTATATCATGAGAGAGGGTCAAATTCTAGCCTCTGGTACAGGAGAAGAACTTTACAATAACCCCCTAGTTAGACAATATTATTTAGGAGATAATTTTCAGGCTTAAATCTAATGGACAAAGAACCCAAATTTTTCTTACCCTTACCAAAAATATCGGTGATGGATCGATATGTTACGGTTGAGCTATTATTACCTTTTTTATTCGGTATAGGTTTATTTACTTCTTTGGGTTTATCCATAGGCACATTATTTGAGTTAATTCGTAAAGTTACCGAATCAGGATTACTATTGAGTGTTGCTTTCAAAATCCTTTTTCTCAGGATGCCGGGGTTTATCGCCCTTGCCTTCCCCATGTCTCTATTACTCGCAACTCTGATGGCTTATAGTCGTTTATCCAGTGATAGTGAGATTATCGCTTTACGCAGTGTCGGAGTTAATATCTATCGTTTGGTAATACCCGCAGTAATTCTGAGCTTATGTGTCACAGGAATGACTTTTTTTATTAACGATGTGGTGACACCCTCTGCTAACCGAGAAGCGACTTTAACTATGCAAAGAGCCTTAAACAGAGTCAGACCTACTTTTAAGGATAGAAATATCCTATATCCAGAATACAAAACAGTGCAGTATGAGGATGGAAGCAGACACTCAGTTTTAGAAAGATTATTTTACGCCCAAGAATTCAACGGGGAAGAAATGAAAGATTTAACTATTTTGGATCTTTCTCGGGAAGGTTTGAACCAAATTTTAACGGCAAAAACTGCCACATGGAATATTGGGGATAATGTTTGGGATTTTTTTAATGGTACAATTTATCTTATCTCTCCAGATGGTGCTTATCGTAATATCGTTAGATTTGAACATCAACAACTAGCTTTATCAAGAGCTCCTTTAGATTTAGCTCAACGCCCCCCCAATCCTGATGAAATGAGCATTACTCAGGCAAGAGAATATCTTGAGGTGGTTAAATTACAAGCAGATGAAAAAGAAATTCGTAAAATGATGGTGCGAATTCAGGGAAAAATCTCTCTACCGTTTGTGTGTGTAGTCTTTGGTTTAATTGGTTCAGCTTTGGGTTTACGTCCGCAAAATACTAACAAAGCAACCAGTTTTGGTATTTGTGTTGGTTTAATTTTTTCTTACTATTTGCTTTCTTTCGTGAGTGAGTCTATGGGGATTTGGGGAATTTTAACTCCTTTAATGGCGGCATGGTTGCCTAATTTGCTAGGTTTAGGGGTTGGTACATGGTTATTGGTTCAGTCGGCAAAATAACTGATGAGGGAGGTTCTGCAGGGCTGTTTCATTCTAAAATTTTCTGGTTAAGGCAGGGAATACCTGAGTTCGGAGTTCGGAGAGTTCGCTGCTCTCATGCACTCCCTTCGGTCGTGAACGGAGTTAAAAGTAATAATTATTGACAAAAAAGCTGAATAAATTGATTTTAAATGAGTTTTTCCTAAATTTAATAATTTTTTATTCCAAAATTGGCTCGATGATAACTCGAGGGCGCTTTATTTTTCGATACTTTTTTCATCGAACTCAGGTAGGGAATAGGCACTCTTGCAATAGTTTTTAATGGTTTATGGTTATAAATTGATAATCTCAACATTTTTAACTACTTCTTAATCCTCAAAGCTCTAAAACCCTATATTCTTTTACTGGCAATAGTTTTAGCGTTTTTGTATTTCTACTTTGAAACAGCCCTGGGGAGATTCTGGGGTTGAGGAAAATGGAGGCTTTAGGGAGAAACTAATTCTTAAAGTGCTGAAGTTACTAATTACTAATTGTTTGTTTATTACCTTTGCCCCTTGCCCTTTCAACTTTTGCCTTAACTTAAATAATTGACAATCAACAGGGAAAGATAGAGAATGAGATACGGGCAATAAAATACATTAATTATTTAACTTTTCAAGATACATGGCAAGTCGTCAACAACCGAGAAGAACTGCGAGAGTTCTAGCTTTATTAAGTTTAAGTCAGATTAGGGTAAAGTCAGATCAGTTAGAAGATTTAGAGATAAATGATCTTATTTTAGCGGCAATTCGTACTCTTACTATTGAGGTGGAAAACACTCTGGAAACGGCGGCGGATGAATTGAATCGCAGTAATGACAAGATTTTTAAAAGTGAAACTCGTACTAGCGATGTTACTTCAGCTCGTACTATGCTTAAAGATGCGATCGCACTTACTCAAAAAGCAATTAATCGTGTGGGTACAATTGTTGAAATACCAGAATTTATACAAGTATCAAGGGAAACAGAGGTAAAACAATACGCTATTGATTTAATTAGTTGTATTCGCAATAACAAAGAGGAAATAGACTTGTTAATTGATGGTTTAATGACTGATTGGACAGTTAATCGTCTTACTCAAATTGACGCTAATATTCTACGTTTAGCGGTGGCAGAAATGAAATTTTTTCAACAGGATCATAAAATTGCCATCAATGAAGCGGTTGAAATTGCGAAACAATATTCGGATGATGACGGTTATCGGTTTATTAACGGAGTTTTAAGAAAGGTTAGTAATAAACTCTTAGAAAATTAAAAAAGACACATTTATTGGGAAGTGTTTGATAATATACCCGCCGTTTTACCTCCCAATAGAGATTAACGGTGGGATTAATGATTAGCGTTTTATTTCCAGCCGTTATCAGCTTGTGCTAAAACGTAAGAAGCCACATTGTCAATGTCTTCATTACTTAAACGACTTAAAAAGGAAGGCATCGCCGCTTTTCCATTCATGACTTGAGTTTTTATCTGCTCAATATCATACATTCCGTATTTTTCTAAATCTTCTTTTTGTAAAGTCTTTGCAGGGTTAACTACGTTTTTACCCCCCATATGACAGGATGCACAATTAGCACTGAAAATAGCCGCACCTTTAGTTACATCACCTGCTAAAGCGGGAGTTGCAAAGAAAAAGTTAACTGCTGTGATTAATAACAAAATTAAGCCTAAAAGTTTTTTCATCGTTACTGTAAGATTGAATTTTTTTCTATTGTTTTCATCTTCGAGAATTTGCTTTTTCCTGTCAAAAGACTACTTGTCAAAATTTGTTACTTTTCTTAATGATGAGGAGAAAGTCGGGTTTTAGAGTATTGGGTTGTTCGGAGTTAACATTAACCCTAACATCCTAATACCCTAATAAGATTAGAGAGTATCAATTAAGTAATGTTATGATATAGACTGATCCTATCATCATTAATTAACCATGTCTCATCAATGCCCTCGATGTCATAATACTAAAATCATCAAAAACGGTTTTGCTCGTGGTCAACAAAGGTTTAAATGTAAGCACTGTAACTATCAGTTCACCACTGATAAGATTGATCGAGGTAAACCTATGTGGATGAAACTAGAAACAGCAATTCTGTATTGCAGTGGAATGTCTATGAATTCGATCGCAAAGCTTCTCAATGTTTCTGCTCAGACTATTTTAAATTGGATTAGAGCTTTGGCACTAGAAAATTATGAAAAGCCTGAACCCTGCGAAGCGGTGGTTGTGGAACTAGATGAACTTTGGCATTTTATAGAGTCAAAAAAAACAAGTTATGGATCTGGAAAGCTTATGACCGTAATACTAACAGACTTATCGACTGGGAATTGGGAAAGCGTGATAGTGAAACCCTCAAAAAACTTTTAATTAGATTACTAAAATGGGATGTAACAGTCTACTGTACTGATGATTGGAAACCGTACCAAGAGTTATTATCTAAACATCCAGATGCGTATCATGTGATGACAAAAAGCGAAACTATAGCCATAGAAAGAAATAATTCCGATAATCGTCATTGGTTTGCTCGCTTTCATAGAAAAACAAAAGTAGTATCAAAATCAATAGAAATGGTGGATTTAACAATGGGACTATTTGCAAAATTTAGAGTAAATGGAACGATCGATTCGTTAATAAATCAAAGACTAACATTACTTAGTTGAAGCTCTCTAAGATTAATAGATCATTTGTAGAATTTGATTTGAATTGCTTTGCCATAATTGTTTTAATTTTGTGGCGGGGACTGTCAAGTATAATACATCTTGATTTTTTAATTCTGTGGAGAGTAAATTCCAACCGTGAATATTTTTATCTTCTCTGGCAATGTATAAGGGAACAAAATCTCCGTCTGGTGCTATATTTTCAACGATTTTTCCACAAAAGGGATGATTCGGAGTAATTAAAGTTGCGATCGCAACCCATAATAAATCATCAGTCATACCATTACCTAAAATTCTACCGCCCAGAGCCGCCGCCGCAAAAGAATAAGTTGCTAATTCACTGGGAGAAAAAACATTTTCAAATTGAAAGACATCCTGCACAGATTCAGTAAATTGATTATCTTGGATACGTAAAACTACGGGTAATTTAGGCATTAGGGCTTTTGCTGTTAGAGCAATTTCCACATTTACCATATCATTGCTAGTAACGACTATGATACCATTTGCTCCCTCAATATGGGCAGATTGTAAGGTTTCTGCTAGGGTTGCATCTTCGAGAATAATCGGAATACCGAGCGATCGCACCGAGTGTAAAAAACGATTACTATGATCAGACTCAATTACTACTATATCATGTCCTTGCTGTTTTAATTCCCGAATGACCTCCATACCCACATTACCCAAACCACAAACAACATAATGATTAACCGTTGCTACCCTTGCCGCATCTAAAAACTGTTTAAAACGACTACCTAAAACAAAATCATTGATTAAAGCATAAAAAATACCCACAATTCCAGCCCCAATAATCATCATGACAGCCGTAAAAATTTTAATCCCATCGGGGGCGGATTCAGCTACTTCCTCCTTTCCTCCAGCTCCTGTAATCATTCCCACACTAAAATAAAGAGCATCTACTGGGGAAATACTCCAATTAACCATTAAATAAATAATACTGGCAAGGGCAATGAGAATTATCAAAATTAATGTCACCATGATGACAGGGCGCACATATTGCTTATAGGTGCTTAAATTGAAAAAAAATTTGAACCATTGCTTCCATAAAAAACGAGATTTGCGCTTGAATTTAGTTTGATGAGCAACAATTAAATGATCCCCTAATTGTAATTTTTGCCCTGTTTTTACCCCCGTTACTAAGTCCATCTCCCCTTTTTTAGGCAGATAATAAATTAACATTTGTTCAAGGTTTTCCCATAAGTGAGCCAAACTAACGCCATACCAAGGATGATTAGTGTCGATAATTTCTTCATGTAATGACCAAGTTTGCTCAAATAGTCGTAAATGTCCAATAGTTTTACTGCCCAATGCCGAAAAAGCGAAAATGGGAGCGGCTAAACGGGCAACACTCATGGTTAAATGATCAGTAACAGTATAATCTAATCTTTGTCCGAGAGTTTGATTATAAAGACGATTAACTATGCGAATTTTCGGGTTTAAAGTCTTTGCTTGAGTTAATATAGCTATGTTTAAAGCATCATCATTACTAGCTAAAACAATCGTGGTTGCGGCTTTTATTCCCGCTTCTATTAATACCTGTGGTGAACGTAAATCTCCCACAATAATTCTATCATCTTCTTGAACTACCAAGGTGCGATCGCTCAAACCCACAACTTCAGCACCCTGTTGCTTTAACAACTGATAAATTTTGTATCCTGTACGCCCTAAACCCGAAACTATAATAAGTGGTTTCATTGCCCTATCTGCTAATTTTTTTATCAAACCTCTATTAACTTGATCAAAATTATCCTCTAGCACCAAGAAATTAACTGTAATCCACAAAACAATTAGCTAAGGCAATTAGTAATTAGGGATTGAGGAAAAAGCAGTGGTGGAGGAAGTAATTAACAGGCAATAAACCTTAATTATATTAGTCTAATAACTCCTCAAGAGGTTACTATATACAAGTGTAGCAAAAGTAATATGCTATGTAAATATAGGCTTAATCGTCGAACTACGTGTTTAGCAAAATAAATTAAAATCAAATCTGCATCGGCCCTTTTCATGCTGGTAAGGATTTCTAATGCTACTTTATCTTCATTTTCTGTGAGTGCGATAAATTTTTTCGTCAAGGTTTTGTGGTAAGATTTTAACAAAAGTTAATATTTTTTTATACAAATACTGACAAGGAGTATAAAACCATGAATCAACCTGAACCAACAAAAACCCCTAATGTGGAAGATCCTAAATTTGGTTTTAATGACTATGCTGAGAAATTAAACGGAAGAGCCGCAATGATTGGTTTTATAATCACTTTAGCTATTGAGTATTTTAGTGGACAAGGTTTATTAAGCTGGTTAGGATTAAATTAAATTAATTTTAGAATTAAGGAATTAGGAATCAAAATTTATTACAACAAATTTAAAATAAGATCAATTTTTTACTCAATTTTAAGAATAGATATTTACAAGAAAATATAACGGCTCATCTATAAACATTAGTTATCCATGTGGCTGTGAAAAAATTTCATACAGATAAAATATTTACACATATAAACTCACTTTTATTTTTCATAATTACTGATTCAATTAAGCTATTAATTTATCTTTAGAAGTCAACAACACATATCAGGAGACAATTGTCTGTTAACCTTTTAGAGAGTCTTGACTTTTGTCTCCTTAATTTCTAATTTTATTCTATGAATAATCTGATCACTCAAATAAAACACTGATATACTTTTATCTATAAAAGTTATTAGATATGAGTCTTAGATATTGAGTTTAATAAACAAAAATTGCTCCAGTTGGCTGTAAGTTGAAAGTACGATTACCTTTACCAACATCTTCTATCTGTTTCACCGTTAAATTAATCATATTATTTTCTGTTACCTCCACTAAATATTGAAGGTTAATGCGAGAGGCGTTAGGAGTATTCAAGTCGGGGTAAATGACTAAATATATTGAATCTTCTGGGTTAAGACTTTTTACGGTAACATTGTCATCAGCTCTTAAAACAGTGGGAGTTAGAGTTTCGTCTGTAAAAGAATAATCTAAAGCAATTCCTGTCTCGTTAATAATTTTTAAACTAATGGGCTTTTCAGTGTTAACTCTAGCGACAGGTTGCCAAAAACCGGGTTGATAAGTTGAGGCAGGGGGATTATTGGTTTCTGTCTGGGCGTTGGCGGAATAAGGCAATAAACTTAAGTTAGCACTAGCGATTAATAAAGAGGAATACAAAAGGGTTTTCCACATAATTTTTTATTAAAAAATCAGTAAATATCGCTAGTATTCTAACCTAAAAAAATATTAAGAATATAAAAATTTTAATTTGATTAACTATTAACTAAATTTTCTGATTGATTTAATTTTTCTTCATTTTGACGGCGAATTTTTGCATAGTATTGAATACTTGCTGCCATTAAAACTACTAAACCAACAATTAGCCAAGTGGTAATATCTAAAGGCAAATTATTTTTAAAGATAGCCAACAACACAATTACGACTAATAATAAAGTAGGGGCTTCATTTAAGGCTCTAAATTTCTGTCCATTCCAGTTATTTTCACCTTTTTCTAACTGTTTCATAATCCTACCGCACCAGAAATGATAAATAAGCAATAAAGCAACGAAAAGCAATTTTATATGTAGCCATCCTGATTTGAGAATTTCTGGTTCAGTGGAAATTAAACCAATAGCCATTGCCACGGTAACAACCATACCGGGGGTGGTGATGATATTGTAGAGCCTTTTTTCCATTAGCTCATATTGTTTTTTGAGAATAGATTGAGCAGGTTCAGGTTTTTCTTGGGCTTCTGCGTGGTAAACAAATAAGCGCACTAAGTAAAATAATCCTGCAAACCATACAACTATGCCGATGATGTGAAATGCTTTAAACCAATAATAAGCCATAATTTTTAATAAAGTTTGTGAATACCTAATCTATTTTAAGGTTAATTGGGTTAACTCTTTGTGGCTTCAATACTGTTAGTTTCATTTTGTATTTTCTATTAGTGGTGGATAAAAATTTCTTTGATTCCTTAATTTTGCAATTTTTTCCTCAAAATCAAGCATTCTTACCTCTTAAATCAAAAAAAATCTAAAACCTAGCAATTAACAATTAGTAATTAAAGCCTGACACCTACTCTCCTGACAGCGTTTTTTTAAGAAACCCTTATTTATTTGTATGCTTAGTCACTGAATCATCGAAAAAAGTTAGATAGGCTAGAAAAAATCTCATCAACGTAGTAATATTTAACATTCGTTTACAAAAATTCATAGTAGCCATGTCTAATTTAGAAAAAAGATCATCCTTGCCCCATGTGGTAATTGTGGGCGGTGGATTTGCTGGACTTTATGCCGCCAAGGAATTAGGTAATGCCCCTGTAAAAGTAACTTTGATTGACAAACGCAATTTTCACCTTTTTCAACCTCTCCTTTATCAAGTGGCAACGGGTAGTTTATCTCCTGCAGAAATTTGTTCTCCCTTGCGTTTAATTGTGGGGAGAAATAAAAATACCCATGTAGTTTTAGATGAGGTAGTTGACATTAATCCTGAACAAAAACAGGTAATTATGAGGGAGGGGGTGTTAAATTATGATTATTTAGTTATTGGTACTGGAGTTAGTCATCATTATTTCGGAAATGATCATTGGGAACAAGATGCTCCTGGTTTAAAGAGTATTGAAAATGCCCTTGATATTCGTCGCAAAATTTTCCTCGCTTTTGAAGAAGCTGAAAAATTATCTTCTCCTCAAGAAAAACAAGAATGGTTAACTTTTGCCATTGTTGGAGGAGGCCCTACAGGAGTTGAGTTAGCAGGTGCGATCGCAGAAATTGCTCATAAAAGTATTAAAAAGGATTTCAAAGAAATTGACACGACAAAAGCAAGAATTGTCTTAATTGAAGGTATGAATCGAGTATTACCCCCTTATCCCGAAGATTTATCTGCAAAAGCTCAAGCCTCTTTAGAAGAATTAGGAGTTGAGGTATTGACTAACCGTATGGTAACAAATATTGATAAAAACACCCTCAATATTCGTCATGGAGAACAAGAAGAAACCATCAAAGCTAGAACTATTTTGTGGGCGGCGGGGGTTAAGGCATCTGGTTTATCAGAAATAATTGCCGATCGCACTTCAGCCGAAACCGATCGAGCTGGTAGAATAATAGTAGAATCGGATCTCAGTATCAAAAATCATCCCAATATTTTTGTGGTGGGAGACTTAGCCCATTTTGCTCATCAAGACAATAAACCTTTACCTGGTATTGCTCCCGTAGCAATGGAAGAAGGTAGGTATGTAGCTAGGTTAGTTGTGGCGAAAGAAAAAGGAAGGCAAATAGAACCTTTTAGCTATATGGATAAAGGTAGTTTAGCCGTCATTGGTAATAATCATGCAGTTGCTAACTTAGGTTTTGTGAAATTATCTGGTATTTCTGCATGGCTTGTATGGGTATTTGCTCATATTTATTACCTGATTGAATTTGATAATAAACTGTTGGTAATGTTGCAATGGGGATGGAATTACTTTACTCGTGGTAGAGGTGCTCGTTTAATCACAGGAGAAATTAGCGAGAAAAACCTTGTTTCTCAATCTTTTAATAATGGTAACTCCGTCTCTAATTCAGAAAAAGAGCTAGTCAAAAGTTAATTTCAACCAAAGCAGGATGGGAGTAAACTTACTCTTGCTCTTATCCTCAATCCTGACTCATACATTCATAGTAATCTCACAATTCAAATAGAAAGAATCGGTATATGATATTTTAATGTCTGAAGTTTCAATTATTTCAGTATATAAATACCGTGAAAAAATCATTAGCTTATTTATCTCTTTTTCTTAGTTCACTTTTAACAATTGTTAATGGAATTAATCTACCTATCAGTGCAACGGATGACTTAAATACAATCAGTTCGATAGATAATAATTATAAGAGCATTTTGTCTATGGATGATTCACCATTAAAAGTAATGATTCTTACGAATCTTGCTCTTAAATATGCTAGACAAAATAATCAGAAAAAAGCCTTAAAAATATTAGCAAAAGCACAACAAGTATCTTTACAATTAACAGATAATTATCAACAGATAGTTAGTTTAACCCAAGTTGCTCAAACTTACGGAGAAATCAATAATAGAGAAAGTGTGAACACAAAGTGCCACTACGCGATCGCATCTTTGAACTTAGCGAAAGAAAAAACGAAACAAATAAAAGATAAATCTCTACAAGCATCTTTATTACTAAATATTGCCCTTGAGTACGAAAAATTAGGGGAAATAGAAATAGCAAACAATATATATCAACAGAGTCAAATAATTCAAACTCAAATCAGTCAACCCCAACCAGAATTTCCCTTCGAGCAAACCCCTACAAAATTTCAAATAGGATTACTAGCAAATGTCAACTCTTTTCGTAAAACTACTGCTACCTTCGGCTTTGATGTTAACTATGAAAAACAATGGGAAATTAGCGATATTTTTGTGAACGGTACAGCTTTTATCGGCTATGATAGCGATCGCACTTTTAATAAATTTCGTCCTACTGGTTTAATTAACTCCGTTTATCGCTATCACTTCGACAAAGATTGGAGTTTTTTTACTAATACTTTAATAACCGCTAATCAAGATTTTTTCGCATCTCAAAATGATGATGATGACTTAAGTATTTTAGGAAACTTACTTTTGGGAGGGGGTTATAACCTCTGGAGGGGAGAAACTCCCAATAATTCTGTTGACTTACAAATAGGCTTAGGAAGTATTTATGAGTACGACTTTTTTGATGGAGAAAAGAGACGAAATCAACTATCTCCCGCTTTAGGTATTTTGCTTCAAAGTCGAGGTCTAAAACTCGGTAACGCTGAATTAAACCATATTCTAGCCATTATACCAGCCTTAAACGATCTAGAAAACTATACCATCACCTCAGACTCTAACTTATCCATTCCACTAAGTGAAAAATGGTCTTTTACCAATCGTTTATTTGTAAGGTATCGTAATCAATTAATTTATGAAAACAATCCAAAAGTGCAGTTTTTCTTTTCCACAGGGGTAAAATATACATTTTAGGGAATTGGTGGATGAGTTCGGATTTCAGGGTTCGGAGTTAGTGGTAATTAAACACTTTTGCCCTCCCCCTTATTTAGAGGGAAGACAAGAGGGGTTTGCCTCTTGCCCCTTGCCTACCCCATATTATCACTATTGCCTATTTCCTATTCCCCCTAACCCCACCCAAATGAGAAATCGTATCCAAAATCAACAACGTCAATTTTTAATGATGATGGTGATTATGATTATGATTATGATTATGATTATGATCGTGGTGATGATGACCATGATAATGGGTTTTGGCAAAACTAGGATTAATTACTGCTCCTTCTTCCGTTAATAAGGATTCAATCAAGGGATTAACCCATTGTGCCGCCATTGCACAAAATTCCTCATTATCGTTAACGCATTCCATCTGCACATAATTGATGTCAGGATACTTAACATATAACGCTTGAATAATGTGCTCCACATCTAACAAGGTTTCATGGTTTTCCGTTGCAAAGCCAATGGGCATAAATATTAGAGCTTTTGCCCCTAACTCAATCAAGTTTCTTCCTGCTAACTCTGCATTCGGTTGAGTCCATTTAATTAAAGGGGTTTGATGGTTGAGCCAACCTACTGAAATTAAGGGATAACGATAAATAAGTTTTTCTCTTACCAATTCATATAATGCTTGACTTTCATCAATACCCGAAGTAAATCCTTTTGCTTCATGAGGGCAGCCGTGATTCATTAAAACAATACCAATTTCTGAAGGTAAATAAGCATTGCCTAATTTTGCGTCGATTTCTTCTTCTACTAATTTGGCCAATAAATCGATATAATCTGATTTATTGTAGAAAGAAGGTATATAACGTAAGGCTTTAACCCAATGGTCTTCTTTTCTGTCTTTTTGTGCTAATGCCTCGTTTATTTGCTCGATCGCAATTCCACTGGTGAAGATAGAATCTACTACTAAGAGGGGATAAATGAGAATTTTCTCGAACCCTTCCGCTTTAACCTGTTCTAAAACTTGATAGGGTAGATGAGGTTTACAGAAGTTGAAAGCCTTAAATACTTTGACTTTTTCTCCCCAAGTATGTTGCAACTGATGCTCAATTTTTGCTCTTTGACGCTCGAAAATAGCATTATGAGGAGAAACAAAATTCCCGTGTTGATGACTCCATTCATGTAAATCAAAAATCGCCAACAACTTAGCAAGGGGGGGATATAACCATGTTGGCACAGGAGCAAACTTTGCGGTAAGTAGGTTTAAGGCTTGTTCATTATAGTTGGCAAAATCATCATAACTTTCCACCTCTCCATATCCCATAAGAATAACGGCTACTCTATCTGTAGCGGGTGAGACTGAATTTGATTCAATAGTTTTGTCTGGAGTAACTACCACAATTATGATACCTATAATTAAAATGACATTCTATATCCATTGTAGGGGCATATTTAGAAATTATGAATTATAAATTATGAACTATGACTCACAAGCAATAAACCAGAAAATATATACATTACATTTATGTAATATTTCGGTAGATAAATTCTAATTTTTGTGACTAAAGTGAATCAAAAAGTTTTTTTTGTTGTATATTGGGGGGAGAGTAAGGATTTGGGTATTTAATGTACCTAAAACAACTCAAAATTAAATAGTAGTTATCACACAGGGACAGAGATTATGACCAACTTTGATGTTAAACCTCTTAAAGACCGTCCTTCCACCTCCCCGACATCTTCATCTTCGGGTCATAATTCGAGGGCGACATACTCTCCACCGTCAACCCAAAATAGTCCCTATATAAATTCTCGTGATTTAATGCGCCTGTATCTTCGTGATATTGGGCGCATTCCTTTATTAACCAAAGAAGAAGAAATTACTTTAGCTAAAGAAATTAAAGCCTCTCAAAATTTATTGGCAATCAGAGACAAAAATAGGGAACTGCCAGTTCTTGCCAAATATCTGGAAATCATGACACTATTTGATTCTTTGGTAGCGAATCACTCTGAGGCGGTTAAAATGGGAAAAATCGCCCAACAACTCAATTTAACTCCAAAAACAGTAGAATCGATTATTGCAGAAGGAAAGGAAACATGGGCTAATTTAGCACAATTTAAAGTATCGGAGTTAGAAACTATTTTGGCTAATGGCATTAAAGCAAAACAGAAAATGATTAATGCTAATTTGCGTTTAGTGGTATCTATTGCGAAAAAATATCAAAATAGAGGGTTAGAATTATTAGACTTGATTCAAGAAGGGACTCTCGGTTTAGAAAAGGCGGTCGAAAAATTTGATCATACCAAAGGCTATCATTTCAGCACTTACGCTTATTGGTGGATTCGTCAGGGAATGACAAGAGCGATCGCAACTCAGGCTAGAACTATTCGTCTTCCTATTCACATTACTGAGAGATTAAATCAATTAAAGAAAGTACAGAGACAACTATCCCAAAAATTAGGTAGAATCGCCACGGTGGATGAAATAGCCAAAGAAATGGATATGACTTCCCTTGATTTACGTCAATTTTTAAATCAAATACCTCGCTCTATATCCTTAGAAATGAAAGTGGGAGAAGACTATAACACTGAATTAGTGGAATTAATTGAGACAGAATCCGCAACTCCTGAAGAAAACTTAATGAGAGTATCTATGCAAAAGGATTTACGTTCTATGCTTTCTTTACTCAATGAAAGAGAACAAAAAATTCTGAGACTGCGTTATGGGTTTGAAAATGGCAAAATTTATTCCCTCAGTGATACTGCTTCAATTATGAATTTATCAAGGGAAAGGGTTAGACAAATTCAGGCAAAAGCTATTCAAAAACTACGTCAACCAAATCAGAAAAAGAGCTTAAAAGATTATTTAGAAATTATCGGTTAAGTTTTTAAAAATTAAATCTTTCCAATTCCCCTCAATCCCCCTTAATAAAGGAAATTTTCCATCATGTTTACCTCCTTATGAAGAAAAGATTAGGGCAGGGCTGTTTCAAAGTAGAAATACAAAAACGCTAAAACTATTGCCAGTAAAAGAATATAGGGTTTTAGAGCTTTGAGGATTAAGAAGTAGTTAAAAATGTTGAGATTATCAATTTATAACCATAAACCATTAAAAACTATTGCAAGAGTGCCTATTCCCTACCTGAGTTCGATGAAAAAAGTATCGAAAAATAAAGCGTCCTCGAGTTATCATCGAGCCAATTTTGGAATAAAAAATTATTAAATTTAGGAAAAACTCATTGAAAATCAATTTATTCAGCTTTTTTGTCAATAATTATTACTTTTAACTCCGTTCACGACCGAAGGGAGTGCATGAGAGCAGCGAACTCTCCGAACTCCGAACTCCGATATTCCCTGCCTTAACCAGAAAATTTTAGAATGAAACAGCCCTGAAAGATTAGGGGGGATTAACAATCAAAATCATCACTTTTCAAACAGGTTTTTATTGAGAAATTAAAAGTTCACTAATTGCTTGATAATCTTCGGTTATAATTCCTTTACTATTTTGTAAATATTCTTGAATTAGTTCCGAGGAATTAGCTGTATATAGATTGTTAAAAATTTGGTCTGATATGACTTTTGCTTTGTTATTATTAATTTTTGATTTGAGATGATTTTTATCTAATAAATAGGTGATAACAGGCTTAGATATTTTTTCTATGGATGTGGCTAAATTTTTTGTTTCTTTGGTAGAGATTTCTCCGAGATTTATTAAAATAACCTCAGTATTTTTATCTTCATCTAGCATTTGTAACCATAAATCCCAATCTATTTGTGATAAGAGATTATTTCCTACGTTAATGACTTTAGAAAAACCTAAATCAAATTTTTGTAAGTATTGTGCAATGGTTACAGCAATTATTTGATCAGCATAATTGATCATGGCGATATTTCCTTTCTGAAAAATATTACCGTAATTGAAGCCACAATAATACTCTTCTGGAATTAAGATTCCTCCCTGAGAAATTCCTAATATTTTGACATCTTTTAGTTTTGCTTTTTGATAAATTTTAAACAAATCTAAAGGTGGAACTGATTCAGAATAAATAACAATTTGTTTTATTTGAGCAGTAATGGCTTCATAAACTGCATTTAATACTAAATATGGGTGACTAAAAATTAAACTTGTGGTCATTCCCTTTGCGGAAGAAATTGCATCTGTAATTAAACTAAAAACAGGAATTTCATCAAAGGTAAAATCTAAATTTTGATCAGTAATACCCGCTACAATATCTTTTCTATGACCATCAAACTGTTGTAAATATTCTTGGGCGCAATCTTGGTCAATTCCTTGTATTAAAATGCGTGGTGAAAAATTCCAATTCATGATTCAATAATGGGTAATGAGTAGGATGTCAGGGAGATAATAGGAGAGAGAAAAGGAAGGAATTTATTTGTAATTTTTAATTGAAATCTAATTAATTGGTTATGCTAAAACAGAAACCTGTTCTACAACCGCCTCTCTTGCCCAACTGTCAGCGTGTAGAATATCCTCTAAACTAGGATTAGGTCTGTTATCATTGGAGAAGCGATCGCACACTAATTCAATTAAACGGGGAATATCCAAGAAAGTAATTTTTTCCTGTAAGAATAACGCTACAGCCTGTTCATTTGCCGCATTTAAGACCGCAGGCATACAACCTCCTGCTTTTCCTGCTTCATAGGCTAATTGCATACAAGGATATTTATTATGATCAGGTTCACGGAAGGTCAAACTACCTACTTGTACTAAATCTAGGGCTTTCCAATTAGTAGAGATGCGATCGGGATACGACAAAGCATAAAGTAAAGGTAAACGCATATCCGCCCATCCTAATTGAGCTAATACTGATGTATCTTCTAATTCAATTAAAGAATGAATGATACTTTGAGGATGAATAACAATATCTATATTCTCATAGTCTAAACCAAAGAGAAAATGTGCTTCAATAACCTCTAAACCTTTATTCATTAGAGTAGCCGAGTCAATCGTAATTTTTTGACCCATAGACCAATTAGGATGTTTTAAAGCATCTTGCACCGTCACAGAAGCCAATTTTTCTACAGGTAAATCACGGAATGATCCCCCAGATGCAGTTAAAATAATACGTCTTAATCCTCTTTCAGGAACACCCTGTAAACACTGAAAAATAGCCGAATGTTCCGAGTCAGCAGGTAACAATTTTACCCCGTATTTTTCAATTAACGGTAATACAACAGGACCTCCAGCAATTAAGGTTTCTTTGTTGGCTAAGGCAATATCTTTTTTCGCTTTAATCGCCGCAATAGTGGGTAATAGCCCTGCACAACCGACAATTCCCGTTACAACACTTTGAGCTTCACCGTAACTAGCCACCTCACAAATCGCCTCTTCTCCTGCTAAAAGAATAGGTTGAGGAGAAACAGAAGTTATAACATCTTTTAATTCTGATAATTTATTACTATCACGAATGGCGACAATTTCTGGTTTAAATTCTCGAATTTGTTCTGCTAAAAGACTAATATTATTTCCTGCGGCTAATCCCACTACTTTAAATTTATCAGGATGGTCTCTAACTATATCCAATGTTTGAGTCCCAATTGAACCTGTAGAACCTAGTATAGTAATTAATTTCATAAACAAATATATTAATAAGAATATCAATATCTTACCCGAAAAAATCCCTATTAAGAAAAGGGCAAAGTTAATAGGGCAATCGACAAAGGAGAATCGCTTATAGTTGATAATTGAGAATAAAAAACACCCGAAACCTGAAACCTATTTTATAACTCCGAACCCCGTTCACGACTGAAAGGAGTGTACGAGCGGAGCGAACTCTCCTAACTCAGGTAGTGATATAATCACTGAGTGTAATTATTAATATAAATATTCATTTAAAATCATCAGTTATAAACAATGAAACCTCACGGGGTAGAAACAAAAAAAATGCGTTCCCTCAAAGATGCCTTAAATCGTTGTCAAGAATTAGGCTTAAGGATTTCCCGTCAGAGACGCTTTATTCTTGAATTGTTGTGGGAGGAGAAAAATCATCTCTGTGCCAAGGAAATTTACGAAAAGTTAAGTCAACAGGGTAAGCATATAGGTTATACTGCGGTTTACCAAAATTTAGAAATTCTTTCTCAAAATGGAATAATTGAATGTGTTGATAGACATGGAAGCCGACTTTACAGCAACTTAGGGGATGAGCATAGTCATCTTAACATTATTGATACAGACCAAATTGTTGATATTCAAGTAGAATTACCCCCTGATTTAATTAAAAATATTGAAGCAAAAACGGGGGTAAAAGTAGCTCATTATCGTATTGATTTCTATGGTTATAAAAATTAATTATCTACTATTTTTCTTGTTTAATTCTCTATTTATAATTATTTAAAAGGTTGTCCCCAATATTGCCAAGATTCTTTATTGAAGGGCGATCGCCACTTTAGAATTAATTGTTTTTCTAAAAACTGTCTTACTTTTCTGGAAGTAGGAACACCCCAACAAAAAGCACTTCTAATTAATACAGGCAACTTGTATTTTCGATGTAATTCTATGTAGCTTTGGATGTAACTTTTACAGTCATGATTCATCCATCTGTGATAAGGAGATAATTTCGTTTCTCCTACATATAAAAGCAAATTCCAATGGGTATCTAAAATAAAATAAAGACAACTTTCACTCAAAGCATATTCAGGTAAATTATAAAACTGATCAGTATGGGTTTTTAGGCTAAAAGGATCTAAGGATTCAATAATAGATAAATCACTATTTTTATTATCTATATTTAAAGATAATTCTTCGCTTAAATTAACTTGATTAATATTGTTATTTCTTTGACTTTCTTGATAATTTAAAATACGCTTTTTCCACTGATTTAAAAAACTTTCGCTCATAACAAAATCAGCTTTTAAGGGCTTTTTCTTCACTTCATAAATTGAAGTTGACTCAAATAAACTCAATTGTTGTGAATTACTATGGGAAGAATTGTAACTAGAATAACTCAATGTTTTAAGCTCAATTATAAATTGCAGAACAAACTCACCTTAAAGTATAATATTTTCGACAGAAAAAGATAGTCAATCAGGAGAGAAAACATTGCCACACACTATTGTAACTGACGTTTGCGAAGGGATTGCAGATTGCGTTTCCGCTTGTCCTGTTGCTTGTATTCATGAAGGACCTAGTAAAAATATCAAGGGTACAGATTGGTACTGGATTGATTTTGACACCTGCATTGACTGTGGTATCTGTCTGCAAGTTTGCCCTGTGGAAGGTGCTATTCTAGCAGAAGAGCGTCCAGAATTACAGAAAACCCCTGTTTAGTTAGAAGTTAGGAATTCGGAGTTTAGGGGTTAAGAAGTAGGGAGTGGGGCAAAAAAACTTATTACTTGTTACCCATGATTAATTATGACAAATTTACTAGAAGTTCAGGACGTTTACGCAGGATATATCAAAGATTTAAACATTTTACAAGGGATTAATTTTTGCATCGAATCCCATGAATTAGTAACGGTAATTGGGCCTAATGGTGCAGGAAAATCTACTTTGGCTAAAACCATTTTTGGTTTGTTAACTCCTAATGAGGGAAAAATTATTTTTAAGGGAGAAAATATTACAGGTTTAAAACCTAATGAAATCGTTAAATTGGGGATGTGTTATGTGCCTCAAATAGTTAATGTTTTTCCTAGTTTAACCATAGAAGAAAATTTAGAAATGGGGGCTTATATTCTTTCTGGAAGCAGTAAGAGACAAAAAGATTTAATCTATACAATGTTTCCCAAATTGAAAGAAAGAGCAAGGCAAAAAGCTGGTACTTTGTCTGGAGGAGAAAGGCAAATGTTAGCTATGGGAAGGGCTTTAATGTTAGATCCTGATTTACTAATTTTAGATGAACCATCCGCCGCTTTGTCACCCATTTTAGTAAGCAGTGTTTTTGAACAAATTAAAGCTATTAATGAAGCAGGAAAAGCCATTATTTTAGTAGAACAAAATGCTAAAAAAGCTCTCATGATGGCACATCGTGGTTATGTTTTAGAAAGTGGAAAAGATGCGATCGAAGGTAAGGGAAGTGATTTATTAAATAATCCTCAAGTGGGAGAATTATATTTAGGTACAAGCCACAATTAATCATAAATAATTGGTTTATATTTTATTAACTTTCACTAATAATTTTTGCCGACTAATTATTAATAATTTACTGTTTATTTCCTTATTTATATCATGGTTTTACTGTTGTTATTATTACTGTTTATATGATTTTGGTTGATTATATCTGAATATAATAGTAACCTTTTAGCAAGAAAATCATCATAATTAGAAAATTAACCCATGATTTCGGAACAAATAATCAACAAATTAGTCGAAGTAGGCACTACTGTCGGCTTGAAAATCCTTACAGCTTTAATTATCTTTCTTATCGGCTTACAGGTAGCAAAATGGATTAAAAATTTACTCGAAACAGCATTAACCAAGAAAGAAGTTGAGTCAACCTTAGTTAAATTTCTCGGAAAAATTCTTTATATTGCCCTTATTTCTTTTGTCATAATCATTGCTTTAAATCAAGCTGGAGTAGCTGTAACATCGATTATTGCTATTTTTGGTGCGGCTAGTTTAACCGTTGGTTTAGCGTTACAAGGTTCACTCTCTAGTTTAGCGGCTGGAATTTCTCTGATTATACTTCGTCCTTTCAAAATAGGTGATCTCATTGATGGAGGGGGAAGTTTTGGTATTGTGGAAGAAGTAGGTTTGTTTAATACAACTATCAAAACTTTAGATAATTTAACTATTATCATTCCCAATGATAAAATTCGTAATGAGAAAATCATCAACTACTCTCTCAAACCCATTCGTCGAGTTGATTTAGTCGTTGGCATTGGTTATGGGGACGATATAGACAAAGCAAAACAGTTAGTAAAAGAGATTTTAAGTAATGATTCCCGCATTTTAGCTAATCCAGCTTTTACTATTCATTTGTTTGAATTAGCGGATAGCAGTGTTAATTTTGCGGTACGCCCTTGGGTGAAAACTTCTGATTACTGGGATACTTACTGTGATTTAACGGAAACCATTAAGAAACGTTTTGATGAAGAAGGCATTAATATTCCCTTTCCCCAAAGAGATGTTCATATTTACAACCATAATTAAACCATAATTAGGGTGTTAGGAAAATAAGGTGTCAGGTTTCAGGTATTGGGTTGGTAGGGGTTAAATATATTCAATCCTTACGGGAAATTTCTTTTTTATCTTAACTTCTAACTTTTAACTCCGAACTCAGGTTAAGTATAGCTAAAATGGTTACAAAATCTGAGTAAAATAAAGACCAGAGTAATTTCTCACTAAGTATTATCAATTCATAACTAATCCATGACATTCTCCAAAAAAACAATTTGTATCACTCTTGGCACTCGTCCCGAAGCCATCAAATTAGCACCAGTAATTAAGTGTTTTCAAAATACAGAAGATTTTGATACTAAGGTGATTTTGACTGGACAACACCGAGAAATGGTGGCACAGGTTATGGACTTATTTGATTTGAATGCAGATTTTGATCTCGATATTATGCAAACAAAACAGACTCTAGGAGATATTACTTGTCGCAGTTTACAAGGGTTAGAAAAAATATATCAAGACATTAAGCCTGATTTAGTCATTACTCAAGGGGATACAACAACGGCTTTTGCGGCAAGTTTGGCGGCATTTTATCAACAAATACCTGTGGGTCATGTGGAGGCTGGTTTACGTACAGATAACATTTATAATCCTTTTCCAGAAGAGGCAAATCGCCGTTTAATATCTCAAATTGCACAATTACATTTTGCTCCAACGACTTTGGCAGTGGAAAATTTACATAAGTCAGGGGTAACAGGGGAAATTCACCACACGGGAAATACTGTTATTGATGCTTTATTGTCTGTTGCTCAAAAAAATCCTCCTTGCGATGTTGAAGGTTTAGATTGGAATAAATACCGAGTTTTATTAGTTACAGTTCATCGCCGAGAAAATTGGGGTGAACCTTTGCAAGATATAATTTCAGGTTTAAAGTTAATCCTTACTAAATTTCCTGATACTGCAATTTTGTTACCTTTGCATCGTAACCCTATTGTAAGAGAACCTTTGCAAAAACAATTAGGTGATCATGAAAGGGTGTTTTTAACAGAGCCTTTAGATTATAAAGAATTAGTGGGTGCAATAAAACGTTGTTTTTTACTATTAACTGATTCGGGAGGTATTCAGGAAGAAGCCCCCAGTTTAGGAAAACCTGTTCTAGTTTTACGAGAAACGACGGAAAGACCAGAGGCGGTTATTGCTGGAACGGCAAAACTGATAGGAACTAAGGCGGAGCAAATACTTTTTTCTGGCAGTGAATTATTGGACAGTGACAATAATTATCGGCAAATGGCGGAGGCAATTAATCCTTTTGGAGATGGTAAGGCTAGTCAAAGGATATTAGATATTGTTCGCAAATATTTTTTAATGTAATGAGTAATTATCAACTATTCACGATTAATTATTAACCTTTACCCCTTGCCCTTTCTTAATTAATAGACATCTCCAGAAGTACAGGCAAGATGCCTGTTTTACGGTGGTAAATTCGCAATTTTTACCAGAAGTCTAATGGATTAAGCCAAATTATCTTCTACTACTTTAACTAAGTGATTTGTCCAGTAGTTAACTAAATCACAATTTTGGGCTTCTACCATGACTCGAATTAAGGGTTCTGTGCCAGAGGCTCTTACTAAGACTCTCCCTTGATCACCCATAGCTGATTCAGCAGATGCGATCGCACTTTGAATTGTATCATTATCTTGCCAATTAAGACGTTTTTCTCGGTCTTCTACCCGCACATTCTTTAAAACTTGAGGATAGGGAGTAAAGCTATCATTAACTAAAGATTTGAGACAATTTCCTTCTTGACGTACGAGGGCGGTTAATTGTAGGGCAGTTTGAATACCATCTCCTGAAAAATGATGATGGTGACAGAGAATATGTCCAGATTGTTCTCCTCCTAACATTGCCCCTGTTTCCCACATGGCCGCTTGTACATTTTGATCTCCTACGGCGGTGCGTGTCAATTTTCCACCTAATTTTTGCCATGCCATCTCAAACCCCAAATTTGCCATAACTGTGCCAATTAAAAGGTTGTTGGGCAGTAAACCCTTATTCTGTAAATATTTACCCCAGAGGTAAAGAATATAGTCTCCACAGACTACTCGCCCTTGATTATCTACCGCCATAACTCGATCTGCATCTCCGTCAAAGGCATAACCAATATCGGCTTGGTGATCTTTTACTGCTTGTTTTAACTGCTCTAAATGGGTTGAACCACAGTTAACGTTGATGCGATCGCCATCTGCTTGGGAATTTAAACAGATAACCTCTGCACCCAAAGCCTTAAACATTGAAGGGGCTAACTCTACCGATGCTCCCCATGCTAAATCTAAAACAATTTTGATACCTGAAAAATCGAGATGATTAGGAATAGAATCTTGCAGAAAAGAAGCGTAATTTTGAGTTAAATCATGATATTGGCGAATATGACCACATTTTCCTCCTTGTAGGTTAATGTCTCCTGAAACGTGTTGACGAATGGTCTTTTCGATCGCACCTGTTAAAATAGTATCTAACTTCGTTCCTTTGTCGCCAAAAAATTTAATTCCATTATCTTGAGGGGGATTATGACTAGCAGAAATCATCACACCACCAATGGCTTCCGTTGTTTTTGCTAAATAAGCCACACAGGGAGTAGGACACAAACCCACATTCCAGACCTCTAAACCCATAGAAGTTAAGCCAGATGCGATCGCCATACTTAACATATCACTAGAATTACGAGAATCTTGCCCAATAATGACCACCCCAGAAGTAGAATGATAGTCTTGAAAAACCTTTCCCGCCGCCAAACCTACTTCTAAAGCTAAGTTAGCTGTTAATAAATCTCCTACTTTGCCTCTAATACCATCCGTGCCAAATAATTTCGCTGGTAAAGCCTGAAAATGAGTGTTTTTGACCTCCCCTTGAGGTCGAGAGAAAGAGACAACCATTTTAAAACATCCTCACACAAATATTTTCTTTTATTAGGTTATATTAACTCAGTTCGACATATATAGATAACTTGAGTTCGGGATAAATTTTCATCGATGAGTGAAGGAAAAAAGGCAAGAGACAAGGAAGGGGCAAAGGGCAAAGAAAGGTAAATAGTTGATAATTAACAACTGAAGTTCAAATTAATCAACCACACATTGCTGTAATTGAGTTAAGATGCGATCGCAATCTATATCTTGTCCAATAAAAACTAATTTATTTTGTTTGGTTTGATTGGGTTTCCAGACATCATCTTCAATGGTGAAACGCTTACCACTTAAATGAAAAATGTGGCGATCGGGACTTTCTTTGAACCATAATACACCTTTTGCTCGAAAAACGTTAGCAGGTAACTTATTATCAAGAAAATCTTGTAATTTACGGATATAAAAAGGCTTATCACTAACAAAAGATACGGAAACAAAACCATCATTTTCTAAGTGATCAGAATGATGATGATGGTCATGATCGTGATCGTGGTGATGGTGATTATGTTCCTCATGATGGTGATGGTCATGATCGTGGTGATGGTGATCATGTTCATGGTCATGACTGCTATTGTCAGAATTATAGTATTTATCAGACTCAAATAAACCCACACTAAGAATTAAAGGTAAAGGCACTTGAGATTTAGCTGTACGTAAAATCCTCGCATCTTTTTTAATGTCTCTAAGTCTTACTTCTAATAAATCAACATCGGCAGAATCAACTAAATCAGTTTTGTTGAGCAAAATAATATCACCATAGGCAATTTGATTATACGCCGCTTCACTGTTGAATAAATCAAGGCTAAAATTCTCACTATCCACCACTGTGACAATAGAATCTAACCTTGTCATGTCTCTTAATTCTGTCCCCAAAAAAGTTAAAGCTACAGGTAAAGGATCAGCTACACCAGTAGTTTCTACGACTAAATAATCTATTTTTTCTTCTCTTTCTAATACCCGATAAACTGCATCAATTAAATCGGTGTTAATAGTACAACAAATACAACCATTGCTCAACTCTACCATAGAGTCATCACTGGCAATAATTAAATCATTATCAATACCAATTTCACCAAATTCATTAACTAAAACTGCGGTTTTAACACCTTGTTGATTCTGTAAAATGTGGTTAAGTAAAGTTGTTTTGCCGCTACCTAAAAATCCTGTAATGATAGTCACGGGTAAACCATGTTTAGGAGCATCCATACCATGATCTGAATTTGTTACTGATTCTACAGTGGTCATAACAATGATTATTTATTCTTTTTGAAATTGATTATTAACCCTTGATCTTAGCAAAAAAATATTGCCCATGAATAATATCGCAATTCTATTTGATTCATAATATTTTAGGAAGGGTAAAGTTTTCAAATTTCAGTATTTTCCAAATTCTTACTCTTTGAAATAAAAACTAGCTTGGTAGAAAAAACAATGTCCATTATCAAAACAACTCAATCATTTTCCACTCGTAATGGCATTAAATTAGTATCTGACATTTATCGCCCCAATACCTCAGAAAAATTGCCCGTTTTACTAATGCGTCAACCCTACGGACGTGCGATCGCATCTACTGTAGTTTATGCCCATCCTCGTTGGTATGCAAATCATGGTTATATAGTTGTGATTCAAGACATAAGAGGAAGAGGAGATTCTGAAGGAGAATTTAGGTTATTTGAATCGGAAATTGAAGATGGTTACGATACCCTTGACTGGATAGCAAACTTAGAGGGTAGCAATGGCAATGTGGGAATGTACGGTTTTTCCTATCAGGGAATGACACAATTGTATGCGGCAATTAGTCAACATCCTGCCTTAAAAACCATTTGCCCAGCAATGATTGGCTATGATTTATACACCGATTGGGCTTATGAAAATGGAGCTTTTTGTTATCAATTAAACTTAGCATGGGCGATTCAATTAGCCGCAGAAACTGCCCGTTTAAAAAGAGATTTATATGCTTATAAAACCCTTTATTTAGCCAGTCGGAATCTACCTATTTATGATATACCTATTACCGTTGATGAAGCCTTAAGAAAATATTGTCCCAGTAATTTTTATTATCAATGGTTAAGTAATACAGAAAATAACGAATATTGGCAAAAACTCTCCCCCAAAACTTATTTTCAATATATAGATTTACCCATGCTTCATATTGGTGGTTGGTTTGACGCTTATTTGCGAGGTACACTGAATTTATATCAAGAAATGAAAACTAAAAGTAAATTTCAACAGTGCTTAATAGTTGGTGTTTGGGGTCATATTCCTTGGGGAAATACCCTTGGTTCTCGCTCATTTTCTAACTCTGCTAATTCTAATATTGATCAAATGCAAATAGCTTGGTTTGACAAATATTTAAAAGGTATTGAAAATAATTATTTACCAAAAGAAAATATTACTTTATTTCAAATGGGTAGCAATAAATGGATAACTAAAGATAATTTAAACAGTAGAAAAAATAAGTATTTATATTTAAAAAGTACAGGATTAGCTAATATCAAAGATAATGATGGTTTATTATTAGCAAATAACCAAGAAACTCATCACTTTCAACAAGATATAATTGTGCAAGATTTTTGGCGAAATGTTCCAAGTTTAGGAGGTCATAGTTTTGTACCAAGTGGTGTTTTTAACAGATCTGAATTAGATAATCGCAGTGATATTGTTACCTATACCTCTAACTTTTTAACTGAAGATTTTGAAATTATTGGAGATATAGAATTAGAAATTTTTGCTCAAAGTGATAAAGACAGTTTTGACTTATCAGCAATTTTATCTCAGGTATTTCCTGATGGTAAAGTTTATAATTTTACCCAAGGGCATATTAGAATTATTCAAAACAATTGTGAGCAACCGATTAAGTTTAAATTACAGCCAACTTGTATAAAATTAGAAAAAAATACAGCTCTGCGTCTAAGTATTAGCACAACTAATTTTCCTGCTTATTTGGTAAATACAGGAGATAAGAAAAACTATAATCATTCATTCCTAAATTTAGAAACTACTCCATTAACAGTAAATATATTTTCAGGGAAAGACAAGCCGTCTAAAATAATATTCAATACTTAACTCCTTTGAGATAATCCAATTAATAATATATTTTGTTAAATTAGTTCCTAGTTATTAACATTTACTCATAAAAGTATAATTACATCTATTAATTTTTAATTCCTTCTATTCCTTCGGAAACAAATGCGCAAACTCTCTTGGTTAAATATTAGTCTCAGTTTCATTTCCCTTATTAGTCAAACCTTATTTCAGTTACCTAGCTATGGAGTTACTAATACTTATTGTCAATTAGATCAAAACTCCATCAACATCAAAAATAACTTAAGGGAAAAAGCAATTTCTGGAGACAATAATGCCCAAAGAGAATACCAACAGATTATTCAACAACATAGCCAACAACTAAATAATTGTCGTCGTAATCATTGGCTAAAAGAACAAGCCATCTGGTTAAGACTTTACCCCTGCGATGCAAAAGCTGGTTCAATCGATCGCGTTTTAGATCAAATTGTTAATTTAGGTTATAATACCGTTTATTTAGAAGTATTTTTTGATGGTAGAGTATTACTACCTAAAAATGGAAATTTCACAGCATGGGATAGTGTTTTAGACGCTCCGGGGTACGAAAATAGAGATTTATATGCGGAAACTTTAGAAAAAGCTAGACAAAGAGGCTTAAAAATTTATGCTTGGTTATTTAGTCTCAATTTTGGTTATGTTTATGCTCAAAGAAGCGATCGCACCTCTGTATTAGCTCGTAATGGTAAAGGAGAAAATAGCATAGACTTTGTTCATGATCAATCACAGGCTTTTGTAGATCCCTATAATCGTCAAGCAAGACAAGACTATAGCCAAATGTTACAAGCTATATTGCAACGTCGCCCTGATGGGGTGTTATTCGACTATATTCGTTATCCTCGTGGTAGTGGCAATGAATCGGTGGTGGGCAAAGTTAAAGATTTATGGATTTATAGCTCTGCCTCCAAAGAAACCTTATTAAATAGGGCAACAAATAAACAAGGAAGATGGTTATTAGAAAGATACATTACTAAAGGCTCAATCAATGGTAATGACATAGAAGAAATGAAAAGACTATACCCAGATGAAAAAACTCCCCTTTGGCAAGGGAGAAATCCTAACGCCCCCAACAATTTAAGTAACTTACAGATTGAAATTTGGTACTTTACTGTTGCCCATGCCGCCCAAGGAGTCATTGATTTTCTCGACTTTGTCTCAAGCCAAGTTCAACAAAGAGGAATACCCGCAGGAGCAGTATTTTTTCCAGACGGTAATCAAGTGGTAGGAGAAATTGGTTTTGACTCTCGTTTACAACCTTGGGATAGTTTTTCTCCTCGTATAGAATGGCATCCCATGTCTTATGCTCTATGTGGTAGTCCCAAATGTATCGTTGATCAAGTAAAAAGGGTAACTCAAGCCTCAGCACAAGATAGCAATGTAAAACCCGTATTAGCAGGATTTTGGGGGAGAAACGATGGCAAACGCCCCTCTTTAGAATCTCAAATGGAAGGCATTAGAAACTCAGTAAAAGGAGTACAATCTGTTAGTCACTTCGCTTACTCATGGTTAGAACCTGAACACACCAGAGAAAGACAAAGTTGTAATTTTTAAACTTTCTTTTTTTACTAACTGTTAAATGCTTATCTTTTCTCTTTTCCTATCCTAAACACTTTTTCAGTAACCCTTAGCTTAACTTATGAAATTAACCACAAAGGGACACTATGCAGTGAAAGCACTATTAGATTTAAGCCTGAGTCCTCTCAATCAACCAATATCTGTTAGCAAAATTGCTAATCGTCAAAATATACCTGCACCTTATTTAGAGAAAATATTAATTCAAATACGTCGTGCTGGTTTAATAAAATCCATTAGAGGTTCACAAGGGGGTTATCAACTAGCAATTTCTCCTGAAAAGATTTCTTTGGGGGAAATTTTGACAGCAGTGGGTGATAAGATAGAGCCTTTACCAAATGTAGATAACATAGCCGATTCACCAGAAGACTGGGTAACAGTTACTTTATGGAAGCGTTTAAATCGCAAGTTAAAAGAGGCGGTTTTCGAGATTTCCTTGGCAGATTTATATTATGATGCCCGTAGTCGTCAGGCTGATTTGGGAGAGGGCAATAATTTTATTGTTTGATTATTATTGACTATTATTGACGCTTTTATAACCTTACTTTCAGTAGCTCGAAAAAGAGATTTTAGATAATATTAATGTCATGATTAATTTGATGTCGATTTGATAATATTAAACTAAAAGTTCTGATAGGTAGTATTTTTATCGATTTATTTTGAGAAGATTTGTTTTGAAAAATAAACCAAGTTACAGCACCAAAACAAACTATAATTATTGCAGTGATAATGATGTTTTTTGGAGAGAATAAAGGCTTATTTGTAATTTTTTTTACAAAGGAATTACTTATTTTTGGCTGAGGTAAATCAGGGATAATTTCCCCTAAATATTGCCAAGATAATTCTCCCTCTTTTTTGTCTGGTTGTTTTGATTCTATTTGGCACTGAAGTAAGGCAACGGTAATATTATCATGGCCATTTTTCTTTAAACCGATATGAAGTAATTTTTCACAAGCTGTTTTAAGACTAACATCCTCCGTGAGAATAGGTAAAATTTCTGATTGCCAATACTGCTCCACTCGATCATAATCGGATAAACCATCGGAACATAGTAAAAAAATACTGTCTTCATCAGTGATAAATCGTCTAATATGTACTTTGAGTTTTTTTGATGATTCCATACCCAATGCTTGTAATAATGCACCAGTACGAGGATTTGCAGAAACTAGACGATATAAACCGCATCCCATTCTTACTTCTTTGGTGGCTAAGTCGTCATCTACGGTAACTTGATGGCAACCATCTTTTGTAATCCAATAAATACGAGAATCTCCTACATTGGCAAAATATATTTCATGTGCGATCGCCATTGATGTGACTACAGTTGTCCCCATCCTGTCACGATCCTGTCGTTTTTCCTGATTATTAATATGAGTAATTCTGTCATTAGCTTTAGAAATTGCATTGTGAATTTTAACCGCATCAATTAAGGGAATCCAGTTTTTATTATTTAAAGTTTCTCTAAGAGTTTTTTGATAGCTATTATTTAATTCTTCTTTGATAATATTGATAGCTAAATTTGATGCAACTTCTCCTGATTTTTGTCCTCCCAAGCCATCACAAACCATAATCAAAGTATCGATTCCGCCTAAGGTTTCTTTAAACTCATCAACATTGGGATAACAAGAATCTTCATTATTACCTCGTTTTTTTCCTGCATCAGTTGCAGTAATTAAGCTAAATTTGCGACGATAATAGTTATTTCCTAATAGATAAATAATTTGATCTAATATTGCTAATAGTTTATCAATATCTGTAATTAGATTTTGTTGAATAGATAAAATAATTTTTTCGATTAAGTTTTTAATTAAAGGATCAAAATCTTTTAACCAACTCTGCCATAAGTCTGCTAAGTTTTTTAAATTAGGTGTTAATTCTTCATCACATTTTAAATCAATAACCTTAATAATTGCTCCATTAACTCTCAGGTTATTACTATCAAAAAAACTAGATAAAACTTTTTGTTTGGCTAAAGGTTTCCATAACTGTATCATTTGCCATAACCAGTTAATTTGCCGTAAAGGAGAGGCATGACAAATACTTTTTTCTAGCAAAGGAAATAATTGAGGATAAATCAATTTACCCCGACTATCTAAGGGTATATTATTATACTCTAATAACCATCCCTGATTTTCTTGATTGATAAAGCCGTAAATTTGTGGCAAATGAAGACGATGAGAAAATAATTTGAGATAAGGTATAACTTCTGGGGGGAGATTTTCAGGAGAATAAGGCAGTAGATAGGGTTTTGTATCTAAGACAATATCAGAATAACACACTAAGAAGCGATCGCTGATCGAATCACCTATTTTATATTCTCGGCTTAACTTTCCCGCAATTTTTAAGTAACGTTTAACTAATGGGGTTTCACACTTATGACAAAAAGTATCTTCAAGAGAATTTAGATTCTTACATCTTTTGTTAACGCATCGAATTTGTGTAATCCTATTAGTCATTATCTCATTCAGAAAATTAGGGTATTTTTACCGTTGACACTTCGGAATAAATAATTTGTCTTTTCAAGCAAATTTATAATATTCACTCCTGTGCAATAATCTTATTTATTGATCATAACTCTAATTGCTAAAAGTATAGAAAATAAATCAATTCTTCATCATAAATAGTCAATTCTCACAAGATAAGCTAGAAAAAACAATAATCTTGTAGATTCCAATTAATGGGATACTTATAGAATTTTAGAAACTAATAAGCGGGTGAGGGGAATCGAACCCCTATCATTAGCTTGGAAGGCTAAGGTTTTACCACTAAACTACACCCGCAGGTTTTTATTTAACACTTTTATCATTATAACAATAAAATTCTGATTTTACAAGATAAAAATTGTTAAATTTGCTGAAATAATTGAGACTTCTAAACTTTTTCGGTGAATTAGCTTATTATAAAATAAAGGGAATTAATACAGTTCATTATAGTTATTCCTGTGAAAAATAGATGATTTTTGTGACTGTTGGTACGGAAAAACAGCCTTTCAATCGCCTTATGTGCTGGATTAGGGTTCTACAGGAGTCGGGAATGATTGAAGAGGAAATCGTTGTTCAATATGGTAATTGTACAGTTTTGCCAGAAGGTGCAAAGGTTTATCGTTTGCTCAAAAAAGATCTGTTTCAGGAATTAATTAGTCAAGCTCGTTTAGTGATTAGTGATTGTGGCAAAGAATGTTTTTTGTTAGATGCCTATGATAAACCTTATATTTTAGTTCCTCGCTCTCACAAATTTAGGGAATATCATGATGAGCGTCAAATTGAGTTAGCTATGGCTATGGAAAAAATTAATGTTCCTGTAGCTTGGAGTTTAGGGGATTTGATTCGTTTCATCTCTAATCCTTTAAAAGAATCTATCAATGATATTTCTGCTCAAAACCAGTTGAAGGCTTCCTGTCATTTTGAGCCGATAGTTGTCTCTAAGAATAATTTATTAGTACAGATACCCAATAAACTAACTGTTGTTGAAGCGATCGCATTTAAAAGAGAATATCCTCAATGGATGGACAAAGTAGGAGTTAAAAAAATTATTTTAGATTTTGGCAAAACTAAAATTATAGATAGTAGTGGAGTTGGTTCTTTAGTTGCTTTGATGAAATCTGCCAAGGAAAAAAATATTACTTTACAAATATGGAGTGTTAATCCTCAAGTAGCAGAAGTGTTTTCTCTGATTGGCATGGAAAAAGTGTTACCAATTATTAGTCATACAGAGCCAACCATACCTATTTCTGAGTCTCGATTAGTAGATTCTCCTCCTTTAACTCATCCTTCGGTGCGATCGAAAACTAAGCGTTTAATGGATATTGTTGGTGGTTTAATCGGTTTAACATTCGTTGGGGTTTTATTTATTCCTATTGCGATCGCAATTAAGTTAGATAGTCCAGGTCCTATTTTATTTAGTCAAACCCGTTGCGGTTGGATGGGTAAGAGATTTAAAATTTGGAAGTTTCGCTCTATGGTTACTAATGCAGAAGCTCTAAAAGACAAGATTGATAATGAGGCTCAAGGAGCATTCTTCAAAAATGAAAATGATCCTCGTATTACTCGTGTCGGTCGCTTTTTACGCAAAACCAGTTTAGATGAATTCCCTCAGTTTTGGAACGTGGTAAAAGGAGAAATGAGTTTAGTTGGTACTCGCCCTCCGACTCCCGATGAAGTAGAAAAGTATGAAATTCCCAATTGGCAAAGATTGGATGTGCGTCCGGGGTTAAGCGGTGAATGGCAAGTAAATGGGCGATCGAAAATTAAGAGTTTTGAAGACGTGATTAAACTTGATTTACGTTATCAAGAAAACTGGAGTCTAATGTATGATTTAAAGTTAATATTCAAGACTATCATTGTTATTTTTTCTAAAGATTCTGGGGCGGTTTAATTTTATCTTCCTGTTTATCCCGAACTCAGGTGAGTTTGAATAGTATGAAATTAATCAAACTTAGGAGATTGAATCTTAAAACAATTACGTTGATCTGATTCTTGAGTATAATCAATCTTCCAACCAAATTCATCTCTTAATTTTAGGAAAAAAATAAAGCCCCATTGAGACTCTCTTTCCCATAAATCAATCTGACTGGAGCGAATTTTCCGGTCTAAATTATGTAGGGCAGAAGTCAAATCAAAAAATATTCCCTGATCCCAAATTTTGATTTGTAAATAATCACCGGCAATTTCTAGCTCTAAATTAATTAAGGTTTCCGTATCTTGATTTGCATGGGCATGACGTACCACATTTGTAAAACCTTCAATTAAAACTGTCTCAGCTTGTAACCAAATTTTTTCTGGTATATGACTTTGATGACATTCTTCAAACCAAGCTATTATTTCTTCTATTTCCTCAAGATTGCTGATGATTTCTAACCGAAAATTATGTTTAGCAGGTTGCATCATTTATAAGTCATAATTAAAAATGCCAAAGAAAATACTTTGCTGAAAACAAAAAATAAAAAGTAAAGTATGATGAAATATCAGTTTGATTTTATAAATTTGCGGTAGTGAAAAGACTATTTCAAAATAAAAAAACTCATCCCCAACTCTTTTTGCTTTGAATTGAGGTAACGAAATCGTTTAAAGAGAAACTTTTTTTATTAGTTGTTTTAATTCCTAATTCCTAATTCCTCAGTGAATAATTATTATTCTAAAGAGTTAGCACCAGCCACAACCTCAAGAATTTGCTGAGTAATAGAAGCCTGACGAGCTTTGTTATAAGATAATGTTAGAGTTTTCATTAAATCACTAGCGTTATCACTAGCATTGTTCATAGCTGTCATTCTTGCGGCTAATTCACTAGCGGCAGATTCTTGTAAAGCTCTTAATAACTGGTTATTTATATACAAGGGTAACAAAGAATCTAAAATTTGAACGGGGTCTTGTTCAAAAATCATATCTCTGGGGAAATCTGCAACAGGAGTAGTAACAGATTCTCTTTCCACCTGAAAATTACCGCCACGCACAGTTAAACGGAATATTTCATCATCTTTCACCTCTAAGCCTTGAGGAGTCAAGGGTAAAAGGGTTTGAATGACGGGTTTAGAACTAATTAAAGACACAAAGCGAGTGTAAATTAATTCAACTCTATCTACCACATTGGAGAAAAATAAAGAAATTAACTCATCTGCGATCGCCTGAGAGTCTTGAGCAGTAGGAATTTGCTCTAAACCATAAAATGTACTACTAATGGATTCTTCACGGCGTTTAAAATACTGTTCCGCTTTTCTACCCACAGTAATATAAGTATAGTTGATACCTTGACTTTTTAGTTCTGCCGCTCTTTGTTCAGCTCTTTTAATTACACTAGCATTATAGCTACCACATAAGCCGCGATCGCCTGTTACGACTAAGAGGGCAACGGTATTAACTTCTCTTTCTTTGAGTAAGGGTAAGTCCACATCCTCAAAACGGAGACGATTTTGTAAACCGTATAAAACTTGAGCGAGGGTATCAGCAAAAGGACGAGTAGCAGTAACTTGTTCTTGCGCCCGTCTTACCTTTGCCGCCGCTACCAATCGCATCGCTTCAGTAATTTTCTTAGTATTTTTTACTGAATCAATCCGATCTCGAATTGCTTTTAAGTTAGACATAATCTTAATATTGAGGTTAACAGTTGATAATTGACAACTATTTGTTTGAGTTCGGGGTTCGGAGTTAGGAGTTCGGGGTTAATTTACTGTAAACTGTTTATTTATCCTAAGATTGGGTAGGGGTTCTAAGCCCGACATAAACTCTTTTTCATGTTGTTGGGTTACGCTACCGCTAACCCAACCTACAAAAGTTCAGTTTTTACCCGTTCAGAGTACAAGTAGGGTGGGCATTGCCCACCAATCAAAACCCGTAACACAGGCATTTTGCCTGTAAACAAGAAATTAATTAAGCGTTAAATGCTTGTTTAGCTTCAGCAACTGCTTCTTTTAATAAGGCTTCTGCTTCATCGGTTAATTTTTTCTCGGCAGAAACGATTTCTACGAATTTAGGCTTACTGTTCTTGATGTAGTTACGTAAGCTAGTCACAAAGTCTTGTACTTTATCAACGGCAATATCATCTAATAAACCGTTAATACCAGTGTAAACCTGTGCTACTTGTTCCCAAACCGCTAAAGGAGAGTTTTGAGGCTGTTTGAGTAACTGGCGTAAACGTTGACCACGAGCGAGTTGTGCTTGGGTGGCTGCGTCTAAGTCAGAAGCGAATTGAGAGAATGCCTCTAATTCAGCAAACTGTGCTAATTCTAATTTTAATTTACCTGCAACCTGTTTCATTGCTTTGGTTTGAGCCGCAGAACCAACACGGGATACGGAGATACCAGCGTTAATTGCAGGGCGGAAACCTGCGTTGAATAAGTCGGAGGATAAGAAGATTTGTCCGTCAGTAATAGAAATTACGTTGGTAGGAATGTAAGCGGATACGTCCCCTGCTTGGGTTTCGATGATAGGTAATGCAGTCATACTTCCACCACCTAACTCATCATTAAGTTTAGCCGCTCTTTCTAATAAGCGAGAGTGCAAGTAGAATACGTCACCGGGATACGCTTCACGTCCGGGAGGACGACGTAATAACAAGGACATCTGACGGTAAGCCTGAGCTTGTTTGGATAAGTCATCGTAAATTACGAGGGTTGCTTTTCCTTTGTACATAAAGTACTCAGCGATCGCAGCTCCTGTGTAGGGTGCTAAATATTGTAAGGTAGCAGGATCGTTAGCGTTAGCGGCAACAACGATGGTATAATCTAACGCACCTTTTTCTCTTAAGGTATCAACCACGTTAGCAACGGTGGAAGCCTTTTGTCCAATAGCAACGTAAACACAAATTACATCTTCGGATTGTTGGTTAATGATGGTGTCAACAGCGATCGCAGTTTTACCAGTTTGTCTGTCACCGATAATTAACTCACGCTGTCCTCTACCTACGGGAATCATAGCATCGATCGCAGTAATACCAGTTTGCATAGGTTCACAAACGGACTTACGAGCAACAATACCAGGAGCAGGAGATTCAATTAAACGAGTTTCGGAAGTATCGATGTCACCTTTACCATCAATGGGACGAGCCAAAGCATCTAAAACTCTACCCACTAAAGCATCCCCTACGGGGATTTGAGCAATTTTACCAGTAGCTTTAACACTGCTACCTTCTTGGATGTCTAAACCATCACCCATTAACACCGCACCAACATTATCTTGTTCGAGGTTAAGAGCGATACCGACAGTGCCATCTTCAAATTCTAATAATTCACCCGCCATAGCTTGGTCTAAACCATAAATACGGGCAGTACCGTCACCTACTTGTAAAACAGTACCAACGTTGGAAACTTGAACCTGTTGGTCATAGGATTCAATCTGTTGGCGAATAATGCTACTAATTTCGTCTGGTCTGATTGCTACCATTTTTCCTTATTTTTAGTTACTAAAATAACAGTTTGCTTATCAATTTTGATCAAGAAATGATTTGGAGGGAAAACAACTAGCATTTACAATGTGACAATTTTTTTGCCCTTTGCATAAATGATTGCTTACCCTTATCAAAGCAGAAATTAACTTTGTTTAATCTTATGCCTTACCAAGCATACTCAAACTAATACGACGCAATTGTCCTTTCAAACTTGCATCATATACTTGAGAACCAACCTTGATAATAACACCGCCGATAATGTCGGGATCGATCTTTGTTTCGATTTCCACTCCACTAGCACCGGTGAGTTGTTTAATTTTTTCTACCAATTTTTCCGCTTCTCCTTCATAGAGACGCACCGCAGAGGTAACTTCTGCTAAAACAACGTTATTTAATTGGCGTACAATTTCTAAATATTTACCGAAAATGCCTTCCACAAAACCAATACGTTTGCGATCGACTAACAGTAATAAAAAATTAAGCAAGAAAGGATGAACTTGTCCTTCTGCAATTGTTTTAATAACCTCTTTTTTATCTTCGGGACTAACTAAGGGACTAGCGAAAAAACTCCGTAAATCTTCAGACTCTTCAAACAAGTTCTTCAATTCACGGACACTAAAAGCAACCTCATCGGTAATGTCGTGGGACTTAGTTAGAGACATTAAGGCTTCTGCATAAGGTTCAACTACTTCGGCTGTAATAGCACTTTGCATCTGTTTTTAACCTCCTAATTGCTCAACAGCACGACTGATCAACTTACCCTGAATGTCATCGTTTAAGCGATCTTGTAATTCTTGTTCCGCTTTTTGTAAAGCTAAAACAGCAATAGTACGTTTTAATTCAGCCACCACTCTTGCTCTTTCAGAATCTAACTCCTGAACAGCAGTAGCTTTCATTCTTTCAATTTCTTTTTCACCTTGAGCTAAAATTTGCTCTCTGGTGGTTTTAGCAGTGGCTTCAGCATCGACCTTAATTTGTTTTGCCTTTGCTTGAGCTTGACTTAAATTTTCCTTAGCTTCTGCCAATGCCTTAGCGGCAGTTTTAGCACGTTCTTCAGCTTCTTTTATTTCCTCGGCAATACGATTACGTCTTTCTGTGAGAATATTACCCACAAATTTTCCGCCATATACTACCAGTAACCCAATCACAATAACCAAGTTGATTAGGTTAGAACCAAGAATATCTGAACTAATACCAAATCCACCACCTGCTTCTTCAACTGCTAAGTAGAATAAATTAATCATAATTAATCTCTATTTAAACTAGGGGTAGATTGTTTTCTGAGAAAACCAGATCTGAAAGTCTGTTAACCTAAAATAGGCATTTTACCTAAAATTATTTGGCAAACTCAGCACCGATGACTTTCTCAACAATTTGACCACTCAAAGCCTTAACTTGTTGTTCTAAGGCAGATAATGCTTCTTTTCTTTCAGCCTCGATTTGTTCTGAGGCTTTCTGACGCTCAGCAATTACCTCTTGTTGAGTTTGTTGTACTTGTTCGGAAACAATTTTTTGAGCTTCGGCCTGTGCCTGAGCAATAATAGTTTGAGATTCTTTACGTACTTCTCTTAATTCTTGCTCATACTGTTCGGCTAGGGCGATCGCATCTTGCTTTTGTTTTTTTGCTTGATCTAACTGCCCTTGAACATAACCGGCTCTTTCATCGATGGCTTTACCCAGTGGTTTGTAAAACAGAGCGTTGAGAATTGCCGCTAAAATCAAAAATTGAATTGCCATTAAAGGCAAAGTAGCGTCAATATCAAACAAGCCCCCTGATTCTGCGGTTTCAGCCGCTAATAAAATCCATTGTGTCATCATAATTTGACTCGAAGTCAGAATTTACTTGTGCCGTTTTTCTAAACTAGAACTATGCTTAGAAGTATTACTGCAATTGTGTATTTTGTTCAGTGCTTAGGCTTTAGGCACTAGGTTTCGTTACACGATGATCCTATTGAACCTAAAACCTAAAACCTGAATTTATTGCTATCAGTTATCCTAGATCTAAGTTATTTAATTAGGAGAAGGGGTTAGCGAACAATAATACTAATGCTACAACTAAACCGTAAATGGTTAACGCTTCCATGAACGCTAAACTAAGAAGTAAGGTTGCACGAATTTTTCCTTCAGCTTCAGGCTGACGAGCAATACCTTCTACCGCTTGACCAGCAGCGTTACCTTGACCAATACCAGGTCCGATCGCACCTAAACCTACAGCTAAAGCAGCAGCGATTACGGAAGCAGCAGCAATTGTTGGATTCATAATTCTTTTTTTCCTTTTTAATTAATTTACTACAATAATACAATTTTGTTTTTACGTCGGGGAAGAGCTTAAGTGTCTTTCCCTTCTGTTTAGTTAACCACACAATGGTGATTAATTTAATCCCACAATGTATTTAACTATATTTTGGGTTTTTATGATAGTCAGTTTGATTAAATTCTGACTTTTTTCTAAGAACCAATTTTCTCTCGATTAGCTATCTAGGTATTTTAACCTATTCGTGGTGTTCTTCTCCATGACCTTCCATGGCCTCACCAATATAAGATGCGGCTAAGGTTGCGAAAATGAGGGCTTGGATAGCACTGGTAAATAGACCTAAGATCATCAAAGGTAAGGGAATAATCAAAGGTACGAGTAAGACTAATACTCCCACTGCTAATTCATCCGCTAAGATGTTACCGAATAAACGGAAACTTAGGGATAAAGGACGAGTGAAGTCTTCGATCGCCCTAAATGGTACCATAATAGGAGAAGGTTGAGCATAATCAGCAAAGTAACCTAAGCCTTTTTTACTAATCCCTGCATAAAAATAAGCAAGAGAAGTTAATAAAGCGAAAGCTACAGTAGTGTTAATATCAACCGTAGGAGCACTTAATTCACCTTCGGGAATTTCAATTAACTTCCAAGGAATTAAAGCACCAGACCAGTTAGAAACAAAAATAAACAAGAATAATGTACCAATAAAAGGTACCCAAGGGCGGTATTCTTTTTCGCCAATTTGGTCTTTGGCTAAACCACGCAAGAAATCCAAGACGTATTCCATGAAGTTTTGAAAACCACTGGGAATTCTTTGAACGTTGCGAGTGGCGGCAATAGATGCGATGAGTAGAACACCGATAACGAACCAAGAAACCATAAATACTTGTCCGTGAACTTTGTATTTACCGATCTCCCAGTAAAAATGTTCTCCAACTTCGATCGCCGCTAAATTAAACTGATGAAACAAATTTAAAGTGTTTGCGAAATCCATTGAACAAGATTTGTCCTGATTAGAAGAATCGATGACAATGTACCATAGATTTAGCCGTTTTGCTCGGTTTTTTGCAGATTACCCAATAAGCTAGTAGGAATTACATACAATAAAATAGCCGCCTTATAAGTTAAAAAACCTAAAAAAACGGGTAATACCTCTAATTGTTGCCATTGGGTAGCCACCACAATCAAACCAACAAAAATCGCCAGACGAGTTGAACCAATTTTCTTTTTATATACCCCGACTCTTTCTACTTCCCTTGCTAACATATTGAGATAAACTAAACTCACACAAGCACCTAACAAATAACTAAGGCTTGTTTGTAAGCTGTAAAACACCCAAACTAAAATAAAGCTGACAATGGCGATTACAACAGTACCAATAAGCAGATTATTTCGGAGTTGATAGTATTCCCCCATAGAATTGTCTATCGGTTGTTGCTCCTTTTCTTGCTCAGGTGATGTTCCAAGGGTATTCATAGTAAGCTCAGGGATATTTGAAAGGAAATTGATTTTTCTCCACGTTCAAACGTCAAGCTAAATCAAGGCTAATTTTATCATGGCAAGGGGCAATGATGTAAACTTTTATTAATCAACTTCCATTGATCAGTAAGAATATTCCCTAAAAAATATTCCCTAAAAACGAAAGGTAAGATATAGATACATTGATTTATAATTGCTTTTACTGACCCCTGATTTCTACCTTTATCTTTACCAATAATGCTTTTTCAGTAACCTCTAAGTAAGATTTGTGTTCATATAATTCAACATATTGTTAATCCCTGCCATCAAAGCATTACCCACGATTTGACATCGCTGAAGATAAACTTCTTCCGTGATAGAAGATACATCCTCAAATTCCGATAACTGCACCAATAAACGATTAATTTCTATCGTTAAAATATTTTTGTCATAAAAAGCCTTTATGGAATTAAAATCAGTATTAGCATAATAGGAAGTCTGTTCCATCACTTGTGCTAATCTGGTTAAAATCCCCCCTCCATAACCATAAACATCATTCATGGATTCGGGGATACCTTCAAGAAAAGGTAATTCATCCCAATGGGATTTTAACTCTTGCAAAAACCCCTCATAAAAGTTTTCCGCTTCTTTTTGGGTAGTTGTCCAATATCCATCCTGATCTAATTTTTGCACATCTAGCACTGAAACTAAAGGTCTTAAAGCGTTTTCTTTTTTCGCCAACGGTAGCCAATCTTGAGGCAATAAAGATTTACCCACATATTGATTGAGAAATTCATGGGAGAAACCAGAATAGCTATGGGGTTCGATAATTAAGGGTTTATTCGGGTTTAAGTGATATAATGAGGCTCTTAATGCCCCTGCCACTTTGATACTGAAATAATGCCCGTCTTGTATTTGCTTCCTAATTTCCTCACTAGGTAATAAATTATCTTCGTAGATGCGATCGCCCCTATAAGTATAAGTAGGAAACCAACAATCAATTTTTCTTTGTAGTAGATAGTCAACAGTAGTTTCTTCAGGAGTAGGAATAGGACGATTACCATTACAAACAATCAAATTCCATAAAAAAGCCGTACCCATAACAGGCATTCTACTTTCCCCACTTATTAGGGGAGAATTATACCTCTTACCTTCCCCCCTTATTAAGGGGGGATTAAGGGGGGATACTTCTTCATTTCCCCGCCATAATTGCCCAATAATTTCTTTTACCCCTAAATCTGCTTGTCTAATCGCCGTATAAGCAGACGCTTGATAAATAGGCTTATCCGTGAGAATTTTCGGATTAATTAAACCCTCTACAGGATAAGGAACACTTGTACCAACATGAACCCCATCAATAGCCAACAACGGCAAACCTTGCTGAAGATAGCTAACTAACCTCTCAACATTGACAAAAGAAACCGCTATCCTCTGAGAATCATAGCTATAGAGAGTATCACCCACTATGGTTAAATTAACCTGATTTTCCCTCTCTAAATAGGGTAAAGTAATGATGCTGATATACTCAACAAGCTCATCAACTGAATTATTCAAAAACCCTTCTTGCTTATCACTTCCCCCCCTTATTAAGGTAGGATTAAGGGGGAATTTATTTCCATCCGCATCTTTTATCCCCTTCACCATCTGCAAGTAACTCAAAATAAACTGCTTCACTTCATCAATATCACCGCAAAGAGAAACATCCCTAACAGTAACGCCTCCGGATAGGTGTTTGACAAAATCATTCACCGTTGCAGGAATATTTACAGAAGTATCCACAGAAAAATGAGTCACCATCTTGTTATCTTTAAAGAGTTATCCCTCTAATATAATCCAGAAATACCCGTGAAAAAAGAAAATCAACAACCCCCCCTCGAAGTTATTAAACGTGATTACCCCTATCAATATTTTGGCGCTCATGCTAAGGAAAAAGAAACGATTTTCCGTGTTTATGCACCCCATGCTACTTATGTTTCCCTTATCCGAGATGGTAATGGATGGAATAGCAAAGCCGAACCTCTGACTCGTAATCCCGAAGGAATCTGGGAAATTACCATCCCCGAAAATTTAACTTGGACTGAATATAAATATTATATAGAAAATACGAACAATTACCTCGAAACGCCTTATAAAATGGCGAGAATTGACCCATTTTCCTCTCAATTAGCGGTTACTTGGGGTGTTGGTGGCAGTCGCAATTTTAACAGCATTGTAGGCAATCCTAGCCACTTCCAGTGGACTCATAAACATCTTAATAAGGGTCATGAACCCATGAGTATTTATGAAATGCACCTATCAACTTTTCACGATGGAAATTATCGAGACATTGCCCATAAAATAGTTGATCATGTGGGTTATATGGGATTTACCCATGTGCAAATTATGCCTCCTTTTCAAACACCGATTCATTCTTCTTGGGGTTATTTGGTGGGTTGCCCTTATGCTATTTATGAGCGACACGGCACGATTGATGATTTTAAATATTTGGTGAATCATTGTCATCAACATGGTATCGGGGTGATTGTGGATATTCCTCTCGGTTTTGGGGTGCAGGATTGGGATTGTGGTTTAGCAAGTTATGATGGTACTGATCTTTATCATCATCATGGTGCGAAGGGTTGGAATAATCAATGGCAAAGCCGTATTTATAATATTGGTGATGAATATGTGAAGAATTATTTAGGAGGAATTTGTACTTATCTTCACCACGAATTAGGCATTGATGGGGCGAGAATTGATGCGGTTTCGGCACAAATATTCTATGATTACGATCGAGGCTTTTGGGATTGGCCTAAAAATGATAAAGAGGCTATACCCCTTGAAAATTGGGACTTATTTAATAGTATAGGAGGCGATCGCTTCTTTGAAGAGCGAGGCTATTGGCTATCGGAAGCCGTTGACTTTGCAGGATTGCTATTTTTAAGAGACTTACACGCCCGTTTAAACCATACTGCCCCTGATTTTATTACTATAGCAGAAGAATCGAGACGAGTATTCCCCCGTTTAGCCTGTTCAGTATCAGAAGGGGGGTTAGGGTTTACCTATGCCCAAAATATGGGAGAAATGCACCGCATCCGCAAATACTTACAAATCCCCGTTGCTGACAGAAAAATCGAACATATCGAAATCCTCATTCATAATAACAGTGCGGAAAAAATGGTTAACGCCATGAATACCCATGATGAATGCGCCAACGGTAAAACCCGTTTAATCACCGAATTAGGTAGTCATATACCCCTTATTGGATTAGCCGCCTTATGTTGGTTTCGCCCCGGTGCGCCTATGATATTTCAAGGAGATGAATTTGGGGAAGAGGGTTGGTTTGATGTGTTTCACGGCTTAAATTGGGGTAAAACTGGGGCAAATGCCGCCCTCCATGAGCAACAAATTGCCAATAACTTCTATGATTTGAATAAGCTATTAAATACCGAACCTGCTTTAGCCCGTCATGATATAAAATCAATGGTGCGTAATGGTTCAAATAATGAGCGTAAATGGTTTAGCTTCATTCGTTGGGGAGGAGATGTGGGCTTTGAGTCTAATAATCCAGAAGATCACAAAGATGATATAATTTTTGTCCGTAATGAAAGCCCTTATACAGTAGAGTGTAAAGCAGAAATTTATCTTCCTTGTTCAGGGGAATATAAAGTGATCTATAATTCCATTGATCAGCGTTATATAGGGGTTCATTCTTACAATCAACATGATCCTTATTGGACTATTAAAGTCGATGGTCAATTTATGTATATAGATCTACACCCCAATCAGAATATAGCGTTTAAACAAGTTAAGAATTAAACATTAAAATTTCGGGGATTGGGTCAACTCTCAGTAACCTATTCCTGAAAATAAGCCTAGTAAAAATTTCTTTCTAGCAGAATTTTTGTAATAGAGGTTGCTTAATTTTGGTATAAAACATTATTGAATTACTTAAAATATTATCACTATTGACTATCATTTCCTGTTCCCTTGCTCCCTATTCCCGATCTGAAATAAAAATCGTAGCTTAATTCACCAGCACCTCGTAATATAAAATTAGGAACGTCGATAAAAAATAAATCTTTATTATTCTTTTCTGAGACTTATCAATTCCGCTTAAATCTTTCGTAGCAAACTAACTTATCGAAAAAGAGTAAATTATGCTATTATCATCTAATTCAAGGATAAAAACTTATTGTATCTATAAAAAATAAATCATTAGCTCTCTCCAAACATGGTTTGGTTACAAAAACTGTTCACAAAAACCGATAATGATAATATTCTCTCCGATAAAACCGATGAGAGAGACTGGTTAAATCTTGACCCACAAATATTTGGTCGTAGCAAAATTTTTTTTAGCACCAATCAATCCATTGATTTATATGAACTGGAGGAATTGTGCGACTCTGTAGGCTGGGCGAGAAGACCATTAAGAAAAGTAAAGAAAGCCCTAGATCATAGTTATTTAGTAGCTTCTGCATGGGAAGTAAGGGGAGCGAAAACTTCTTTGATTGGGTTTGCTCGTGCTACTTCAGATCATGCTTTTAATGCGACTATTTGGGATGTTGTTATTCATCCTCGTTTTCAAAACAAAGGATTGGGCAAAGCCTTTATGAAATATGTGATCAAAAAACTACGCAAGGATGATATTAGCAATGTGACTCTTTTCGCTGATGCCCATGTCGTTGAATTTTACCAAAGATTGGGCTTTATTCCTGACCCTGAAGGCATTAGAGGAATGTTTTACTATCCAGAGTAATAAATCCTTGCCGAAGTCAAGATTTTTAAGTTATTATGGTAAAGGTTCATCACGGGATGTAGCGCAGCTTGGTAGCGCGCCTGCTTTGGGAGCAGGATGCCGCAGGTTCAAATCCTGTCATCCCGATAAACTATTTTTTACGTTAGCTACTCCTACCTCTGTTTTGTTTGCTAGTAGGTCTTGCTCTTAAGTTTTTCTCTATAATACACTTCAAAATAAATAGAAAGTGATATATATTGTCCAAGGGTATGATTTTGTCCTGTAAGAAAACTCTTGTCGGTTGCCTACCCTAACCTAAATCAATTTATACTCAGGAAGTGTATAACTCTTTCACTAATTCCTAATAGAATTTCTCCACACCTGCCAAGTAGTGTAAATAAGCAACATAGTTGCTCCCAAAGCATAAACCCCACCACTAGGAAAACCAGAAAAAGCCAGAGCAAGACTACCTGCCCATAATGTTAAAGAATAAATATAAATAGCTGTTAGTCTTTGAGAAATTCCTGCTTGTAATAAACGATGATGTAAATGACGCTTATCGGGCAAAAAAGGAGATTTTCCCTGCAAAACACGGGATAAAATTACCCAAGACATATCTAAAATAGGCACAGCTAAAATAACATAGGGCAAAAGCACTGCCGTTACTGCCGCAGTCTTAGAAATGCCAATTACCGCAACTCCTGCCAACATAAAACCCATGAAATAAGCACCACCATCTCCCATAAAAATTTCGGCTGGGTTAAAATTGTACCTCAAAAAACCTAAAGCACCTCCTGCTAAACCTGCCGCTAACAATGCCGCCGCCGGTTGATTCATGAATAAACTAACAATTAACATTACCACTGCCGCAATACCACAAACTCCTGCGGCTAAACCATCTAAACCATCAATCCAGTTAACTGCATTTACCATTCCCACTAACCAAATTACGGTAATGGGTAAACTCAGCCACCACATATCAATTTGGATTAAATCACCAAAGGGAATTGTAAAAAAATCAATTCTCACCCCTTTATACCAAGCAAAAGAGGCAACAATAGATTGAACTAATAAGCGGGATTGAGGAGAAAGATTAAATAAATCATCTGCCAAGCCAATGAAAAAAAAGAAAATTGCCCCAATAGTAACCCCCCAAATTTCTGCGTCTTTCTCTGGGGATAAGACTCCAAAACCTCCTAACCACCAGACAATTAGTAAACCTGCTGTTGTACCTGCAAAAATAGCTATTCCGCCAATTCTAACAATTGGTTGACTATGAATTTTTCTTGCATCTGGTTTATCTACATGACCACTTCTTAAACCAATATTTTTAACGACAGGAGTACTCCACATTACCACATTCATTGAAACAAGAAAAGCAATTAGATGGTAAATTTCATTTACATGGGAGGTTTTTGGTAACATAAGTTAGCTATCTGACTGGGAGATTGAACAAATAATAAAACAACATTTTCTATCTAGTTAATGTTAACTTGATCTGGTTCACAAAATAATCAGAGACAGCTAATTTTTTTTGTTGTGGAGATTTAAAACCTCGATTTACCTCAGTTGTTTGGCAAAAATATTAGTTAAAGACAGGTTTGACGGTGTTATTTTTTGAATGTTAACTCATTTCATTTGCTATTTCCCGTTGCCTATTGCTTACCTTAACCAATAATTTACATACTTAAAAATAAGAGAGCAGAAAAAAAATCGCCCCAAAAATTATTACTTAAGAGGCGACTTTGAGTTTAAACTATGAGACAGATATTTATCCCATAGGATGGAATAAAAGATCGGGATAAAAACGATTAAATTCGATTAATAAACCAGCAGTAAAAACTAATAAAGCAGTAATTAAAACTGGTGCAGTGGATAAAAAAGTAGTTAGACCTTTCATCTAATTTTCTCCTAAAAAAATAACTAAAATTTGACCGAGAAATTAACGAGGGGAAACAGGAATTTCGGAATCTTTAACCGTTAATTTACCAGAAGTAAACTCACCGAAAGCCTGTAGAGGCCACATAAAACCGAATAACATTTTATTAATGGCAAGAGGTACATCGATGATAATTTCTTTCATCTCGGTGTCTTTTTCCTCACGGATGGCGATTAAGTAAGAACGTCCTACCCAACCAATCCAACCAGCAACGTAAAGGAATAATAATCCGGGGATGATAAAGTCACCAGCGTGATCTAATCTGCCATCAACGACTAAATGGGGATAGCCTTCAGGACCACAAAGGGCTTCGGCATAACTTTCAGCACGTTTTTGACCAGACTCAGGATCACTGGTGGTATTACGGAAACTTTTTGCTTTCGCTTGATAAGCAGGAGACTCACTACAAGGAGTTAAGTGAGATAAATCGGCTTGTGCCGCAGGTGCGAAATTGAACCAGAGGGTAATCGATAGCGTAAATGCTAATACTAAACTGAATATTTTTCTCATAAAATTGTTTCCTTTTGCTACGAAACAATAAGTTTTTGTTACAAAAAATGAAGCCGAAAAAATGACTTCAAATGCGATTTTACTGTGATTAGTAAATGGAGTAAAGTAATAGTTAGAAAATTTATTATTCTTAACAAATCAAGAAAATAATGCCCACAATTTTAGCAGTTGAAAGTAGTTGTGATGAAACTAGCGTCGCCATTGTAACAAATCGTAATGTTATCGCTAATGTAGTGGCTTCGCAAATCAAGCTACATGAGCAGTATGGCGGAGTTGTACCTGAGTTAGCTTCCCGTCGTCATTTGGAAATGATTAACCCTTGTATTGATCAAGCGATGACTGAATCTGGTTTATCATGGTCTGACATAGATGCGATCGCATCTACAGTAACTCCGGGGTTAGTGGGTTCTTTAATTGTGGGAGTTACGGCGGCGAAAACATTGGCAATGGTTCATAATAAGCCATTTTTAGGGATTCATCATTTGGAAGGTCATATTTACGCTTCTTATCTGGGTGAACCGAGTCTCAAACCACCATTTTTGTGTTTATTGGTTTCAGGGGGGCATACTAGCTTAATTCACGTCATCGAAAGCGGAGTTTACAAAACCATTGGCTCAACTCGTGACGATGCGGCAGGGGAGGCCTTTGATAAGGTGGCGAGACTACTCAACCTTAGCTATCCCGGAGGTCCTATTATCGACAAGTTAGCAAAGGAAGGAAATCCCCATGCTTTTAAATTGCCAGAAGGAAAAGTATCTCTACCGAATAATCAAGGTTTTCACCCCTATGACAGTAGTTTTAGCGGTTTAAAAACAGCCATGTTAAGACTTATTCAAGGTTTACAAAAAGAAAATTCCGATTCTTTACCTGTAGCGGATTTATGTGCTAGTTTTCAATATACCGTTGCTGGGGCATTAACAAAAAGAGCAATTAGAGCTTGTTTAGACCTTAATTTGGATACCATTGCAGTAGGGGGCGGAGTGGCGGCAAATACTGCTTTAAGAAATACCTTACAAGCAGAAGCTCAAAAGCATAATCTTCAAGTCTTCTTTCCTCCTCTGAAATACTGTACCGATAATGGAGCGATGATTGCTTGTGCTGGAGAAGAACATTTTATTAATAAGATGCGATCGCCTCTTAGTTTGGGGGTATCATCAAGAATGAACCTTGAAAATATCGAGCAACTCTACAATGTCAATTAATCCAAGATTACAATAATGATTATTTGTTTTAAATAATTTTGGATTTTGGAGATTCTTGTAATATTAATACCAACTCCCTTATTTTAAAGCGAAATTATCTTGTTTCTTTGCTTACTATAGATATAAAGGCAGGAAATAGAAACTGATTCCGAATTTGATTTGTAAGAGTGAAAAATAAATGACATATATACTTTTAAATTGTCATCGGATTCTCACCTTTTATCGTCAAATCTGAACTGTAACAAGATTGGATAATTTATTTATTAGTAAAATAGCATACTATCTGAGGAAAAAACCTAAGTTTGATTTCTGGCAATTATAAAAATCATCTAAATAAATTTTAAAGAGGTTGTGTAAGATATGTTAATTTCTGATTTGAAAGGTGGATTGTTCAAGTATGAGGTTAAAGACTACTATGCCATTTTGGGTTTACCTATTTCTGCAAATCCCAAGGATATTCGTCTGCGTTATTTAAAATTAGCTTATCAACTTCATCCAGACACCAATCAAGCTGAAACGAAAGAAAATAGAGAAAAAGCCAGTACCATTTTATCTAAATTGGTCAATCCAGCTTATGAAAATCTATATAAGGATAAGTTAAGGAAAGAATGTCAACTTATCTTTTCTGAGATTTCCATGAGATTAGCACCTATGGCTAACGAAATGACTCTTAGCGGTGAAATTCCCAAAAAATTACTGCGGGAAGAAGCTAATTTCGACAAAATGTATCAAGATTTAATTGAAACCTTGGCTAAAGATCAATATCAGGACTTAAGTAAATTAGCTCTCAAAATAGGTTTATTAAGCGAATTGAATATGATTTTTTTAGTTCGTCAAAAACAAGGGGAGTTAGGAAAAGTAATGGGTGGTGCTTCGTCTAATGTTGAGCCTAAAATTGCTGTTTCTGAGCCAATAATTACTGCCGCACCGGGTCAATCTGGTAATACAGGCGTTTCTCAACAGGTAGAAGAAAAAGAGGAAAAAGTACCTGTTTCTCGTTTAGAAAAACTAATCAATAGTGCAAAAAATCATATCGAGCAGTTTAACCCTGATGCGGCACTTTTTGACTTGAGAGAGGCGGTAAAAATAGATGCAAATAGTGCGGAGGCTCATGCTATGTTAGGTTCTGTTTATTTGTTACAGAATAATTTACCCTATGGACGTATTCATATTAATAAAGCTGTAGGTCTTGATAGCAATGATCCTACCGTGAAAAAGGCTCAGGAAGAATTAAAACAGAAAGAGAAAAAATCCTCCGCAGGTAAAACTGATGGTAAAAAAACAGAAAGTAAAGATTCAGATAAAGGAAAATCTAAGGATAAGAAAGATAAAAAAGGTAAAAAAGAACCACCTAAAATTTTTGGCATTCCTTTGTGGTAGGATTAACCATGATTTATCATCCATCCCTTAGACTTACAAATTTTCAGTATGATTCATCAAGCACCCGCCGGAGCAAGAGATTTACTACCTTTAGAAGTAGCCCAAAAAAGTTGGATTAATGATCGCTTACAAGAGGTTTTCCAGCGTTGGGGATACAAAAGAATCGTCACTTCTACCATTGAATGGGTGGATACTCTGATGGCGGGAGGGGCGATCGAACCTTCTACTGTAGTTCAACTGCAAAACATCGGTGAGGGGCGTTTAGGTTTACGCCCTGAGTTAACTGCTTCTATTGCTAGGGCGGCGGTTAATCGTCTCAGCAATCAAACTATTCAAAGACTTTGTTATCGAGCAAATGTATTTCGGAATCCTCCTGCAGGCCATCATGGAAAACAATTAGAATTTTATCAAGCAGGAGTCGAATTATTATACGCTGATGGTGTTTTGGCCGATGGGGAAATTATTTTACTGTTGATTAATTGTTTACAATCTTTAGGCATTGAAGGCGCACAATTACTTTTAGGAGATGCAGGTTTAACCCGCTCATTGCTTAATACTTTTCCTTGTGCTTTTCGTGAACAAATTTTAGATGCGATCGCATCTTTAGATCGAGTTAAGTTACAAAAACTAGATTTAGAAGATAATCTCAAGGCTAAGGCATTGCAATTATTCGATTTAAGAGGAAATCCCCAAGAAGTGTTAGCCAAAGTTGCCGATTTTGACTTAGACGAAACCGCCCAAAAAGCCGTTAATCATTTACACTCATTGATGGATTTAATCAACCATAGCTGTGAAAAACCTCTACCTATAACCTTAGATTTAAGTTTAATTCAGACTTTTGACTACTATACGGGTATTGTTTTCGAGATAGTCCAAGTTATGGGCAATAAACCCTATGTATTAGGGCAAGGAGGAAGATACGATCAACTTTTGGAAGTGTATCACCCCCAGAAAAAAAATGCTCCCGGGATTGGTTTTTGCTTTAACATTCAAGACTTACATAATTGCTTATTAAATAGCCCTAATTTACCTCAAAGCACTCCCCCCAGTGATTGGTTAGTGATACCTACCAACATAAAAGCATCAAATTCAGCTTTTGCTTATGCCCAAAAATTGAGAAATACTAACCACATCGTCAGAGTGGAAATTGACCTAAAAATGCGTACTCCTGATGAAATTCGTAACTATGCTCTTGAGGAAGGTATTTCTTATTTAGCATGGGTTGATGAAAATGGGAATACAACAATTGAAACTGCTAATTAAAGGGCAAAGGGCAAGGGGCAAAGGTAAATAGTTGATGATAATTAATAACCCCGAACTTCTAACTCCTAACTCCTAACCCCCCCGCTTCTCTAATCTCCCAATAACTACTTAATAATTAAATTTATGTCCAAATTGTCTCAAGAGCTAAACGACTATTTTTTTGTACAAGAAAGGGAAGAAAAAATTACCCTAGAGGAGATATTAAGCCTTGCAGGAGAAAGAATATTTGGTTTTCTCTTAGTTATTTTATCGCTACCTTCTGCTTTACCCATACCTGCACCGGGCTATTCTATACCCTTTGGGATTCTGATTTTTTTACTGGCGATTCAGTTAGTAATTGGGCATAAAACACCTTGGTTGCCAGATAAAATGCTTAAAGGGGCTATGAAAACCAGCACTGCTCGTAAGTTTGTGCAAATGGGTTTACCTTGGCTAAAGAGAATTGAGAATTTAACAAAACCTCGGCTTACTTATATTTGTACTAGCTTTTCAGGAAGAATTGTGATTGGAATTGCGATCGCACTTATGGCTATTTCCATGATGATACCAATTCCTGGCACTAATACTGCTCCTGCGATGGGTATTTTTGTTACAGCTTTTGGGATGCAGGAGGATGATGGTTTTATTGTTTTAGCTGGATTAAGTCTTTGTTTAATTGCTGGAGTCGTTTCTGCGTCTATTATTTTTGCAACCATTTGGGGGGGCTTGAGTATTATTGATTGGATTGAGCAATACTTTAAGAAATAGTTTCCAAGGTTAACGGGTTTGAAAAATATTTTGAATCATTTGTTTATTTAAACCTAAAGCCACTCTCTCTAATTCTTCTACTTCCCCTCTCGATAAACGCCATCCCAATGCCCCTAAATTTTCCCTCGCCTGACGGGGATTTTTTGCCCCCGGTATAGGAATTGTACCTTTACAAATACACCAGTTAATTGCTGTTTGTGCCATGGTTTTTCCATTATCAGATGCGATCGCATCTAGGGTTAATAAAAGAGGTTTAATGGCTGGTAATAACTGCTTAAATAAGCCACGACGAGCGCCAGAGGGTAAATTGTTCAAATCTCGGTATTTTCCCGTTAAAAGCCCTAAAGTTAAGGGGCTATAGGCAATAATTTTAATATCCAACTGCTGACATAATTCTTTTAAGCCTAATTTGACAAAAGGATAAGTAGAAAGAAGGGAATACTGCACTTGTAGGGTACTAATTTTTACTCCTCTTTCTCGGAAAAATTCATAAGCACTCAACAGATTTTTTGACCCATAATTAGACAACCCAACTGCCTTTACTAATCCCTCTTGCGATAACCTTGCTAAACCCTCTAATAAAGGCTTTTCTTGCCAAGGAAGATATTTTGCAGGAGACCAATGCAACTGTACTAAATCAACCTTTCTACCCAACCTTTGAGCGGATTTTTCACAAGCATTAATCATTGATTGGGGTGTCAAACGCCAAGGATATACAGCCAACTTAGTTGCGATCGCAATTTCAGATTGATGATCCCCTTGATATTCTTTGCTAAACTTACCTAATAAAGTCTCACTACGCCCATTTAGTTTACCTGTACCATAGGAATCCCCCGTATCAAACCAAGTAACCCCTTGAGATACCAACAAATTAAAAGTTTCCTGCAATTGAGTGTCCATTTCTGGCTCATAACCCCAGAGAAAACGATTTCCCCAAGCCCAAGTACCGCAACCCATCGGGGACAAATATAAATTTTCTGCTACTTTAATTTTTGATTCAACAATAAAATTCATTTATTCAATGAATAATTAACTATATATTTAACTATTATTTACAATCTTATTAAAACATATTTTCAGCTTCTTTACAGAGATTATAATAAAAAAATTTAGAAACTAAGCAATAGATAATAGTTTCATTTTACTCGGGTATTCATAAAAATAAAAAACGTCATAATAAATTGATTTTTAAAGAGTTAATAAAGTGTGTAAAAAAGATAAATATGGATAAATAAAATTTTATTGATTATTAAACACTACTTCTTTGACTTAGGTAGATGAGTAATACCAGCATTAGCAAATAAATTAAGTTTGCCTTCTGAGATGTTAATTTTATCTACCTGTAAATAAATTCCATCTATTAATAAATTTTCTAAATTTAAAACTTTTCCCACTTCTGCTAATAAAATCTTAACTACTTTTGCTGACCAGTTTTTTCCTTGAGTACAAGCAAATTCATCTAAGATGATACCTTTTTTATGCTGACAAATACGAGGTCTTATAACTAAACAGATACTCTCTAATTTATTGCTATTTTTTTCTTTTAATTTAGCTTTTATCGCAATTCTACCATCAGATAAAATCCGAAAATCTACTCTTTTAAAAAATGCTTTTGATACGCTAGAGTATTGTCTTAATTTACTGTTAAGATTATCAACATTTAAGATTGTTTCAATATCTGTTTCGTTAAGAATAATACGGGCTTTTCCACGACTAGGTTGGGTTAATTCCACATTTCCCATTAAAGCCTTAAAAGGACTAACCGCAATATCATTGAGAGTGATTCTCATTTTTTCTAAAGGGAGATTTTCCCGCATCATTAAACCATTTCCATCAATATCTAATGATTCTAAGATTCCCTTAGCTAATTGTTGTGGATTTGTTTTTACTTGTACACTTAAGTATTTAGCTGATTTGATTTGACTTTTAAAAGCCATTTCCGCAATTTTATTGATAGTTTTTTCCCCAATAGTGTCAAATTTGCTCAGTAACATATGGATTTATTATAAAAATAAGGGTTTTTACTTAAATTTTTAGAGTTATTTTAACATTTTTCTGAGAATAAGGTTTAATAAAACTTAATAAAAAAGTAGTTTAACTGAGAGTACAAGATTTAAGTAAGATTAACTCAATGTGAAAAATATTGATACTTGACGGAGATTAATTCGATGACAGAGTTACCCATTTATGATTTAGTGATTAATAATGGATTATTAGCTCAAATGATAGAAGACCCTGATATTTTGGGTCAAATGTCTGATGCTTGGAAAAATTTTGTTGAGTCTGGACAAATTTGGGCTTTGTTGATTGGTGTGTTTTTTGGTTATATTTTTGCTTCTTTTACTCGTTTTTAGAACAATTAAAGCCATAAATAATTAATTTGTTTATTTTCACCTCTTTGATTGATTAATAAATGTTCAGAAAATCTTTACTGTCAAACTTGCCGTCATGAGGGTTGAAGAATATTCAACCCCTACAATCTGCCCTTATCTGAATATTATTGCCGAAAAACTGAGATGATTTTGGTCAATTACAACACTAACTAGATGACATTTTTAATATTTGATTCAATAATATTTACTACGTTAGTTGATTATTAATTTTGAACTGTGACTAAACAACAAACTTGGAGCGATCGCTTTGAAACGTCTTTAAATCCTATTATTGCGGAATTTAATGCTAGTATTGGCTTTGATATTGAATTAATTGAGTATGATCTCACTGGTTCTATGGCTCACGCCAAAATGCTCGGTAAAACAGGAATTATCACCCCAGAAGAAGCAGAAACACTGATAAAAGGATTAAGCCAAATTCGTCAAGAATATAGAGATGGTAACTTTAACCCCGGCATTGAGCAAGAAGATGTCCATTTTGCCGTTGAAAGAAGGTTAACAGAAATTGTCGGCGATGTCGGCAAAAAATTACACACGGGGCGATCGCGCAATGACCAAGTGGGTACAGATATAAGACTTTATTTGCGGGATCAAATTCGCCAAATTCAGGATTTATTAAGGGATTGGCAAAAGACATTATTAAACCACGCAGAAAACCACATTGAAACCCTCATCCCGGGTTATACTCACTTACAACGGGCGCAACCCATCAGTTTAGCACACCATTTAATGGCTTATTGTCAAATGGCGCAACGGGATTGGGAAAGATTAGCACAAATTTACGATCGCACCAATGTTTCTCCCCTCGGTTGTGGTGCATTGGCAGGTACAACTTTCCCCATAGATCGTCATTTTAGCGCCCAAGAGTTAGATTTTGCCTCTATTTATGAGAATAGCTTAGATGGAGTGAGCGATCGAGACTTTGCCATTGAATTTCTTTGTGCTTCCAGTTTGATTATGGTACATCTTAGCCGTATCAGTGAAGAATTGATTTTGTGGGCATCCCAAGAATTTAGTTTTATTACTCTTAAAGACAACTGCTCTACTGGCTCAAGTATCATGCCTCAGAAGAAAAACCCCGACATTCCCGAATTGGTGAGAGGAAAAACAGGGCGAGTTTTCGGGCATTTACAGGCACTTTTAACCATTATGAAAGGTTTACCTCTTGCCTATAACAAAGACTTGCAGGAGGATAAAGAGGGCATTTTCGACACGGTGAAAACCGTTAAGGGTAGTTTAACCGCTATGACTATCTTAATGTCAGAAGGGTTAGAATTTCGTACCCAACGCCTCGCCGAAGCCGTTGACGAGGATTTTTCCAATGCCACCGATGTTGCTGATTATTTAGCTAGTAAAGGTGTGCCTTTCCGTGAGGCTTATAATCTAGTGGGTAAAGTCGTGAAAACCAGTTTAGCGGCAAATAAGTTACTCAAGGATTTAACCCTCGAAGAATGGAAGCAATTACACCCTGCTTTTGAGGTGGATATTTATGAAGCAATCAAACCGAAACAGGTAGTTTCCGCCCGTAATAGCTATGGTGGTACGGGTTTTGAACAAATAAAAGATGCGATCGCAAATTTGAAAAGCAAAATGAGAGGTTAGGGTTTACGGTTCGGAGTTGGGAGTAATATTGTTAATTATCAACTATTCATCATTCATGATCAACTAATCGTGATTTAGTCAAAATTCTAGTAAACTTTAAAGGTTAGGGTGTTTTGATTTCCTACAGCTAATTGAACATGAATTTAAAACAGAATCTAATTGAATTGCCTTCGGATTTGAATGCAAAAATAATTCCTCATCATGTAGCAGTGATAATGGATGGTAATGGGCGTTGGGCAAAACGTCGGGGCTTTCCTCGTATTGTAGGACATCAAAAAGGTGTTGACACTCTGAAAAGTTTATTACGTTGCTGTGATGATTGGGGTATTAAAGTTTTAACTGCCTATGCTTTTTCTACGGAAAACTGGGGAAGGCCTATAACTGAGGTAGAATTTCTCTTAACTCTCTTTGAAAGGGTTTTGAGAAAGGAATTAGCACAAATGATGGAAAAAAATGTCAAAATCCGTTTTATCGGCGATTTAAAGGCTTTACCAGAGTCTTTACAGGCAGAAATCTATCATTCAATGGAAGAAACTAAATATAATAAGGGTATTAAGTTTAATATTGCCACTAATTATGGTAGTCGTCAGGAAATTCTCCAAGCCTGTCGTACGATCGCATCTTCTGTTCAAGAGGGTAAAATAAATTTAGAAGATATAGACGAGGAATTATTTGAAAGTCACCTTTACACTAACGGCTTAGAATCCCCAGATTTATTAATTCGCACCAGTGGTGAAATGCGCTTAAGTAACTTTTTGTTATGGCAAATGGCATACAGCGAAATTTATGTAACTAATACTTTGTGGCCTGATTTTAGTCGGGAAGAATTCCATCTGGCTTTACTCAATTATCAACAAAGAGACAGACGTTTCGGCAAGGTGAAAGAATAACAATAATCAAGTACCGTAAATCATTAATTTATTCAGGAATGACACATAATCTACCCCGTCAACGTTGGAAATTTTATCCTTCTCAACCTCACATCGTCACAGATATTGTTAAGCACTTTGGGGTTTCCCTCATTATGGCTCAGGTTATCGCTAATCGTGGCATTGACGATATAGATTCCGCCCAAGCCTATATCACCCCCGAAACCGTTAACTTACCTTCTCCCCTCGCAGAATTTCCTGATTTACCCTATAGTATTCAATTATTAAAAGATGCGATCGCATCTGGAGCAAAAATAGCCATCTGTGGAGACTATGATGCAGACGGGATGACAAGTACAGCTTTACTAATTAGAGCCTTAAAACACCTTGAGGCAAAAGTAGATTATGCTATTCCTAGTCGTATGAAAGACGGTTATGGTATTAATGAACGTATTGTCGAAGAGTTTAAGCAAGAAGGAGTAAGTTTAATTCTGACAGTAGATAATGGTATTTCTGCTTATAATCCCATCAAAAGGGCAAAAGAATTAGGTTTAAAGGTTATTATAACCGACCATCATGACCTCCCAGAAAAATTACCCCCTGCCGATGCTATTCTCAATCCCAAACTTCTCCCAGAAACTTCTCCCTATTATGGATTAGCAGGAGTAGGAGTCGCTTATGTCTTAGGAGTTTGTTTGGCTCAATCTTTAGGAAAATTAGACGGTTTGACCAAATCTCTTTTAGAATTATACACCATAGGTACGATCGCAGATCTTGCCCCTTTAACTGGAGTGAATCGCCGTTGGTTAAAAAGAGGTTTAAAACTACTTCCTAAATCAGATATTCTGGGAATTCAAGCCCTAAGTAAATGTGCAGGATTAACAGAAGAAAAAAAACAGTTGCATTCTGATGATATAGGTTTTAAATTAGGGCCAAGAGTCAATGCTATTGGTAGATTAGATGACCCACAAATTGTAATTGAATTATTCACCACTGATGACGAACAAATCGCCATTACGAAAGCATTGCAATGTGAGCAAACTAATCATACTCGTCAAGAATTATGCAAACAAATAGAAAAAGAAGCCATAGAAATTATTGAAACAAAACCAATTAAATGGCAAGAAGATAGAGTATTATTAATTATTAATAATCATTGGCATCATGGTGTAATAGGCATCGTTGCCTCTCGTTTAGTAGAACGTTATGGAGTGCCAGTTTTTATCGGTACTTATGAAGATGAAGACCCAAGCATAATAAGAGGTTCAGCGAGAGGAATTGAAGAATATAATATATTTTCTGCTTTACAATATTGTGATGATTTATTAAAGAAATATGGAGGTCATAAAGCCGCAGGAGGTTTTAGTTTTGAAGCGAAAAATTTAGATTTAATTCATCAACGTTTAAAAGAATTTTCCTATCAATGTTTACTACCTGAATATTTAAAACCTTTAATCAAAATAGATGCTCAAATAACCTTTGAACAAATAACCTTCAAACTATTACAAGAAATTGAGGATTTATACCCTTGGGGTATTGAAAATAAAGCCCCCATTTTTTGGACTCCCCACGTAGAAATCAAGTCTGAAAGAATTACTAAAACAGGAGAGCATTTGCAACTATTTATTTCTGATGGTACAAGGGAACTAAAAGCGATCGCATGGCGTTGGGCGGTATATTCACCTCTACCTAAAATAGTAGATATTGCCTATAAACTAAAAGAAAATGAGTGGCAAGGAGAAAAATCTATTCAACTAGAATTAGTTGGCATCCGACAAAATCTTTGAGTTTATTAGATTGTAGAGTAGGGTGGGCAATGCCCACCATTAAGACTCAAAGAAAAAACTATGCCACAGGTTGCTTACTACTAGCTTCTTTTGCTAAGAATTTTTCCAACTCTGTTAAAGCATCCGCATCTACTTTAGTTTGCATAGGACAGAATTTAGGACCACACATAGAACAAAATTCTGCTTCTTTATAAATATCTGCAGGTAATGTCTCATCATGGTATTCTCTTGCTCTGTCTGGATCTAAAGATAGCTCAAACTGACGATTCCAGTCAAAGTTATAACGAGCTTTAGAAAGTTCATCATCTCTATCTCTTGCACCGGGGCGATGACGGGCAATATCTGCCGCATGAGCCGCAATTTTATAAGCAATTAAGCCATTACGCACATCTTCGGCGTTAGGTAAGCCCAAATGTTCTTTCGGAGTAACATAGCATAGCATCGCAGTACCATACCAACCAGCCATAGCCGCTCCGATCGCACTTGTGATATGATCATAACCGGGGGCAATATCTGTCACCAAAGGACCTAAAACATAGAAAGGAGCTTCTGAGCATTCTTCCATTTGTTTTTTCACATTGAACTCAATTTGATCCATCGGTACATGGCCAGGGCCTTCTACCATTACTTGTACATCATGTTCCCACGCACGGCGGGTTAATTGTCCTAAAGTTTTTAACTCAGATAATTGAGCCTCATCAGAAGCATCATGGGTACAACCGGGGCGCAAAGAATCACCCAAACTGAAAGAAACATCATATTTCTTAAAGATTTCGATAATATCATCAAAATGAGTGTAAAGGGGATTTTGTTTATGATGATGCAACATCCAACGGGCAATAATACCACCACCACGGGATACAATACCAGTGATACGATTACGTACTAAAGGCAAGTATTCAATTAAAATACCTGCATGAATAGTCATATAATCAACACCTTGTTGAGCGTGTTTTTCGATGATGTGTAAAAAGTCATCGGCGGTAAGATTTTCGATTTTTCCGTGTACACTTTCTAGGGCTTGGTAAATGGGAACTGTACCAATGGGGACAGGAGAAGCATTAATAATTGCTGTGCGAATTTCATCTAAATTACCGCCACCGGTGGATAAATCCATAACGGTATCTGCACCATATTTTACCGCTAAGTTTAATTTAGCTACCTCTTCATCAATATTGGATGAATTAGGAGAAGCCCCAATATTCGCATTCACTTTACATTGAGAGGCAATACCGATGCACATAGGCTCAAGATTGGGGTGATTAATATTAGCAGGAATAATCATTCTGCCCCTTGCCACTTCATCTCGAATCAAATCAGCAGGTAAGTTTTCTCTTGTCGCTACATAGTGCATTTCTTCGGTAATAACACCTTGACGAGCATAGTGCATTTGAGACACGTTAGCTTGTCCACGACGTTTCGCTATCCATTCTGTACGCATATTTTTTCCTCTATAAACAGCTTTCCTACGCTGGTATTACCCAGTCTCAGGTTCTAAGGGTTTTTCTCAGCCTAACAAATTAGACACCCCTAGCTATGTGCTAAATTGTATCATTATTTGAGTGAGAATGGCTAATGGTCAACTCTAATCCTCAATTGCTATTTCTCAACAATAGATGTATGATTATAGAGTAGATACAGTTAAGAAAATCTTAAACAATCACACTACTTACTTAAAACAATCGTATCATTTTCATGAGACATAGGCACATTAGTCCCGATAGCGCCCTTGGTTTGGTTTCTACTTACAGCTTTCCTGCCATCGTGGGAACGGCTGACATGATGTTGAAATCTGCTGAGGTGATGTTAGTAGGTTATGAGAAAATTGGTGCGGGACATTGTACTGCTATTGTCAGGGGGAGAATTGCAGATGTGCGTTTGGCGGTGGAAGAAGGGGCGAAAATGGCGGAGCAAATAGGTCAATTACACACAAAATTGATTATTCCTCGCCCGATGCCTAATTTAGAGGCAGTATTTCCCATTGGTAGCCGTTTGGTAGAGGTAGCACAACAAAAAAGAGGGTTTAGCCGTTTAAGTAATCGTTCTATTGGCTTATTGGAAACCAAAGGATTTCCCGCCATGGTGGGAGCGGCGGATGCAATGTTAAAATCGGCGGATGTACAGTTAGCTTCTTATGAAACTATTGGGGCGGGGTTGTGTACAGTAATAGTTAGAGGTTCAGTGGCAAATGTAGCAGTTGCGATCGAAGCTGGAATGGCTGAAGCAGAAAGGATTGGCGACTTAAATGCCGTGATGATTATTCCTCGACTCCTAGAAGACTTAGAGCATACGTTACCTGTTGCGAATTATTGGTTAGAACAAGAAAACAAAGAACATCCTTTACCAACATTTACATCAAGACAAAAAGAAAGAACAAAACGTAAATTAGTTGCTCTACCTGAACTAGAAAAAATCCCTCTTACTTTTGAAACAAGAGAAAAAGTTAAACAAGAGGCAAAATTAGAATCTCAGTTGGAGTTGAGTGCTGAATTAGAGTTAAGTCCTGACAATGAAAATAAGGAAGATTAAACTGATAAAGGTTATAATCTGATATTACATTCAAACTATTAGCTATTGGTTTAGGACATTGGGGAACAATAAGTTTTTAATTATCAACGATTCACCTTTTTCCCTACCCTTTTCCTTTGTCATTTAATCTACACTAGAAACTTGCCACCCGAAACCCGATACCTAAACCTATTACAATGGTTAATTAGTAATCCCTAACTGCTCATTACTAACGGATTTCTCTCCTTGAAAATTGCGAATACGGTCTAATACTTGATTATCCACCGCTTCTTTAGCAATACGAATAGCACTAAAAATAGAAGGTGCTTGGGAACTACCGTGACTTATAATACAAACCCCATTTACCCCGAACAATAAAGCACCTCCATGCTCTGCGTGATCAATTCTTTGCTTGATGCGACGCAAATTTGGCTTTAAAATACCTGTACCGATTTTACCTCTGACTCCATAGGGTAATTCCTCTTTGATTATTTGTAACATAATCTCCCCTACTGCCTCGGCAAATTTTAATAAGACATTACCGACAAAGCCATCACAAACGATAACATCAAAGTCTCCTGAAAGAACGTCTCTGCCTTCCGCATTACCGATAAAGGGGATTTTCGGATTCTGTGAGAGCAATTTATAAGTTTCTTTGGCTAATTCATTTCCTTTGCTTGATTCCTCACCGATATTGATCAAGCCTACTTTTGGATCTTCAACTCCTAGTACGTATTTACTATAAACTGTTCCCATGAGGGCAAACTGTTCTAAGTATTTAGGTTTAGAGTCCACATTTGCTCCCACGTCGAGGACAATTACCGATTTATTGGCATACATAGTGGGAAAAACAGCACCAATAGCGGGGCGATCGATTCCTTTGAGTCTGCCGAGTCCCAGTAAAGCGGCGGCCATTGCCGCTCCTGAATGTCCTGCGGAAACAACTGCTTGGGCTCTATTTTCCCTTACTAACCCCATTGCCACGTTAATAGAAGCATTCGGCTTACGACGAACCCCTACAAGTGCCTCTTCTTCCATTGAGACAACTCCATCGGCGGGGACTATTTCAATATTGGTAGAGGTACAACCATGATGATCTAATTGTGCCTGAATAGCTTCAGGATCGCCGACTAAGAGTATATCGACATCTAGTTCTGCTGAGGCTCTAATTGCACCAGCTACGATTTCTTGAGGGGCATTATCTCCGCCCATTGCATCCACTGCTATTTTTGCGCGCGTCTCTGCCATTGGTCAATCTATTGGGTTTAAAATCTCTCAAATTATATCATAATTGAGTCTTTATGCCTTGTCTTCTTCTTCGTCTGTGATAATTTCAATGATGCGAGGCTCTGAAGAATTGCTATTTTCTTCTTTGTTGGCTTTTTGATTATTTTGTTGTTGGAGAATTTCATCGACAAATTTACGGGCTTCTTCGGTATTCATTTTTCCCTTATTGACCATTTCATCGGCTATTTGTTGTAGTCTGTGGGGAAACTCACCATTAATGACTAATTTATCGGCTTGTTCTTTTAATTCCTGTAGGGCATCGTTAGCTTTTTCTACGGCAAATCCTGCAATACCGACTCCTAGATAAAATGCTTTTTGTAAAAGGTTTTCTGGTTCACTCATGATGGTTTAAGTTTTTTGCGGATATTTACCTAAAATGTTAGCAGAAAGCCCTCACCATGTGCGAGATGCCAAAAGAAAGCAGTTGCGACAAAACGGGTTTATATACCCAAATCAAACGGCAAGAAACATCCCATCCGAATCCCAACCGTGAGAGATAGAGTTGAAGACTTGAAATAAGGCTTGAGCCGTGTGATTGGAAACAGTCACGCACGATTCTTAAGGCAGGGAAGAGAGGTGACTCCCAAACCCTACCCAATAGCAAGTATTTTATTGAATATCTGACAGCCTATTTTGTTAGACGGCTTGAGGTTGTACTTGGGGTTGGAATTGGAATAAGGAGTAAACCACGTTACGGCGAATGTCTATCATCATCTCTAAGAACATTTCATAGCCTTCTTGTTTATATTCAATTAAGGGATCTTTTTGTCCATAACCCCTTAAACCAACGGATTCTCGTAAACCGTCCATTTTTTGCAAGTGTTCACGCCAAAGGGTATCTATTTGTTGCAGAATAAAGAATCTTTCCGCTTGACGCATTAACCCTGTTTGGATTTGTTCAATTTGATTTTCTTTTAAATCATAAGCCTTGTGGACTTCTTCATGGAGAAATGTTTTCATCTCTGCAACAGTCATATCCTCTAAGTCTTTGACGGTGATGTCTTGGAGAAGATAAATAAATTCTTTAGCTTTTTCTACCAACGCTTCTAAATTCCACTCATCAGGGGGTAAATCAGGATTGACGTAAGCATCGACAATTTCATCCATCGTTTGGGTTGCGTATTGCAATACTTGACCTTTTAAGTCTCTTCCTTCTAAAACTCGACGACGTTCAGCATATATAGCACGACGTTGGTTATTCATAACTTCATCGTACTCAAAGACGTTTTTCCGTGCATCATAGTAGAAGGTTTCTACTTTTTTCTGTGCCCCTTCTAAGCTACGGGTGAGCATTCCCGATTCAATGGGCATATCCTCTTCCACTCGAAAGGCATTCATTAAACCTGCAACTCTATCTCCGCCAAAAATCCGTAATAAATTATCTTCTAAGCTCAAAAAGAAACGGGTTGAACCGGGATCTCCTTGTCTTCCTGCTCTACCTCTTAATTGGTTATCAATCCTTCTTGATTCGTGTCTTTCTGTCCCAATGACGTGCAAACCGCCTTTATCGACTACTAAATCATGTTCTTTATCTGTTACCTCATCATATTCTCTACGAATGGCTTGATAGACTTCTCTTAATTTTTGTATGACGGGATCTTCTGTCGGTGCTTTTTCGGCTGCGATCGCAATTTTTTCTTCTGCCTCCAATTCGGATAAACTCTGTTGCCCATATTTTTCCACCGCAAATTTCACGGCCTCTTTCAAAAGAGCCTCAGTATCTGTTGATAACTGACAGGGAAATAAATCTGAGGAAGGCTTCCAGTTTTTTTGTTTTTTACCGTCGCCATTACCACTAAAACCCTGCCCTTTAGAACGTTTAGCCATATCAACACCTGGCACAGTCACCATTAATTGATCATCTTCAGGAGTTACAATTTGGGGCATAAAATACTCTCTTAACTTTAACCTTGCCATATAGTCAGAGTTACCACCAAGAATAATATCTGTACCACGCCCTGCCATGTTAGTTGCAATGGTTACAGCCCCTTTTCTACCAGCCTGAGCAACAATTTCTGATTCCCTTTCCACGTTTTCTGGTCTAGCATTAAGGATATTATGAGGAATTTCTCTTTCTTGTAATAAACGAGATAAAACCTCAGATTTTTCTACGCTGGTAGTACCTACAAGTACAGGTCTGCCCGTTTCGTGCATTTCTTTGCATTCTTCCGCAACAGCTTTCCATTTTGCGATTTCATTTTTATAAACTACGTCAGGTAAATCGTTTCTATCGGAGGGGCGATTAGTTGGAATAATGGTAACTTCAAGGTTATATACTTTTTCAAATTCCGTTTCCTCGGTTTTGGCAGTACCAGTCATACCCGATAGTTTAGGATAGAGTAAGAAGAAGTTTTGATAGGTGATACTCGCTAAGGTTTGGGTTTCTTTTTGAATTTCTACTCCTTCTTTTGCCTCAATAGCCTGATGTAAACCATCGCTCCATCTTCTTCCAGCTAAAACTCTCCCCGTAAACTCATCCACGATTACCACTTCATTATTACGGACGATATAATTAACATCACGAGTAAATAATTCTTTAGCTTTAATGGCATTGAAAATATAATGAGCCCAAGGATTCTCTTGATCATATAAATCTGTAACTCCTAATAACTCCTCAGCATGGGCAAAGCCTTCATCAGTCAATAAAACATTTCTTGCTTTTTCGTCCACTTCATAATCACCGCCGTCACCCTCTTCATTTTGACGGGTAAGCATTTGAGCAATTTTCGCCGCTTCCATATATTTTTCCATAGGACGCTCAACCTGTCCTGATATAATCAAAGGAGTACGAGCCTCATCCACTAAAATAGAGTCAACTTCGTCAATAATACAGTAATTAGGAGGACGTTGTACCACATCAGCCATATCCGTAGCCATATTATCTCGAAGATAATCAAAGCCTAACTCACTATTAGTCGCATAGGTAATATCGGCACTGTAATTTTTCTGTCTTTCAGGGGATGTCATCCCACTTTGAATTAAGCCCACACTTAAGCCTAAAAAACGATGAATTTGCCCCATCCATTCAGCATCACGACGAGCAAGGTAATCGTTAACGGTGACAACGTGTACACCTTCTCCTGTTAAACCATTAAGATAGGCGGGTAAAGTTGCGACAAGGGTTTTACCCTCCCCTGTTTTCATCTCGGCAATCTGCCCTGTGTGTAATACAATACCCCCTAGTAACTGCACATCATAATGACGCATTCCCAAAACTCTTACCCCTGCTTCTCTCACTAGAGCAAAGGCTTCGGGTAAAATTTCATCTAAGATAGTATCTTTTTCTTCTTTTGTGGTGGCTTTTGCTAACATCTCTTGAAAAGATGCGGTTTTTGCCCTCATTTCATCGTCGGTTAATTTCTTTATGTCTTCTTCTAAAAGATTTATTTCTGCAATGTAAGGTTGTAGTTTTTTTAGTTTACGAGTGTTAGGATCTCCAAATAGCTTTTTAAACATAGCCAGTTTTTATAGTTTCTTTAAATATATCTATTAGTTTTTAATCATATCATTTATGGCTATGGCTAATTTGATTCAGTGGATTTCTTGCACATTAAGGTTAAATTAATTTATTCCCTAATAAACATAAGATGCGATCGCTCTTCAATTTTATAAATTATTGGGATATAATGAATGGGCGAACAATCGGGGAATAATATTAAGTGAGATGAAAACTATTACTCTGAGAATCGACGATCGCATTAAAGAACAATTTATAAGTCTTCTTAAGAATTTTTCGGAGAATGAATTAAGGATTTTAGAAGAATCTGAATATATTAGTGATAATGAATATTTGAGGTCTCTATCAGGAATGGTTGAAAGTATAAAAGAAGCTAGAAAAGAACCGATTGAAAATGGTGTTACCTTAGAGGAACTAGATTGGTAGTGTATAAGATAATTTTTATGACACAAGCGCAGAAAGATGCGAAAAAGTTATCTTCAAGCGGATTGAAACAAAAAACATTGAAACTAATTGAAATCATAACCCATAACCCTTATCAATATCCACCTGAATATGAGCTACTCAAAGGGGATATGAAAGGATTAATTAGTAGAAGAATTAATAAGCAACATAGGTTAGTTTATGAAGTGATCTGAAGAAGAAAAATTGATTAAGATATATCGAATATGGACTTATTATGATTGATGCGATCGAGTTTTGTATAGATTACACGTATTAAGATTAAAATTGTTATAAACTTGCCCCTTTTATTTTTTATGTCTATTTCTCGAACTAGATTTATCGGTTTTATTTTAGTTTTATTCTTTTTTCTTTTCCCCTTTTATGATTTAAAGTCTTTAGCAGAAGTCGATCGCACTTTCTTAGATTTAAAGATAGAATTTTTAGGGGAATATACCCTCAAAGAAATTAATTATCAAGATACTGTTATTGGTGGCTTATCAGGAATAACTTATAACCCAAAAGAAGATGTTTACTATTTAATTTCTGATGATAGAGCTAATATTTCTCCTGCTCGTTTTTACACAGCTAAAATAAATATTGAAGAAGAAAAAATAGAAAATATAAAAATAGAAAATGTTACCTTTTTAAAGGACAAAAAAGGAGAACTGTATCAAAAAAATACTACTGATACAGAGGGAATAGCATTTAGTCCTCGCAACAGTTTATTTATTAGTAGTGAAGGGCTTACAAATAAAAATATTCCTGCTTTTATTAATGAATATGATTTAGAAGGAAATTTATTAAATTCTATAAGAATACCAGAAAGATACATTCCCAAAACAGGTGAAAAAAAAGGTATTGAAAATAATTTAGGATTAGAATCTTTAACCATTAAAGCTAATGGATTTATGCCAGATGACCCTTTTCGCTTATTCACCGTTACAGAATCAGCATTAGTTCAAGATGTCGATTTGAAAAATCCTTTAACCGTTTTAAGATCTCGTTTTTTACATTATGTGATCAATCCTTTTGGCGATCCTGTATTGATTGGAGAACATTTATACACCATTGATGAACCTTCTTTTAGCACCTTATATAATGGTGTTGCCGATTTATTATCACTACCAGATGAAGGTTATTTATTAAGTTTAGAAAGAACTTTTGGCTTAAGGGGATATGGTGCGAAAATTTTTCAATTGGTAATAGGAAATGCTAGTGATATTTCTGGTCAAAAATCAATTTCTGGAAACATTGAAAATATTATTCCTATTAAGAAAAAATTACTATTAGATTTAAAACAATTAGGAATAAAATTAGATAATTTAGAAGGAATGACTCTTGGTGGTCGTTTTCCTGATGGTAGTCAAAGTTTGATTCTTGTTAGTGATAATAATTTTTCTGGGAATAGTAAACAAAAAAATCAGTTTTTATTATTCAAAATTAGTAAGTAATTCAACTTAAGTTCGGAGTTTAGAGTTTAGGATTGAAAGTAAAAATTACTTTAGTTGTTCAGCAAAATATCCGGTTTAGACAAGTTCTAAGTTTCAGTCAAATCTTTTATAAACATTTATTAGTCCTAACAAAATTTATCAATTTATCTTAAACTTAATTGAAACAATTATAAATGCCTAAGCGAGGAATTTCTAAAGGAAGTTGATAAGAATAATTAGTATTTAAGCAAGTATTCGCCATAAATTTAAAACCGTTAGCGAAGTTTTCTAATCCTCCCTCTGTTAAGTAACGCCATAATAAACTAACTTGAGAAATGGACATATTCGACTGACTAAATAATTCTGCATCGGGGCGATCGTCTCCCGGTAGAATAAATAAGGATGCTTTAGTTTGAGAAACAGTATCTTTACAAACTTCTAAACCATAACTCCAATAACTTCTCCCTCCTAACAGTCGCAGAATAATTACTTTGGCATGGGATAAAACTTCTTCTGCATAGGTATCAATAGTTAATTCTTGTTGCAATTGTAATAAATTTACTACTCTCATGGGCGGAAAATCTTCTGGCAGTTTTTCTAAACAGGCGGCAGTAGTTTGAATATCTGTATCGGCGCTGGTAATAAAAATAATTGGAGCGGGATTTTGTTCGATGAAAATTACCCCTTCTGTATCAGGATTCCATCCCCCCGGTGTAGCTGGTATGCGGTGCATATTTCAATTAAAAAGTTGTTGAATAAAAGGCAAAAGGGCAAAGGTAAATAGTTGATGATAATTAATAATTTCTAACTCTTAACTCCGAACCCTTAACCCCTAACTCCGAAGCCCAAACCCCTTATTTATTGGCTAGTTTCATTATTATTTATGGGAGGACGGGCAAGATACCATTTAAAATGTTGATAGGCAGTGCGGGAAATCTCTTGAATTAAAGTTCTAGCTGAGTAATCATTATGAGGACGTTTGACTAAAACTGCTCCAATATAACGTTTTCCTGTGGGCATATCGATTATACCTGCGTCTCCTAATACTATGCCTATATCTCCTGTTTTATGGGCAATGATGGCATTATTTTCTAATCCTTGAGGTAGTAAGGTTTGAGTTTTTGTCCGTCGCATTATTTCTAAGAGGCGATCGCGCGATCGCACAGACAACAAATCACCCTGATTAACTTTAGCTAAGAGAATCCCCAAATCTCTAGGGCTAGTGGTATTTGTACCTTCTAAATCAGGCAGAAGATTACGAATAACAGTATTTTCTAAACCCCATTCTTGAAAACGCTTATTTAACTCATCTTTACCCCCCAATCGCTCAATAATCATTTCTGTGGCAGTATTATCACTATTAATGATCATTTCTGTGGCAGTATAAAGAGCAGTAAACTGTGTTCCTAACGGTTTATATTGCATATTACCAGAATGAGGAACTCTATTCGCTTCTGTCATAGTTAACTTTTCATCAAGATAAATTTTTCCCTCATCAATATCTTGAAGAAAAGCGACTAAAACGGGTATTTTAATGGTACTGGCGGCAGGAAAAGGAGCAATGCCATTATAGTTAACATAAGCACCATTATCCAAATCAACAAAAAACGCTCCGGGTTCTAATTTAGGATATTTTGCCTTAAGAGCATCAAATTTACTTCTTAAAGCTGTTAATTCTTCAGAAAATCTTAATTCTTCTGGATTGCTATTTACTTCAGGAGTGTAGGCGAGAGGTTGACTCTCTTGACTGGCATTTGTTTCTTGATTCAGAGATGTATTTTGTGCAACTTTATCAACAAAGGGAATATCAATTTTCGGAAAGAGGGGTTTAGTTAAATCAGTATTAGCCAAGACACTACCAAAAATAGTTCCAATACCTACACCAAAAATTGTTAAACGAAAAACATTGTTAAAGATAGTATTGACTAAATTCTGTTGCTCTTTTGCCTGAGTGACAACATTTTCCTGAGTAATAGATGTGTATGGGGCGTTTGTTTTCCTAATTAGCCTTTTATTAGTTTGTGTTTGGGCTACTTTTGATTTTATATTTCTTCTATTTGCTTTCGTGCTTGAAGCCTTACGTCTATAATTATTTTCCCCATGAGTTCGAGATAAAAAAATAGCCAAAATATTCCCCCCATTAATTACTATCTACGGTCAAAGTTTCTTTAATTATCTAGTTATAACCCAACTTGTACAGTTGTGAGTAGTCAATTTTTATCGATGAAATTAAACTAAGGTGATTTTACTCGGATTGGGGGGTAGGGGTTAAGTATATTCAACCCTTACGGTATTAAGTACAAGTTAATGAAACACTATTTTATTGCCTGTTGTCTGTTGTCTATTCCCTTGTATTAATTGCTAATTGCTAATTACTAATTACTAATTGCCCTTAACCCTTATCTTATTTAGAATTTTAGTTTTTGGGTTCAAATTTCAAAGCCGCAGAGTTCATACAATAGCGTTGTCCTGTTGGCTCAGGGCCATCATTGAAAACATGACCTAAATGAGCATCACAAGCATTACATAAAACTTCAGTACGTTTCATGAAGAAGCTAAAATCATTTTTGTAAGCAACACTATCCTCTCTAATTGGTTGCCAAAAACTAGGCCATCCTGTACCAGAATTGTATTTAGTATCAGAAACAAATAATTCATTTCCACAACAAACACATTTATAAATGCCCTTACCTTTAAAGTCGTGATATTCTCCTGTAAAAGCTCTTTCTGTGCCGTGTTTTCTGGTAACTTCAAATTGTTCAGGAGTAAGAATTTCTTTCCACTCTTGTTCTGTTTTTTTTATTTTCTCTACCATAATTTTAAAAGTTGATTTAATGTTAAGATTTGCAAAAAATACCATCTTTATTTTAAAACATGGTTAGTAAAGATAATTATCTTTTAGAGGAAAAGTCTTTGAGCAAGAGATTAAGAGAAATGAGTGAGGATAAAAAATAAACATCAACCAAATTCAAGCTATAAGCCCAAAATACAGCAGAAATTATGATTTTGCCAGAAGTTTAATGATAAGTTTTTGATCTTTTTATCTCTGAGAGTTTATGGAAAAGCCTTTGCTAATTAATTTATCGATGTTGTTGGCAAAACCCACGGGAATAGCCAATTATGTTATCAACATTCTACCTTATTTTGATTCTTTGGAATATACCAGTTTAGTTGCTAAAAAATATTATCAGGAAAATATATACAAAAATCCCTATTTTATTAGTGAAAAATATAGTCCAGATTATGGTAGTAAGGGTCATTTTTTAAGATTATTATGGACTCAATTAAAAGTACCTAATATTTATCAGCAATCAGATAGTAATCTACTTTTTTCTCCTGTGCCAGAAATGCCGTTATTTTCTAAAGTTAAATCAGTAGTAATGGTGCATGACTTAATTCCGTTAAGATTTCCGAAAAAAAATTCTCCTCTTACTCCTTATTTTCGTTATTATATTCCCCAAGTTTGTCAACAAGCAGAGCATATTATTTGCAATTCTAAAGCTACAGCCGATGATATTATTAACTTTTTTGGGATTAGTGCTAGTAAAATTACTCCTATTTATTTAGGTTATAATCCTGAGATGTTTAAAGTTGTTGATAAAATTAAACCTATTACTAAACAACCTTTTTTCCTCTATTTAGGCAGACATGATCCTCATAAAAATGTTGAAAGAATTGTATCTGCTTTTGCTCAATTTAAACATCATAAAGATTATGAATTATGGTTAGCAGGTCCTACGGATCCTCGTTATACACCTTTAATAAAGCAACAAGCAAAAGAGTTAAATATTGCTCATTTGGTTAAGTTTTTAGATTATGTAAAAAGAGAAGATTTACCTATTATTATTAATCAAGCTCAAGCCTTAGTTTTTCCCACTCTATGGGAGGGTTTTGGTTTCCCTGTATTAGAAGCGATCGCATCTGGTACTCCTGTAATTACCTCTAATATCTCTTCTTTACCTGAAGTGGTGGGGGATGCGGGAATTTTAGTAAATCCGTTGGAAGTAAAGGAAATCGCTTCAGCTATGAACTTAATGGCAGAAGATGATAAATTAAGACAACAATTAAGGGAATTAGGCTTAAAACAAGCACAGAAGTTTAGTTGGCAAAAAACCGCCCAAGCTACTATCGAACTTTTGTCTAATGTCAGATAATCAATTATGGGCAAATAAGAATTAGTAATTAAGACAAGGCAATCATTTGAGTTCGGAGTTCAGAGTTAGGGGTTCGGAGTTAAGATAAGAGTAATAATTAACAATTAAAAACACCTAATATCTGCAACTGAAACCTGACACCTAAAACCTTAACTTCAATTATTATTTATCACTTATTAATTATTTAACAATAATGAAAGCCTTATTTTTAGACAGAGATGGAGTTGTCATTGAGTATATACCTTACTTGAGTAAGCCCGAACAAGTAAAAATACCTGAAAACGCGCCATTTGCATTACAACAATGGCAAAATCAAGGGTATCGCTTAGTTATCGTCACAAATCAATCGGGAATTAGTCGAGGTTATTTCACCTTAGAAGAAGTTAGGGCAATACATGAGCAATTAATGGCAGAATATGCTAGTTTTGATGTTTATTTTACGGATATTTTAATTTGTCCTCATCAACCTTCGGATAACTGTCTTTGTCGTAAACCTTCTCCTTTTCTCATTAAAACCTATGCAGAAAATAATGGTATTGATTTAAGTCAGTCTTACTTCATCGGCGATGCCCCTAGCGATATTGAATGTGCCATCAATGCTAAGTGTCAACCCGTGTTACTTTTGACGGGAAGAGGTAGAGAAACATTAACTCATTTATCTCAATATTCCCTTTCTATTCCTGTTTTTGAGCAAATGAAAGATACTATTTCTTTATTAAAGACGTTTGCAGAAAAATGAACTTTTTTGATTCCTTCCCGTCTCTTTATCTAAATACATTCACTCAAAAGTTATCTGATTATTTATATGTTAAAAACTAATACTTTATTTACTTTTTCTAGTCTTTTGCTCTTGACTTTTTCTGGCTTTTCTGTTACCAAAGAAGCGATCGCTCAATCTTCTAATAAATTTAATCGTCAACAGTGTATTCAAAATTTAGTCAAGGATGGTTTAAAAAGCGAAGATGCCTCCGTATGGTGTAATTATAATGAACAATGCTTAGTGCGATCGCAAAAAGAAGGATTACACGCTGAAGCGGCAAAAAGTGTATGTGACTGTACCATTAAAACTTTTAGAAATAAATATACCACACAAAAATTTAGGGAAATAACCAAAAAATCAGAAACTGATAAAAAAATAGCCAATCAATTGAGAGAGGTTGGAGAAATTTGTTTTGAAGAAATATTATTTGAATAATTAACAAATATTTTCTAAGATGGAGAGATAAACTGTAAGTATTGATCTCAAATTGGAGATACTTATTTCCATTTAGCTTATTGGAGAAACCTACACAATAATTTTTATTTCGTGTTGGTAGTTCACAGATATTCTTTCCATAAAATTCATGAATAACGCAGATTATTATGATCAATGTCGGGAAATTCTGACAGATGCCACTAGCAGACTAGGGTTTCCTTTGCAAGATGATAAAATCTGCGAAATCTCTGGCTTAATTACCGAAGTGATGGGAGGAAACTATCGTTGTTTTCACAATTTTGAACATTTGTTAATGTTTAAGGATCAAGAAGACCCTATCATTACTATAGCAGGTTTATTTCATGACCTAATTTATATACAAGTCGATCGTAAAATTCCCTTCAATTTAACTCCTTATTTAGCACCTTTGATTCAAGAAAAAATAGACGGTTTATATATAAAATCTTGTCGAGGTAAAAAAGATAAATATTTAGAAATTATTTTAAAAATATTTGGTTTAAATATCGGAGATAACTTATCAAATTTTCGAGGTTATAATGAATTTTTAAGTGCTTTATGTACAGCTAAAATTTTAGATAATTATTTACCCTTAACTATTATAGTTCGTATCGTAACAATTATTGAATTAACTATTCCTTTTCGACGCTCAGAAAATAACATCTCTGTATCTCAACAACTAGAAAAACGTCTATCTAAAGTCAATCAACAATTTCAATTAGGGTTAAAAAACGATGAAATTATTTTAACAATTATTCAAGGCATTAAATTAGCTAATTTAGATGTTAGCGGTTTTGCTTCAAACAATGTTAAAGATTTTATTAACAATACTTGGTTACTTTTACCAGAAACTAATCATATTTTAAATGATCAAGATCATTATTTAATTAAAGATTGTTGTATTGCCCTGATTAAAACCACGAAATTTATCCAATGTTTATTACCAGAAAGTATTTTCCATTGTTATCAGAATTACCCTAGTTTTGATGTTTATGAATCATTGATTAATAGAAGTAAATATAACTTAAATATTGCTCAATATTATTTTGCGTATCAAATAATTAGTTTAAGTATTTTACAGGCATTTATTTCTCGCTTTACTTTCTCTTTACCATTATCTTTTTTATTTCCTAGCAAATGTAATTTATCTCCAAATAATTCATCTTTTGTTGATTATATTCTTCCCGTTAATAAGAAAAAATTTATCTCTAATTCCGTTGAAGATATAGTAAGTAGTTTAATTAGTGCAGAGTTTCAACCCTCTTTTTTTCCTTATAGTGACTTAAGTAATTTTGTTATGCTTATCTTCAATTATTTAACACTAAAAGATAGCCTAATTTTTATGGATAAATGCTTTTTATTTTTTGAAGGAGAAATATCTCACGATGATTTTTTAAATTTATTCCCCTCCTCTTTAATACAAATAATAGCAGATGCGATCGCACATTGCTTTGATGAGGCGCTTAGTAGCTTTTTTTGACAAAGTAAACGACAACAAATAATGAATAAATTTTCAGTTTATAGTTAATTTTCTCTCAACACCTCAACACTCTAACTTATATAGATATTTATAGGAAATTATCTTTATTTTCTCTTTGTTGCAATAATTTGAGAGCTTTTTTAATATCCTGTGTTTTATTTTTATGGGCAATTAGAGTCGCATTTCCCTCTCTCACAATAACTAAATCTTCTACCCCAATCGTCATGATAATTTCATCAGACTGATTGTTATAAATAATATTATTTTCACTATTTTGATTAAGGGAATCTCCTACCAGAATATTGCTATTTTCTTTCGCTAAAAGTCTTTCTAAAGCATTCCAATCTCCTAAATCATCCCAACCAAATTCAGCCCGAATCACATAGGCTAAATTAGTTTTTTCCATTAAGGCATAGTCAATACTAATTTTTTCTAATTGTGTATAAGCTGACTTTCCTTTCTCCTGTAAGGGTTGTAAAATTTGTGGTGCGTGTTTTTGTAATTCTTCTAACACCACTTCTACGGGAAAAATAAACATTCCACTATTCCAACTATATTTTTGTGTTGCAATAAACTCCGTTGCCGTTTTCTCGTCGGGTTTTTCAGTAAATCGAGTTACTCGATAGTAGGAAATATCATCATCTTCTCCTTGTTTCTCTCCTTGTTCAATATAACCATAACCCGTAGAAGGATAATCAGGTTTAATTCCTAAAGTGATGATACATTGTTTTTCTTGAGCATATTTTATGCCAGTCTCAATGATTTTCTCAAATTGTTCTTGATTCCCTATATAATGATCTGCAGGAAAAAAAGCGGTAATTGCATCTTCACCATAGCGATGCTTAACTTCTAAACTAGCCCATGTGACTGCTGGGGCTGTGTCTTTTGCTGTGGGTTCAACTAAAATGTTATGGGGTGGTAATAAGGGTAACTGCTGTTTCACTCCCTCAGCTAATAACTCTGAGGTAATAACCAGTAAATTTTGCCAACCTCCTGCTAAGTTTAATAGACGATTCGCCGTAGTTTGCAATAAACTCTCACCACTATTATCTAAACACAGAAACTGTTTTGGACGTTTTAAACGACTTAAAGGCCAAAATCTTTCTCCTTTTCCTCCTGCTAAAATAACAGGTATAAATTTGCTATTTTTCATGATTAAAAATGTTTGTTAATTCTATATAAAATCTAAAAATATGTTTGAAAAGTCTTGATGTAGAATATGTCAGTTAATAAGCGCATTCTAATCTTCTTTTTTCGATAAATCAAATGTTTCGCTTAATTCATCTTATGATAATCATGACCATTTTATTTTAACTCTTTTGTGTTAAGTTATAGATTCGATCGCACCTCCCCCCACAAAATGCGATAAATCCTTATCAATTATTAATTACTCAATGATTGTACTGCTTCTAAAATATCATTATTAGTTCCTCCTAAAGAAAAAATAGTTTTGAGCTCAGTACAGGACAAAAAAATAAAGAAAAGGGTTGCAATGTGGGAAGGATGGATAATGCACCAATTCACCGGAAAAATGTAATTAAACAATTAGTAGAAGAATCAGGACACATAATTTTATTTTTGCCAAAATACTCTCAAGATTTAAATGATATTGAACATGATTTTGCCGCATTAAAGAAAATGAGAATGTATGCCCCTTCAGGAACATCTTGAGATGAAATTATCCGTGATTATTGCACAAATTAAATGTAATTCTCTTATTTGAAATTACTATAATTATTATTGCAATGATTTTATTCTGATGTTTATGCTAATTCTAAACTTCTTCTAATTGCCAATTATCCAAAATATCTTTAAATAAAATTTCTTCCATCCACGTTTTTACAACTACAGTAAGAGGTAAAGCTAATAATAATCCTAATAAACCAAAAACCGTAGCAAAGAAAATTTGGGCAAAAAGAGTCACCGCCGGTAACAAAGAAACCTTATCCGCCATCACTTTTGGAGTTAGCCAATAACTCTCAATATTTTGAATAATGAAATACCACACAATAATCGGGATAATTTGCCAAGGAGAATCAACCACTGCAATGGTGATGGGAAAAACAACACTGAGAGTAGGTCCTATATTCGGAATAAAATTTAATAAACCTGCTAAAAGTGCATGAACTAAAACTAATTTTACTTGTAAAAAAAATAAACCTACCCCACTTAAAACCCCAATAAAGATACAATTAATCAATATTCCTCCTAACCAATTTACGATCGCAATTTCTGTTTTGTTTAAAATTTCATCAATACGATAACGATAAAAAGCAGGAAAAACTTTTAATAAATAACGACGGTATTTAAGAGGATTAAGAAGGAAAACAACTGTTAAAACAAAAACAAATATTACCTGAAATGTGACATTAAAAAAATTAGAAAATAAAGCAATAAAATTATTTATAACTTGAGCTGGTAATAAATTGTTATCATTAATTATCTTATTAAGATTATTTAAAAAAGTATCAAAAATTTGGTAATTATCTCCCGTAATGTTTTTCAGTAACTCATTAATTTTAATTGGGACTTTAGGTAAAGCATTAATTAGTAATTGAAATTGATCAATAAAAGGAGGAAAAATTAATAATACTAAAATAAAAATAATAGCCAGAAGACTAAAAACTGTAAAAGAAACAGATTGATAACGACTCCAACCAATATTTTCTAATTTTTTTACTAAACGATTTAAAGCAACTGCAAAAATCATCGCTGAGAAAACGAGAAGAAGTAGATGACGAATTTGCCAAAGAATATACAGGGAAATAACAAAGGCTAAAAACCCCAAAGATTGACCAAAATTCATATTGATAAGCTAACTATTATTTTATAATTATTATTTCTAATTTAGATGAATTATTCTACTGTGTCGATGATTGAACTCCAAAATATCAGCCTGAGTGATAAAAAAACTCTTATCCAATGGTGTTCCCAGAAGTGCGAGAGCCAAAAGTCTTTGTTTGAATGAGATTATGAAGATTATTGTATTAACCTATGCCGCTATAATAATGGGTAAATGAAAATGTAAAGAAATAAATTCAATAGCAAAACTATGGCACGGTGGGGGACATAAAGTAGTCATAAAGCCTATTGAATAAAAGATTAAGCTGTTTTTGTCATTAGGGTGAGAAAATCCCACTTCATTGATTTAGAAATTACCTGATAAGGCTTGTTTACACCGATCAACTAATCTATTATAAATCTGATAAAATCTGTTCATATTGATCATGATCCCCAATCCAAAACCATAAAATACCATCAGATTCATCAACACCTAAAGCCCTATAATTATCAGTAACTCTAACAGCCCATAAAGTTCTAATTATTTTCAACTTTAATGAAGGATGACGATAATTTTCTTTCAATAATTTATATTTTTGATCTGCTATTTTTTGAATTTTTAGGGGTAATTTATAATAGGATTACCAAAAGCTAGAACTGGTATAATGATTTATATTTTCTGGCACTTCCCTTCTTTAAATTCCTGTTTAGCTTGTGCAATCAACTTATTTAATCTTCCCTTATCTAAATCTTCCTCTATTTGTTTATCCCATTGATTATCTCTATATTCATCTATCCAATTAAATAACTCTTTTTGTTCATTACCTAATAAATTAGATAGATGTATAAAATCAGTATTATAATTTGTAATTATAGCTTCTTTGATTGAATTTCTATTAGTTTCTTTTCCACCTACGAAGTAAAAATGATCATAAGTAATGATATTAAACTTAGACCATAATTTATCGATATACTCATTTTTTCGGTAATTATTATGATGCCAAGTTGATAAAATAAAAGGGCTATTTATATTATTTAAACAATTAGACAATTTTTGTTCATCTGTAATATTCCAACTATTATAATAATCAACATTTCTATCTATATAAGGTGGGTCACAATAAATTAAACTATTTAGATCACAATCCTTGATTGTTTTTTCAAAACTTTGATGAATAAAAGTAATATTTTTAGATTTAATAATCTGAGAAATCTTCTCAATTTGATTAACAATTTTTGTTATGTAAGCACGGGCAAATCTCTGAGGTTTTCGGCAAAAAGGTATATTAAATTCTCCTTTTTTATTAAACCGTATCATGCCATTAAAACCTGAGCGATTGAGAAATAAAAAATCTAATGGGCAGTGTTTTTGATTAAATCTATCTCTGATTTTATAGTAGTGATTTTCTCCTATTTCTAGTAGTTGCGCACCCTCATATTCTAGGAATTTACGAACAATACTACTATTAATTATTCCTTCTTGAATAGAAAAATAAAAATTAATCAGATGAGGGTTGTTATCACATAAAATCATATTATGAATATCAACATTAAAACCAACAACTCCAGTACCCATAAAAGGCTCAATCCAGATGCCATCATAATTTTTTGGAATCATAGCTTTAATTATGGGAACTAATTTTGTTTTTATTCCTTGAGATTTTATTGGTGGTATTATAGTCATGATTATAAATTTTTTTTCTTTGGTTTTTGCCTATTAATTAAAGTTTTATCTATGCCCTTAAATTCTAAAAACTCTGTCAGTTTAGTTAGTTTTTTAAACTTCTTTTGATTATTAGAATCAGGAACTTGCAATATTCCTTGATTAATCCAATATTCATCAAATATTTGTTCTCCTAAATTAATAAAAACTCCATTTCCATTTAAAATGTCTTCAATATAATCAACACTACCTATATTAGCTGTATTTCCACTTCCTCCTTTATCACTAGCAATTTTCCATTTTTCTTCCGCAAAAAAGAGTAAATCTTTAATAACAGAAGTTATATTATTAAGTTCTAATAAATTTAAAATTTTTGTTTCATCAATATCTCCTGCTAATGCTCTTGTATATAATATTCCTAGACACAAATGAGCTTGATACTCACTATAAGGATATTGTATATTTTTTTTACTAGAACGATTGCGAAAATACTCTCCATGAGAACCTAAAGTAAAACCATTACAAAATCCCTGATATTCTTTTAAACGATATGTTGTTTTGATGTCAACAGCATATTTTATAGATGAATTTGTTTTAGAAATAAAAGATAAATCTGGATACCAGTTTTGTTTTTCTGCTAAGACAATCTCAAAGTTTATCTTTTCTGCAAATTGTCTAAATTTTGGAAATAATTGTATCTCTAAAATTTTAGAAATAATTTTTGAATCTGAGGAAATAGTGTAAATATTTTGTTCCGTATCAATAAAGCCTTTTATTTTCCAATCACCACTTTTTGTTGAAACATATTCTGTTAAAGTTTGAGCAAATTTTTTTAATTCATGTAAAAATTCTTCTTTTTCTAGTGTCATTTGTTTTTTGATAATCAAATTTAGTTTTTTTTAATAATAGAGTATGTTAGGATGCAAATTTAGCTACTGGTATATTCCTAGTAATTGTGCTCGAATTTCTCAGTTGTTTAATAGCTTCAATTTTTCTCATAGTTTCAGCAGTAAAATAACTTTCTCCACAATCAGGGCAACTTATTAAAGGTATATTTTCAATAATAAAAATTTCTTCATTATTACCATAACTGCGAGAAATATAGCGGATTTTAGCTTTTTCTGAACCACAAAGATCACATTTCATAAAATTTAAGTTTTTTAAGCAGGAACTTTCATAATATTAGAAGGTAATTGATTTAAAATTAATTCATTTAGTTGAACTTTATTACTAGCATTATCAATATCAATCCCGACTAAATTACCGTTTTCATCATAGTCAAGTACAACTCCTTCCGAAATTTCCTGACTATCAATACTTGGTTTATCCGATAAATGAATATATAAAGAATCGGTATCAGGATAATAGTTAATTTTCATAGTTTAAATCTCCTATCGGGAAAAGCATTATGAATAGTTGTTTTATCTTCTAACGTTATTACTCGCAAAATTTTATTATCAAATTCTGGAATTATACCCCAAAAACGAAATCGATTATTTTCTTGTGGTTCACATTTTAACGGATTTTTGATAACACGAATACACCATTCTTTTTTGAGATAAGGACGTTTTAATAAAACATCATTTTCAAAGTATTGTGTAAATTTATATTCAGTCATTTACTTATTTTTGTCATAATAAATGGAGAAATATTAAGTTAGTTTATTCCTCCATCTTAACTAATAAATTAGAAATTACCCGTTAAGGCTTCCTTACACCGATCGCAAATTAAAGGTTCATCGCTAAAAGTACCCACTGTGGTAGAATAATTCCAGCATCGATCGCACTTATGACCATCCGCATTAACAACGGCAATCTTTAAATCAGTCTCCTCAAGCTGAATATCGCCAAGATATTGACTGACACTTAAAGCCGATAATATATCTAACCTCTTTATTACTTTTGTTGTGGCGACACTATCATACAAATCGTTATTACTAGCAAATATAGATTTATACTGTATATAGTTTATTATTGTTATCGCAGAAATATGAGATATTCTTCTTCTAAATTTAAGAAATTCAAGTGGCAATATTTAATTACAATTTTTGTTGTTTTACTTACTTATGGTAGAGATGAAGTTTATTTTTTTAACGGCTTAGGAGGTGAAAATTGGACAATAGGTTTTGCTAAAGCAAATATTGGCAATAGTTTACCTGGCAGAAGTTTAACAGAATTGTCAGATTTTGCCCTTATGTTAGTCAATAGAGATAGACAACTTAATGGATTATCACCTTTAGAAAAAGATTCATTAATAACAAAAACTGCTCAACTTCATGCAGAAGATATGGCAAAAAGAAATTATTTTAGTCATGGAACACCTGAAGGATTATCCCCGACAGATCGTTATGTTAAACTAGGAGGATTAAATGGAATTGGTGAAAATATCGTTTTTAGAGAAGGAGGTGCATCCAGACTAAGCTATGCCATAGTTGAGGTGTTTCAACGGAGTTTAATGTATAGTGATGGTCATAGACAAAATCTTTTAAATCCTAACTATACTAAATTTGGATATGGCATTGCAGTTGATCCGTTGTCTCGAAAAATATATGCTGTTCAGAACTTTCAATAATTATAGAGGAATTTGTCAAAAAATTTTATCCTATATTGCTCGTCAATAGACTATAAGTATTTTAAAAATTGTAAGGGATAATTTATAATAGGATTACCAAAAAGTAGAACTAATATAATCAGTTATATTTTCTAGCATTTTACTTCTTTATTAGGTTTGTCAGATAAATAAATATATAATAATGGGGATGTAAATCCCCAAGAAATTAATAAATTAGAAATTACCTGTTAAGGCTTCCTTACACCTGTCGCAGATCAAAGGTTCATCACTAAAAGTACCCACTGTGGTAGAATAATTCCAGCATCGATCGCACTTATGACCATCGGCATTAACTACGGCAATCTTTAAAGTCGTCTCCTCAAGCTGAATATCGCCGAGATATTGACTGACACTTAAAGCCGATTCATCCGTTACTAACTCCACTTGCGACACAAGGAGAAGATAACGCAACTCATCAACCCTGTTACCATCATTCACCCCATCGCTAGGATTTAGACTGGTTAAGGTTTCTATCAACTTGCCAGTGGTGTCATACATCAACACTTTAGCTTCTAAGGATGCACCGATCGCCTTTTGATTACGAGCATCATCTAATACCTTATTCACCCCCGTACGAATCTTGCGTAATTCCGCCCATTTTTGAGCAAATTCGGGGCTTTGTACCCACTCAGACTCTAATTTAACCCAACCGCCTTCAAACACAGAATTATAGGGCTTCTCATAGGGCAGATTTTGCCAAATATCCTCCGCCATGTGACATAAAACAGGCGCGATCGCCCTTGCTAGATTTTCGAGAATGATTGCCATGACAGTTTGACAACTGCGACGACGAGGAGAATTAGGATCAGAAATATAGAGTCTATCCTTAGCAATATCAAGGTAAAAATTAGAGAGATCAACTACACAGAAATTTTGTACTTTTTGGAAAAATTTAAAGAATTGATAACTCTCAAAAGCCTCAGTAATTTCACTAAAAACTAAATGGGTTTCGTGGAGAATATACTTATCTAATTCGGGCAAATTTTCATAACTAACTGCATCTTTTTTCGGATCAAAATCATGCAAATTACCAATTAAAAAACGGGCAGTATTGCGAATTTTGCGGTAAACGTCTGCAAGTTGTTTGATGATATTATCACCGATGCGCACATCCCCAGAGTAATCCGTAGAAGACACCCATAAACGCAGTACATCAGCACCATAGGGCGGTTGTTGTTTCTGATTTTTGCCACCATTGATGATAAGATTCGGATCAACAACGTTACCCAAAGATTTACTCATCTTCATGCCCTTTTCATCCAAGACGAAACCATGAGTTAACACAGTTTTATAAGGAGCAATGCCGTTAACTGCTACACTGGTTAATAAGCTCGACTGAAACCATCCCCGATGTTGATCAGAACCTTCCAAATATAAGTCCACAGGGTATTTCAACTCCTCTCGTTGATTGGCAACCGCCGCCCAAGATGAACCAGAATCGAACCATACATCCATCGTATCCATCCCTTTACGGTAGATTTTGCCGTTGTTGCGATAACTTTCAGGTAACAATTCCTCTACCGACAACTCCCACCAAGCATCCGAGCCTTTTTCCCTGATAATATCTCTAACGTGGTTAATCGTCTCCTCATTCAATAATGGTTCATTTGTTTCCTCATCGTAAAACACGGGAATCGGTAAACCCCAACTGCGTTGACGAGAAATACACCAGTCACTGCGATCGCCTACCATTGGAGTAATACGATTTTCTCCTTGAGAGGGAATCCACTTAACCTCTTTAATTGCCTTCAATGCCAAATCACGGAAACCATCAACAGAGGCGAACCATTGCTCTGTAGCACGGAAAATAGTTGGTTTTTTTGTGCGCCAATCGTAGGGATATTTATGGGCGTAGGCTTCTTCTTTTAATAAACTACCTTTTGCGGTTAAAGCGTCAATTATCGCCTGATTTGCGTCTTTTAATACATTTAAACCCTGAAATTCTCCAGCTTCCTCCGTAAAGTTACCTTTATCATCCACTGGAGAAAGAATAGGTAAGTGATATTTTTGTCCTGTCATATAGTCTTCCAAACCATGACCGGGGGCAGTGTGTACTAATCCAGTACCAGATTCGGTGGTAATATAATCCCCGCCAATGACTACTGGACTTTCTCTGTCAAAGAGGGGATGCTTATATGTGGATAATTCTAACTCTTCCCCTTTGATAATGGTTTTGATGGTTAACTCACAACCGAGGGTATTGCCTAAACTTTCTACTAAATCTTTAGCAACAATCAAATATTTCTCCCCCCTTATTAAGGGGGGTTGGGGGGGATCATTTTCTCCTTTTAAGGTAGGTTGGGAGGGTTCATTCTCTGCATCATTCCCCCCTTGCGAAGGGGGGTTAGGGGGGATCATTTCCACTACTGCATAATCTAAATGCCCATTGACAGCAACGGCGAGATTACCGGGGATTGTCCAAGGCGTTGTCGTCCAGATAGCTACAGCGAGATTGGGCATAAATTCTGCTAAATTTGACGCTTTTTCGGTTAATTTGATGATAGGAAAACTAGCGTAGATACTGCGAGAAGTATGTCCTTCAGGATATTCTAACTCAGCTTCCGCTAAAGCGGTTTGCGAACTAGGACTCCAATGGACTGGTTTTAAGCCTCTATAAATATAGCCATTTAATGCCATTTTGCCAAATACTTCGATTTGGGCGGCTTCGTATTCGGGTAATAAGGTTAAATAGGGGTTTTCCCAATCACCCCAGATGCCATAACGTTTAAACCCTTCTGCTTGTTCTTGTTGGGCTTTGAGAGCGAAATCACGGGCTTTGTGACGGAGGGTAATGGGGGTTAAGGCTTCTCTTTCTTTCTGTTTTAAACTCTGTAATACTTTAAGCTCGATCGGCAGTCCGTGACAATCCCACCCCGGTACATAGCGAACTTTATGACCTTGTAATAACTTATATTTATTGATAATATCTTTGAGAACTTTATTTAAAGCATGACCCATGTGTAAGCTACCATTAGCGTAAGGAGGTCCATCATGAAGGATAAAAAGGTCTTTAGGATTGTTTTGCCCTAATTTCTCATAAACCTGCTCTTTTGCCCAAAATTCCTGCAATTCTGGCTCTTTTTTGACAGCATTGGCTCTCATGTCAAAGCCTGTTTTTGGTAAATTTACTGTATCTTTATAATTTTTCTGTTCAGTCATAGCGAGGGAAATTAATTAATATAATATTTTCACATTCTGTTATTGTATTGCGAACTAGGCTCATCTCTCAATCATCTAAGGGTAAAACGGGTATCTTGCCTGTAAAAGATTGAAATAACCCTCTGTCAAATTCCGAATCAGCTATCAAAAAATAGAAACAATTATCCTGTAGGAAAATATCATTTAGAACTATGTGCGATCGATAATAAATTATTTAATCTTTTCATAATCCTGATGAATTTATCATTTTTAAACACGATTTTATTAACCTAAATAAGATTAATCGTTCAATCATCTTCACTATTTTCTTTAAACTTTTTTCAAGTATTTACTTATTTTTTTTCTTCTATTTTTTCCCACAGATTATTTCTTCAAGCAATTTTCATTCGTCCTTTGCCCCTTATTCTGCATTAGTGGGATAATGAAATTAAGAGAAAGTTTTGTTATAAAATATCATGGATCTTGCAAACTTAAGAAACGAATATACCCTCAATGGTTTACAAAGAAAACAACTACAAGAAGATCCTTTTAAACAGTTTGAATTATGGTTTCAACAAGCCTGTGATGCTGATTTGCCAGAACCTAATGCGATGAATTTAGCAACTGTTTCTTCAGAAGGACAACCGACCCAAAGAATAGTTCTGTTAAAATATTTTGATAGAAGGGGATTTGTTTTTTTTACCAACTATGGAAGTAGGAAAGCCCTTCAAATCAATAGTAATAATCAAGTTTCCCTATTGTTTTTTTGGATAGGTTTACAGCGTCAAGTGCAAATTTGCGGTAGTGCTGAAAAAATTTCCACGATAGAATCTCTAAAATACTTTACAACTCGTCCTCGTGGTAGTCAAATTGGTGCATGGTGTTCTCAGCAAAGTAGTATCATTTCTTCTCGAAAAATATTAGAGTTACAGTTTGAGCAAATTAAACAGAAATTTCATAATCAAGAAATTCCCCTTCCTGCTTCTTGGGGAGGTTATCGGGTAGTGCCGAATAGTTTTGAATTTTGGCAAGGGCGAGAAAACAGACTTCACGATCGCTTCTATTATACTAAACTAGACAATAATGAGAATGATTGGGAAATTAGGAGATTAGCCCCGTAAATTTTGATTTTTACTGCCATTGTTTGTTTTTTAATTATTTTTCCCCATGAATTTATCCATGTCTTAACTATCCATTAACTTTTACTTAATATCTTCTGGTTACTCTATAGGGTGATCTGTCTTTATTTTGAAGGATTTGATCATTCTCAGTACCAAGATTAAGGATATTTATGGAAGCTGGAAATTTTAACCGTATTGCGTCTTTTGTGGTCGCTAGTCAGATTGATCCCAACAGTAATACCGATCTGGAAACTGCCGCCGAAATTGTTGCTAACAGTACTGATGGCAATACTCTTATCTATTCTAATTCTCCTCAAGGAACAGTGGGATTTGTGGACATTACCGATCCGTCCAATCCACAGCCCCTCGGAGAAGTTAATGTTGATGGAGAACCCACTAGCGTTATTGTAAAGGGAAATTACGCCCTCGTTGCTGTCAACACGAGCGAGAGCTTTGTAAATCCTTCAGGAGAGCTTTTAGCAGTGGACATCTCCTCTCAGGTGATTGTCAATAGATGGGGTTTGGGAGGACAACCAGATTCGATCGCGCTTAGTCCAGATGGTAACTATGCAGTAATTGCGATCGAAAACGAAAGAGATGAAGATTTAGGGGATGGTGGATTACCTCAATTACCAGCAGGTTTTGTGGTTATTGTCGATACTTCCAGTAATAATCTTATTGACTGGACACCAAGCGTAGTTCCCGTAACTGGTCTTGAAGGTTTGACCGTTCCAGAAGACCCCGAACCTGAATTTGTGGACATTAGTAGTGATAATATTGCGGCTATTACCCTTCAGGAAAACAACGCCATTGTATTGATTGATCTAGCAACGGCCACTGTTATTAGAAGTTTCTCTACTGGTTCTGTTAATTTGACCAATATTGACACCGTAGAAGATGACATTATCAATCAAACTTCTTCTCTCAACAATGTTCCCCGTGAACCCGATGGCATTACCTTCATTGGTACACAATACATTGCCACTGCCGATGAAGGAGATTGGAATGGCGGTAGTCGTGGCTTCACCATTTATGACTTAGAAGGCAATATTGTTTATACCTCTGGGAATGAGTTAGAACACATTGTTGCTAGTATTGGTCATTACCCAGAAGCACGTTCTGAGAATAAGGGTAACGAGTCTGAAAATATTGAATATGCTACCTACAATGGTACAGATTATTTATTCATCAACTCCGAACGCTCTAGTGTCGTTTTCGTGTACAACGTTAATGATCCCACAAATCCCCAATTTGTTCAAGTTCTACCAGCAGGAGTAGCTCCCGAAGGGGGAAAAGCTATCCCTGAGAGAAATCTTTTTGTTGCGGCTTCTGAAGCTGATTCCCGTGGTGATGTAATTCGCTCGGTGATCAATATTTATGAATATTCAAATGCCCCTGCCTCTTACCCTGATATTCAATCAACCATGGAAGAAAATGGTATTCCCATTCCTTGGGGTGCGATGTCTGGTTTAGCGGCAGGATCTGATAATACCCTTTATGCCGTCGAAGATAGCTTCTATAAATCAAATCGTTTCTTTGAAATTGATACTTCTACCACACCAGCGACATTAACCACCGCAACAACCATCAAAGACACTAATGGTATTTTTGCCGCTTTACGACCTGATCTAGTTAACCCTGACAACACTGTTAACATCGATCCCGAAGGCATTGCCGCCACAGGAGACGGTTATCTCTGGATTGCCTCTGAAGGTGCAGGTGCAGCAGGAGAAGCTGGACAAATTCTTAACTATTTGTTCAAAGTCGAAGCCAACACAGGAAATATAGAAGAGGTTGTCACCCTTCCTGATGACATCAACGCTAAACAAATCCGCTTCGGTTTAGAAGGTGTTGCTTATGATGATGGTAAACTCGTAACCATTCTTCAACGGGCTTGGACAGGTGATCCTAATCCTCGTGTTTTGGTTTATGATACCAATACCTCTGAATGGGTAGGTGATTATTTCTATCCCCTCGATGCGGTTGAGTCTCAAAATGGCGGTTGGGTTGGTCTTTCCGATATTTCCCCCCTCGGTAATGGTAACTTTCTTATCATAGAAAGAGATAATCAAGGTGGTCCTGATGCGGCGGTTAAACGCTTATATTCCATTAATCTCTCCGAAGCAGAAAATGGTGATACCCTTGAGAAACAGTTTGTTAGGGATTTAATTCCTGCCTTTACTGCAACTGGTGGTTTAATGCCCGAAAAACTCGAAGGTTTAGCCGTTACTGACGATGCCATTTGGGTAATTAACGATAATGATGGCGTTGATGATAACAGTGGCGAAACTCAACTTGTCAAATTAGACTTTGGTACAAGAATTGGTGAAACCACTGCATTAATTCCTCAAGCAGGTACTTCCACTGCACCTGAACATTTACTCGATGGTGGAAGCGGAGACACTGATTTTCCTTACGGAACTTTTAAAGCCTTAGCAACAATAGGTGAAATTGATCCTAACACTGGTCGTGTTTTAACGGGTTATCCCGATGGTCAAGCCGCTTGGTTGTTGGATGAAGATACTGTAAGAGTGGTTTATCAATCCGAATCCTATGGTACTCTCTCCAATGAGACTTATCCTTGGGTAATGAGTAATGGAGCAACTTTTACGGGTTCTCATATCCACACCATTGATTATAACCGTGAAGGTTTCGCCAATTTCCTTAACAATGACAGTGCCGCTAGTGAAATGTTTGAGGGTTCTGGAAATCTATTCAATGTTGTTTATAACGTCTTTGGTGAAATCGTTGATGGTAAAAATACCGATCAGAGTGATTTAAGTGCTAAATGGGGCAACCAGACTGGTGCGGATGGAACGGTTTATGAGTTTATCGAACCTCTACAATTAACCCAAGCGGATTGGTTCTTCCACTCCTTCTGTGGTGCTTACTACGAACCTGCCTATAAATATGGTGAAGGCATCGGCTTTGAAGATGATGTGTGGTTCATGGCTGAAGAGTGGAACATCGGTGCTATGTTTGATGGTGGTGAGGAATTTTTCATCAACAGCACTATGGGCTTGGCTTCTATGGTGGTGGACATTGCCAATGAAACTGCCTACACTGTACCTGCTTTGGGTCAATCAGGCTATGAGAAAATTCTACCCATCAACTCTGGTCACGAAGACTATGTAGTTCTCGTTATGTCGGGTTATAACTTAGAAGTTGAACCTGCACCTCTACGCATCTACATTGGTAAAAAAGATATGGATGCTTCTGGTAACGTCATTGACTATGGCACTGCATCAGAGCGAGACGCTTTTCTAGCTCGTAATGGTTTGTTATTTGGTCAACTCTATGGTATGGCGGCTACCCCTGAAACCTATGCGGCTTTAGGTATTACCGAAGTTGATGCTGACACCGAAATGCTTAATGCTTATGCTACCAACGGAGATGCACCCGATAACTTCAGCGTTCGCTACTACGCTACTAGCTATCAGTGGGATGGTTTTGATACTCCCGAAAATGCTGGAGAAACCGATGTCTATAAGTGGTTGCAAGACGGTGATAATGGTGAACCAAATGAACAGCCAGATGGCTACACCTTCTTTAACGGTGACAGTAAAGTTGAACATCCTGCGGTAGATCCCGATATTAATAACTCTCGCTATGTAATTAACTTAACCGATGCTAGTACCATTCTCGGTATTGACTTTAGCAACATTGTTAACGACTTAGAAAATGATCTTGATGGTAACGGATTACCAGATTATTTATCCGCCGATGTAACCCGTGTTGTTGCAGGGGTTGATGGTGCATTAACTTTAGAAACCAATGGTAAGGGTTTAGGACACCAGAGCGATGATCTCAATCCTGATGGAACTTTAACTCATGCTATTCACATCGAAGCAGGAGAAGCTCGGTTAAATCAACCTGATGGTCTTCAGTGGGTTAAAACCTCTGATGGTGACTATCTCATTTTAGACGAAGACTCTGGTAACGATGCAGGGGAAAGAAAAATGATCCTGCCTATTGATTCAGAGGATTTGCAACTAAGTGAACCAAATACGGGCTATTTTCTAGCTTCAGCAGGTGGTAGTGATAACCCTCGTGGATTGGCAGGTGTTGCGGCTATCCCCGGTACTTTTACCCGTGCCACAAGCTCTGAGTTTTCTGGTACTTGGAACGTAACTCCTTTGGTTGCCAGAAAAGAAGATGGTAGTTTCTACACTCAGGAGGAAATTGCAGGAACGGGAGCTCAAGAAATCATCAATAATGTGCCTCTCCGTGAACAAACTTTTATCGGTGTTGTGCAACACAGTGGTGAGTCTGGCGGTATTGTTGCTGAACGTCAAGGGGATCAAGGTGGTCAAATCTTCATGTTTGATGTTGATATACCTAGTCCTATTGTTGAAGTTCCGGGTTCTGGTATCCTTAGTCTAAATTTAGTGGGAACTTATGCCACTGGCCAGTTTGATGAGAGTGCGGCGGAAATTCCTGCGTTTGATCCTTCCACCAACCGTTTGTTTGTAGTCAATGCTCAAGCCGTAACCGTTGATGTTTTAGATCTTTCTGATCCTAGTAATCCCGTTAAAATTGGTGCGATCGATGCTTCTGCTTTAGGTGGTGTAGCTAATAGTGTTGCCGTTAAAAATGGTATAGTTGCGATCGCCCTTGAAGCTAATGTAAAAACCGATAATGGTAGTGTTGCTTTCTTTAACAGTGACAGTGATTTCAGTAACCCTGTTAACCCAATTAATACGGTGACAGTTGGGGCATTACCTGACATGGTGACATTTAGCCCAGACGGAATGAAAGTATTAACGGCTAATGAGGGTGAACCCAATGACGATTACAGCGTTGATCCAGAAGGTTCTATTAGTGTCATTGACATTAGTACGGGAGTGGAAAATGCTACTGTTACCAATGCCACTTTCAACGCCTTTACTGCTCAAAAAGATGCTTTAATTGCTCAGGGTGTCCGCATTTTCGGTTTAAACGCTAGTGTATCTCAAGATTTAGAACCCGAATATATCGCCATTTCTGCTGATTCTCAGACTGCCTACGTTACATTGCAGGAAAACAATGCGTTAGCAGTTGTTGACATTGCTACTGGTACGGTTTCAGGTATTGTACCTTTAGGATTCAAAAATCATAGTCTTGCAGGTAATGGTCTTGATGCTAGTAACCGTGACGGCTTCATCAATATTGAAAACTGGCCCATCTTTGGAATGTATCAGCCAGATGCGATCGCATCTTATGAAGTGAATGGTCAAACCTACTTAGTTACTGCTAACGAGGGAGACGCAAGAATCCGTCCTGATGGGGATTTAGAAGATGATCAGGGTAACGTTATCCTTGAGGAAGGAGAAGTTTTCAACGAAGAAAACCGAATCGGTGATTTAACGTTAGATCCTATTGCCTTCCCCAATGCTGGAAGATTACAACAAGATGAGCAATTAGGTCGCTTAAACGTTACCAATACTTTAGGGGATATTGACGGCGATGGAGAATATGAAGAACTTTATGCTTATGGTGCAAGATCCTTCTCTATCTGGGATAGCAACGGTAACTTAGTCTTTGATAGTGGTGATGATTTCGAGCAAATTGTGGCACAAAACATTCCCGAATACTTCAACTCCACTAACGATGATAACGATTCCTTTGATAACCGTTCTGACGATAAAGGACCTGAACCCGAAGGAGTAACAATCGGCGAGGTAAATGGTGTTCCCTATGCCTTCATCGGTTTAGAAAGAGTAGGCGGTGTGATGGTTTATGATATTAGCGATCCTACTAATGCTCAATTCGTTCAATATATGAATAATCGTGACTTTACCGTTGACGCTCAATTAGAAGACGGTTCATCTAACCCAGATGCAGGAGATTTAGGACCAGAAGGTTTAGTGTTTATCAGTGCTGAAGATAGTCCTAATGGTATTCCTTTATTAGTAGTATCTAACGAAATTAGTGGATCAACAAGCATCTATGAAATAAATGCAATTACTCCTGAGCCTTTCACTTTACAACTACTTCACGCTTCGGATCAAGAAGCAGGTATCCCCGCTTTACAAGATGCGATCGGATTTTCTGCGGTCTTAAATGCCTTAGATGCACAGTATGAGAACACCTTGAAACTATCTTCAGGGGATTTATTCATTGCAGGACCTTTCTTCAATGCTAGTCAAGACATTTATGGTCGTCAAGGTATCGCCGATATTCTCATTCAAAATGAATTAGGTTGGGATGCGGCTGCCGTTGGTAATCATGAATTTGACGCTGGAACTTCCGCTTTCTATAATGCGATCGCACCTAATGCCAATATTCAAGGTACAGGTATTGATCCTAACACTGGTTTCACTGGTGCGAATTTCCCTTATTTAGCAACTAATCTTGACTATTCTACTGATAGTTCTAACCTCAAAGATTTAGTAGTACCAGCAGGAGAAGCCCCTAAACCCGCTAGTTTAACTCAAAGCGTGGTAGTGGATGTAAACGGAGAGCAAATTGGTGTAATCGGTGCAGTAGTGCCTTATTTACCGCAAATTGCGAATATTGGTGGCATTACCATGTTAACTAATCCCAATAGCCGTGATATTGAAACTAATGCCGAGTTAATCGCTCAAAGTGTCCAACCTTTCGTAGATGATTTAGTCGAGCAAGGTATCAACAAAATTGTTGTGATGACTCATTTACAACAGTTCGAGATTGAACAAGCCTTAGCTTCTAAATTACGTCATGTGGATATTTTAATGGGTGGCGGTTCTCACCGTGTTATGGCAAATAATGATGATACCCTTCGTCAAGACGAAACCCAAACTCCTCCTGAGTTATTACAGCCCTATCCCCAAGTTTTCCAAGATGCTGACGGTAACGATATTTACTTAGTCAACACTGCCGCTAACTATCGTTATGTAGGACAGTTAATCGTTGATTTTGACGCAGAAGGAAATATTATCAGTGTTGGTGATGAAAGTGGTGCTTTTGCTACGGACATCGCAGGAGTCGATCGCCTCTATACTGCTGATATTACTACTTTTGAACAAGTAAAAGCCGTTGCAGATCCTGAAGTAGTGGAAATTGTGGACGGAGTAGGTAACTTCATTAACGGCAAAGATGGCAACATCTTCGGTAATACTGAAGTTTGGCTCAACGGTTTACGCTCTAGTGTCCGCACAGAAGAAACCAACCTCGGTAACTTAACTGCTGATGCTAACCTCTGGTATGCGGAACAATATGGCTTAGAAATTGATATTTCCGTGAAAAACGGTGGTGGTATCAGAGATCAAATCGGTGTTTCTTTCATCGATGGTGGTACAAACGAGTTAATCCAGTTGCCTCCCCAAGCTAATCCTGCGGTGGGTAAAGAAGAAGGAGATGTTTCTCAATTAGATATAGAAAATTCTCTCCGCTTCGATAATAAGCTCTCCGTTGCTGATATTTCCGCTCAGGGTATCAAAGACTTAGCAGAACATCTTGTGGCACAATGGGCAGAAGGAGCAACCCCCGGACAGTTTGGTCAAATTGGTGGCTTTAGTTTCAGTTTCGATCCTGATAATACCCCCATTGAGTTTACCAGAGATGAAAATGGTGATGCTACTGGTGTGGAAACTCCTGGTGCAAGAATCCAAAACCTTGTTTTAAACCGTGAAGATGGTACTCAAGAAGCAATTGTGGTTGATGGGGAGTTAGTAGTTGATCCTAGCACTACCTACAAAATGGTTATTCTTGATTTCTTAGCTGGTGGTGGTGACGGTTATCCTGCTTTCTACTTTGAAAATGTAGTCAGACTTGATAGCTTAAATCCAGATAGCTTACCTAATAATTCAGATCTACCTATTGCAGGAGAGCAAGATGCTTTAGCGGAATACTTAGCCGAGTTTTTCCCAGATGGTTCTCAACCCTTTAATCAAGTTGATACCCCCATCGAAGAAGATACTCGCATTCAAAATCTTAACTTCCGTGAAGACACAATAATAGCTGATCCTACTGATCCTTTATTGGATACCACTATTTATCGTTTCCGTACAGGTGAAGGAACTTACATCTATGTAGAGAACGAAGAAAGACAACGTATCTTACAAGGTGGTTTTAACTTCACCGAAGAAGGAGAAGCCTTCAAAGTCGCATTAGAAGACGGAGAAAACTTAGAACCCATTTACCGTTTCCGTAACAATGACCTTGGAGGAGCTTATCTGTATGTAGGAGAAGAAGAGCGTCAAAGCATCAGACAAAACTTCACGAACTTTATCGAAGAAGGTTTAGCATTCTATACCTATGGTGCAGATGCCCAACAAGCTGATGATATTTTCCGTTTCCAAACTCAACCCGGAGGATACATCTTTGTAGATAATGCAGAACGTCAAAGTATCTTACAAGGTGGTTTTAACTTCACAGAAGAAGGAACTGCTTTTGAGGCGTTAGTATAATCTCGACAGAAGAAAACATCCTTAAATTTTAGTTTGATATTGGTGGGTCATGCCCACCTTTTTTTATGAATAAAAATCACCATATATTATTTTTATATATAAAAATTTCCAGTACCTTTATCAAAAAAATATTAATTATAAATTATCTTTTGTTTAAGAATAAATTAAGTATTTAAACATAAAAATAAAATATAAAAAAATTTAAAAAAGTTATATACTATTGCTGAAGGCTTAATCTTCATAAAAAGTAAAATATAGCATCTATTTAACTGAATAAAATCGTTTTGTATCTTTTATTTGGCAAGGTTTACAATTTATGTTCATCCTTAAAATTAATTTAAACTGAGGATGAAATAAGCCTGTTTTTTGTTGCGGTAAAATCTCCGAATTATGATTATACGTATGTGTTTACTGCACTAAATAATTTGATTTTAAAGAGTAAGTAATAAGTAAAAAAGTTAATAAAAGATTACTAGCTATACTGATAGCTTTATCAACTGTGTAATGAACGAAATTCATATTTATTATTAGCTTTTGGAATGAAAATTATGGTTAATGATTCACAAAATAATTTAATTCTTCATGAAGGTTTTGATTACCAAGAAAATGGGGAATTGCCCTTATTTACCATTACGGATAATGATGGTGATGAGGAAACTTTTTTCTATGGCACGTCCAACTTTGACTATTTAGGCATTTTTGATGGTGACGGTGACGGGGGAGCAGACTTCAATGGTAATCCTACCAATGGTTTTAATACTTATACAGGATTTGATGATAACTATTTAGTAGCTTCTGACATTGACGGTTCATCAAGTACGATCGCACCTCCTGCAATTCTTACTTGGTCGAGCTTAAATATCGCTGGACTGTCGAATTTGGTGTTATTGGTCGATATTGCCACTCAAGATACTGATAACGGCCTAGATTTCGATGATTTTGTCAAATTTGAGTATCGAGTCGATGGTGGGTTATGGCAAAATCTTTTAGCTTTTGAAACTGCTGATGACTCTAGTTTTAATCAAACTACATTTTTAGAAGATACCGATTTTGATGGTATTGGCGATGGTGTGGCTTTAACATCTTCCGCTCAAACATTCTCAAAAAATTTCACTACTAATGGCAATACCCTTGATTTAAGGTTACAAATTAGGGTTGAGGCAGGTTTTGAAGACATCGGTATTGATAATGTCCGTTTAGCTTCTTTAATCGGTTCATCTTTAGAGATTAGCGCCACGGATGCAGAAAAAGCAGAGGGAAATACAGGGGTTACAGAATATACTTTTACCGTAAATCGCTCTGGAAATACCAGTGGTGAGGTTTCCGTTGACTATACTGTTTCTGGAGATGTAGATGGTACAGATTTTGGCGGAGTTTTACCTTCTGAAACCATCACTTTTGCTGACGGCGAAACCAGTAAAATTATTACCCTGTCTGTGATAGGAGATACCGATGCTGAATCTGATGAGACTGTAACGGTAACTTTATCTAATGCTACTAATAATGCAACTATTTCGGTTAACTCTGCTAATGGCATGGTAGTTAATGACGATTTTAATTTAGTCAAAATCCATGAAATTCAAGGAGATGGGGAAGTTAGCCCTGTTGTCGGACAACAATTTGCGATCGAAGCCATTGTTACAGGGGATTTTCAAGGTAATGATTTCCTGAGAGGTTTTTATGTTCAGGAAGAAGACACGGATATGGATGATAATCCTTTTACTTCTGAAGGAATTTTCGTTTTTGATAATAACTTTGGTGTCGATGTTAATGTCGGTGATAAAGTTTATATTACTGGAGAAGTAAGCGAGTTTTTCGGTGAAACTCAATTTGAACCTCTTTCTATTCAAATCACAGGCACAGGGGAAATCGCACCGACAGAAGTAATGTTGCCCGTTGCCACGGTGATTAATGCCGATGGTAGATATATTGCTGATTTAGAGGCTTATGAGGGAATGTTAGTGAATTTCCCTGATACTCTAACCATCTCAGAAATGTTCAATTTAGACCGTTTTGGAGAATTTAGAGCCATTCAGGGCGATCGCGCTTTTCAGTTTACTCAAATTAATGAGCCTGATGTTGATAACTTTGATGCTCATTTACAGGATGTAGCTAGTCGTACTATTACCATTGATGACGGCACAACAGTACAAAATCCCAATCCGATTATTTTCCCCGACGGTGATTTAGATACTGCTGACTCTTTCCGTATGGGTGATGCGGTTAACAATTTAACGGGAGTAGTGCGTTTTAGTCGTGGCAGTGGCGGATCTGGTGACGAAACCTTCCGTATTATGCCCACAGAAAATCCAGAATTTGAGCAGGTTAACCCCCGCCCTGAAACTCCTGAAGATGTGGGAGGACGTTTAAAAGTAGCTAGTTTCAACCCATTGAACTTTTTTACGACCATTGATGACGGACAAACAGATACAGCTATAGGGCAAGAACCAAGAGGGGCAGATGATTTAACCCGTTTTGGGGGTAATCCTCCTGCTAGTGACAATCCTAATGCGGAATTTGAGCGTCAATTAGACAAGTTACTCACCACTTTAGTTCAATTAGATGCGGATGTCATCGGTTTACAAGAGTTAGAAAATTATTTTGGTAGTGACTCTGAACCTCCCATTGCTACTTTAGTAAATGCTTTAAATGAGCGTCTTGGGGCGGATATTTACGCCTATGTTGATCCGGGTATGGATTTTCTCGGTACAGATGCGATCGCAGTTGGGGCTATTTATCGACAAGATACCGTCAGAATTGCACCGAATACTACCGTTGCTTATTTAGATGACACTATTGTTGCTCAATTGGGAGATTTGGGCTTAAGTGGTGAACCTCTTTTTACAGGAGAAGCCACCAGTCGAGTACCTCTTGCTGTTACTTTTGAGGAAATCGCCACAGGAGAAACTTTTACCGTTGCCGTTAATCATTTTAAATCGAAGGGAAGTTCGGGCTTAAATGATCCTAATAATCCAAACTTTGACCAATTAGACGGGCAAGGATTTTGGAATTTCCGCCGTACCGAAACTGCGATCGCACTTAATGCTTGGTTAAGAACTAATCCCACAGGTAGTAATGATCAAGACATATTAATTTTGGGTGATTTGAACGCCTACGCCCAAGAAGATCCCATAAAAACCCTAGAAAACAACTATATTAACCTAATACAAGACAAAATAGGGGATTCTGCTTACTCTTACGTCTTTGATGGACAATTAGGCACATTAGATTATGCTTTAGCTTCTCCTCGTTTAGCACAACAAGTTACAGGGGTGACAGAATGGCAGATTAACTCTGATGAAGCAGACGCATTAGACTATAACCTAGATTTTGGCAGAGATGCGGATATTTTTGATGGTAGTGTCCCCTATCGTACTTCTGATCATGATCCTCTGATTGTCGGTTTAAATTTAGATGATAATTTACGGGTTGCTACTTTCAATGCTTCCCTAAATCGTAACAGTGTTGGGGAATTAATCGAGGATTTATCAACTCCTGATGATGCTCAAGCCCAAAAAGTTGCAGAAATAATCCAACGTGCTAACCCTGATATTATCCTATTAAACGAGTTTGACTACGATGCCAACGGCGATGCAATTCTTTTATTCCAAGAAAACTATCTCGGTGTTAGTCAAAATGGGGTTAATCCTGTCGAGTATCCTTATGTTTATTTTGCTCCTTCAAATACGGGTATTGCCTCTGGTTTCGACTTAGATAACAATGGGGTTATAGGTGGTGCAGGAGATGCCTTCGGATTCGGTAACTATGAAGGGCAATACGGTATGGTATTGTTATCCAAATATCCCATTATGGAAGAAGGTGTGCGTACTTTCCAAGAATTTTTATGGAAGGATATGCCCAATAACTTGTTAACCAATGATCCTACCATTGATGACCCCAATACAGAAGTAAATGAAAACCTTAATGGTTATTATTCCCCCGAAGAAATCGAAATTTTAAGGCTATCTTCTAAGAGTCATTGGGATGTACCTGTTAATGTTAACGGTGAAATTGTCCATATTTTAGCGGCTCATCCTACCCCACCTGTTTTTGACGGTACAGAGGATCGTAATGGTAAACGTAATTATGATGAAATTAAATTCTGGTCAGATTATGTTAACCCTAACACTAGCGATTATATTTATGATGATCAAGGTAACACAGGAGGATTGAGTGCAGGAGAGCGTTTTGTTATCGTTGGGGATTATAATGCAGATCCCTTTGATGGTGACAGTTTCCCCGATGTTAATGCTTCAGATGAGGTAAAAGCTAACTATCCCCAAGCCATTAACCAATTATTAAATAATCCCATTATTCAAGGTTCAGCTACCGATGAATCGATTACTCCTATCAGTGAAGGCGGGGTAGATGCTTCTATCCGTCAAAATGGAGCAAATGATAGCCATACAGGTAATCCTGCTTTTGATACGGCGGATTTTGGATTTAACTTTAATGATCCTAACTCGGATATTCCCCCCGGTAACTTAAGAGTTGATTATGTCCTACCTTCTTACAATTTGGAAATAGTTAACGCTGAAGTTTTCTGGAAACCTAGCGATGATCCTTTATTTGATTTAGCAGAATTTCCTACTTCTGATCACCGTTTAGTATATGTGGATCTTAACTCCAATAACAGCGTAATCGCTGAGGACGATACTATTACAACACAAGAGAATAGTCCTGTTAGTATCGATAACTTATTGGATAATGATAGTGATACTGATGGAGATAACCTAGTCATTAAGAGTATTAACTCTAGCAATACTATTGGTCTTGTCACTCTTAACAATGATGGTATAGTGACTTATAATCCTGATGGTAAGTTTGAATCCCTATCCCAAGGAGAAACGGCAACTACTACTTTTGAATATACCGTCACTGATAATCGTGGAGGAGTAGATACTGCCATAGTTACCGTCACCATTGAAGGAGTAAACAATAATCCCATAGCTGTAGATGATGAATTAATTATAGATGAAGATACACCAGATGCGATCCCGAAGGGATCTGCTTCGCAGCACGCACTCTTAATAAATGATACAGACATTGACGGAGATGATTTAACCATTACAGAAGTTACTAACGGCGAAAATGGCACAGTAACAAACAATAATTATGGTACTGTTACTTATACTCCTAATGCTGATTTTAATGGTGAAGATAGCTTTACCTATACCATTAGTGACGGCAATGGTGGCGCTGACACGGCAACAGTTAATGTAACAGTTAATTCTGTTAATGATAATCCCATAGCTGTAGATGATGAATTAACTACAGATGAAGATACACCAGATGCGATCGCACTCTTAACCAATGATACGGACATTGATGGGGATGATTTAACCATTACAGAAATTACTAACGGCGAAAATGGCACAGTAACAAACAATGATGATGGTACTGTTACTTACACTCCTAATGCTGATTTTAATGGCGAAGATAGCTTTACCTATACTATTAGTGACGGCAATGGTGGCGCTGATACGGCAACAGTTAATGTGACAGTTAATCCTGTTAATAATGAAAACATCAACTTTGATGACGAAGACAGAGAATTAAATCTCGGCGATGACAATTATACTATTGCAGGTGGAAATGGAAACAATATCATTATCACAGGAAATGGCAATAATGTTATTAACCTCGGTAATGGAAATAATCAAGTAACCACTGGGGATGGTGATGATAATATTACCACTGGTTCAGGAGGCGATCGCATTAATCCTGCGGGTGGAAATAACATTGTTAATACTGGTGCAGGGAATGACGTTATTATCGGTAGCGGACAAAGTGGCGTTAATAATCAAATTGACGGCGGAGAAGGCTTCGACACGGTTATCTATGATGGTGCATTTAATGAATTTTCCATCACTGTGGAGAATGGTGTTGTCACCGTTGGCACAAATACAGACACATTAAGCAATGTGGAACAACTACAATTCAGCGATCGCACCATTGCTGTAGATGACCTGATTACAGAAAACTTACTTAACACCAGTATTTATCGTTTTCGCACTGGTGAGGGAACTTACATTTATGTAGAGAACGAAGAAAGACAACGTATCTTACAAGGTGGTTTTAACTTCACCGAAGAAGGAGAAGCCTTCAAAGTCGCATTAGAAGACGGAGAAAACTTAGAACCAATTTACCGTTTTCGTAATAGTAACCTTGGAGGAGCATATTTGTATGTAGGAGAAGCAGAGCGTCAAAGCATCAAAGAAAACTATACTAACTTTGTTGAAGAAGGTTTAGCGTTTTATACCTATGGTGCAGATGCCCAAAAAGCTGATGATATTTTCCGCTTCCAAACTCAACTCGGAGGATACATATTTGTAGGAGAAGCAGAACGTCAAAGTATCTTAGATAGTGGTTTCAACTTCACAGAAGAAGGAACTGCTTTTGAGACTTTAGCATAACCTCGATATTACTTCAACTTCAGTTCGGTTTAAGAATATCGAATAAGGGTTCGGAGAGTTCGCTGCGCTCGTACACTCCTTCCAGTCGTGAACGGAGTTCGGAGTTCAGAGTTCAGAGTTCAGAGTTTTTAATTCTTAATTTTTAATTCTTAATTATCAACTATTCACTATTCACTTTTGCCCTTTTCTCTTTTCGCTATCACTCATAGATGAAAATTTATCCCGAAAAAAGTCTCCCCTCCCTCTGTGGGAGAGGGGTTGGGGGTGAGGGCAAAAAATTGTTATCCCCACTTTAACTCAATCCCCCTTAAAAGAAGAATGTCAGATCATAAATCTGATTTTTCTTGTGCGATAATTTCTTGTAGAATGGGCGATAAATCGTTGTTTAATTCCCCCTTGAGGATTAATTCAGCATAGGTATCCGCTTCAATATTCAATAAATTCTCCCGCAGTTTTTTCATAGAAATATCTTTTAATTCAGGGTTTTTCTGTTGTAAATCCACTATTTTTTCTTCAATAGTTGTCCGTTGTCCTTCGATCAATTTCTGTTCATAACTGTAAAATTCGGGATCAATATCTGGGTTTTTATCAGGGGGAATAGATGTTAAATAATCTAAAACTTTGCTTAAAGCAAATCTTCTGGCTAACAATTCGGAATACTCTTGTTTAATAGCTTGATTACCAATTAAATTTAACTTTTCTAAAAATAATTTAGTGGTTAATCCTTGTACTAATAAAGTGAATAAAACTACTCCAAAAACTGTTTCTATCACTTCTTGACGCTCGGATAAAATTGTAGGTACACTAAGGGCGATCGCAATCGATACTGATCCCCTTAATCCTCCCCACCAAAGGATTGTTTGTTCTCTCAAATTAATATCGACTACTGTAATTAAATTACTAATATATGATAAAGCAAAAACAGCAATTAAACGAGTAACAATTAGGGCAATAATCGCCACAAAAATTAAGTCTAAATGAGTAATTAAATCAGTAAAATTAATCTGATCACCTATTAATAAAAAGATAATAGAATTGACTAAAAATGCGAGAAACTCCCAAAACTCAGAAACGATTAAACGAGTACGAGGATTCATGCCAATTCTTGAGCCAAAATTACCTAAAATTAAGCCCACTACCACAACTCCAATTACCCCAGAACCTCCTAATTTTTCTGTTACTAAATAAGCTCCATAAGCAGACACTAATGTTAATGATTGTTCAACTAAGGGTAAATCAAATCTTTGGGTTAAATAAGAAATTCCAAAGCCGATTAATAAACCTATAGCTACTCCAATACCTACAAAAGCACTAAATTGAGTAATGGAATTAGTCAGAGAAAATGTATTTTTTCCGAGAGGAATACCTACCAATAAAACAAAAGCAACAACCGCAACTCCATCGTTTAATAAACTCTCCCCTTCTAACAGAGTTGTTAATTTTTTACTTGCTCCCAATTCCCGAAATAATGCTACCACAGCAACAGGATCACTTGCCGATAAACTTGCCCCCACTAAAAGCGCGATCGCAATTGGCATAGTGGTAAAATAACTCAGAGAAAATGAAACTCCTACCACACAAATAATTACCCCGATAGTAGCTAAAAGAATCACGGGGAGAAAATTCTTTTTTAATTCATCCCATTTAATATTCCAAGCCGCTTCAAAAAGTAGAGGAGGTAAAAATATTTCTAGGATTAATTCAGGGGATAAATCAATTAACCTAATATTTACAAAAGCTAATCCTAAACCAACTATTACTAATAGTAACGTATAGGGAATTTGTCTAAACCAACTGAAAAATCGAGAGATAGTCGCCACAGTTAAAGAAACAGATAAAACAATTAAAAATTGTTGCAAATTTTCTTCTATAGAAATCTCTGCTAAAAAAAATGATAAGCTCATAATTAAACAACTGAATTGATGATTAAAATGCTATTTAAAAAAACTTGAATTATTAAATTTTTAATCTCTTACTAATGATTTTTTATTACGAAAATAGCATTGCTATACCCTATTAGATATAACATAAGATAAAAATTATTTCCATTATCACTTTATAATTAAGGGAAGAATGTCATCAGCAATTTTGGACTATAAAAATATTATTCGCATCATTGGTTTAATCATTTTAGCTATCGCTTTTTCTTGGTTCGGAGAAATACTTAATTTACCCATACCTTATTTACTTATACCCCTGTTTCTTGGGGTGCTAGTGGTAGTCATTGAAAAAAAACCTCAGCCTTTACCTAAACTATTTAGTATTATCGGACAAGCTATTATTGCCATTGTTACAGCCAGTCGCTTTTCTGTGGAAACATTCACCCAAGCACAAGATTTCTTCTTTCCCTTACTATTCTGCATTCTCATTACTGCAACGTTAAGTTTAATCAATGGATACATTATCTATAAATGGGCTAATATTGACTTAGCTACGAGCTTTTTAGGTTGTATTCCGGGGGCAGGACCTAGTTTAGTGGCTATGAGTGAAGATATGGGTGCAGATGCGATCGCAGTTGCTGTGTTACAATATCTAAGAATCTTAATGGTATCAGTGATTATTCCCATCATTGCTAGTTTTTATAGCAATCAAACATCCACCTCGCCAATAATAGTTACTACAAATCAACAGTTATTACCTTCCCTTCCCTTAATCGTTAATATTATTCTAATCAGTATTTTTGTTTTTATTAGTATTAAAATCGGCGAAAAAATTCAACTGCCTTCCAACTTATTTCTTGCACCCTTTTTTTGTGGCTTACTTATCTTTTCCTTTTCTCCTTATGAAATCGACATTCCTAGTTATATCTTTCGAGGAGGATTACTGTTATTAGGACTATCAATCGGTGTTAAATTTGAAGTGGAAACAATCCAAAAACTCTTAAAAGCAGTTCTCATTGAAGTCGGTTTGGTATTATTGCTTATTTTTACCTGTTTTCTTGCAGGTTACGGATTTCACCTCATGACCAAAATTGACACCTTAACAGCCTTATTGGGTTCAACCCCCGGAGGATTAACTGCCATGATGGCAACAGTAATAGAGTTAGGAGGAGATTCAGCTCTAGTACTAACAATGCAAATGATGAGAATGCTATTAATACTTACCCTCAGTCCATTTTTTGCCGCATCCCTGATGAAAAAATCATCGGAAACTACACAAAATTAAACCCGCCATAGAAAGTTAGGCGGGTATCACACATTTGATAATGAAATTGAACTCAAAAATTAATTTCCAGAAAAATCTTACTAAAGGTTGACAATGAACATCTGAAACTGCCCTTGACATCTCACCGTTTCTCAACCCACTTATCAAGAAACTCTTAATTCAGAGAAAGAGCGACATGATAGAAACCATCTATCTACATTTCACAACACTTCGTCTTATCGCTTCCACTTGAATAAGAAATAACTCCATCAAACATAAGTAGATCAAGGAGAATTATGCTCTACAATTTTGAGATCAAGAGAGATCAATCGTGGATCAGAGGGGCGGTACTAGCTCTAATCACTCATTTAAGAAAGGTTGTTAGCCTTTTTTGTACCTAATAATTAGTTTAAATAACCTAAGTTTAAATAGCCAGAAAAAATCTGTTTTTGTAATATTTGTTGATTTTAGTTAATATTTAGCAATGAATCAGAGTTAAGAGTTCGAAGTTATTAATTATCAACTATTTACCTTTGCCCTTTGCCCCTTGCCCTTTGACCTTTTTTCTTTGCCCCTTTTTAATCTATTCACTACTCACTAATTGAAAAATTCCTAAAGGCGATCGATCTTGGTTATGCTAAAAGAATAAGTTATATAAATTATGTAAAGTAGAGTCAGAGAGAGTATAAGAATTTTCTATGTCAACATTAGTTATAGTTGAATCACCTACCAAAGCCAAAACCATCCGTAACTATTTACCAAAAGATTATATTGTAGAAGCGTCCATGGGTCATGTGCGGGATTTGCCTTCTTCTTCTGCGGAAGTTCCAGCCGAGTATAAACAATACCCTTGGAGTCGTTTGGGGGTGAATGTTGAGCAGAATTTTGAGCCTATTTATGTAATTCCTAAAGGGAAGAATAAAGTTGTACAACAGTTGAAAAAGGCTTTAGCCAATGCAGAAGAATTAATCCTTGCTACAGATGAAGACAGAGAAGGGGAAAGTATTAGTTGGCATTTGTTACAGTTATTAAAGCCCAATGTGCCGATAAAAAGAATGGTTTTCCATGAGATTACCAAAGAAGCGATTAACAAGGCTTTATCTAATTGTCGGGATATTGATGAAAATTTGGTTCATGCTCAAGAAACCAGAAGAATTTTAGATCGTTTAGTGGGCTATACTCTCTCTCCTTTACTTTGGAAAAAAATTGCAAGGGGTTTATCGGCTGGTAGAGTGCAATCGGTGGCAGTGCGTTTGTTGGTGCAAAGAGAAAGAGAAAGAAGGGCTTTTGTACAGGCTAAATACTGGGATTTAAAGGCTTTATTATGTCAGGATAAAAGTGATTTTGAGGCAAAATTAATCACCTTAGACGGCAAAAAATTAGCTACTGGGAGCGATTTTGATCCTAAAACAGGGCAGTTAATTAAGAATAAGAAAGTCGTTGTTTTATCAGAGGAAGAAGCCACAGCTTTACAAAAACAGTTGAAAGGTAAAACTTGGCAAGTAACTGATTGTGAGGAAAAACCCACGAAGCGATCGCCTTATCCTCCCTTTACTACTTCTACTTTACAACAGGAGGCGAATCGTAAACTCGGTTTAGGGGCAAAAGATACCATGCGCATTGCTCAAAGTCTCTATGAAAATGGTTATATTACCTACATGAGAACTGACTCGGTACATCTTTCCGAACAGGCGATCGCAGCCGCTCGGAACTGTGTAGAACAAATGTACGGAAAAGAATATTTAAGTCCAAAACCGAAACAGTATAAAACCAAAGCCAAAGGAGCACAGGAAGCCCACGAAGCCATACGCCCTGCAGGAAGTAGCTTTAAACTGCCGAAAGAAACAGGGTTAAGAGACAGAGAATTTGCCCTCTATGACTTAATTTGGAAGCGCACCGTTGCTTGTCAAATGGCTGATGCCCAATTAACCCAGATTGCCGTTAATATTGCCGTCGAAAATGCTGTATTTCGTTCTAGCGGTAAACGCATTGATTTTGCGGGGTTTTTCCGTGCCTATGTAGAGGGTTCAGACGATCCAGAAGCGGCATTAGAAAACCAAGAGGTGATTCTCCCTGATTTAAAAATAGGTGATCGCCCCGATTGTAAAAAATTGGACGTAGTAGGACATGAAACCCAACCTCCAGCCCGTTACACCGAGGCATCCTTAGTTAAAACCCTTGAAAGTGAAAGCGTGGGTCGTCCTAGTACATACGCAAGTATTATTGGCACAATTATCGATCGAGGCTATGCCCAAATTCGTCAAAAAGCCTTAATTCCAACTTTTACCGCTTTTGCTGTCACTGATTTGTTAGAAAAAAATTTCCAAGAATTAGTCGATACTAAATTCACTTCCAAAATGGAGCAAACCCTTGATGATATTGCTTCTGGACAGGAACAATGGCTTCCCTATTTAAAAAACTTTTATCAAGGGGAAAACGGCTTAGAAAATCAAGTTAAAGAAAGAGAAACTGCGATCGATCCTCAATCTGCTAAAGTAATCGATCTAGCAAACCTTGAAGGGGCAACCGTTAAAATAGGCAAATTTGGCCCCTATATCGAATCTCAGGAAGGGGAGGAAATCATTAAGTCATCCTTGCCAGAAGACCTAACTCCTGCCGATTTAGATCCTGAGCAAATCCAAACCCTTTTAAAACAAAAAAAAGAAGGACCTACAGTCTTAGGACACGATCCAGAAACAGACTTTCCCGTCTATCTTTTAATTGGCACTTATGGACCTTATGTACAGCTAGGAGATGAACCCATCGGCAGGGCAAAAAAACCGAAAACCTCGTCTTTTCCTAAAGGGGTACAACTAGAAGATATTAACCTAGAAATGGCTTTAGCTTACTTGCAACTTCCTCGAACTTTAGGAGAACATCCAGAAACAGGTAAACCCATTAAAGCCGCTCTCGGTCGTTATGGACCCTATATTGTGCATGATCAAGGAAAAGATGGTAAAGACTATCGCTCTCTCAAAGAAGATGATGTTTTAACCGTCACTTTGGAAAGAGCCTTGGAAATTTTAGCACAACCTAAATCTACCAGAGGCAAACGAGGCAAAACAAAGACTCCCTTGAGAGAATTGGGTAATCATCCAGAAGATAATGAACCTATTAACATTTATCAAGGTCCTTATGGGGTCTATTTTCAACATGGTAAAACCAACGTTAAATTACCAGAAGGGGAAACGGTAGAAAGTATGTCTTTAGAAAAAGCCTTAGCTTTACTCCAAGAGAAAGAGGGGGGGAAAAAAACCACCACTAAAAGGAAAAAGGCAACTACCGCTAAAAAGACAACTAGAAGGAAAACAACCAAGAAATAAACAGAGTTCGGGGTTCGGGGTTCGGGGTTCGGGGTTCGGGGTTCGGAGTTCTGGATTTTTAATTCTTAATTCTTAATTCTTAATTATTCATCCTTACCTCCTGCCCCTTTTAACTTTGCCCATTGCCTTTTTCTTCTGGGACTAATTCACTGTTAAATTCATTAAAGGTTTTACGTTTTAATTCTACAGATTGCGATCGAGGTAATAAATTGAATACTTTTCTTAATACATCGTCAACGGCTTCAAACTGAATAACACCTTCTTCATCAAATACTTTTTTGCGATTTTCGTCTAAGACAACGGTTTGAGGAATTGCACCACGGTAATAGTAACCCACTTCATCAGGTTGATATTTTTCTTTTACAGGAATACTATCTACAGAAACGGGAATAATACTAGCGGCCTTTCCATAAAACTCTTGTAGGCGAGAGACAATAAAGGCAAATTGTTTAGAATCGCTATTGTCATCAAGGTAGTAAACCAAAATAACGGGAATGTTTCTGTCAAAGGACTGTTTTAAAGTCAGTTTAGGGGGAACAAGAGAACCATTACCGGCATAAACCACAAAAATATTTCCATCGTAACGATCATTATTGATGTCGGCATAGCTAGAGGAGGTATTAGTTAGCCAAATTGAGAAAGAACAAAATAAGATTAAACAGACTTTAATTAAACCAGAAATAAAAGGTGCGATCGACATATATTTATCTAAAATTTGGTTAAGGTAAAAAAATAAAACCTTGTACTAGAATATTGAAACAAATAGTCATTGTCAAAAGAAAAAAGTGAATTCTGATTATAATCGCAAAACCCAATATACAACTATTACAAAGGAATATTTTGCGGATACTCACTATGGCTTATTGAAATTACATCCCTCGGCTTCTGTTATAGAGATTAGAAGGGCATATCGAGAGTTGAGTAAATTTTACCATCCTGATACAACGGATTTGCCCCCAGAAGAAGCAAAACAAAAATTTCAGCGTTTGAATGAGGCTTATGGGGTTCTTGCTAATCCTGAAACCCGTTTAAAATACGATTTACAAATAGGTTATTCTCGTTGGAATGTGATTCAGAGTCCTTATGATTTTTCACGGGCTAATGAGTATGATAGCTCAAAAGCTAGTTATTTAGATCCGAGCGATCGCCCTTTATCTGCAGGAGAATTGTTTGCCTTATTGTTAATGGGTTTAACCATATTCGGATGTATGATATTAGCTTTTTGTCTTGCTTGGTGGAGAACTTCTAATATATAGTGATAAGTGTTTGACCGAGAATTAATAACTTTGGCACTTTTGATCTAAAAATAATGGCACAATTAACACCACAAAGTCCACTGTACAATTTTCCCTTACCTGAAATAGAAGCATGGTTGAAAAAAATGGGGTGTGACCAAAATCCCCAAGAATTGAACTGTTGGTATGTAAAAAAAGGAACTTGGGAGGCAGAAATTACCCTAGATATAGAGGATATTTGTGTCAGTTATTTGAATGCAGGTGCAGATGGTAGTGATATAAAAAGGGCTTTTCCTTACTCTCTTTCTCGTCAAGATATTGAGGATGCTGTTTTTTCTGGCCCATAGCTTGAAACGGCACTCATGCAAAAGTGTTTAATTAACACGCTTCTCTAACACCTCAATAACCTAACACCTCTTTCCGAACTAGACTAAAATAACTGATAAATGAATCAATATATTAAATTTATTAAGTTTTATCCCTATTACTATGAATTCTACCAAAGAAAAAGTACAATCTATGTTGAGAAAATTACCAGATGATTGCACAATTGAAGATATACAGTATCACTTATATGTACTGGGAAAAATTCGTCAAGGCTTACAAATAGCCGATACTCAAGGAGTTTTACAACAAGCAGAAGTAGAAGGGTTGTTAAATAAATGGCTTATCGAGTAGTTTGGTCTCCTAAAGCAGTGGAAGATGTAGAGGCGATCGCAGCTTATATTGCAAGGGATTCACCGTCTTATGCGGCGGCAGTAGTACAAAAAGTAATTGAAATAACCGATGAATTAACCCAAGATGCCACCAGAGGCAGACTAATTCCAGAAATTGAGGAATCAAAAGTAATGGAACAATTTGCTTACAGCTACCGTTTATTGTATCGCATTGAAGGAGAAACAGTAACCGTAGCCGCCCTGATTCACGGCAAAAGACTACTTTACTTGACTGACTAGCCTATTTCAATGGGAAATGAGGAATGAGGAGATTACAAACTCTTCTAAACTAAAATTATCTGACGCTTATCATCCGTTAGTTTTATCAAAAAGCAAGAGGTTACTTTGAATAGTAGATTACTTCTGAAGCAAGAATTATTAGACAGTATTAGTAAAATAGCTCAAACTCTCAATATTAATCCTCAATATCCCATTACTGATACCCTTATTTCCAGAGACGATAGCATCAACATAGAGAAAATAACAGTTAATTTAGAAGCCCTTAATCCTTTTCCTAAACCATTAGTTTATGGCGTAAATTTGTTGGATGGAATTTGGCAATTAAATTATTCAACGGCAAGGGAAATTAGATCGTTAAATAAATTACCTTTAGGTTTAAAATTGAGGCAAGTTTATCAAATAATTGATACTCAAAAAACATCTTTTTTTAACGTGGCTTTTGTGGAACATTCCTCTGGTTTGGTTAAAGGTTATGTAAAAGTTACCGCTACTTTTTCTCCTCAAATTAAAGATGGTGATATGCTTCCCCAAGATACTATTAACGTTAATTTTGATAAGCGTTTTTTAGCTATTCAAAAAATAGTTAATATAAAAACTCCTATTTTTGAACCTGTCAAAGTATTTAACGCTAGAAATCCTCAAGGGCGAATACCTAGTTTAAAAGTCACTTATATTGACGAATCAATGCGTATTGGTAGGGGAGGCGACGGCAGTTTATTTATACTTTCTAAAGTTGACAAAATTGCTGACCTATAATTTTATTTTAGGGGCAAAGAGTAAAGGGCAAGGGGCAAAGGGCAAAGGGCAAAGGGCAAAGGGTAGTTACCAATTAGTAATTAAGACAAGGCAATAGGTAATAATTAATTTCTCTGAATTCATACCTATTTAATTTCTACTTGTTTGATATTTTGTCCTAAAGTTTGTAACTCTTGCTTTATTTCTTCCTCGTTTCCTACCACCAAAGTCACAATTTTATCTGGGTGTAAATATTCTTGAGCAACCTTCAAAACATCATCGATTTGAGTATTTTTTACCCCTTGTTGATAGTCAAATATAAAGTTTTGGGGATAATCATAATATTCATAGGTCATCATTCGAGATAGAGTTTGACTAGGATTCTGAAATTTAAAGACAAAAGAGTTAAGTATAGAATCTTTGGCATAGTTTAATTCTGCTTCTGTAATGGGTTGAGTGCGTAATTTCTCGATTTCCTCTTTCATAGTTTTGATGAATTGAGTTGTTGTATCAGTTTTTGTTTGTCCTCCTGCTACAAATAAACCGGGGTAGTCATAAGCACCTTGCCAAACACCATAGACAGAATAAGCTAATCCTTGACGGGATCTGATTTCATTGTGTAGTCTGCCTCCAAAGCCATTTAAAACCCCATTCATGACGCTAAGGGTGGGATAATTAGGATCATTTAATTTACCTGCCAAATGACCAAGTAAAATATTACTTTGAGTTAGTTGTGGTTGATCAGCGATAAATATTCCTTTGCTATTTTCTTGTTTAGAAGTGATTGTGTCAAATGTTGGTTTTACTTGTGAATTTCCTTGCCAGTTACCAAAGTATTGGGCAATCTTTTCTTTTATTTGAGAAGAATCAAAGTCTCCGACTATACCCAAAATAATTCCCTCTGGGCGAACATATTTACTGTGAAAACTTTTAATGTCTGATTGTTGTATATTGTCTAGGGTATTGTATTCAATTGTTCTTGCATAGGGGTTGTTGTCTCCATAAACAAGTTTTTTGAATTCCCTACTGGCTATATCTCCGGGGTCATCATTACGACGTGCGATCGCACCTTTTGCTTGAGTTTTCAATACTTCTAGCTGTTGAGAGTCAAAAGCAGGAGATTGTATTACTTCGGCAAAAAGAGGGAAAATAGTATCTAAATCATAACTGAGAGAGGAAAAACTAACACTGCCCATCGTTTCATCAATGGAAGATTCGATCGCAGCCGCTTTCTGCTCTAAAATGGAATTTAACTCCTCTGGAGAATAATTAGCTGTACCACCTAAACGAATTAAACTCCCAGTTAATTCAGCTAAACCGACTTGAGAAGGGGGGTCAAGCCTTGAACCTGTGTGAATCACAGCACTACCACTAATTAAGGGTAAACGATGATCCTCTATCAGATAAATTACCATACCATTATCTAATTGATAACGTTCATATTCAGGTAATTTAATTTCCGCTAGAGGGGGAAATTGTAAATCTCGATAAGTAGAGGGGGTAACATCCGCAAAAGCAACATGATGGGTAGTAATGACAATAGCGATGCTTATAAAAGTGAATCCTAACCATTGCCATATTTTGCCTAATTTTTTGCTCATAATTTCTAATAATAAATAATAGCTTTTATTTAAACCAATAGCTAACACCTAAAAACCACTCATTATTAACTATTTTGGGGTTGATTAATTGTTACATAAAACATACCTGAGTTCAGGGTTTGGGGTTCGTAATTCGGAGTTAAAATAACTAAATATAAACGAAAACAGTAGATAAACTTATTATCTCTTGGGGCAAAACCTATCCCAAGAAAGCGCTATAAAAATTAGCTAAAATCCATAGACTAATGTTTTCCACATTCCCTTCCCCCCTAAAAAGGTGGGAAACAGGGGGGTTTCCCTTTTCCCTAACTTAGCCGAAAATTTTATATCGAACCTAGATGAAATATTGTTAAATTTTTCTGGGTATTTAATACTAAAAATATTATTACCATTGTCTATTCCCCATTTTCCATCTTAACCAGACAACTTAAATGCAAACTATCTTAAATAAGTATAACTGCGTAAATTTTCCTCATAGTTTTTAATCAATCTTTGAGAATTATCCAAGTCAATTTGATTTTTTGCTAAAGCATTTTCTGTTAAACAACGAAGTTTTTCCGTTAAATCCTCAGCAGAATATTCCACGTATTTTAACACCTCTGTTACAGTATCTCCTTTGACGACATATTTGATTTGATAAGCATCTTTTTTACATTCAATATGCACCACATTTATATCCCCAAAAAGATTATGCAAATTACCCATAATTTCTTGATAAGCTCCGACTAAAAACATTCCTACATAATAAGGTTTAAAATCATTACTTTCAGGAATTAAGCTATCAATATTTTCATCATTTTTATTCGTTTCTAAAGAGTGTAATTCTAAAGATTTCTTTACATCTAATAAATCAATAAACTTATCTATTTTACCATCACTATCACAGGTTAAATCTGCTAAAATTGCCTTTTTATTTGGTTTTTCATTGAGTCTATGAATAGGTAAAACAGGGAATAGTTGATCAATTGCCCAAGCATCAGGAGCAGATTGAAACACAGACAAATTGACGTAATAAGTAGAAATCATTAAGTCAGCTAAATCATTTAAGTCATCACTAACATAAGATTCTTTTTGAGTAATTTCATAAATTTTACGACAGCATCCCCAATAAATTTGTTCAGCTTTTGCCCTTTCTTTTAAGGTTAAATAGCCAAAGTTAAATAAACTGATAGCTTCATCCTTAAATTGCACCGCATCATGGTACATTTCTTGATAGTTTTTCTCATCAATATTTTCGTAAGTTTCCCATAGATTCCTGATCACTAGATGCTCTTTTTCTTCTCCAATAATCGGTAATTCTTGGGGTGGATTATTACTATTTACCACGTTAAATATTAACACAGAATGATGAGATGCGATCGCTCTTCCACTTTCACTCACAAGAATTGGATGGGGAATATTTTTTTCATCACAGGCATCTTTTACCGCCGCCACAATATCATTGGCATAGTTTTGCATATTGTAGTTTTTAGAGGCATAAAAATTGGTTTTTGAACCATCATAATCCACCGCTAAACCACCACCAACATCAAGATATTTCATACCTGCCCCCATCGTTACCAACTGCACATAAATTTGACTAGCTTCTCTAATAGCATCTTTGATAACAGCAATGGAAGAAATTTGTGAACCAATATGAAAATGTAACAGTTTTAAACACTCTAATTGATCAGTTTTTTCTAGTCTATTCACCACTGCAACAATTTCGGGAATAGTTAAACCAAATTTGGCTTTTTCTCCCGTAGAATCTCCCCAATGCCCAGAGCCTTTTGTTTGTAATTTTGCCCTTACTCCTAATTGAGGTTTTAAGTTAAATTTTTTGCTTAATTCTAGGATGATATAAAGCTCATTTATTTGCTCAATTACTATAATTAAATTATGTCCTATTTGTTGAGCTAGAAGAGCAGTTTCTAAATAATCTTCATCTTTATAACCATTACAAATAAGTAAAGTTTCTCCCGTTTCATCTACTTCTAAAGTTGTCAAAGCAATCATTAACTCTGGTTTTGAACCCACTTCTAAGCCAAAATGATAAGGTTTTCCATACTCCACCAAAGCCTCTACCAATTGACGATGTTGGTTACATTTAATTGGGTAAACTCCTCGATAAACATTGTTATAATCATAACGTGCGATCGCATCTTCAATACAAGAATGTAAGCGTTGTAAACGATCAGCTAAAATATCAGAAAAACGAATTAATAAAGGTAACTGAATATCTCTTTTTTGTAAATTTTTAACTAATTCAAATAAATCAATTTTATAATCATTACCTTGAGGAGAAACGGTAATGTTTCCTAACTCGTTTATGGCAAAATAGGGATGTCCCCAACCTTCAATTTGATATAAATTATTACTATCTTCAATAGTCCATAAATCACCCATTTTATTCTTACCCAGTAGTCTCCAATGTATAAAGTAAAAATTATTACCGCATCTAATTGTAACGAGAAAAGAACATCATTAGGAAATGAAATATTGACTTTTTCAGCTTAACTTAGCTAATTATTATATTAGAATTAGTTAGCGCGATCGAAATAGAAGAATATGTTAACTTTACCTCGCAAGAAATTTGCTATTGAAGAATATCATCAAATAATAGCTTCAGGAGTATTGAAAGAAGACTATTTAATTGAGTTAATTAATGGGGAAATTTTTGAAATGTCACCAGTGGGATTTAGACACGCATCTTGTGTCAATAGATTAAATCAATTGCTAAGTTTAAAATTGGGAAATAAGACCATTATTAGCGTTCAAAATCCGATTAAACTTAATAATAATTCAGAGCCACAACCTGATATTGTTTTATTAAAACCTCGTAATGATTTTTATGGGAATCAGCATCCTACCGTTGAGGATATTTTCTTACTTATTGAAGTTGCTGATAGTAGTATTGAGTACGATCCCGAAGGGATCTGCTACGCAGCACGCAGTTTTAAAATACCCATTTATGCAGAAAATAAAGTACAAGAAGTATGGTTAGTTGATCTCAATCAAAACTTATTAGAAGTATATCAAAATCCGAAGAAAAAGTATTATCAAAATATAAAAAAACTCTCTTCTGAAGATGTTGTTACTCTAAGTCAACCAGAAACTATTACCATAAGACTCGATCGCATTTTATTTTAGTTTATAGTAATTTGCATAAAAATTATAGCCTTTATAAAATTAAGTCATTATTGATTATTGATTGTTAACTGAATCATCCCTTGTAAATGTTGTAAAATAGACTCCTTCCGTTGTTGCTTCGTTGAAGGAGAAACGCTAGATTTCCAAAATAATAACTCTGTATTTATTAACTTCCCATAACGATGAGTTTCCCTTTGCCAAGATTGCCATTGAGAGAAAACAGAAATATCTATATTATTCTCCTCAAAAGTCATTATCTCTGTTTGTAAATAATTTTGAATTTTTTGCCATTGAGAAAATATTTGATCTATATCATCAGAATTACTCGTAAAAATCTGCTGGAATTCTACCAATAAATTTAACCAGTCAGATAATAAGGAAAAATGTGATTTAGGTAACATTTATACAAAATTGAGTTAAAATTAAAAAATCTAATTACAATTAATATCAACTCTGAAAAAAAGTTTAAACAATCTTTAGTAGAAACAAGATAAATCAGGATAAATTAATTCTCCCCCCAATTATCAGGATTAATGAAAATACTAGGGAGAGATGTCCTAATACTTATCACTAAAGACTTAGTAACTAATTCAGATGAGAGTAAAAACATCAAAGAAAGTGAAAATATAGGCTTCTTTGATATATCTATAATTTGCTTGAGAGAGAGTGATTTATTTAAGCATTTATAGAACAAAAATAGTTAATTATACCTAGACTTTATCCAATCTTTATTTTACCCCAAATTATCTTAATTATGAGTCCTATTACACTAATACCAGAATCCACAGACAACAAAACTTATCAAGTCTATATTCCCAATTGGTTAAATAACTGCTTAATTGGTGATCAACACGATGAAAATAATAACCTAATATGTCGAGCTTTTCAATTCGCCTATTCCTTACATGAAGGGCAAATGCGTAAATCTGGAGAGCCTTATATTGCCCACCCCATAGCTGTTGCCGAGTTATTAAGAGACTTAGGAGGAGATAGCGAAATGATTGCGGCGGGATTCTTACACGATGTGGTAGAAGATACTCCTACGACTCCCGAAGACATCGAGGTAATGTTTGGAAAAAATGTCCGTCAATTAGTAGAAGCAGTTACCAAGTTATCTAAATTTAACTTCTCTAGCAAAACTGAAAGACAAGCCGAAAATTTCCGCCGAATGTTTATCGCTATGGCTCAGGATATACGGGTGATTGTGGTAAAATTGGCTGATAGACTTCATAATATGCGCACCCTTGATTTTTTACCTCCTGAAAAACAACGCCTCATCGCCGAAGAAACCAAAGAAATTTTTGCACCCTTAGCCAATCGCTTAGGTATTTGGCATTTTAAATGGGAATTAGAAGATTTATCTTTCAAATATATTCATCCTGAAGCCTATAACAAAATAAAAAACTTAATTGCCGAAAGACGCACTGATAGAGAGGCAAGAATTGAAAACGTTATCGATACTATTAACCAACGTTTAGAAAACTTAGGTATTCATCCTGTAGAAGTGAAAGGAAGACCAAAGCATCTTTATGGAATATATCATAAGATGATGCGTCAAAAAAAGGAATTTGAACAAATTTACGACATCGCCGCCGTGCGTATAATTGTTAATACCAATGATGAATGTTATCGTGCCTTAGCAGTGGTGCATGATGCTTTTCGCCCTATCCCGGGTAGATTTAAAGACTATATCGGTTTACCGAAGCCCAACTTATACCAATCTTTACATACCACAGTGGTTAATAGTAATGGGCGCCCCTTAGAAATTCAAATTCGCACTCTTGAGATGCACTATGTAGCTGAATACGGGATTGCCGCCCACTGGAAATATAAGGAAACAGGGCATTCTAATCATAGTCATCTTTCTAGTGATGATGAAAAATTCACTTGGTTAAGACAATTACTAGATTGGCAAAAAGATTTAAAAGATGCTCAAGAATATGTTGATAATCTCAAAGAAAATTTATTCGATGATGACGTTTATGCTTTCACTCCTAACGGGGATGTCATTGCTTTAGCCAGAGGTGCAACTGCAGTAGATTTTGCTTATCGCATCCATAGTGAAGTAGGCAATCATATGAAAGGTGCAAGAATTAACGATAAATGGTCTCCTTTAGATCAACCCCTACAAAATGGTGATATAGTAGAGATTATTACGGCAAATAATAGCCACCCTAGTCTTGATTGGTTAAATTTTGTTGTTACTCCCAGTGCTAAGAATCGTATTCGTCAGTGGTACAAGCGATCGCACCGTGATGAGAATATAGCCAGAGGAAGAGAGTTATTAGAGAAAGAATTGGGTAAAAATGGTTTAGAATCTTTGCTGAAATCTGACACCATGCAGAAAGTAGCTCAAAAATGCAATTTTCAAAAAGTAGATGACTTATTAGCGGCTTTAGGCTATGGAGAGTTAACCTGCACCCAAATTATTAATCGTCTGCGAGAGGAAAATAAACAACAAACCACGGAAAAACCTCAAACCTTAGCAGAAGAAAGCAGTGCAACCCTTACTAACACACCTCAACAAAAAACTAATTATCGAGAAATTGATGGCAATAAATATCCCATTGCGGGGATAGAGGGTTTGATGTATCACATTGCCGGATGTTGTAAACCCTTACCGGGAGAAAATATTATTGGGGTTGTGACGAATACTCGTGGTATCTCCATTCATCATCATGACTGCCCTAATGTTCATAATATCCCCGGAGAAAGATTAATTCCAGTGGGTTGGAATCCTCGCAAAACCAATCAACGGAATTCTACTTATCCTATTGATATAGTCATTGAAACTATTGACAGAGTTGGTATTTTACGAGATATTTTAGGACGTTTAAGTGATCAAAATATTAATGTTAGTAATGCAGGAGTAAAAACTTATGTGGGTAAACCTGCCTTAATTTCTTTAACTATTGATGTGCAGGATTATCATCAGTATGAATGTGTGATAGGTAAAATTAAAGATATGAGCGATGTTTTAAATATTCGTCGTGTTAGTGAAATTGGCTAGTTTTAACAATAGGAGTGACAATCCCTACTTTTAGTGTGGCGAAGTAGGGAAAAATTAAATCAAACTTGACACTTGAAACTAGACTAATGCTTTTTGCAGATAAGGTTTAGGATCATTGATAACTCATGATATATTGATAATCTCAACATTTTTAACTACTTCTTAATCCTAAAAGCTCTAAAACGCTATATTCTTTTACTGGCAATAGTTTGATTGTTTTTGTATTTCTACTTTGAATCACTCCTGCCCGTAGTGGTGGTATCTTTAGATGTCAGAAATCAATATAGTTCAACCGTTTTAGTTGTGCCTTTTTCTTCTTTTATCGAAGGAATTGAAAATAATCCTTGTCGAGTTTTAGTTAAAAAAGGTGAAGGGGGTTTAATGGTTGATTCTGTAGCAATGGCGGATTTAATTACTAATATAAAAAAGAATTATCTTGAATGCAGTGTTTATGGTGTAATTAGTCAATCTTATTTAACCAAAATTCAAAGGGCAATTTCTTTGAGTGTGGGTGTTTTTTTATAAAGCAAAATCAGCTTTTATACAGTAGTTATGATAAATCTATTTTAATATTTGTTGTGATTCTCTAAATAAATTGAAAAAAACAAACTAAACTAACTTAATGATCACAAAAATGACTAATTTTTTAGCAACTTTTAATCAAATTGTCGATAACTCTTCCTCTAATCCTAACGTAAAAGATGTCTATGAGGCTTTAATTTCTGCAGAAAAATACGCTAGTCAAAATAAGATTAAATATGATTTTTCCCAATTATTAGGTAGTTGGCAATTATGTTTTATTACTGGGACAAAAAAAAGTCAGAAACAAAGGGGAAATTTCTTAAAAAATGGCTTTTATCTACCTGCGATCGCATCTATTATAATTAACTATTCTATTCCTGAAAATCTCCAAGAAAATGAGAATCAAGGAATAATTGAAAATATAGTTAAATTCGGCTTAGTACAGTTTAATGTTAGTGGTGTTTGTAAATTTATTAATAATAAAAATATCTTAGCATTTGATTTTTTATACTTAAAAGTGTTTGTTTTGGGAGCAAAAGTATATGAAACAGAAATTAGAGGTGGTAAAGAAAATGAAATTACTTTTTGGGATGCTTCTTTAAAAGACTTAGCTTTTTTTAGTTATTTCCTAGTGAATGAAAAGTTTATCTGTGCCAGAGGTAAAGGTGGAGGATTAGCTTTTTGGAAGAAAAAATAAGGCTATTTTTACGCTCATCTTGATAAATAATGTTGTCCTTTATCCACTCTAATCAACAATTTTATATCGAACTCAGGTAAATAATAAATAAAGTTACAAAAGTTTGATTTTATTCCCCTTCAGATTTTGAGCATTCTAGTTGCGTTTATAATGGTTTTAGTTGCCTCTCATTAAGTCTTTAATTATGAAAAAACTATTACTTACCTGTGCTTTTATTGTCGGTGTTAGCCTTGCTTTACTTAATTTTCAGGGTTTAGCAGTTAAGGGTAAATTTGATTCTATTATTATTAATTTCCGTCAAGATATTCCTCAAACAGAGTTAGAATACAACCTGAGTGCGATCGCATCTCAACTGAAACAAGTGCCGATTTTAAATAGTATTTTTTCTGAAGAAGAAAGAATTTACATTGTAGAGGGAGATAAGAAAACCATCAAAAAAATCAGAAAATCTCCTTTCAAAAGTGACATTGAATATGTAGAGCCTAATTACATTTATCATAGTTTAGAAGTTCCCAACGATCCTGCCTATTCTCAACAGTGGAATTTACGCAGTATCAACATCGAACAAGCATGGGAAGATAGTAAAGGAGAAGGTGTCACCGTTGCAGTAATTGACACAGGAGTAAGTAAAGTACCCGATTTAGAAAATACCGAGTTTGTAGAAGGATATAATTTTGTTGATAATACTATTAATGCTGACGATGATGTAGGTCACGGAACACACGTTGCAGGTACGATCGCACAATCTACTAATAATAACTATGGTGTGGCAGGTATTGCCTACCAAGCAAAAATTATGCCCTTAAAAGTGTTAGGGGAGCATGGTGGTAGTATTGCAGACATAGCCGAAGCCATTAAATTTGCCGCCGATAAAGGGGCTGATGTAATTAATATGAGTTTAGGAGGAGGAGGAGACAGTCAATTAATGCAGTCTGCCATCAAATATGCCCATGATAAAGGAGTTGTCATCGTGGCGGCGGCGGGGAATGAAAATCGTAACTCTGCGGTATTTCCTGCTCGTTATCCTCAAGTTATTAGTGTAGCGGCCATCGATTCTGCGGGGCTTAAAGCACCCTATTCTAACTTTGGAGCAGGAGTAGATATATCAGCTCCCGGAGGTAGTGAAACAGGCAAAATTTTGCAAGAAACCATCAATCCAGAGAATAAACAACCCGAATTTATCGGTTATCAGGGAACAAGTATGGCCGCCCCCCATGTAGCAGGAGTAGCCGCATTAGTAAAAGCTACAGGGATGGAAAACCCTGATGAAGTAAGAGAAGTTTTGATTCAATCGGCTCGTAGAGTAGAAAAAGACCCCTTAAATCATTATGGTGCAGGGCAATTAGACGCAACCCAAGCGGTGAGAATGGCACTTAAAGGAAAAATTACCCCGAAAGACTTTTTACGCTGGTTAAAAGAAAATGGCTATCTTAACCCTGTTTTTTGGATTAATGGTGGCACTATTACCCTTTTACCGAAATTAGCAATGGTTCTTGGTTCATACTTACTAGCATGGTTTTTACGTAATTATCTTGTTTTTAACCTCAGTTTAAGTGCAGGATTAGTCACTGGCAGTAGTGGTTTATTCTTCCTACAGGGATTATATTTATTTGATTTACCTCAATGGCCTTTCCGTTTAATGGGTAGTTCTGTGCCAGAATTAGGTAATGTGGTTATGGGTACATCTAGTTTAAATCCTTTATTTGCTAGTGTTTTAATCCCTTTTATTCTGGTGGTTTTATTTCTCCAACATCCTCAACTTAAATGGGGTGCGATCGGATGTAGTTTAGGAGTGGCATCTTGTCTTGGGATTAGTGCTTTTATAAATCCTTTTGTGTGGGGTTTTGGTTATGGGTTAATGTCTCAAGTATTTCTCTTAATCAATGCCTTACTTTGTGTTGGGTTAGCTTATTTAGCTAGTAAAAGTGCCTCTTTCAGTTAATCTAATCTCATTTCGGTTTAAGAATATCGAATCAGGATAGGTGTCAGGTGGTAGGAGGGGTTGAACAATGTTCAACCCTGATGGTATCAAGTTGAGCGGAGTAATGAGTAAAAGTTAGAAGTTAGGGTGGTGGTAGTTGACAGAAAAACTACTTTTTTGCCTTAGCTCTTAACTCCAAACCCAGATTATTTAATGAATAACATTTCTTGATAGGTTGGTAAAGGCCATAATTCGTCAGCAATTTCCGCTTCCAACGCATCAGTATATTGACGAATTTCATCCATTAAAACTCGAACAGTTTTAGCAAAATACTGTAACTTAGCCTCGGTACTTTCAAAATCATGAACAGAAATGGCATCTTGTAATTTTTGTACCTGAACCATCATTTCATTAGTTAAGGTTGAAACTTGTTTTACAATAGTTAAATCTCCTTCTAAACCTACATCTTTCAAACTAGAAAGGGTATTCATAAGCTGAGATAAATATTTCATTGCCGTAGGATAAACAATGGTTTTTGCCATATTCACCACTAATTTAGCTTCTACCTCTAAAGATAATAGATATTGTTCTGAATAAACTTCAAAACGGCTTTCTAACTCTTTCGGAGAAAGGACTCCCATGCGATCGAACAATTCTTCGATATGTTTTTGTTTGAGAACAGGTAAAGCATCGGCGGTGGTAGGTAGATTTGCTAATCCTCTTTCTTCTACTGCCATTTTATGCCATTCTTCTGAGTAGCCATTGCCTCCGAAAATTACATTGCCATGTTTTTCCATTATTTCCTTGAGGATTTTCTGAATCGCCGTATTTAACTCAGTACCCTGTTTTAATTCTTCCTCTAGTTTGTCTGCAATCCAATTCAAAGAATCTGCCAAAATGGTATTCATTGCCACTAAAGGACCTGCAACGGATTGATTTGAACCCACTGCTCGAAACTCGAAACGATTACCAGTAAAAGCGAAGGGGGAAGTTCTATTTCTGTCTCCGGGGTCTTTCGGAATTTCAGGTAAAGTATCCACTCCGATATTCATTACCTGTGCTAATTGAGAGCCTGTTATTTCACCTTTGCGAATCTGCTCAAATACATCCTCTAATTGAGTTCCTAAATAAATAGAGATAATAGCTGGAGGTGCTTCGTTTGCTCCTAAGCGATGGTCATTACTGGCGGTTGCTACCACTGCTCTTAAGAGAGTTCCGTATTTATGAACACCTCGAATTACTGCTCCACAGAAGACCAAAAATTGAGCATTGGCATGGGGAGTATCTCCGGGGTCTAATAAATTACCTTGAGTACGATTTCCTACAGACCAGTTAACGTGTTTTCCAGAGCCATTAATTCCTGCAAAGGGTTTTTCGTGGAGTAAACAGGTAAAGCCATGTTTTTTCGCCATTTGTCTTAAAATGGTCATAGTTAGCTGTTGATGATCTGTGGCAACGTTGGCGGATTCAAAAAAGGGTGCTATTTCAAATTGTCCGGGGGCAACTTCATTATGACGGGTTTTAGCGGGAATACCTAGGCGATATAAGCACTCTTCCACATCCTGCATGAAAATTTGTACTCGTTCGGGAATTGCACCAAAATAGTGATCATCAAATTCTTGACCTTTAGCCGGGGGTTTTCCTAATAAGGTTCTTCCTGCAAGAAGTAAGTCGGGACGATAATGGGCAAAATGAGAGTCCACAAGGAAGTATTCTTGTTCTGCTCCACAACTAGAACTCACAGGGGCTATGTCTGTATGTCCTAACAATTCTAATACTCTACGAGCAGATTTATTAACGGCAGAGTTCGATCGCAGTAGAGGGGTTTTTTTATCGAGAGCTTCTCCTGTCCAAGAAACAAATACAGTAGGAATACACAAGGTGACACCGTTGTCAGTTTCCATGACATAAGCAGGGCTAGTAACATCCCAAGCAGTATAACCTCTAGCCTCAAAAGTGGAACGAATACCACCATTAGGGAAAGATGAGCCGTCGGGTTCGCCTTTTACTAAAACTTTACCCGAAAATTCAGATATTACCGAACCATCTCCCTGCACTGAAACGAAACTATCGTGTTTTTCTGCCGTAGAATTGGTTAAAGGATAAAACACGTGGGCATAATAGAGAGCATTCTTAGAAATTGCCCAATCTCTCATAGCTGTAGCGACTACATCTGCAATGGATACATCCAGAGGTTCACCAGTTTGAATGGTTTTTTTCAAAGATTTAAACACACTTTTGGGCAAAGATTCTTGCATTTTCGCTAAGGTGAAAACATCTGTAGCCCACATTTCTTCTAGTTTTTTAGGAGTCTTGAAGGGCTTAACTTTGCGATTAGTGATTTCGTAAATGGCTTGAACCCGTGATTTATTTCCGCTCATAACATCATAGATTTTGATTAAGATATTGTTAACAATATCAGACTTTTACTAACCTTTAGAAGATACTTTGGCTACAAAATTGGGAAAATTAATAATTTATTTAGATAACGATTCCCGATTTTCATTTACCTAACTTTTTCTGTTGTCCATTAATTTTTGAGAAATCATTTAGGATTGTTATATTAATACATAAATTTTTTAATTAGCTTTATGGAAAAAAACGACATTGGTTTAAATATTCTCGCTATCGGTATTTTTTCTATTACTTTATTAGTGTTAGTTGGTCCTTTATTAAGTATTTCTCCTTTTATTCCTGCTACAATCACTTTTGTTTTACTGAGTTTAGTCACTGTGGATACTTTAGCGTGGGGAAATCAGGGAACTAATTTATTTTTAAATTTATTTCTTTCGGAAGAGCAAAAACAACGGATTATTCATCACGAAGCGGGACATTTTTTAACAGCTTATTTATACGAAATTCCTATTACTGGTTATACTTTAACTCCTTGGGAAAATATGAAAATTAATAATTTAGGTTCAGGAGGGGTAATGTTTGATACCCGCTTTTTAGAAGAAAAAGGGCAAGATTTAAGGGAATTAAATTTGTTAACAGAACGTTTTGCTATTGTTTTAATGGCAGGAATTGCCGCCGAAAAATTAGTATATAAAAATAGTGAAGGAGGAGAAGAAGACAATCAAAAATTATCGGAAATTTATAAAAGTTTAGGAATAAATTATAGTCAAATAAAAATTAAACAAAGATTAGCTATTTTACAAGCAGAAACTTTAATTGAAAAATATAAAGATGCTTATTTTGCTCTGGTAGAAGCTATGGGAAAAAGATTATCTGTTACCGAGTGTCAAGCAATAATTGAAGAAGTAAAATCCTCCCAATTAAATGAACTTACCCCTCAAAATTAGTATCATTATCCCTGTTATTAATGAAGAAAAGATGTTACTAAAAACTATTCCTATTCTCAAGCAGTATCCTCATGTGGAAATTTTGTTTGTGGATGGGGGTAGTCAAGATAATACTATTAACTTAATTTATCAAGCCGGTTTTAAATGTCTTTCTTCTCCTATCTTGAATCGTAGTTATCAAATGAATTTGGGAGCAAAATCTGCCCAAGGAGATATACTTTTATTTTTACATGGTGATACTATTCTTCCTCATAATTTTCCTCAAATAATTATTAATATTGTTAATAAAAATAACTTCATTGTAGGAGCTTTTTTACTAAAAATAGATAGTGATAAAATCATTTTCCGATTATTAGAAACAATGATTAAAATGCGATCGCATCTTTTTTCTTTACCCTATGGAGATCAAGGAATATTTATCAAGAAAAAAATATTTGAAGAAATAGGAGGCTTTAAAAATTTAGCAATCATGGAAGATTTTGATTTAATAAAAAGGTTGAATAAAAAAGGAAAAATTTATATTAGTTCCGAAGCAGTAATTACTTCTGCAAGACGTTGGGAAAAATTAGGAATAGTTAAAACCACATTAATAAATCAATTAATTATTATTGGTTATTATATGGGAATAAATACAGAAAAACTAGCTAGGTTTTATCGGCAAATAAAAAGTAATTAGGGGTTCAAAGCTAAGAGTTAAGAGTTATTAGTTATTAGTTATTAGTTATTTACTAATTGGCTTTTTTCTTAACAACATCAGAAAATCTTATAAAATTTTTATTGTTACTCATTCTAAAAATAAAAATTAAGGTTTTGACAAGATTAGGATATTACTTTAGGATAAAAAGGAATTATTGAGAGAACAAATTTTAAGTCATGTCTTTTCAATTTTCTTTTAGAATTAATAGTTTATTAAGTTTTTTAAAGAAACAATTTAGATATATTTCAATTTTATTAATAATTTTATTTTTTGTGTTAGTAAATGTTGTTTACAGTACAGAAAAAACAACTATAACTTTGATGATACAAGCCCTAGAAGCGGCACAATGGCAAAACTTAGTGGAAAAATTTGAAAGGGAAAATCCTGATATTGATTTAGAAATTATTTCCGCACCCAATGCCACTAATTTAGTAGAAGATTTATATACCTCTGCTTTTTTATTGGGGGATTCACCCTATGATTTAGTTTATTTAGATATAGTTTGGGTTCAAAAATTTGCGGCGGCTAATTGGTTACAACCCCTGAATAACTTTATCAGTGAAAATGAATTAAAACAGTTTTTAAAGGGAGATGTAGAGGGGGGAAAATATCAAGATTCTCTTTATCGAATTCCTTTTCGCTCCGATGGTGGTATGCTTTATTATCGTACGGATTTGTTAGAAAAAAATGGTTATAATCCCCCTCAAACTTTTACCGAATTAATCAATATTTCTCAAGATTTACAGGCAAAAGGGGAAGCAAAATGGGGTTATGTATGGCAAGGAAGACAATATGAGGGACTTTCTGCCATGTTTGTGGAAGTTTTACAGGGTTTTGGTGGTTATTGGATTAATCCAGACACCTTAGAAGTGGGTTTAGATTCACCAGAAGCGATCGCATCTGTGCAGTTTTTATTAGATACTATTAAAAAAGGAATTTCTCCCTCTGGTGTCACAACCTATGCAGAAGAAGAAACCCGTCGCATTTTTGAAAATGGACAAACCGTATTTTTACGAAACTGGCCTTATGTGGCAGGATTAGCCAGTAAATCAGAAATAGCGGGGAAATTCTCCCTTAAACCAATGGTACACCAAACCCAACATCAAAGCGGAGCTTGTCAAGGAGGATGGGGATTAGGAATGTCAAAAAACACGAAACATCCAGAAGAAGCATGGCGAGTTATTGAATTTATTACTAGCGAAGACTCACAAAGGGATTTTATCTTAGAAACGGGCTATGTGCCTAGCCGAAAATCTCTTTTTAATGATCCTCAAATAGTTGAAAAATATCCTTATTACCCTCAACTATTAACAGTAGTAGAAAATTCCGTATTGCGTCCACCTATTGCTCAATATGCCCAAGCGTCAGACATTCTACAAAGATATTTAAGTGCGGCACTAACTCAAACTATGACTCCTGAAAGTGCCATGAAAAAAGCCGCCACCGAAACCCGACAATTGTTGAATTAAGAGAAGTGTCTCTCTTGCTTGTCGTCATGTAAATTATTGGTGCTTGGTAGGCAACTTCGTGTCTGGCAACAGAGTTTTATTCACTTTCTTAACTTCTCCCTAACACCCTAACACCTCAACGATAAAATGACTACTGGGTAAGTCTGCTAGGTAACAAATCCTGTCTGACTAAATCATCATAGGTTTCTCTACGAATAATTAAACTGCTTTCGCCTTCATTAACTAAAACTGCGGCGGGTCTTCCAATACGGTTGTAATTAGAAGCCATACTATAGTTATAAGCCCCTGTGGCAAATACAACTAAAATATCATTGGGGTTAGTATCTGGTAATTGAATATCTTTAATCAGAATATCCCCTGATTCGCAGTGTTTTCCCGCTACAGTAACAGTTTCACTATGTTCTTGATCCATTTTAGATGCGATCGCCATTTGATACAAGGATTGATAGGTAATTGGGCGAGGATTATCTGACATTCCCCCATCAACAGAAATATAAGTTCTCACATCAGGAATTACTTTTTTTCCTCCCACTGTATAGGCAGTAATACAAGAGGTGGCTACCATAGAGCGTCCGGGTTCGGCAATTAACTTGGGCAAAGCTAAACCTCTTTCTTCACAGGCTTTAGTTACTGCGGTGGCAACAGTTTTAACCCAATCAGCAATACTTGGAGGATCATCAGATTCAGTATAACGGATTCCTAAACCACCGCCTACATTTAACTCAGTGAGGGGTAAACCATAATCAAGGGCTTTTTTAAACCAATCTGCTAATACACCCCCTAAATCATTGTGAGGCTCAAGTTCAAAAATTTGTGAACCGATATGGGCGTGTAAACCAATACACTCAATGAAATTTTGTTCTTTGATGAATGTGAAAACAGCCTCTAATTGATTTAAGTCAAAGCCAAATTTGCTGTCAATACTACCAGTGCGGATATATTCATGGGTATGACATTCGATACCGGGGGTTAAACGAATTAAAATTTTCGCTGATTGTTCTTTTTTAGCGGTTAATTGAGCAAGAGTTTCCAATTCTAACCAATTATCAACTATAACTTTACATCCTGCATCGATAGCTAGTTCTAATTCTGCTATAGACTTATTATTTCCGTGAAGATAAATTTTTCCCTTGATGTCATCCCCATTATAGCCACTCATTTCTAAGGCTTTGGTTGTGGTGAAAAGCTCACCTCCCGAAACTACGTCAAAACCAATACCTTCACTGGCAAGAATACTCACAATTGCCATACAACTCCACGCTTTGGAGGCGTAAATAACCTGAGACTCTCCTGCGTAATATTCTTTAAAAGCATCCCGATATTGAATGGCACAGGTGCGCAATGTTTTTTCATCAAGAATGTATAAAGGAGAGCCATACTGCTCAACTAAATCTACGACATCACAACCACCAATTTCGAGGTGATTTTTATCGTTAATTTTTGCTGTGAGGGGCAATAATCTTTGGTTAGGAGAAGGTGAATTAGAGGAATTGACCAATTTTTCACCGCTTAATTTTTCCGTTAATAGCATTTACTAGACGTTATTTTTTCTATAATAGTAAGTTTATTTGTTTAATCTCTCATTTTAACTGAATTTTGATACGATTAGACTCTTTGTTAAATTGCTTTTTCTACCATAAACCCAGATTCTAATCTTGCAATAGTACACAGAAACTAAGTGATAATAGCAAATATGAGGTGTCAGGTTAAATGATTTTTAATTCTTTTTCCCTTGAGCAATAAATAGGATTTAAACAATTTTATTAATAATTTTTTATTGCTAATTTATAGTTAACAGAATGCTCTAATGATGACCAAAAATTAAGTATTTGATCACCTAATAGTTTTGGTTGAAAGTAGTGAAAAAAATGTTCTCCGTTTGGACATTGCCAGATATAATCTTCAGGTTTAAGATAAGATTTCCATTTTTCAATTTCAGACCAGAAAACCACTTGATCATCATTACTACCTGACACCATCAAAGGATAAGCCGTTTTTTCTACTGAAAAATAATCACATTTTCTATATAAAGAATGAGGAGAAAGAGAGTAAATTAGTGCTTTTTTAAGAATTTTTACTAAGGATTTTTGATAATAAAAATTACGATACCCGAATAAATATTTAGCTAAATGAGTTAAAATTGCTTCTTGATTACATTTAAAATGATTTCGCAATAAATAATAATAACTTATCCAGTCTAAAGCAGGATTAATTCCGACACCTAAAAGAGTTAAAGATTTTACTTTTTCTGGATACTTGTTCGCATACTGCAACCCTAATAGTCCACAGGTACTATGACCTACTAAATGAACAGGTTTTTTCACCATTTCCAGATAATTATTCAAAAATTCGATCGCTAAATCAAGGGAGGTGGTTTCATCTTCTGTTAGTTTATATTCCCATTGACCAATACTGACATATTGCGATAAATATTTAATTACTGGTAAATTAAAACGCATTAGGTAAGGATTTGTGCTTAACCAGAGTATATCAGGATTTTTATACATTTTACTAAAAACTTATTGAAAAAAAAGTATTAGCAAAGGATAAATAGCTATTATACCCTTATGCTTAATACTCAGTAACCGATTCTTATTGAAAACTTTTGGCATCAATTTGTTGATAACTAGCATAACTAATATCCCAATTTATTGCAAGTTATTATCATTTATTTTTCAATTCAAGTAATCATGAAACCGAGTATCAACAAATGAAGAGACGGAAAAAAGATAAATTTAAGAGGAATTTTGGGATCAAGAATCAAAAAAGAGCGTCATAACTGATATAGTTTGCCGTAAGATTAACTATTTAACTGATTGAATTGAGGAGTGTAATATGAATTCTAATTTATCATTAAAAACCAGACAAAGAAGACGAGACTATCAAGAATCTATCTCTCAAAATCGAGCCTTAAAGCAACAACAGAGACGACAAAAACGCTTAAATACAGAAAAAGCGATCGAAACTGGTTTAAAAATGACCGTTAATATTAGTATCACTGTTATTGCATTTTTTAGCGTGAAACAATTACTCCCCTATCATTTAGCACAACAAGCAAAATTAGCAGAGATAGATGGGGAAATCGCCAAAATAAAACCTCGTGTAGAGAAATTAGAGGAAGATTTTGGTAATACTTTCGATCCAAAATTAACCCGCAAAGTTATTGAAAAAAATACTTATAAAGTTGATCCTAATTTGAGTCCTATTTTTTTTATTGATAAGAAACAAAAAAGCAATTAACGATGAAGAAAAGGGCAAGGAGCAAAGAGTGAGGAGGCAAACCCTCGTTTATACCCCCTATTTAGGGGGCAAGAGGCAAAAGAAAAGTGTTTAATTAACACGCTTCCTAACCCCCCAATACCCTAAGCCCCGATTTCCTATTTCTTACCATCTGAGAAAAAATTAAGCTAATACTGCTTCAGGAGATTCCCAACGATTTAAAGTTTTACCAATAACAGATAATTCCTGCATTACTTGAACAAATCTATCAGGAGTCAAAGATTGAGGACCATCAGATAAGGCTTTTGCAGGGTTAGGATGTACTTCTATCATCAAAGAATCTGTACCTGCTGCGATCGCAGCCATTGCCATACTAGGAACGTACTCAGCCTTACCAGTACCATGACTAGGATCAATCATAATCGGTAAGTGAGTTAAAGAACGTAAAACAGGAATTACAGACAAATCAAGGACATTACGAGCATATTCTCGATCGAAAGTACGAATACCACGTTCACAAAGGATTACATTAGAATTACCCCCCGCCAAGATGTATTCCGCCGCCATTAACCATTCACTAATAGTTGCCGACATTCCTCTTTTTAAGAGAACAGGTTTGGACTGAGCCCCAATTTTTTTCAAGAGGGAGAAATTTTGCATATTTCTTGCTCCCACTTGTAATACATCAGCTACTTCAGCAATCTTGTCTAAGTCAGCAGTATCCATGACTTCTGTGATAATTCCTAATCCAGTTGCTTCTCTCGCCGCCGCTAATAATTCTAAAGCACTTTCCCCATGTCCCTGAAAAGCATAAGGAGAGGTTCTTGGTTTATAAGCACCACCTCTAAGAAACTTTGCCCCTGCCGCTTTAACTCGTTTTGCCGTTTCAACAATCATTTCCTCATTTTCTACCGAACAAGGACCGGCTACCACTACTACAGGATGATTTAAACCAAAAACTACATCACCATTAGGAGTAGGCACAACCACATCGCTAGGTTGTCCATGACGATAATCTAAACTAACTCTTTTAAAAGGTTGTTCAACTCTTAAAACACTTTCAATCCAAGGACTAATTTCTTGAATCTGTTCAGGATTTAGGGAAGCAGTTTCTCCCACTAAACCAATTACAACTTTGTGTTGTCCAACGATTTTCTCAGGTGTTAAACCCCATGTTGCCAACTCATCACCCACACGAGTGATTTCTGGTTCTGGAGTCCCCACTTTCATTACAACAATCATATTAAACTACCATTTATTAATTGACTACGGTGAAAATTCGGTTAAGGGTTATGGGTTTATAACAGTTTAATTTGGTCAAGATAGTTGACAAAGAAGACATTTAAAGGCGACATTTATGCTAATCACGCTTTGTTATTCTTCATTAAGAGATTTTTGTCGATTATTTCTCCAAGCCGAAGTAAATCTGCCAAAATTGAGGACAAACTCAGACCATCCCCACCAACTACCAACTCTTTCTTCATCCCAAGACGTTGAAAGAATACCATAACTTAAACCTAACACACCCAAACCAAATAAACCCATACTAACCAACAAAACTGCTGTATTTGGTATCTTGAACCACTCCTGACTAACAATGGCATAAAAAGCAAAGAAGGAGAAAATACCCATAGCTGTGGGAATACCACTAAAAACAGCCATTCTTCTTACCATTCTTTTACTAACCACTTCGGGAATCCCTTGAAGGGAGTCACCACTATTATTTGATTTTGCCACCTTAGACTCAGTCTGATTTCGTTGAGTTTCTTTTGGTTGACTTAAATTTTTTTCGTTAACTTTTTTATTCTTAGACTTTTTTGGTTCAAAGGGTAAAGAGTTTCTATTTGCGGGAGATGGCATAATAAAATTTACGATAAGATTTTAACCACGAATACCGAGCTTTTTAATTAACTCTTGATAATCTTGAGGTCTTTTTCTCTTAATGTAACCTAATAAACGTTTTCTTTGACCAATTAATTTTAACAATCCACGACGAGAGGAATGATCTTTTTTGTTAATTTTTAGGTGTTCTGTTAATTGACTAATTCTGGCACTGAGTAAAGCAACTTGCAACGCAGAAGAACCAGTATCAGTTTCGTGAATTTGATATAGACCAATAATTTCTTGTTTTTTCTCTTGGGTTAAACTCATTTTTACTTTTAAAAGTTTAAATACTGCAACCTATGATTATATCATAAACTGATTTTAATTAGGAACTATTTGAGTTCGGACTAAAGAATGACAATTGGAGAAGTAGGGGCTTAGGATGTTGGGATTTTAGAGAGAAATTAATTCTTAATTATTTTCAATATCAAACTTGTAGCCAACTCCCCTAACAGTGGAAATATGGCGGGTAGTCTCTGAATCCAATTCAATTTTACGGCGAATTTGTCCAATATGAACATCTACCACTCGATTATCTCCCATGGGATTACTTTGCCAAACGTTATTCACTAAATCTTCTCTACTCCAGACTCGATTGGGATTACTGGCTAAAAAATATAGTAAGTCAAATTCAAGACTTGTTAAAGTAATTGATTGAGTTTTTACTTTTACCTCCCTTGTATCTGGATTGATAACTAAATCACCAAAATTGAGAATTTCTCCCCCTACGGTTTTAATGGTTCTTCGACGACGTAAAATAGCTTGTATTCTGAATTCTAATTCTTCTAAATCAAAGGGTTTGGTTAAGTAATCATCAGCCCCTGTGGAAAAACCTTTTTTCTTATCTTCTACATCAGTGCGACTGGTGAGCATTAATACAAATACGTCATTGTTTTCCTGCATTTCTGCACAAAGATTATATCCAAGAGTGTCAGGTAAATTAATATCAAGAATTACTAAGTCTGGATGGAAATGTTTAAAAATATCTCTTGCTTTTTGTCCGTCATTAGCATATTCAACTAAATATTGTTTTTGTTTAAGAAAACGAGTTATTAAATTAGTGATATGAATATCATCATCAACTACCAATATTTTTGCCAAAGCTAGTTCCATTTTTTGTTTTCTTATCTATTAGGGAGAAAAATATTATCAAAAAGATTTACTTTACTGAAAGATTGATTTGTAAGTTTGTATCCTTCAGTCATCAGTAAATTTACTGAACTTACACTGAATTTTAAATAATCTTTACTTAATAATCCTACCCTATAACTTTCCCCAAAAGAAACTAATTGTTAATTTTCCGCTTATCGAGTTGATCTGTTTGAATATAATAAGTAGTGTTATCTTGAAATAATCATCTAAAAATTTATTAACTTTTTTCTCGCTAACTTAAATCAATATCAGGAATTGGAGGAGTAAATGAGTATGAGTGAGTTGAATCCTTATGAACAATTAGGAGTAAAGGAGGATGCTTCTTTTGAAGAGATACAAAAAGCTAAAAAAAAGTTGAAGGATAAATACGAAAATAATCCTCAACAATTGGAAAATATCGAGGTTGCTTATGATGCTATCATTATGCAAAGGTTACGTTTAAGACAGGAAGGAAAAATAAAAGTACCTGAACAAATTCGCTTTCCTGAAAAAACTGTAGAACCGAAAAAAGTGGCAGTTATTTCTAATGCTCAAAAGACGGCAAATATTTCTCTCTGGTTTAATAATATAATTGACCAACCTTCTGGGAAAGAAATATTAATCAATAGTTTAATTTTTTTGGTTTTAATTGTTATTAGTATTTTTAATAATAGTAGTGAAACTTTGCCTTTACTTTTAACGGTGGGAGTAGGTACTGGTTTTGCTGTTTTATATCGTAAACAAAAGGCTTTTTGGCGTTCCGTAGGGATAACTTTTATTACTTTTATTGTTGGTGTTTGTCTGGCAAATGTTATATTTAGTTTATCTCTTAATGCTGGATTAAATTTAAGTCTTTCTGCAGAACAATTTGCATCTTTATTTACTTTCTGTTTATTATGGTTGGTTAGCAATTTTACTCGCTAATTTTTCTGGTTAAAATTAATTGGTAATTATTGCAATTACCTTTTAAATTTTATCTTTTTTAATGTTACTTATTACTTAATTTTTATGTAAGTAAAGAATTATAATTTAATGAAAATTAAGGATTTAATTGTGAATTGTGCCATCGGGCATTACTGTACCTTTTAAATTACAGTTTTCTATGTTAGTTCCTGTTAAATTAGCTTTTTCTAGGTTTGCTTTTCTTAAATCACAGTTATCTAAATTAGCATAAACTAAAGAAGAATTGATTAGATTAGCTTTTTTGAGGTTGGCATTGGTTAAGTTAACATGACTTAAATTGGCTTGTGCAAGATTAGCTTTTTCTAGGTTTGAGTTTTGTAAGTCACTACCTTCTAAATCAGCTTGATAAAGATTTGCTTTGGTCAAATTTACTCCTTTTATTTCAGCGTTAATTATTCTTGTTTCACTTAAGTCTGCTTGGGATAAATTTGTGATTTCTTTTTTGCTTTTACTGCTTAAATTAGCTTGGGTTAAATCTGCTTGGGATAGATTTGCTTTTTGTAAGTTTGTGACGGTTAAATTCGTTTGAATCAATTTGGCAGATATAAAATGCGATCGAGATAAGTTACTGTTATTTAGTTTACTATAACTTAAGTTAGCATTGTTTAATTGAGCTTGGGAAAAATCACTATTGCTTAAATTACTTCTTTTTAAATTGCTATGGGATATGTTAGCTTGTTTAAAATTAGTTTTTATGGCTATTGTATTTTCTAAATTAGCAAAAGATAAGTCAGCTTGATTCAAGTTTGCTTGAGATATGTTATTGTTTTTCAAATTAGCTTGATGTAAGTTTGATGCTTTCAAATTTGCCTTTTGTAAATCAATTTTTTTAGAGTTAAAATGATATTTCTCTAAGTCACATTTTACACATTTGTGATAGTTTTCTAACTTTAGTAGATCTTCTTTTTGATAAGCGTAAGCATTTAGAGGATTTTGGCAGAAACAAAAAACGATACTTATTAAAAACACCAATATAGTTAATAGTTGTTTATTTTTGTTCATAATATATAATGGAATATCTAACTCTTTTGTTTTGTATGTTATATCATATTTTAAACCCATTTTTTTATATTATTAATAATTAGTAATATCTGCCATAGGTATAAGAGAAAAGACAATAATGTATTTAAGTAAATTAAATTTAAACTATTTTCGTAACTATATTCAATCAGAAATTAATTTCTCTAGTAATAAGATAATTATTTTGGGAAATAATGCCCAAGGAAAGTCTAATTTATTAGAAGCAATACAGCTACTATCTTGTTTAAAAAGTCATCGTACTAATAAAGATTTAGATTTAGTTTACCGCGATCGCATCTATGGTGAAATAAAAGGAGAAATTACTCGTAACTATGCAGATTATAGTTTAAGTATCTTATTTCCCGCAAAAGGTAAAAGAGAATTAAAAGTAAATTATGAAAAAATATCTCGAAATATAGATTTTTTAGGTATTGTTAATACAGTTTTATTTTCTAGTTTAGACCTTGATTTGGTGAAAGGTTCTCCCGAATATAGAAGAAATTGGGTGGATAACCTTTTATTACAATTAGAGCCAGTTTTTAGCTATATTATTAAAGAATATAATCACGTTTTAAAGCAAAGAAATAGTTTATTAAAAAGATTGAAAAAACAAGGTATAACTAATTATGAAGATTTATCTCAGACCACTATTTTAGAACTTAATATATGGGAAAATAAACTAATTGAAAATGCCTGTAGAGTAATGCGCAGAAGAAAAAGAGTTTTAAATAAATTAGAACCATTAGCAAGATTATGGCATGATAAAATTAGTAATCAAACAGAAAAATTAGAAATTATTTATCATCCTAATGTAACTTATCATCGTGATGATATAGAGGAAATTAAACAAAAAATTCAAAGGGAAATTGAAGAGAAAAGAAACACAGAATTATTAACGGGAGTAACATTAGTCGGTCCTCATCGTGATGAAATAGAATTTGTAATTAATAAAGGTGTAGCCAGAAATTATGGCTCTCAAGGACAACAACGAACATTAGTTCTATCTCTTAAATTAGGGGAATTACAATTAATTGAACAGATTATCGGAGAAACTCCTTTGCTACTATTAGATGATGTAATGGCAGAATTGGATTTACAAAGACAAAAACAGCTATTAGATTGTTTGGGAAATCGTTTTCAAACTTTTATTACAACCACTCATCTCAATTATTTTGACGATAAATTACTACAGGAAGCGCAAATTATTCGGGTGGAAAAAGGTAAAATTGTATAGTAATCATCTTTGAATTGAGGATGTTTTTCGCTGTGGAAATTGAGAATATAGAAATAATATTTTTTCGATTTTCTTAACTATCATTAACCAAATCATAATCTATTTATAATTTTTAGAGGCCATTTCTAAGTTTGATAATAGGATAGAAAAAATTTTGAAAGCGATCGAATTTTAGTTTTATCATATTAGTGATAATTATTAACTGTAGGTACTCTCTGTTAGCAGAATCCCATTAAATCAGCACTATTAAGGCAAAAAAATTTCCATGACTGACTATAACCCGAAAAACTTTTTAATTTTGGCGGTAGATGACAATTCAGTAAATAGAATTCTGATTGAGAAAATACTTCGTAAAGAAGGCTATCAAGCCAAAATTTTAGCCCATAGTCAAGAAGTTTTACCATATATGGAACAAATTAACCCTGACTTAATTTTACTCGATTTAATGATGCCTAATATAAATGGTTTAGAATTATGTCAACAAATAAAACTTAATCCTCATTTTCAAGATATTCCCGTCATTTTTATTACAGCTAGTGATGAAAAACAAGATTTATTAAAGGCTTTTGACTTAGGAGCGGTAGATTATATTACAAAACCGTTTCATAACCGTGAGTTATTAGCCAGAATCAAAACTCATTTAGAGTTAAAATTCACCAGAGATGAATTAAAAAAAGCCTTAGTAGAATTGGAAAAACTAGCAACAACAGATGAATTAACAGGAATATCAAATCGTCGTCATTTTAGTGCTTTAGCAGAAAGAGAATTTAATCTAGCAAAAAGACAAAAAAGATATTTTGCATTATTAATTTTAGACATTGATTATTTTAAAAAAATTAATGACTCTCATGGCCATATTGCTGGAGATTTTGTCATTAAATCTGTGGCCAAACAATGTGTTTTATCAATTCGCCAAGAAGATTTATGCGCCCGTTGGGGGGGAGAAGAGTTTATCATTTTTCTATCTGAAAGTATGTTGGAAGATGGCATTGCAGTAGCAAAGCGTTTACGTCAAGACATAGAAGAATTATCCGTTATGTTTGAATCTGAGAAGATAAAAGTCACCGTGAGTATTGGTGTTACTGTATATAACCCCGAAGACAAAAATGTAAACCAAACTATTATTCGTGGTGATATGGCATTATATCAGGCAAAAAATAGCGGTAGGAATAGAGTAGTAGATGAGAATGGTGTCTGTTATTTTTAAATTCCTTTATCTTGGCTCTTCAGAGTGTGGTTATGATAAATTAAGGGCAAGAGACAATAGTGTTTAAATATTATTTAATGAGTGCAAAAGTGCTTATCAAACACCAATAAGTTACACGACGAGAAGTAATAGAGCCTTTATCTTTTGATTTTGCTGATAATTTTTTTGATGATTTGCCATCTATTTTTTTTGATTAAAGGAATATTTTTTTGATACTTTTGTTGATGTAAAAAAAACTCATTTATCTCTGATAAAATATGTTTAAATCGAACTTCTATAGATTCAATGCGGTAGGGTTTTAATAGCTGTTCATAATCATTATCTTGCCAATTATTAACCACTTTTAAAATTCTTTGAACATCATATTCTTGAGAATAAACCCTTAATTTATAGCTGTTAAAACTAGGATCTAAATAATCTGATAAAGCGTCATTTACACTGGAAAAAACTGTGCAACCACAAGCCATTGCTTCTAGGGGAGGTAAACCAAAACCTTCTGTTGCTCCTGCTTGAATCCAATATTCACTTGAGTCATAAAGATAGACTTTACTTTGATTAAATAATGTACCTAAATCCTCTACCCATGAATCAATTAAAAATAAATTACAGTGAGGTTTTAAGGCTGGTATTAATTGTTTAAGTAAATATTGAGAGGATTTTCTTTTTTGTATTAAAACATCAATGGGGCGCTCTTGATGTCGATTTTGATATTGAGGGGAAATTTCGTTTGGTAAATGGAAAATGAGGGAATTGGGGGCATATCTTCCCCAGTAGGCTTGAGAATGTTTACTGACGGCGATTATTGGTACTTGTGGCGGTATTTCAAATTTATAACCCGTACTATGTGCTATGTAAACAACATTGTGATGTTTAAGTTTTGTTAAGAGTTTGTTTATATGAGGTCCCCAGTGAATAACATAAATATCAGAATTAGCCGTGGAAGTCTGTTTAATTATATCCTCTAAGTACAAAACACCCTTTTCTTTGCGTTCGTAGGTGACAGGATAAGCATTAGTAAGAGATTGTGCGATCGCCATAAATTTCATTTGAGCAATATGACCACCACTATTAATGTGCATTTGAGGAAAGAGAAAATAAAGATTCATAGGGGAATAGTAAACTGAGAAAAAAGGTGTCAGGTGTCAGGTGTCAGGTTTCAGGTTTCAGGTGAACAAGTTTTCTTCCCACTCCCTACTCCCCTAATTTGAAAATTCACTCATTACTCATTACTCACTGCCGGGGCGTGGCATAGGAAAAATCGGTTTTTTATTGAGTTGCTTTAGCCAGAAACCACCGATGACAGCAATAATTAAAGCTATCCATCCAGTAGCAGATTGTAAGAGTAAAAAGCCACCGATAGCTAACATTAAACCAAATAGTAGTAACACTGAAGCAATAACTTTTAGACAATCTAGTTGTAAATTTTGTAAGGGGCTTATTCCCGTAGTTTCCCGTTGTTTTTGCCACCCAATTCCAGCCGGGCGCACTCTTAAATAAAATTTGTTGAGGGTTTCTTCTGACTCTGGGGGAGTGAGATACATGGCAGTAATCCAAATAATGGCAGTTGAGCCAGAAATAATCATTAATCGATAACCAAAATCTGAGGGAAAAATGTTCAAGTTGGGAATGACGCTAGTTAAACCAATGATAAATCCTGCCACCATTGCCGCCAATTCTGCTGTGGCATTAATGCGCCACCAATACCATCTTAAAATTAACACTAATCCGGGACCTGTGCCGATGGAAATTACTAGGCGGAAAATAGTTGTGATGTCTTTTGCATAAAAAGCTGCGATCGCACCGAAGAATGTAACTAAAATAGAAGCTATCCTACCCGCAAAAACTAATTGAGTTTGAGAGGCATTGGGAGCAAAAAAACGGCGATATAAGTCATTGGTGATGTAAGAAGCCCCCCAGTTAATAGAGGTAGAAACAGTGCTCATAAAAGCGGCAATTAACGAAGCTACCACAATCCCTAAGATAACAGGGGGAAGAAAATCAAGCATCAACTTCGGATAGGCTAATTCTGGATCTTCTAAGTTAGGATAGATAACAATACCGACTAATGCCACCAAAATCCAAGGCCAAGTACGGATAATATAATTAAGGATATTGAAAAACCATGCCGCTTTCTCTGCCTCTGCCTCATCCTTGACAGAAACCAATCTTTGGATAAACTCCCCTCCCCCATCGCTACGACGAAAACTCCACCACTGCACCAATAAATAAGCAGAAAAGGTGCTTAAACTGATTCCTGCCACATCACTCCATTGCCAATTCAATAACCCTTCTCCTTTCATCAAAGGCACAAAGGAAAGTACATCAATATCTGTGGCTTTTTGCACCGCCGGTACTAACTCATGAATACCACCTACATGATTCACGGCCACCACAGCAACTGCGATCGCGCCAAAGAGAGCCAGAAAAAATTGAAAAAAGTCTGTTACCACCACTCCCCACAATCCCGAAAAACCAGAATATATTAAAACAAAAATACTAACTGCCACCACACTCCATAACTTACCGCTTTCTCCCACATTTAAACCCAGACTTTCCCATAATTGCAGTGCAGAAACCACCTTAACCATAGCTAACATAGCATAACCAATGCCAATACAGTTAATTGGCACAGCGAATAAAAAGGCTTTAGTTGCCCTCAATACCGCCGCCATTTTTCCTCCATAGCGAATTTCCGTTAACTCCGCATCGGTAACAATTTCCGCCCTCCGCCATAGTCTAGCAAAAATATAAATTAAGACAATATGGGCAACACCAAAACTCCACCATTCCCAATTACCAGCAATACCCCTTGTAGCTACTACACCGCAAATATAAAGGGGAGTGTCAATAGAAAAAGTTGTTGCCGCCATACTTGTACCTGCCAACCACCAAGAAAGATTTCTACCTGATACGAAAAAATCTTCCATACTTTTTGAGGCTTGTTTAGAAAGATAAACTCCAAGTACCATTGTGGCAATGAGATAACAAATAACAACAATCCAATCTATAGTCTGCATAGTCCAATTAGTAATTAGCAGTTAGTAATTAGTCATTATTATCTAAAATTTGATACTTGTCACCTATTACCTAAGACATATTTACTATGTTACCGATTGCCTAGCACTTGCCGACGATTTAGATGAGTCGTAGTTTAAAAATGGTAACAAGGGTTAATGTGTGGCACAATTTGTTATTGCCCACTAACTAACTGATTTAATTATAGGGATGAACATAGTAGAGCGTTTTCGATTAGGTTTAGCGGTAGCTACTGCCAAAATAGTTACAGGATTAGTAAAGACGTTTAAATTAGGGGCGGCTAGTGTTTTACCGGGGGAAATATCTCGCCGTCTCTATCCTCGCTTATTACAACTTTTATCTCAACAGTTTCGAGGAGGATTAATTCTGGTTGTCGGCACTAACGGAAAAACAACCACTTCTTTACTGCTTAAAGATATTTTAGTCCACAAGGGCTATCTCGTTATTCATAATTCCACAGGGGCAAATTTAATTAATGGCTTAATTACCTGTTTAGTTACCAATAGCAACTTATGGGGAATTTTGTCCGCAGATTATGGCATTTTAGAAGTAGATGAAAACGTTTTACCTCTAGTATTAAAAGAATGCCAACCTAGTCATATTTTAGCTCTTAATTTATTCCGAGATCAGTTAGATAGATATGGAGAAGTTGATACCATTAGTTACCGTTGGCAAAATGCAATTACTCCTTTAAATAAAGATACTTATATTATTATTAATGGGGATGATCCTACCTTGTGTTATTTAGGGCAGAATTTACCACAAAAAGTATGTTATTTTGGCTTAAATGAACCTGAATTATATTTAGACGAAATTCCCCACGCTGTTGATTCTATTTATTGTCCTAAATGTGGCACATCTCTTGAATATAAAGGGGTTTATATTTCTCATTTAGGAGATTATGACTGTCCTAGTTGTGATTTTACTAAGAGTAAATTATCGGTAAATAGCAAAGAATGGTCACAAATTTTAATAGGAGTTTACAATAAATATAACACTTTAGCGGCTGGTTTAACTGCTGAAACCATTGGCATTGAAAGAGACATAATTAATGATACTATTCACAACTTTAAAGCCGCATTCGGAAGGGCAGAAGAATTAACCATTCAAGACAAAAATATTCGCATTTTACTCTCTAAAAATCCTGTGGGGATGAATGAAACTATTAGGGCAGTAAATGACATCAGAGAAATTAATCCTCAAAGCACTATTTTAATGGTTTTAAACGATCGCACCCCTGATGGTACAGATGTTTCATGGATTTGGGATGTAGATACAGAAAAGTTGGTTGCGGGTGGGGGAAATATTGTGGTAAGCGGCGATCGCCTCTATGATATGGCATTAAGATTAAAGTATAGTCTGGATACTCTTAACTCTAATTTGAATTTAATCATCGAAGAGAAATTATCCCAAGCTATTAATAAAGCCCTTGAATTAACGGCGGTGGGTGAAACTTTATATATTATTCCCACCTATTCAGCCATGTTAGAAGTGAGAAAAATACTATTAGGGCGAGAAATTCTTTAAGATGGAAAAACGAGGAATTAGGAATTAACAATCAGTAATTAGATTAAGTTGAGGAAATAAATCTACACTGAACATAAAATGTTAAGCCTTGGAGAAATACTTTAATCTCCTGTTTTTTGACCTTTTACCTTTCTTTTACTCCTAATTACTAATTGAGTTTTGTCTTTAATTAAAATTATTTTTTCTTCGATAAAAAGGCTTCTTCACTATCTTAGCAGGATAAAGTTTACCCCTAATTTCTACTTCTAATTTCTGCCCTATTTTACTATAATTATAGGGAACATAACCAAGTGCGATCGCATCTTCTAGGGTAGGGGATAGAGTTCCACTTGTAATTTCTCCTATCACCTCTCCATTAACCAAAATGGGATAACCATGACGGGCGATATATTTACCTTCCATCACTAAAGCAACTAACTTTTTCTTAACCCCTTCTTGTTTCTGTTGTGCAATAATATCTTTGCCGATAAAATCATGATCAAGATTAATTAACCATCCTAAACCTGCTTCTATGGGGGTAATTTCTTCATTCATATCTTGACCATAAAGACACATAGCCGCCTCTAAACGAAGAGTATCTCTAGCCCCTAAACCACAAGGAATAACACCATTGTCAAGGAAATAATACCACAATTTTTGTGCTACGTCAGGAGTTGTCATAATCTCAAAACCATCTTCTCCCGTATATCCTGTTCGAGCAATAAAAACTGGTTCTTCATAGAGGGTGGTATCTAAGTGAGAAAAGCTAGGAAATTGACTTAAATCTTCGTTAATCAGATGATTGAGGATGTTTACTCCATTTTTGCCCTGTAAGGCAATTAAAGCTAATTCAGAGGATTTATCGGTAAGTTTAACATTTTTTGCAATGAGGTTTTCTGTTAACCATTGCCAATCTTTGTCCTTGGTAGCCGCATTAACAATTAAGACGGCAGATTCAATTTCTAGCTCGTTTGCTCCTTGATAGTAAAAAATAATATCATCAATGATGCCCCCATGATGATTTAACAAAACTGTATATTGAGCCTTTCCTGATTCTAAATTTCTTAAGTCTGTAGGCACAAGATAGGTGAATTTTTCCCGTAATTGTTTCCCTTCGAGAAAGAATTTCCCCATGTGAGAAATATCAAACATTCCTACGGATTCCCTAACGGCTTGATGTTCTTTTTTTAAGCCACTATATTGCAAAGCCATTTCCCAACCTGCAAAATCGGTAAATTTCGCCTTACATTCATGGGATAAAGAATATAGAGGGGTGCGTAGGAGGTTAGATGATTGTGTCACGGGTAATTGTTAAGGATAGATAATTTTGATAACGATCAATCAGTATAGCATTGACTTGAGTTCGGAGTTCAGAAATAGTTTTCAGGTTTCAGGTTTCAGGTATTTTTCAGTGTTAATGATACTCTGTTGCCTGTGCGCCTACCCTCGGTGACACCACTTTTTCATCAACTCCTATTTATTATCAATAATATCCATAAGAGATTGATCTAAAGGTATCATTAAGGATTCTTCTGTGGTATCTGGAAGAGTTATAACAGGTTCATTTAAGGCAATGACTAAATTTTCATCGGAATTGATTTGAGAGTCTCTGTTTGCCATTTGTAGTAAAGGAGTCCTATTCCCGTTGAGAACACCTCCAAGGGTAGCTAAAATCACGGCTGCGATCGCACCTCCACCCCAAATATAGGTTTTGCGTCTTCTATTTTCTTGATCAACCCTAGCAAATACTGCTGATGACAATTCTTGAGGGCTATATTCAGGCTGAGGAGTGGGTAAATTTTGAAACTCGTCCCTTAAGTAAAGTAATCGACGATATAGAGACTGTATTTCGGGATCATTGGCTAATAAATCTTGTACTTCTTCTCTTTGTTGAGCTGTAACTTCTCCATCTAAATAGGCACTTAAAAGCTCGAAAGTACATTTATCGGGGGGATAAGAGTGATTAGTCATCATATTTTCTATCTCCGGTTTTTGGTGAGGAATTAATTATTATACTTGATTGTCTAAATAGGGTTTTAGGAGTAATTGCAGTCTATTTCTAGCTCTTGCTATTCTTGATTTTACCGTACCTAGAGAAACTTGGGTAATTTCTGCTATCTCTTCATAACTTAAGCCCTGTATCTCTCTCAACACAATGGTTGTTCTAAAAGTATCTGGCAAAGATGCGATCGCATCCCTTAATTGATCATAAAATTCTACGGTGGTGAGATTCTCTTCAGGTAAAGGCAAATCTGAGGGCAATTCCCAAGAAAACTCATCATCATCAGTGGTAATAGAAGCATCAAGAGAAATAGGAGTAGCAAAACGCTTTTTCTTACGTAACTGATCATAAAATAAATTAGTCGTAATTCTGCCCAACCACCCCTTAAACTTAGTAGGATCTTGTAAAGTATTAATTTTCCGATAAACCTTAATCCAGATTTCCTGAGCCAAATCTCCTCTATCTTGCCAATCAGGGGCTAAATTATAAAGGATTTTATCCACATAGCCTTGATAGCGGCGCAATAATTCCGCAAAGGCTACCCTATCAGGCTGTTTACCCTCCTGACAACGTAAGATTAAATCAGTATTTGATAATTGCTCTATTTTCACTCTTTGTTGTGGAAATGGAATCGATAAATTAGACCAAGATAGGGATATAGATAAAACCATAATATATTCTATATATTCTATGCAGTTTTAACCACAGTTTTATTTTTCTTGACTATCCTTGTCCCGTTTATGTTCCCCTCACCAATTTATTTGCTAAGATTTTTTTTATAATAAATTGTTCAATATAACCTCACCTCAGTTTTTCAGCAAGAATATCGAGTAAAAGCAGGTTTTAGAGGTTGAACAATTTTCAACTCTCATGATTGTGAGCTTTGGGTTTGATGGTTATATTTTTTGAATATTGACTCATTAGTAATTCATATTAAAAATAAGGTGGAGTGTTTTTATGCTTATACAATTTCTTACAAATGATTTCTGATTGCTATATTTTATGAAAATAATATTAAGTTAATATTTTTATATATGAATGATAATTTTAACAACGATGAAAATAAAATAGTAATTTCTGATATAGAATTGGAAACACTAGCAGAACTCAATAAATACATTTCCGAAAGTTTAATTAATCATTATTTAATACTAGAAGAAAGCACGTCTATTCAAAAATTAATCAAAACCTTTCTCCTAGAAGAAAATGTCCTTACCATTGGTAGAAGTGACAAAAATAATATTCAATTATCATCCCTAGAAGTATCTCGCTATCATGCTCATTTAAAAAAGTTCTCTCACCCCGAAACCCACGAAATATATTATGAAATAATAGACGGCAGTATTGAAGGTAAACAAAGTAATAATGGCTTGATTATTAACAGTAAAAAAGTATCGAGAGCAAAACTTAAACATGGGGATATTATAAATATTGGTTCTGAAGTAATTTTTAATTATTTTATTGATCATGAGGGGAAATTTGAAAAGCAAAAAACTACTATCTTAGAACAAAAAAACTTAGTGATAGATACGGTTGCTAATGATGATGAAGAAAAGACAAAAATAATAAAAAACTCAACTATTAGTAGTGGTATTGATCAACTTTTAAAATTTGCTTCTATTGTAAATCTTTCTCCGTATCCAATTATTGAAATTGACACGACAGGTAAAATAAACTTTCTTAATAACTCCGCAAAAATTAACTTTCCTACCCTCCTAAAAGAAAACAAAAATCATCTTATTTTTAAAGACATTTTAGCTATTCCTGAAGATTTAGAAACAGATTTATTTAAAAGAGAAATAAAAATTGATAAGACATACTTTGAGCAGTATGTTCACTATATCAAAGACCAAAAAATTATCAGAACATATCTACTAAATATAACTAGCAGGAAAAAACAACAAGAGAGTATTAAAAAACTTCTTGACTATGATTTAAAAACAAAACTTCCTAACTACAGATTTTTCATCAAAACTCTACAAACAAGTATTCCTAGACATCAAAGAATACAGCAAAATTTTGCTATTATGTTGATTGATATTGACCAAATAGATTTAGGAAAAGATACATTAACTCCTCAAAAAGAGCAGAATATTTATATTTATTGTGCCGATAAATTAAGTAAGTTGTTTAGGGTAGGAGATACGATCGCATATTGGAAAAATTATCAGTTCATAATTTTACTATCAAATATACAAGAAAATAATCAAATTGGTTTAATTTCGCAAAGGGTAATAGATTCTTTAAAAACCCCTTTTGAAAATCAAAATATTAAAACAGAATTAAAAGTTAATATTGGTATTTCAGTTTATCCTTATGATGCAGATAATTCATCAGATTTAATTAGAAAAGCAGATCAAGCCTTAAGTAATAGTAAAAAACTAGGCTCAAATACTTATGCTTTTTTCAGTGCAAAAATTAACTTTGATAATCAGGTTTTTTCTCTACTTAGTAATCACCTTAATAAGGCATTACAGAATCAAGAATTTATTATCTATTACCAACCAATAGTTAACAGAGAACATCAAATTATTGCATTAGAAAGTTTATTACGTTGGCAACATCCCACCAGAGGAATATTATCCCCTGATGAATTTTTAAGTATTGCCGAAAACCAGAAGATTATTAATGACATAACTATCTGGATGATAGAAGATATTATTGCCAAAAAATGCTCATATTCTGAAAGTATTTTTCGAGATATTCCCATTGCAATCAATATTTCTCGCAAACTAATTGAAGACCAAAAATATAGTCAAAAATTTATTAAAATAATAGAAGATAATATAGCTTACACTCACAATCTAATCATAGAAATTAGAGATAATATTTGGTTAGAAAACCCAGAGGGAAAAGTAATTTTAAAAAAACTATTATCTTTAGGTTTAAAAATAGCATTAGATGATTTTGGTCATCAGGATACACTTTTTACAAGTATTAAAAAATTTCCCTTTCACTATTTAAAAATATCTCAAGACTTTGTCAAAAACATCAAAGATAACTATCAAGACAAAGCTATTGTTTCAGCAATTTCTACTATGGCAAAAGGACTTAATATGGAAGTAATTGTCGAAGGCATTGAAAATGAAATACAGTGGATTATTGTTTTAGAGCTAGATTGTCAGTATGCCCAAGGATACTTATTTACTAAAGCGTTACCTTTTGAAGAAATTATGGCTATTTTAGAATATTAAATAATCATCAATAATTAGAGTTTGGAATTAAAGAAAAATGTTTGATTAAAATGAAAATATCTGTCAGCTTGAAGCCTGAAACCTACTTTGACTTAACATACTGAATAATTGCACAACATTAATTACTTAAAACTGATTACTTTTAGCCTGACACCTGACACCTGACATCTGACACCTACTTTTCTCAAAAAAACGGTTTCAGCGAATCCTAATTTTTAACTGATAAACTCTGAATGAGGATGAGTTTGATGCCATCTTTGACGGTAAATAACTTCTAAATCACTACCCGCCTTGCGAAAAATACGCACTTGGTTAAACCAGAATGCCTGAAATAGGCGATAGAAAACCACACTAATAATAGCTACAATTAACCCCATGGCAGTGGAAATTAAAGATTCGCCAATACCTAATGTTACCCCAGTAGTGGAAGCTGTACCCAAATCACTGACAGAAATTGAACCTAGAGAGCGAATTAAACCTAATACAGTACCTAATAATCCTAATAAAGGAGCGAGGGCAATAACACCTTCTAAAATTTTGTCTCCTTTACGCATTAAAGCCAATTCATCATCTGCCCCTGTTTCTAAGGCTAAATGAAATACGTCTGGATCAGGATTGTCCAACTGTAGAGGGGTATTTAAAAATTTACCTAAAGGATGATTACGATAACGGGAGGCGATTTCCCCTGCTTTTCCCCAATTAGTCATTGCCGCATCCATAATACTGTTAAGAATCAACTCTTCTTTAATTAAGACTTTTGACCAAAACCAAATACGCTCTATAATTGTTCCTAGAGCTAGAATCGAGAGAAATAATAAAGGCCAGATGGCAACTCCACCTTTATCGATTAATTCAGCTAAAGTCATTTATTTTTATTCCTTATCTTAAAATCAATATATGTTTTTAATTTACCAATTATTAATTATCACCTAAAGGGTAAGTTAATAATTAAGGTTTGCTGAAAAGTATTTTAATGGTGGCACTTTGTTAAAGTCAGTCAGTATCAAAACGTTTTGCCCTCACCCCCAACCTCTCTCCCACAGGAGAGGAGAGATTTTTTTCTAAACTGAAGTCAATCTTGGTTTTATTTTCACCTAGCTTTTATGTTTCATATAGATTGATGCGAGGAAGACGGTGTTTGAAACTACAGAGAATTTCCCATGAAATTGTACCAATGGCGTTTGCCCAATCATCGGCACTTATGGCTATTTCTCCTTCTTCTCCTAGTAATGTGACTATTTCCCCCACTTCTAAATCAGGAAATGCTGTAACATCTATCATTAATTGATCCATGGTAATATTACCAATTTGAGGAGCTAGTTTACCTTGCAGAATCACGTTCATTTTGTTGGATAATAGACGGGGAATTCCATCAGCGTAACCGATTCCAACAACGGCAATTTTCAAGGGGCGATCGCATCTAAAAGTATGTCCGTAGCTAACTCCTGTATGAGCAGGAATGGTCTTAATTTGAGTAATTCGGGCTTTCACCTCTAAAACTGGTTTCAATGGCACTATATGACGTAAATGGGGAGCAGGATATAATCCATATAAGGCTAATCCAACTCTGACTAAATCATAATGCAAACTGGGATCGCACAGAGTTCCTGCAGAATTGGCTAAATGTAGGCAGGGAATGGAAATATTGGCACTTTTAAGGGCGGAAACTGCTTCTTCAAAACGAGATTGTTGTTGTTTCATCACCGTTGTATCTTCTTCATCGGCGGTGGCAAGATGAGAATAAACGCTTTTGAGTTGTAATTGAGGAAATTGCTGTACATATTTGACAAAATCCACCGCATTATGCCAATGAGTACCTAATCTTGACATTCCTGTGTCTAATTTCAGATGCACTGGTAAAACATGGTTTAAACTCTGCAAAGTATCAGCGAAAACCTGAGCTTGATGTGGACTGCATAAAGTGGCTTCAAGATTATGTTTAACAATTTCTTTGACTTCATCGGCGGTGTTAATTGCCCCTAAAATTAAAATCGGTGCTTCTATTCCTGCTTGTCTTAACTCAATTCCCTCCAGTAAAGTTGCGATCGCAATTGCATCAACTCCAGCTTTGATAACTGTTTGGGCGACTTTAACAGCACCATGACCATAGGCATCCGCTTTGATAACTGTCATGAGCTTTGTGCCTGAATTTAGCCATTGTTTTAACACCTTCACATTGTGGGTTAAGTTGTGATGATTAATGTTAACCCACGCCCGTTGTTGTTGTAGAGGAATCATTCGGTCAATCCTTGTTTCAACGCAAATCTTACTAACTCAGTACGACTATTTGTACCTGTTTTACTAAACAAACGACTAACATATTTTTCCACATTACGGACACTTGTGTCTAAGGTTTTAGCTATTTCTTTATTCATTAATCCCTGTGCTACTAAGTCTAAAACACTTTGCTCTCTGGGAGTTAAATCAATTTTGATGGGAGAGTCCACCGTTGTAAATTTTCCACTACCTTCTAAGCGATCTTTAATATCCTTAACATCTCTTAATAACTCATCTAACTGCACATTGCTAGATCCTTCATTTTCTTTACTATTTCTCCTTTTTGCCAGTAAATTAGCCACAATGGCTTCTAATTCATCAGGATCAAAAGGTTTTGGTAAATAAGCATCACATCCCGCCGTATATCCCTCGATGCGATCGCTTGTCATACCTTTGGCAGTCAAAAACACTACTGGCACATTACTATAACGACTATCTTGACGTAACTGAGCAAGAAACTGTAAGCCGTCAACTTCAGGCATCATAATATCGGAAATAATTAAATCGGGAATATCCTCTTGTATTTTTTCCCACGCTTCTTTTGCATTACTAGCTACTTTCACATCCCAATCATCATTACAACTTAAGTAGGCTTGTACAGACTCTCTTATTCCTGGTTCATCATCTACTAACAAAATTTTTTCCACTTCAGACATAAAATTCAACCCTAACCAAAGACAAACTAACAACTATAATAACCTGAGATTTCCATTAACAATTAAGAAAATAAAAGGGCAATGGTCAAAACGTAAGAGGCAAACCCCCCTTTATCGCCTCTAAATAGCAGGGGTGTTTCACTCTAAAATTTTCTGGTTAAGACAGGGAATACCTGAGTTCGGAGTTCGGAGTTCGGAGTTAAAAGTAATAATTATTGACAAAAAAGCTGAATAAATTGATTTTAAATGAGTTTTTCCTAAATTTAATAATTTTTTATTCCAAAATTGGCTCGATGATAACTCGAGGGCGCTTTATTTTTCGATACTTTTTTCATCGAACTCAGTTGGGGAATAGGCACTCTTGCAATAGTTTTTAATGGTTTATGGTTATAAATTGATAATCTCAACATTTTTAACTACTTCTTAATCCTCAAAGCTCTAAAACCCTATATTCTTTTACTGGCAATAGTTTTAGCGTTTTTGTATTTCTACTTTTAAACAGCCCTGCCCTAATACCCTAATACCCTAATACCCCAATCCAAAAATGAAATCAAAATTATATGGGAAAACGTTTCATGGATTTTGCGGCTTCTTTCGCTGTTTGAATTAAACTAAAATCTAGGCTAGGCACTTGAGGTATCTGCACTAACACATCCACAGTGCGCCTTAAAACTCGAACGATGTCTCCTTCATCAAGGGTTGTATTGTTGCAAATTTCTTCCCAACTAGCCCCTAAACACCATGCTTCGGCTAATCCGATTAAATCTCTTTCTAACCACACGGGCATAGAAATATCTCGTCTTGTTTGTGCCTGATACAATTTGCGACGGATTTCCCATAATTCTGATTCTGGACTATAACTCACATCGTCTATTTTTTGAACCCCTAAAGCGTCTAATACTTCTGGAGATGGTTGATAACTTACCCATGTATCAGAGCGTAATGATTCTGTGGTTAGAGCGGTGATGACTCCTGCAAGGTGATGAGGTGTCAAATAATCTAATCGATGGGATGTTAAAGCTAATCCTAGCCATAATTCGTTTTCTCCCCTAATAGTAGCGGCGGCGATTCCCAAGGCTGTGGGTTGATAGCCTTCTAATGCTCCAAATTCTCTCAATATTTCGATTAAAGCAAGAAATTCTTGCCAATAATAGGAACTATTTGCCTTATAGCGTTGATATTGACTTTGAATTCTGCTTAATTCTTGTTTGAGTTGTTGTCGCTTACGATTGTTTTTGACAATTTGATTGATGTTATCTATTTTATCTAAAGGATGAGATGCGATCGCATTTTCTACTTCTTCGATACGTTGAATTTGATAAATAATTTCTTCGCTAGGGGGTGCACTTTCTTGGGCATATTCGGCAATTAATTGAGAAACCGTTAAAGATTCCTCATCACCCGGATTAATCATCCCTGCCCTAATTTCCGGAGTTTCTGGGAGATATAATTTTTCAATCAAAGAATGGGGTATTCTACCACTGTTAATATCCACCACATCAGTGAAAGAAGCGAGATACCATTTATTATCTTTCCCTAAACAAAGCAAAAATCTTTGATTACCATTAACTACATAGTTAACAAAAACTCCTTGAGTTTCATAGGCATTTTTCTTATGATGACGACTTAAATCAAGAATATTACCAATTTCTAAATCTTCTAATTGGGGAAGAATCGATTTCTGTTTTTGTTGCAACCAATTTCTCTCAAATAATTTGAGTACTTTTTTTTCTTGCTTTCTTCTTTCCTTTAATTTTTCATAAGCTGTAATCTCTTTACTATTAAAGTCCGCTAAACTTATGTCTAATCTAGTTATTTCTGTAGTGTAAGATGCGATCGCATCTTCTTGGGGGGATAACTGAATTTCCGCTAAATACTCTGCAAAACTAAGCTCTAATAACTCCTTTGCTTCCTCAATCGAATGTTTCTGCAATAAATTCAAAACCATGCCGTAACTAGGAGTAAACTGACTGCGTAAAGGTTCAGGAGTTGCTTTTGCCAATTTAGAAGCCACTAAAGCCCCCTCAAAAGGAGTTTGAACTGTCACCACATACCCCACCTTATCCATGCCCCTTCTACCAGCCCTCCCAGCAATTTGCAAGAACTCAGAAGGAGTTAATAAACGGTGTCCATCATCACTACGTTTTTTCAAAGCAGAAATAACCGTTGTTCTCGCAGGCATATTAATACCCGCCGCCAAAGTTGCCGTAGCAAAAACAATTTTAACTAATCCCAATTCAAACAATCTTTCTACTAACTCCTTCCAAGCAGGTAAAATTCCAGCATGATGAGAAGCAATCCCTCTTGTTAAAGGTTCTATTTGATTAGTTCTAGCTACCTCACTATGTTCTGCTAAAAATCTTAATAAACGCTCCTTAAAAATTGGCTTATCAATTAAATAGTCAACTAATGCTTCCCCTGCTTCTTTTTCATTAGCAATAAAATCAATAATCTTGTTATAAGCAATTTCATGTTCTTTTTTAGCAAATTCAATAATCTTAGCCTGTAGTTCTAAATTTTCTATCATGAGAAAATAAAGCAAATAAAGCAATATTTTTCTACTTTCTTCTACTGTAACTAAATTTAGATAACTAAGAGATTCTACGGCTTGATCACAACCCCTACGACTAAAAATTATATAGATAGCCGGGAGCATATTATTATTACTTAATTGTTGCACAATCGTTTTAATACTAGGACAATCCCTTTGACTAAATCTACCTCTTTTATTAGTAGCTAATAACCTTTTTAATTGGGAATTTAACTTAAGATTTTGAGAATTTTTTTCACTGAAAAGAGGAAATAAACCCCGACTATGACTAAAATAAAACTTAAGAGGTACAGGACGAAAATCAGAATTTACTAAAACACACTCACTGATTTTTCCTTGTTGTAAATTCGCTTTACGCACACTATTTATCCATCGACATAAATCTTCAGGATTACCAATAGTTGCTGACAATGCTACTAATTGAATATGAGAAGGGCAGTAAATAATTGATTCTTCCCATACAGTTCCCCTAGACATATCACTGATATAATGACATTCATCCAACACTACTGTTTGCACATCCTGCACAGAAGTCCCTACCTCTCCAATGGGGGTACTGTAAAGCATATTACGGAAAATTTCTGTGGTCATAATAACCACTGGTGCATTAGGATTAATAATCGTATCCCCAGTAATTAAACCAATTTCTGCATAAACTCCTGAATTTTCTAGCCAAGTCTGTCCAAATTTATCCTGAAAATCTCTAAATTTCTGATTAGAAAGGGCTTTTAAAGGAGTCGTATAAAAAACTCTTTTACCATTAGTTAAAGCTCGATAAATCGCATATTCTCCTATCATGGTTTTTCCTGAACCCGTAGGGGCAGTGACGACAACAGACTTATTTTCGTCTAAATAGCTAATAGCTTCCTGTTGAAATTCATCCAATTGATAAGGGAAAATAGTATTAAAATCGAGTTTAATTGAGTTCATATTAGAGTTGATAAAAAGAAGAAATAAAGTGATTATTTTAAAATTTCAATAAATATAACTTTTCCCTCTCTGCCTTTTTAGGTAAAAGTAGATAATGATTAATAAATTTGGGGTATGAGAAAAGCAAGAAGAGCGGTTAGTGATGGGCAGTTAGGGTATTAACAGATCAGATAAAATTAATTAGTAATTAATGATTAGTAATCGGTAATTAAATAATTCCTTTACGGACTATTACTATTCATTCTTTATTCTTAATTGTTAACTGATAATTCATAATTCTAGCGGATTTTTTCGGTTAAGTTACCGATCAATTACTGGTTATTGTTATGATTGAGTAATTCTGGTAAAACTAAGTGATCAAAATTTTCGATGACAAATTGGCTCGAACATAGTGTACAAATAGAAGTAAACGCCCCTATTGACTTGGTTTGGAGTTTATGGTCTGATTTGGAACAGATGCCCCAATGGATGAAATGGATTGATTCTGTTCATATTTTAGCTGATGATCCTGACTTGTCTCGTTGGCGATTAGCTAGTGGTGGGTTTGAATTTAGTTGGTTATCTCGCATCGTTAAATTAGAGAAAAATCAAATTATTCAATGGGAATCCGTTGATGGTTTACCTAATCGGGGGGCAGTGCGTTTTTATGATCGCCATTCTAATAATAGTATTGTTCGTTTGACGGTGGCTTATGCTATACCTGGTATCATCGGCAAATTAATGGATAATCTTTTTCTGGGGCAAGTAGTAGAATCTACTTTGAAGGCGGACTTGGAAAGATTTAAAAATTATATCGAGACAAAGAAAAGTAAATTATCTTGAAATGTGAGCGTAAGACTCCCGTTTAATTTCTCAACTAAAAAATACCCACAGCCCCTCATGTAAGCGAGCCCACAAATAAAGCATTGCGACAGCAATTCCTTACCATTCCCCAAGATATATGTTAAGATAATCAGGTAAGTAAATTAAATAGTTAAATGTTAAAAGCATACAAATATAGAATCTATCCTACTGATGAGCAAAAACTCTTACTCGCTAAGACTTTTGGTTGCTGTCGTTGGTTCTATAACCATAGCTTAAATTTAACTAATGAAACTTACAAAGCAACAGGTAAAGGGTTAAGTCGTAATGAAATCATTAATAAACTACCTGAGTTAAAGAAAGAGAATGAATGGCTAACGGAAGCTCCATCTCAGACTTTACAGCAAGTAGCTTTAGATTTAAGCAGTGCTTTCCTAAATTTCTTTGAGAAACGATGCTCAATTCCTAAATTCAAGAAAAAAGGCAATAAGCAATCAGTTCGATTCCCACAAGGAATTAAACTTGACGGTGATTACTTGACTTTACCTAAATTAAAAAAAGTTTACTGTAAGGTATCTCGTTTGCCAGTCGGTAAACTAAAATCGGTTACGGTATCCATGACTTCATCGGGGAAGTATTTTGCTTCTTGTCTCTATGATGATGGGCAAGACTTACCAGAGCAAAACTCAGAAGGTAAAGCAGTGGGTATTGATTTGGGAGTAAAAGATTTTGCCATTACCAGTGATGGTAGCAAATATGGTAATCCTAATCATTACCGTAAATACGAGCAGAAATTAGCTAAAAAACAAAAACGATTAGCTAAGAAACAGAAAGGTTCTAATAACCGCAATAAAGCAAGAAAGGCAGTTGCTAAAGTACATGAAAAAATAACTAGATGTAGAGAAGATTTTTTACATAAACTAAGTCGTAAATTAGTGGACGAAAACCAAGTCGTATGTGTTGAGAATCTGGCGGTAAAAAACATCGTAGGAAACCACAAGTTAGCTAAATCAATTAGTGATTGTGGTTGGGGGCAATTCTGCACTATGCTGAAATATAAAGCAGAATGGGAAGGGAAATATTACATCGAAGTGGATAGATTCTTTCCTAGTTCCAAAACCTGTAATCACTGCTTACATCAAGTAGATAACTTAAGTTTGGATATTCGTAGTTGGCAATGTCCTAAATGTGGAACAATACATGACAGGGACGTGAATGCGGCGAAAAATATCAGAGATGAAGGTTTACGAATTTTGGCGGTAGGGCATATCGCTTCAGCTTCTGGAGAAAGAGTAAGACCGAGCAAAGGTACTGCTTTTGTAAGGCATCGTTCGGGGAAGGAAGAATCCCTCGTTACATCGCAAGGTTAACGGTGGGAGTTGTCAAAATTTTTGTTATCTTAGGTGAAGACATATAAATTCGTTTCATCAGTCCAAGATAATGATTATGAAAATTGGTCTAAATCTCAAATTCTTCAATGGTTTTGGCAGTTTACTAGGAGGAATGGCTATACGATTAGTCAAGTTCTTCCCTGTATATATTATTGTTTTTATCGCTTACGGAGACAAATTTTTGCCTTCCCCTTTAAACCAGTGGAGTTACAACACCAGAAGCACAATTAATAGTGTGCTAGTTGGTTCTTTTAATGAGGATATTTTACAAAATAATAAATACAATAATAAAAAGAGCGATGAAATACTTAAGCAGATGGAAAATAAGTAGGAAAAATTAGGATTTCTCTCTCTTATTGACTAGAGGTAATTCCTTTTTCTTCTAAGATACGAATAAAATATTCTTCCAAGGAGTCACGGCTTAGATTCATGGATATTAACTCGGCGGAAATACTTTTAACATAATGGATAAATTCTTGTTGATTACCTGTTAATTCTCCCGATATAAAATTATTTTCCTGTTTGATGTGGGTTAGCCATTGATTCCAGTCGATGTTATTTTCTCCTTGTTTAAGGACAACATGATAGCTTTTTTTCGTGCCTAAAATTTCGTCTAAAGAACCTACTTTCAGTAATTCCCCTCTTGCTAAGATGGCGATGCGATCGCATATTTTTTCCACATCAGATAAAACATGGGAATTGAAAAAAATAGTTTTACCCTGTTCTTTTAAAGAGAGTATAATTTGCCTAACCTGATAACGTCCTAAAGGATCTAAACCAGACATTGGCTCATCAAAAAAGACTATTTCAGGATCATTAATTAAGGCTTGAGCCATACCTACCCTTTGCATCATTCCTTTAGAATACTGTCTTAATTGTTTTTTCTGGGCTGTTTGTTTGGCTAATCCTACCAAATCCAATAATTGTAAAATTTTCTGCTTTTGTTGTGATTTAGGAATTTTAAATAAATCGGCGATAAAACTAAGAAATTCCCACGCAGTCAGAAAATCATAATAGTAAGCATTTTCTGGGAGATAACCTAATCTTTGCTTTACCTGTCTATCTCCAAGGGGTTTACCTAATAATAATGCTTTACCAGAAGTTGGTCTAATAATCCCTAAAAGAGTTTTTAAAAGAGTCGTCTTTCCCGCACCATTAGGACCTAATAAACCAAAGGTTTCTCCCTTATAAACCTTGAGAGTACAATCATTGAGAGAAGGTACTTTTTTATTCATCCAAAAACCTGTTACATATACCTTGCTTAACTTATAGGTTTCAACCACAGCAAGGTTTTGTGTGTCATTATTGTCCGATAGGTTTGCAGTAGCAATCATTGTTATCTCTATCTCAATAATTAAAAATAATTAAAATAGTCCAAGGGAAACTGTTATGCAATTTAATTATAATCAGATTTGCGCCTGATTTTGATATTCTTTTCATTGCTAAGGTGGTGAAAATACCTTACCTTTTTAAATCAAGACTGGCTTATGATAAAAATAGATACTAATAAATATTTCGTTTAATTATGGAAAATAACGATTGGTTAAAACAAATATTAATGATAGGTGTTGGTACTACATCCCTAGCCGCTGAAAAAATTAAAGAAGTAAGCGAACAATGGGTTAAAGAAGGAAAAATCAACCCTGATCAAGCAAAAAACATGGTTGATGATATTATGAAACAAATTCAGTCAGATCAAGGCAACTTACAAGCCCAAATGGAAAGACAAATTCGCAATGTTTTACAGGATTTAGGAGTATCTCGTCAGTCGGAAGTAGATGAATTAAGGGGAAGAATCGATCGCCTTGAGCGTCAAGTTAGAGAGTTAGAGAATAAGTTATGGCGTTAGTAGCTATGTAAGTTTACATTTGATTACTTATTTATCTAGGCACTATAAAATTGAAACAATCTGAGTAATTTTATTCATTGACTGTTTAGGGGCATTAAAATTGATTATTTTCTCGTAGTTAGTTAAATTTCGTGAGATTACTACTAACATGGGGAAAAATATTCTTGATCAGAAAAAGCAGAATTTCATAATAAGGGAGTAAGAAAAATGAAACGTACTGCGATTATTGTCTTTTCAGTTGTTCCTGCAATTGTGGCGGTGATGTTGCCAGATGTTTGTGCCATGATTAAACCAACACAACCATTATCGGGTCAAATTGAGACTTCTGGGCAATTAATAGGGATGAAAATGCCAATGTTTGTTTCTGGAGAACATCCCACCAGTGGTAGTGTATCTGTTGTAAAAGAAGGAGAAAACGAATATATTGAATTTGGAGAAGATTTTAAAACCGATTCAGGACCCGATCTTTTCGTCATTTTACACAAGAATAAAGATGTAATCGGTACAACCAAGGCACCAACACACAGTATTAAAGAAGGTGATTATGTTACTTTAGAACCTCTCAAAAAAGTTAAAGGTAAACAACGTTATAAAATTCCTTCTGAGATAAATTTAGAAAATTATAAATCCGTAGCCATTTGGTGTCGTCAATTCAATGCAACCTTTGGGGCGGCTACACTTCCTTAATAAGGGTCAGTGGTTGGGCAAGAGGGAGGTTTCAGGTGGCAGATTTTTGGCTTCCCTTAATTGTTTTTGTTTTTTCGATTCTAAATAAAATGATATGGTTTGGTTTGTCAACTTTTAGTTATCAATCATGAATTTAAAATACTTATTGTCAACCATTAATGATCACAAAGTTTTAAAAATCTATCGACTGATCATCTGAGATTCCCATAAAATATACTATTGTTCCATAGACAATAAAAACAAAGTATAAAAATAATGTATTTATTAATTCCGGCGGCGGGAATGGGAAAAAGAATGGGGAGTTCTCGTAATAAACTATTGTTAGAGTTAAAAGGAAAACCTTTACTTGCATGGACTTTAATTTCTGCCGACAAAGCAGAAAGTATCGAATGGATAGGTATTATGGGGCAACCCTATGATTTTCCAATATTTGAAGAAATTATTAGCAAAATTAAACCCTGTAAACCAATTCAACTTATAAAGGGAGGGGATACTCGTCAAGAATCTGTCTATAACGGTTTACAAGCGTTGCCAGAAAAAGCGGAAAAAGTCTTAATTCATGATGGTGCTAGATGTTTAGCAACTCCAGATTTATTTAATCGTTGTGCTGAAGTTTTACAACAATGTCAGGGTTTAATTGCCGCTATCCCTGTAAAAGATACTATAAAAATAGTTGACTCAAATTTATTGATTACTGACACTCCCACCAGAGATAATCTTTGGGCGGCACAAACTCCCCAAGGTTTTGATGTTAAACTCTTAAAAGAATGTCACGATCGCGGCTTAAAATTAGGATGGCAAGTTACTGATGATGCCGCTTTATTAGAAAAATGTGGTTTTCCTGTGCGCATAGTCTCAGGAGAAGAAACCAACTTAAAAGTTACAACCCCCATAGATTTAACTATTGCTGAATTTATACTAAATCAAAGGGCAATAATTTGAGTTCGGAGAGTTCACTACGCTCATATACTTCTTTTTCCCTCAACTTAAGGATTAACCGCAGTATATAACCATTGATTATTGTCTTGTAAAGTATATAAATGTCGATTTTGAGGATTACCTCTCAATTCTAAGTAATCAACTTTGTCAGGATTTAATAACAATAAACAAAAATTTTCGGGGGGGTTTTTCTCATCAATGATAGGGATTTGTTCTTCTTTTTCTGTCTCTATTTTTTCCTCTCCGGGGGTATCCCAATAAAATTGTTCTTTTCCATTTTTACTTAAATTATTCCATGTGTGTTGACGGGCTTTTTGCCAAGTCAAATTATCATTATTTTCTATTACTAAATCTATCTTTCCTCTAATTCTAAACTGCTCTCTAGTTTTAGCAAAATACCAACAAATTTCCGCTATGGGATTAGTTTGTAAATGGCTATATTTTTCACTTCTAGTGTCAGTAATGATTTGTATAATATTACTATTTTCTAGGAAACCTCGGAACACAACGGTTCTATTGGTGGGATAACCTTCTTTTGTGATGGTTGCTAGTTGTATATATTTACTAAAAACTTGTGAGCGATTCTTATGTAGTGCTTTTTGAAGATGCGATGCCGAAGGCACAGCTACGCTGCCCGCCATTTTGCCGTTATTTCCATTCGTTGAATTAGATTATTTTTAATTTGTTTAATTAAGATAATAAAAAGTTAAATTTTAGTCTTTATTTTTGAAAAAATTACGAAACTAAATTATGATTAATTAAATCTTGCTTTGCAATTATAAAAGATTAGGTTTCTCTTTGGCAAGAAGAATAAATTAGAAAATCTTTGTAAAATTTAATAAAAAGTTAACAATATTCAAAAAAGTTATCAAAACTTGAAAAAATAAACAGAAATAATTGAGTTAAAATCAAGGTGAAATCAATCACTTTAGTTGTAATTAAGATAAAGAATTATCGCTCAAAGTACCTAGACATCTTCAGAGAAAATATTAGGAGAAAAAATGCCTACACAAACAACTTTCATGCCACCGATTTGCGGTTCAGAAGCAAGGATATTATCTATAGTCAATCATCAAGATCCTATTTTTTTACCCCATTCCAATATCAATCCTCATCAAATTAAGTCTGCTTTTGCCTGTGCTTTACATATGCACCAACCAACTATTCCTGCAGGTCATGATGGCAGTCTGATTTGTAACTTACAACATATGTTTGAGCATCAAGGAGAAGGAGATAATCACAACGCTGGTACTTTTGCTTGGTGCTATAGTCGCATGGGGGATTTTATCCCTGAATTAGTGGGCAATGGTTGCAGTCCAAGAATTATGCTGGATTACTCAGGTAATTTGCTATGGGGGTTTCAACAAATGAATCGTAATGACATCATTGATAACCTGAAAAAAATTACTTGTGATCCCCACTATAATCGTTATGTAGAATGGTTAGGGACAATGTGGTCTCACGCCGTTGCACCTTCTACTCCTATTCCTGATCTTAAATTGCAAATTTTGGCTTGGCAACATCATTTTGCTTCTATTTTCGGGGATGATGCTTTAAGAAGAGTTAAGGGTTTCTCTCCTCCAGAAATGCACTTACCGAATCATCCTGACACTGCTTATGAATATATTAAAGCCCTGAAAGATTGTGGTTATCGTTGGTTGTTAGTACAGGAGCATTCTGTAGAACGTCCAGAAGGAGGCGGTTTATATCATGATGATAAATATTTACCTAATCGCTTAGTGGCGAAAAATTCTAGGGGTGAAAGCGTTAGTATTATTGCTTTAATTAAAACTCAAGGGTCTGACACTAAGTTAGTAGCACAAATGCAACCTTTCTATGAAGCTAAGGGTAGAGGCAAACAAAATATTGGTGATATTTCTGTTCCTTCTTGTGTTTCCCAGATTGCTGACGGTGAAAACGGTGGAGTCATGATGAATGAGTTTCCCGGAGGTTATCATCCTGTGTGGTATCAAATTAAAGATAGCGGCGAAGGCGTTGTTGGTTTAAACGGCACGGAATATATTGAATTAGTAGAGTCTTTAGGGGTAAAAGAAGAAGATTTCCCCGTCTGTCAACCCGTTGGACAACACAAAATCTGGAATGCTATTGGCGATGATATTTCCCCTGAATCTGTCAAAAATGCGATCGCACATCTGCAAGAAAATGATCATCAATTCCACATGGATGGTGCGTCATGGACTAATGATTTGAGTTGGGTTAAAGGCTATGAAAATGTTTTAGAACCCATGAATAAATTAAGTGCAATGTTCCATCAAAAATTCGATCGCGCTGTTGCTGAAGATCCAAGCGTAACTCAAAGACACGACTATCAAGAGGCGTTACTATACACCATGTTAGTAGAAACCAGTTGTTTCCGTTATTGGGGACAGGGTACATGGACTGATTATGCCCGTGAATTATATCGTCGTGGGGAAGAGTTTTGTAAATAAACAGTTAAATTAACCTCAGTTATTCAATAAGAATATTGGGTTTAGGAAGGTGTTAGGTATTAGGTTTAGCAGAGCAATTTAAGCAAGATAACCTTGAATTAAAGATTCTATCTCCTCGATTTCAAAGGCTTTAGCTAAAGTTAAAATTTTATTAGTAAAGGGTATATATCGAGAATCAGATTCACTGATAGATTTTGCAATCTCTACTAATTTTGTAAGTAAACCATCTTGGGCAAGAGTTAACAGGGTTTGCAAGTCTTTTTCGGGGGGAATAATTACTTCCTTGGCAGTAGAAGCCGATGAAGGATTTACAGACCTATATTGCCAAGTTAATTTTAAATGTTTGCTTAATAATTCTAGTAGTTTTTCTGCATCTACGGGTTTAGGTAAAAAATCATCTCCCCCAATATTGAGACTCATTTGTCTATCCGCATCAGATACAGAGGCAGAGGAAACAATTATTTTCAATTCTTGCAGTTGTGGATTTTGTTTAATTTTTTTGATTAACTCATAGCCATTCATCACGGGCATAACAATATCAGTAATCATTAAATCGATGCTATGGTTTTTAATAATATTCAATGCTTCTTCTCCATTGATAGCTTCTCTGATATTAAAGCCAATGGGTTCAAGTAAATTAACCAAAACTGAACGATTTTCCCAACGATCATCAACTACTAAAATAGTAAAAGTATTTTCTTGATAACCAATGATTTGAGCTTTATCTTGAATGAATAAATCTTGTCCCCAATTCTGAGAAACAGGACAATTAATAGTGAAAGAAAAACTACTTCCTTCTCCTAGTTTACTTTTAACCTTGATATTACTATCCATCAAATGGACGATTTTTTGAGTAATTGCCAATCCTAATCCTGTACCTTCTGCATAGCGATTTTTATCTTTACCTACTTGTTCAAAGGCTTGAAATATTTGTATTAAATCTTCCTCTGCAATACCTATACCTGTGTCTGCTATCTCAAATTTAATCTGACAATCTGTATTTTTTTGTCTTTTATCTTGAATGAGGGGATTATTTTCTTCTTGTTTAGGGTTTTCAATGTGTTCTAGTTTTTTATTCACTAATACATTAAATGTAACTCCGCCTTCATCGGTAAATTTAATGGCATTGTTAAGTAAATTAATTAAAACTTGTCTTAGACGTTTTTCATCAGCTACGATCGCATCTGGTAAAGAAGGATCATAATTGAAAATAAAATCAAGACCTTTTTTGTCTGAACGTACTCGCACAATATCAACGACTCCTTTAAGAAAAGAAGGAAGATGAATAACTGTGGTATTTAACTCAAATTTTTGGGCTTCAATTTTTGCTAAATCTAATATATCGTTGATTAAAGTCAATAAATGAGTACCACATTGGTAGATAATATCAACACCATTACGCTCTTTTTCTGGGATAAAGGGAGAACGATTAAGGATTTGTGCATAACCAAGAATGCCGTTTAAAGGAGTCCGCAATTCATGACTCATGTTTGCTAAAAAATCACTTTTTGCCTGATTAGCTTTATCCGCTTCTTCTTTGGCAACAATTAGTTCTCTTGTTCTATGATGAATTCTTCTTTCCAAATCCTGATTGAGAAGTTGTAATTGTTCTTCGGCTTCATGTCTGGCAATAATTCCTCCAATACTACCTGCGATCGCCCTTAAAGTCGCAATTTCTATTTCCTGCCAATTTTGTTCTTGATGGCAGTCGTCAAAGCCAACAAATCCCCAAAAATTTTCTTTAATTAAAATCGGTACAAGTAAGATAGAAATAATCCCTTGGGGTTCAAGAATTTGTTTTTCTTCTTCGGGAAAATCTCGCACATTACCTGCGATCGCACCTCCCTGACTGAGTATTTCATATATACGGGGAAGAATATCCTGAAAAGGAAAATTGTATAAATCGGGGTTATTCATTTGGGAAACAATGCCTTCAGCTACCCACTCCCATAATTGACTACAAGCGGAACTTTGAGTATCAGGGTGAGAATGTATATAAAAAATATAGATGCGATCGACTTCTGTTGCTTCTCCCAGAGTTGCCAACGCCTCATTAATACCCTCAGAATAATCCGCCATCGTTAGCAGATAATTAGTCGCATCTGCCACCCCTTTTAATAAACGTTCAACCCGAAGCAAGTTTTTTTTCATATATATATATTACCAAAGGGAAAAAAATATCCATTACACGACTTGTATCTTGTGGGATACAATCAATATATGACAATTAATGAAATTATTGTTAAAAAATTACAAACCGTGGATTACGAATTTATTTTAGTCGATACCAAAATATGATTGTTATTCTTCTCTTAGGGGGAGATAAAAATTCGCAAAGTAAAGACATACAAAAATCGATTAATCTTTGGAAGGAATATAAAAATAAAATTGAAAAACATTTCAGAAACATTTGAAAATGATTTACAAAATCCAAATTTTGTTATCGGCTATTTAGAATTATGTTTAAATGAGGGATTACCTACTTTTCTGATGGCATTAAGGGAAGTAATTCAAGCGAATGGAGGTATGAGTTCTATTGCTGAAAAAACAGATTTAGGTAGGGAAAGTTTATATAAAACTCTTTCCGAATCGGGGAATCCTCAGTTCGCAACCATTGATAAAATTCTTCATAGTTTAGGCTTAAGACTTTCCATTCGGCATCTTTGATAACAAGTAATACTGGGTGGTTTCTGAGAGTTATTAAGCTAAGTACTTTGTCTAAATATATCCCCATGACTCCTAAATCCTTAATTCATTACTCCTCACCTCATGACTTTGCTAACACCCCTGAAAATAGGTACGGAAAACTACACTACCTGAAAATAGCCACTTTCCCTCAATATAGAGAAAGAAATAAGCAATTGAGTAAATTTATCTATTTTTTATTCACAATCTTAGTTGTTTGCTTTTATAGATAGAAATTAACTTATAGTAAAACGGAGTTATTATTTATGGGAAAAGTTGTAGGTATAGATTTAGGAACGACTAACTCTTGTGTGGCAGTAATGGAAGGTGGTAAGCCCGTTGTTATTGCTAACGCTGAAGGTTTTAGAACCACTCCCTCTGTGGTTGCCTATGCCAAAAATGGCGATCGCCTCGTGGGTCAAATTGCTAAACGTCAAGGGGTAATGAACCCTGAAAATACCTTCTACTCAGTAAAACGTTTCATCGGTAGAAGATTTGACGAAGTTACCAACGAAACCACCGAAGTATCTTATAAAGTATTAAACGTAAATGGAAACGTGAAGTTGGATTGTCCCTCTCAGAGTAAACAATTCGCTCCCGAAGAAATCTCCGCCCAAGTATTACGCAAACTCATAGAAGACGCTAGTAAATATTTAGGCGAACCCGTCAAAGAAGCTGTTATTACAGTACCTGCTTACTTTAATGACTCTCAACGTCAAGCTACCAAAGACGCAGGTAAAATCGCAGGTATCGAAGTAAAACGTATCATCAACGAACCTACCGCCGCATCTCTTGCTTACGGTTTAGACAAGAAAAGTAATGAAACCATTTTAGTATTCGACTTAGGTGGTGGTACATTTGACGTATCTGTTTTAGAAGTTGGCGATGGAGTATTTGAAGTATTAGCAACCTCTGGTGATACGCACCTTGGTGGTGATGACTTTGATAAAAAAATCGTTGATTACTTAGCCGAAGACTTTAAAGGAAAAGAAGGCATTGATTTACGCAAAGACAAACAGGCTTTACAACGTTTAACTGAAGCGGCGGAAAAAGCAAAAATAGAACTCTCTAGCGTTTCTCAGGCTGATATTAACTTACCCTTTATCACCGCTACCCAAGAAGGACCTAAACACTTAGAATTAACCTTAACTAGAGCTAAATTCGAGGAGTTATGTTCTGATTTAATCGATCGCTGTGCTATTCCTGTAGAACAAGCTCTTAAAGATGCGAAACTAAGTGCGAACGATATTGATGAAGTAGTGTTAGTTGGTGGTTCTACCCGTATTCCTGCCGTTAAAGAAGTTGTTAAAAAAGTTCTAGGAAAAGAACCCAATCAAACCGTTAACCCTGATGAAGTGGTTGCAGTTGGCGCGGCAATTCAAGGAGGCGTATTAGCAGGGGAAGTAAAAGATATTCTCTTATTAGACGTAACTCCTTTATCTTTAGGGGTGGAAACCCTCGGCGGTGTGATGACCAAAATTATCCCCAGAAACACCACCATCCCCACCAAAAAATCCGAAACCTTCTCCACTGCTGTTGATGGTCAAACCAATGTAGAGATTCATGTATTACAAGGTGAGCGTGAATTTTCCAAAGATAACAAGAGTTTGGGAACTTTCCGCTTAGACGGTATTCCTCCTGCACCCCGTGGCATTCCTCAAATTGAAGTTACCTTCGACATTGATGCTAACGGTATTTTAAACGTAACTGCAAAAGACAAAGGTACTGGTAAAGAACAATCTATCAGTATTACAGGAGCTTCTACCTTACCTGACACAGAAGTCGATCGCATGGTTAAAGAAGCGGAAGCCAATGCGGCGGCGGACAAAGAAAGACGAGAGAAAATCGAGCGTAAAAACCAAGCTGATTCTTTAGTCTATCAAGCAGAAAAACAACTCAATGAATTAGGGGATAAAGTTTCTGCCGATGATAAAGCCAAAGCGGAAGGCTTAATCAAAGACTTAAAAGAAGCAGTAGGTCAAGATGATGATGAGAAAATCAAAACTGTAATGCCTGAGTTACAACAAACTCTCTATACCATCGGTAGTAATGTTTATCAACAAGCGGGTGGTGCTACTCCCGGGGCTGATGCTACTGGAGGCACTAACGATTCTGATAACAACGATGGCGGAGATGACGTTATCGATGCAGAATTTTCCGAAACTAAATAAACCAGAGTTAGGAGTTAGGAGTTAGGGGTTCAGAGTTAAGATGTCTTAATATAAACTTGTAGGGGTTGAATATTATTCAACCCTTAATGTTTTTAGAACTTTCAATCAACTCGAAGTAATTTTGTTGTTGCGAATTACAAAACAGCTTCAAATACAAAAAATTAGAATTTACCAACTTTAAGCCTAAAATTGTAGAGGGGTACAGAAAAGTCGTTCTTTTTTATATAATAACTACATTAATATTCATTTTTGGTTTAATGGGAGTTTTTTTCCGATGAAGCAAAAAAAAGATGATTCCCCCTTAGATATTATTCTTGATGCTATTTTTGATTTATTTAAAGCCGCATTTGGTAAAAAAAATGAAAATAAGCCTTCTCAATATTTTTTATATGGGTTTTTGTTTTTAATTATTGCTTTAGCTATTAACTATTTCTTTTCTATATTTTTAGGAATATTTACAGTTCAAGAAAATTTAAACTCAAGTCTTAATAATATACTTTCCTTGTTAAAAATTATCATTTGGATTATTAATGCGATTTTTATTGGATCTGGATTAATGTGTTTTTATAGGGGATTAACTAAAAAATAAACAGAAGAAGAATATAAAAATGGTTTACGTCAATCAATTATCAACTCCTGTATGGTTACAGACTGTAAAGTGGATTTTGAATCCTCCTGAATATATGAGTCAGGCAGTCAAAGAGTATCAAGATTTATTTACTGCTCAAATTACTGGGTTTGGTAATAATATTTTATTTGTTAATCATCCAGATGCCATACAGCAAATATTAACGAATGATCGTCAAACCTTTTTTGCTGACGGTGAGTTAAACACGGTACTTACTCCTATTGTGGGTTATTCTTCTTTACTTTCCTTGGATGGGAAAAGACACAAACGAGAAAGAAAATTGATGATGCCTCCCTTTCACGGCGATCGCATGATCTATTATGGTAATTCGGTGCAGGAGATAGTTAATAATTTATTTAGTAAGTTTGAAACTAATGATATTTTTATCACTAGGGAAACCATGCAGGAAGTTTCATTACAAGTAATACTTAAGGTGGTTTTTGGACTTACAGAAGGCGATCGCTTCTTGGAAATGGCACAATTAATCAAAGATATTTTAGACCGCTTCAACCAGCCAATTAATATTAGTTTCCTATTTTATGAATGGCTACGGAAAGACTTGGGAAAATGGAGTCCTTGGGGTAGTTTTCTCAGAACCAAAAAAAGATTAGATGATTTAATTTACCGTGAAATAGAAGAGAGAAGAAAAGAAAAAAACTCAGAAAGAATAGATATGTTATCCCTGCTTTTAGAAGCGAAAGACGAAAATGGAGAAGGATTAACCAACCAAGAATTAAGAGACGAATTAATGTTAATTCTGTTTGCAGGACATGAAACTACTGCGATCGCAATGTCATGGGCATTGTATTGGATTTACTATTATCCAGAAGTAAAAGAAAAACTCCTACAAGAATTAAACGCCTTAGCCCCAGATAGTGACGGTACGACCATTTATAAACAACCCTATCTTACTGCCGTTTGTAATGAAACACTACGAATCTATCCAGTGGCAATGTTAACTTTTCCCCGAGTAGCAACCGAAGATGTGCAAATATTAGGGCAAACAGTCAAAAAAGGAACAATAGTGACAGGGTGCATTTATTTAACCCATCAACGAGAAGACTTATATCCCAATCCCAATCAATTTCAACCAGAAAGATTTTTAAACCGACAATATTCCCCTTATGAGTTTTTACCTTTTGGAGGAGGGGTGCGCCGTTGTCTAGGAGAGGCATTAGCTACCTATGAGATGCGCTTAGTAGTGGCTAAAATACTGCGAGAGTATGATTTGGAGTTAGTCACAAAAAAAGCCGTAAAACCCCGTCGTCGTGGAGTAGTTTTAAGCCCTGAAGGAGGCATTCCCATGAAATTTTTAGGTCATAAATAACCTCGGTTCGGTTTAAGAATATCGGATAAGGGTTCGGAGTTCGGAGTTCGGAGTTCAGAGTTTTTAATTTTTAATTTTTAATTATCAACTATTCACTATTCACTATTCACTATTTACCTTTGCCCTTTGCCTTTTTAACTTTTCTTAATCCCTAATAGTTAATTTTTGTATGTTCCAAAAAGCACCACCTAGGGCAGAATATTCAACTCCTTCAATGCGATTTCTGACAGCAGATAAAGAGTAGGGATTCACTAAATAAATTAAGGGTAAATATTCAGAGGCTAATTGTTGAGTTTGATCATAAATTTCTTTTCTTTTTTCAAAGTCTAATTCCCTTGCTCCGTCTATATATAATTGTCCAATTTTGGCTTCCCAATCAGCGATAACTCTACCTTCAATGGGTTGTCTTCCGGGTTGAGGTTTTTGATTAAAAAGATGTAAATTTCCATCTGGAAACCATAAATTAGCACCACCATTAGGCTCATTACCGCCAGTAAAACCAATAATATGGGCTTCCCAATCTAAAGAATTACTTAATTTATCTACTAAAACATTAAATGCGATCGGGGTAAAGTCCACAGTAATACCAATTTGGCTTAAATCTTGCTTTATTTGTGAACCTAAAGACTCTCTAATTTTATTCCCCGCATTGGTTAAAAGAGTAAATCTAACTTCATTATTTTCTGAGTCTAAAAGTTTGCCATCTTCTCTATATTTAAAACCTTCTTCTAAAAGTATTTGCTTGGCTAATTCTGGGTCATAATCATATCCTTTAATGGTTTGATCATAAAAAGGTGACTGCACCGAAATGGGGGAGTTTTGAGGCTCTCCTAAACCCCGATAAATATTATTGATCATTCTCTCTCTATTTATACCATGTGCGATCGCTCTCCGAAAATTGACATTATTAAACCATCTTGATTTATAAGGAGTTACTAAAGGCTTACCATCTCTTGAACCCTGATTAAGATTGAATGCCATAAAAGTTGTACCATAGGCAGGACCACCATTAAAAATAGTAAAATTTCCTCTCTTTTCTTCTTTCTTTAAAAGGGAAAAATACTCAGGTGTAATGCCAACAGAATCTAAACTACCCGAACGAAATTGTAATAAAGAAGTGTCTGTTGATTCAACAATTTCCCATACAACTTCTTCTATATAAGGTAGCTGATTACCCATAATATCTTTTTCCCAATAGAAAGGATTTTTTGTGAAAATAATTCGTTGAGAAGTTACATAGTTTTTTAATTTATAAGCACCATTAACCACTAAATTTTCAGGGGGAGTATCCACACCCCAAAAAGATAAGAAAAGTGGCTTTCCATCACTGCCTTTAGTATTAACTTTTTCTTCCAAAATATGTTTAGGTAAAATTGCTAATCCTGTGCTATCCAAAAATGGAGCGAATGGTTCAGGAATTGTGAATTTAACTTGAGATTCATTTAATTTTTCTACCGTAGGAAAAGCTCGACTTTGACCAATGCGTAAACTATCCCTAACATTTGTAGGTATCTCTTCATTAAGGTAAATTTGATTATAACTAAAGACAACATCATCCACTGTTAATGGTTGTCCGTCAGACCATTTTAAATCTTCTTTTAAAGTAAAAATAATCGTTAATTTATCATCAGAAATAGTCCAATTTTTAGCCAATGCTGGTTCAATTTCGCCCGTCAAAGGATTCTCTCTTACTAACCCCTCATAGGTTAAACCAAAAATATTAGGTGACTCTTGAGAAAGTGCTACATTAAAGGTTTTTGGATCACTTAAAACTGATTGTATAATTCGTGAGGAATTATCTGTTTTATTGATAACGTTACAACTAGATATTGATAAATTTAAACTTATAAATAATAGAGATATAGTTAATAATTTAGTTATTTTTTCGCAAAATATAGGACGTATAAATTTTAAGGTTTTCATAATTATTAATAGTTGAAATATCAATTCAGTGCTATGATACAAAAATTATATATTAGTTATAGTTTTTATAAAATATATTTTAAATCAATAGTTATTTATGTTAGATTTTTTTATTAATTTATCAGAAAAGTTACCTAGTTTAGCTAAAGATATAATCATTTCTATTCTTCTGCTCGTGTTAGGTTATTGTTTCTTAAAGGTAGCTAAAAATATTGTGGTTAGACAATTAAAAAAAATCAGCAAAGATAATCAGAATTTACTCGCTTATAAAATTACCAATATTTTAGCAAAACATTTTTTACCTATTACCTATTTTGGTTTATTTTACCTTACCATTAAAGAAATTCAGTTACATAAAAGTATTCTCGGTGCTGTTAAAACATTTTCAATTATTGCCACAACTTTTTGCGTGGGAAAATTATTAGTGGACATTGCAAGAATTTTAATCGAATATTATAGTCAAAAATATCATGATTCTAATAAGGAAATTGAGCGTAAAATTAATGCTTTATTTCCTGCTTTAAGAGTAGTAATTTGGACATTAGCAACTATTTTTATTCTCAGTAATTTGGGTTTTGATATAGGGGCTATAGTTGCAGGTTTGGGAATCGGTGGTGTGGCTTTGGCTTTAGCTTCTCAAGGTATTTTACAAGATTTATTTAGTTATTTTGCTATTTTATTCGATCGCCCTTTTGAAATTTCAGACTTAGTAGCAGTAGATGATTATATCGGTTTTGTAGAACATATCGGCATCAAAACAACAAGAATAAAAGCCCTAACCGGAGAGCAATTAATTCTGGCAAATACTGATTTAACTAACTCCAGATTACGCAATTTTAAAAGAATGCAACGCAGACAAGTAATCTTAAAAATAGGGGTAGTTTATGAAACAGAAAACGAAATTTTAGAGACAATTCCTGACATAATAAAAGAAGCATTAATAGGGATAAAAAATATAACATTTGATGTTGCTTTTTTCTCAGGATTTGGTAATTTTAGCTTAAATTTTGACATCATTTATTATGTTCATAGTAACGAATTATATATTTCTCGCATGGCTCAAAATGAGGTAAATTTTGCGATCAAAAAGGCATTTTCTCACCATAAAATTACTTTCGCTTACCCCACACAAACACTTTATGTCAACAACAATTAAAGTATTAAATAAATTATTAAACTTTACCAATGAACTTGACTAAGAATATACTTTAAACAATCATAATCATTTTTCAATAAGACACTAAGAGTCCTACCTGCGTTAACCAGCCAAGTGCGATCGCCATTTCTCAAACGGTATGATTCTCTTAAGGTAGCGGCAATGAGAGATTCAACGGGGGTATTTTGCATTTGTAATAAAACCCTTAAAAAATCTGGATTAGCAGTAAACTTGATTACCTCATCAGGCACACAACGAAAAACCCCTTGATGAATTTGAGGAGGACGGGGAGGCAAATATTGATATATATTGCCATTACTGGGACTATAACCATTATTGTCGTTAGTAGCAGGAGTTTCAAAACCAATAATTACCGCCCGAAATTCGGTTCTCAACATAGCGAAAATTTGCGGTTGCTGTTCCCTTAATTCTGCTAAAGTTAAACCTAACGCTCTTGCTTTGTGTACAGAATCCACAGGAGCAGTAGTTACATTTGTCACCACAGCAAATATTTTATTTCCAGATTCTTCATCAAAAGATTTAACCCAACTGCCGAAGGGTGGCATAGTTGGAAAATTTAATTCTTCTGGCTCTAAGCATTGGGCTAAAAATTCTGTGGTTGAAGTTTCTATTACTTCTCCTATATGTTCAGAAAGGGGATTTTCTCTTTCCTGTTTTGGTAATGGTAAACGCATTGAAAAAATTGAATAATGAGTTCGGAGTTCGGAGTTCGGAGTTCGGGATTCAGGTTTTAAGGTGTTGGGGAGATGAGGGGGGATAGGGAAATCGGGTATTGGGGTGTTAGGGGATTAGGGAGAAATTAATTAAACACTTTTGCCTCTTGCCCTCCCTCCTCTCGAGGGGGGATAAAGGGGGGTTTGCCTTTCGCCTTTTGTCCTTTGCCCCTTGCCCTTTTTTATTCTAATTGATTTGTACCACTTCAGGGAAGATAGCAATTTCAGCAATACTATCTAAACCAACGGAATTCAACAATTCAACCCATTCTTTTTTTATTTGATTGTCTTGTGGATTTTCGGCACGTAGTAAAGCTAATCCTTCTAGGGTGTCATACCAAATACCTGCTTCAGCTAGGGTATTTAAACTATCCCATTCTTTATCTGTTGTTATTTCCTGTTGCATTTCTTCGGGTAAAGAAACTTTTTCTAACCAACCAACTGTTCTTAATTTAAAAGCGGTTAAGGGGTTATCGTCTTCTGAGATTAACTGAATCTCCCATTTGTACAATTTTGTTTCTTCTAGGTTAATGTTAGCTGGTAATTTGACTCTTAAAACTCCTGCTTCATTGGGGGGGGTAAAATTTTTGGTATATATTTCTTTGCCATTTTCATCTACCACCTTGACAGTTGCGTCAAAAGCATCATTCTTAGGTAGATAAACAAAGATTGTGGGTGAGTCGTCAATGGTTAACGCTAATTTTTCAGGGGGAATAATGGCGGTTACTACCGTTGATTTGTCGCCACTTCTGGTTGCTCCCCCAATTCTTGCCCCCGGCACTCCTCTATCTGGTAATTTGAAACGTAGGCGAGGCATGGTTTGGGCTATTAATGAACTATTGGTATTTTTTTGATAACTATTTGCATTAAAGTCTTGAGTTTGTGCTGATATATTCGTGGGATTAAGTAAAATAATTGAAGTAATACTAGCTATAGATGCGATCGCTTTTAACATATTTTGTTCCTCAAATCTTTTTTCTATATTAACTAAGTTTTTCCTAAATTTTGTTGATAATAGTTAGTCAAGAAGAAACTAGGAAGAAATAGTAACTATTTTTCGTAAATAAATGAAAATAAGATAACACAGAATTTATTGTAATCAATTTTACTCTAATTAAATGCAATATCCCTTCTTTTTCCTAATCTCTCCTTAACTATTTAGACTTTCATAAATTTATGAATAATTCGTTACAATTCTTAAAATATAATCTACAAAAATATTGGGGATATGATGATTTTCGTTATCCTCAAAAGGAAATTATTAACTCACTTTTATCAGGCAAGGATTGTTTAGTAGTAATGCCTACAGGTGGCGGTAAGTCTCTCTGTTTTCAGTTACCCGCTTTATTACAAAAAGGTTTAACTATAGTGATTTCACCCCTTGTGGCTTTAATGGAAAATCAAGTATTGGAGTTGCGACAAAAAAATTTACCTGCTTCTATTTTACATAGTGAAATGAAAAAGCGCGATCGCACCTTTACTTTAAACTTACTAGAAAATCAGAAATTAAGGTTGCTATATCTTTCTCCAGAAACTCTCCTTTCTCCGCCTATTTGGAAAATAATTTCTCATCCTAACTTGATTATCAACGCCCTAATTTTAGACGAAGCCCACTGTCTTAGCCAATGGGGGGATAGTTTTCGCCCGACATATTTGCGTTTAGGTGCAATTCGTTCTAGTTTAATTAAATCTAAACTAAATTCTCCTCAAATGGGTATGAAAAAAGAATCTATAATTTTGCCCATCGCCGCTTTCACCGCTACAGCAGATAATAATACTCAGAAAATTATTCAAGAATATTTGCAATTATCGAATCCTGAAAAATTTTTAATTAGTCCTTATCGAGATAACTTACAGATAAAAATTAAAACTATTTGGACTCCCAAAAGTAGAAAAAAACAATTAATTAACCACATAAAAAATAAAAAGAAACAAAGTGGCTTAATTTATGTCAGAACCAGAAAAGATAGTGAAAATATTAGTCACTTACTAAATGAATTAGGTTATCAAAATAAAGCATATCATGGCGGATTAGAAGCAAGTATTCGCAGAAACATTGAGCAAGATTGGTTAGAAGAAAAAATCAAATTTGTGGTGTGTACATCTGCTTTTGGCATGGGCATTAATAAACCTAACCTACGATGGATATTCCACTATCAAGCCCCTGTCTTTCTTTCTGAGTATATTCAAGAAATAGGTAGAGGTGGCAGAGACGGCAAACTAGCAGAAGTAATAACCCTAATTAGTGAAAAAACGGGTCTCTTTAATCCTGAAGATAAAAATATCAAAAAATACTTTCTCCAAAGACAAATTAAGCAATATCAAGAAGCAATTAATATAATTAAAAAATTGCCATTTCAAGGGAATATAGAAAATTTATCCAGAGATAAACAGGTATATCTTTCAATCTTAAATCTTAGTAAACAATTATATTGGTTAGACCCATTTAACTATCAAATTAATCTCAAAAATCCTCAAGAAAATATCAAATATTTAATTCAAAAACAAAAAAAATTAGTCAAATTAACCGAAGAATATATGAGAACAAAAAAATGTCGTTGGGGTTTTCTCCTCAATGCTTTTGGATTTTTACAGGGTAGAGATTTTCGTTGTGGGAAATGCGATAATTGTGAAGCTAGTATCCGCAATAATTTCAAATAGTAATTAACCTGAGTTCGGAGTTAAGATAAAAAAGAAATTTGCTCCCAACCTCCCAACAACCTAACACTTACCTGATATTCTTAAACCAAATTGAGGTCAACTAACTTATACTGTTATTCAGCAATGCTCTTTTTCGTAGGCGGCGACAATTTTTTGCACGAGAGGATGTCTAACTACATCTGCTTGAGTAAGGTAACAAAAACCAATACCCTCTACATTTTTTAAGATTTTGGTGGCAACTACTAAACCTGATTCTTGATGGGATGGTAAATCTGTCTGGGTTATATCTCCTGTGACAATCATTTTTGAACCAAAGCCTAAACGAGTCAATACCATTTTTAATTGTGCTGGAGTGGTGTTCTGAGCTTCATCTACAATGACAAAAGCATTACTTAGGGTTCTTCCTCTCATATACGCAAGGGGGGCAACTTCTATTTTTCCTCTTTCCATCAAGTCGGGAATTTTAATCGGTTCAATAAATTCATATAGGGCATCATAAAGGGGGCGTAAAAAGGGGTTTACTTTCTGTTGTAAGTCTCCGGGTAAAAATCCTAATTTTTCTCCTGCTTCTACAGCAGGACGTGTTAAAATGAGACGATCGCACTCTCCATTTAATAGAGCTTGTACGGCAATAACCGCCCCTAAGAAAGTTTTTCCAGTTCCAGCAGGACCAATACCAAAGGTAATATCATATTTTTTAATAGCTTTGACGTATTGTCTTTGACGAAAAGTTTTTGCCCGTATCAATTCTCCATGACGGGTTTTGGCTAACACATCATTTTGAATATCCTGATACTCTTCCACTCTTCCTGTATCTAGTGCTTGAAATGCGGTTAAAATATCTGGTTGAGTGATAGATTTAGCACTATCCCAATAGGGTTTTAAAAAGTTAATCACATCTATACTTCTCTGTACAGGTTTTTCTTTTCCGTAAATAACTAAATCTTGTCCCCGCAGTATTAAATTTGCTCCTGTATGACGGGCAATAAATTGTAAATTTTCTTCTTGAATACCTGCAAGTGCGATCGCACTTTCTATGTTTGGTAAGGCAATAGTTTGAGTATTTTCAGTCATTTAACAATTAGCAATTAGAAAAGAGCAAGGGTGAGTGGTGAATAATGAATAGTTTATAGTTAAAAAATTTCTAGCTTCTGACAAGGGTGATTTCTACTCATTACTTCCCAATACTTTAACATCTCAGATAAAGAATATTAAATGATACCGATATGTTCTGGAGGCCAAAAAGTGAAAATAGCTTTGCCAATAATATTTTCTACAGGCAAAAATCCCCAGATATGAGAATCGTTACTGTTATTGCGATTATCTCCCATGACAAAGACGTATCCTTGAGGTACTTCGATCGCATCTAAGTTGTATTGTGGGGGACTGAGAATATAGTCTTCTTCTAGGGGCAGATTGTTCACATAAACTTTTCCTTCTTTAACGGCAACGGTTTCTCCTGCTTGGGCAATAATTCTTTTAATGAAGGCTTGATCTTGTTGATACCCCAAAATTTGTAGTTGTGGAGGAGGGCTGAAAACGATAATATCTTGATTTTGAGGCTTAGTAAAATTATAAGATACTTTGTCCACTACGAGGCGATCGCCTATGGCTAAAGTGGGATACATAGACTCAGAGGGAATAAAACGGGGTTCAGCAATAAAAATCCGAATTAATAGGGCAAGAATTAAGCCGAGGGCAATGGTAGTAAAGTTTTCTTTGATTATTGTCCGAAGACTGAAATTTTGTTTTACCGTTTCTGAGGATTTGGTCATAAATTATAAGTATTGTTGAGAAAAATATAGTTATTATTTTGGGATTTATTACTATAAATTAAAGTTAAGTTTATTGATTATCAATTATAAGACTTGAGGGTAATCTTCTGTAGTGATCCAAAAATGCTTATTCTAAACTTAATATTAGGAAGAATTAATGTTAAGGATCATAAAAGAGAAACTCTTTGATAATATTAGCAAGAGTCAATAATTTAATCAAAATCAGACTCAAAGGAACTATCTAAAAATTTACTTTAGGAGATATTATTTTATGGAATCTAAAGTTCAAGACATGGAAACTAAACAAGAAACAATGGAAAAGAAAATTAGTAATGATGTCCCCGGAATGATGACTACCACTGGTAAATCTGCTGGTGATAGTAGTTGGCAAGAATATGTGGATTTGGTGGTGGACTTCTTAGCAAAAGTTCCTGAACAATTAGGCAGTTTCTTTTCTGATTACCAAAAACCCCTTACCACAACTGGTTTAATTGTTGCGTCTGCGATTACCGTTTATATTACTTTATCTGTTTTAGATGCGATCGACAATATTCCCTTACTTTCTTCTATTCTTGAATTAGTTGGTTTGGGTTATAGTGTTTGGTTTGTTACTCGTTATTTACTCAAAGCGTCCACTCGTCAGGAATTATTTTCTGAGTTTGATAGCTTAAAGCAACAAGTTTTAGGTGGTAAGGCTGACAATTAAGCTAAGTAGTAGGGCTTGGGGTGTCAGAGAGTTAGGAGTTAAGAGTTAGAAGTTATTAATTATCAACTATTTACCGTTGCTCTCCCCCCTCGAGAGGGGGATAAAGGGGGGTTTTCCTCTTGCCCCTTGCCCTGTCTTAATTTTTAACTCATCTGTGCTGATGTTCAATTTTCGCATCCAAGCTGATAGTCATATTTCCCCTTCTCAACAGTTAATTGATCAAATTCAGTTTGCGATCGCATCTGGTCAATATCCCCCCGGTCATCGTTTACCTAGTACAAGACAACTAGCCCAAGTCACCAATTTACATCGCAACACCATCAGTAAGGTTTATCGACAACTGGAAAAAAAAGGTTTGGTAGAATCCATCACAGGTTCAGGCATTTATGTTAAATCTCAAGGAGATGAAGCCACAAAAAAAAATAAACATTTAGTCGGATTAGATTCATCTCAGGCAGACATTATTAAGAGAAGTATTGAACAATTATTACAACAAGGTAATAACCTAGAACAAATTAAACAACTTTTCTTAGGGGAAATTGAATGGCGTTTAAGATGTAGTGCCTTAATCTTAGTAACAGTTCCAAAAGTGGACATAGGTGCAGGACAGTTAATGGTACTAGAATTAGAACAGGCTTTATTTGTTCCCACTCAATTAGTGCCTTTAGAAGAATTAAATCACATCCTAACTCAAACCAAATCTGCCACAGTGGTAACAAGTCGTTATTTTGTGCCTCAAGTTTTAGAAATTGTCTCTCCTGAATCCACAAGAGTTATTCCCATCGATATTTATGACTATAAAAAAGAATTAACCATCATTCGACAATTACCCAAAAATGCGAATTTAGGAATCGTTAGCTTAAGTGGTGGTATTTTAAGAGTTGCAGAAATTTTAATTCATAGTCTTAGGGGAGATGAAATTAATACGATTACTGCTACTATTCATGATCAACGGAAACTTAATCATCTTATTCGTTTTGCTGATATAATAATGTGCGATCGCAACTGCTCCACCCTTGTCAAAAAAACCCTGCAAAAACTAGAATCAGACTTGATCAGAATACCAAAAATTATTGCCACCAATAACTACATCAGCGAAAAATCTATTCAACTCCTAAAAAAAGAATTAGAAATTAACCATTAAAAAATAAATAATAAAAAACACCTGTAACCTAAAACCTGACTCCTCTTTTTTAAACCACTATCTAACCTCGTTACTTATTTCTCAAATATGGAAAAATTGAGTGAACAAATTAAAGAAAAAGCCCTCGAAATAGGATTTCATCGAGTCGGCATAGTTGATGTAAATGAAAATAAAGATAAACAGCAAGAAAATCAAAAAAGACTGCAAAAATGGTTAAATAACGGCTACCATGCCCAAATGGAATGGATGGATAATCCTCGGCGTAAAGATATTACCCTTTGTTGGCAAGAAGTTAAATCAATTATCTGTCTGGCTTTAAACTATTACACTCCTCATCAACACTCAGATAATCCAGAAATCGGCAAAATATCTCGTTATGGTTGGGGTAGAGACTATCATCGCATTATCACCAAAAAACTCAAAATCCTCGCCCATTGGTTGACAGAAAAAGACCCTAGTGCCAAAGTTAAATACTATGTAGATACAGGACCTATTCAAGATAAATTCTGGGCTCAACAAGCAGGTATTGGTTGGATTGCGAAGAATGCTAATGTGATCACAAGAGAATATGGTAGTTGGGTCTTTTTAGGAGAAATTTTAACTAACCTACCTCTGGAAGCCGACAACCCCCATACTAACCACTGTGGTACTTGCACCCGTTGCTTAAGTGCCTGTCCTACTAATGCTATTACAGAACCCTTTGTTGTGGATGCTAACCGATGTATTGCCTATCATACCATTGAAAATAGAAGCCCTCAATTACCTGATGAGATTGCTAAAAACTTAAATGGTTGGGTGGCAGGTTGTGATATTTGTCAAGATGTTTGTCCTTGGAATCAGAGCTTTGCCCAAGAAACCGATATTACCGATTTTCACCCTTACCCAAAAAATCTTTATCCTAAATTAGCAGACTTAGCAAACATGACTGAACAAGAATGGGATCAACGCTTTCAAGGTTCGGCTTTAAGACGTATCAAACCTCAAATGTGGCAACGCAATGCAAAAACTCAAATGAGAAAGATTTAATTTTTTTCTCAAAATACTTGTTTAGTACGAGTGTTCTAGGTTAAATTAAAACTAATACAGACTAAATCTCATACCTAAATTTTGTGAATTATGGAAAATTTGACTCCTGCTCAAAAGCAATTATATGATTGGTTGGTGGAGTATATCAATACAAATAAACATTCTCCTTCCATTCGAGAAATGATGAAAGCAATGAATTTGCGATCGCCTGCACCGATTCAGAGTCGTTTGGAAAAGATGCGTAAAAAAGGCTATCTTGAGTGGACAGAAGGACAAGCACGTACCTTAAAAATTCTCAAAAACTATCATCAAGGTTTACCTTTGTTGGGTAAGGTTAAAGAGGGGGGTGTAGTTGAATCTTTCTCGGATGAACAAGAAAAAATTGATTTTGGTTCGATGTTTCCTTCTTCCACTTCTTATGTGTTGCAAGTTGAAGGAGATAACATGATTTCTGTCCATATCAGTGATGGAGATTACTTAGTTATGGGAGATACAGAAGGCGATAAATCCATCAAAGCAGGAGAAATTGTCACGGTAAAGGCAGAAGGATACGGCACAATGGTCAAAAGAATTGATTATAATGCCAGTAAAACTATTCTGACAGGTTTTAAGCCAGAAGAAGAAAAGATTACTATTGCATCTAATAAGGTGGAAATAGAAGGGGTTTTACTAGCGGTTTTCCGCTTAAATCAGTAAAAAAAGTTAGGTGTTAGGTTGAATAAGCTATTTGAAGAATTAGAGAATTAGAGAAAAAATATTTTATTTAAACAACATAATGACTGATTTATAGTTGAATTTTATTCATCTAAAAAATTATTTGAGGAGTGATAATTAATGAAAGTTTGGTTAGTAAGTTTTTTTATTTTGTTTGCTTTGACCCAGTTTATTATGTGGTTAAAAAATTTTTTTATGCCCCTTCCGCTTTATATTTTTGGAGGTGCTTTTCTTGCGATCGCATCTAACTATGATCAAAATATTAGCAAGTTTATTAGTCACAAAACTCAAACTTTTTTTGGGTCAAAATTAGATGATTAATTTAACATCAATTCGGCTTAAGAATATCTGATAAAGGGAGGTTTTAGGTTTCAGGTTAATTTACTCTTAGTTAGGGAATAAAAAAGAGGGCAAGGCTATGGAGTTATTGATCAAAAATCGTTATCAAGCCCTAAGAATCATTGGGGAAGGGGGCTTTGGGAAAACTTTTCTAGCCATTGATACCCATAGTCAAAATCAATGTCGTTGTGTTATTAAACAACTGTTAAACACTTCAAAATCTTCTCAATCAAAAAACTGGCAGCTATTTATTGCGGAAATTCATCGTTTACAATTTCTCAATACTAATCCCCATATTCCAAAATTAATTGATTTCTGCGAACAAGATAATAATTATTATATTATTCAAGAATTTATTGACGGAGAAAATCTAAAATTAGAGTTAAATAAGCAAGGTATTTATTCAGAGAAAAAAATAATCAAATTACTTCGAGAAATCTTGCCAGTATTAAAATTTATTCATGATAAAAATATAATTCATAGGGATATAAAACCAGAAAATATTATTAGGAAAATAGATAATCAACAACTTTATTTAGTTGATTTTGGAGCTTCAAAATTATTAAGTCAACAAGACCCCTATAAAACCGCTACAGTCATTGGTAGCCCTGAATATATTGCCCCTGAACAAGCCAGAGGAAAAACCGTTTTTGCCAGTGACATATATAGTTTAGGTGTCACTTGTTTATCTTTACTCACAGCGCGATCGCCTTTTGATTTAATTGACCTAAATAATAATTGGATTTGGCAAGAATATGCAAGAGAAAAAATAAATAAAAATCTCTGTAAAATTCTCAATAAAATGGTTAGCTTTTCCCTTACTCAACGCTATACAAAAGTAGAAGAAATAATTAAAGATTTAGAAAAAATAGAAGAAAAAAAACACATATCTTGGCAGACAACCACAGCCCTAGTTATTGTTTCAGTTTTAGGATTATTCAATATAAATAATTATCATAATCAGAAAGAAGAAGAAAATTTAGAAAGAACTAAAAAAGATGATTATAACAAAGAAAATATAATTCATAATCAAGAAAAATTACCAGAGCAAAATAAAAGTGTATCAGAAAAAATTATATTAAAATCAGATAAAGACTTAGAAAAAGAAGCATTAGAAGGATTAATTTTATTGACAAATATTCAAGATAGTTATTACCAAAAAAATGGAGAATTTTTAGAAAAAACTCCTTATTTACCATTGGGAGAAGGACATATTTTTAAAATACAAAAACTATCACCCCATCATATAGCAATCATTGCATTAGCGAAAAATGACAATCTCAAAAATTTTGTGACCATGATTTGGGGAGGAAATCCTAACTCAAAAGAAAATATTTCTAAGCAAAAAAACTATAAACCTAAACCAACGGATTGGGGAGTTTTTGCAACCCCTAATTTAGGCACACAAAACACAAAATATGCCATTAGATTCAATAACTGTGAAACGGAAAAACCAGAAAAAAAATATCCCTATTTCACTAACTTAAAGTTAACCGAATCCCTACCTTTATCCTATGAAGAACTATCTTGTCCTCAAGGATATACTTATTCTTTATCTATGCTAGAATTAATGAGTCAAAAAGCTAGTGAAGCGCCTCCAGCTATTACTTATGATGTGAGGGGCAATAATTTAACCATTAAAGACTAACTAAAAAATGCGGATGGCGAGACTCGAACTCGCAAGGCAAAGCCACACGCCCCTCAAACGTGCGCGTATACCAATTCCGCCACATCCGCTAGGTCACATTTCAACATTCTAACGAATTTTTTTTTACAAGTCAATATCCTATTCTTTTATTGCCAATCTAATTGGTATCTTTCCTTAGCACGGCGATCGCAGTAATCAATTAACTCCTCTATATATTCAGGGGAATCAACTTCTATAATTACCCCACCGATTTGATCAAACTCCTCATTGGTAGAAGATCTCCATTTTTGTTCTACCTTAACCACAATATCAGGGCTTATTTCCTCATCTTCTTTAACAGGACTTAAGATAATTTCAAACTCATCCCCAGACTGAAAATTTTTATCAACAATAATTTTAATACCAGAACGGTTTAAGTCGAGAGTGAATCCCAAAAATTTATGATCCAAGTCCAAAACCCTACAAACAGCAAGAATACGTCTGAATTGTCTCTGTTCATTTATCGAATTAATATCAACATTATTATTCATAATTAATAATAGTAAAAGAGTGAAAAACTTATATTGAATCTTATTTTTTATACTTTCATTGTAATGCCCGATAGGGGGATTATTCCATTAATTTTAATTCATAATTTTCTCTCACCTATTCGTGAGCTTTTTATTCAGGAGAAGACATAGGATCTTTTTCTTTGATTATAACTTCATTTTCAGGGCTTTTCTTCTCTTGCTCTTTTTCTCCAGAAGAGTTAGTAGAAGGATTAATTATTTCTCTTGCAGAAGGAGATGGTGCTTGACTGTCTTTTTTCGTTGAATTCTCAATAATTGGAGGTAATTTTGGAGGAGTAGTCGTTTTTTTCGTCTCAGGATTAGGTTTCAGCAAAACTTCTGCACTATTAGTTGGTGTACTTAATTTATTGACTGTAGTAGGTTGTTTTATTTGGGAATTATTGGAATTCTCTTTTTTTACGGGTGTTGCCACCGACGAGGGTTGAGAATGACTAGGGCTATCTTTGACATTGTTGGGGGTAGCAGGTTTAACACTACTGGGCTTTACTGGATTGGGATTGGAAGAAGGTTGGGGGCTAGATTGGGGAACATTACCCAAATTAGACAATGAAACAGAAGGACATACTTTTGTATCGTATTGAAAATTAACATAAACATGGTAGGGAATATTACCATCGCCAGTATTTTCAAATTGTCGGGCATTAATTTGTTTTAATGCTTGTTCATTAAATAAGTTATATCCAGCACTTTTAATCAGTTGAGTGTCAACCACATTCCCCATAGAGTTAACAACAACACCATAAGTAGTAGTGCCTTCTAGTTTCTTAACACAAGCATCTTTAGGATATACACCAACAATAGTAATTTCTTTCGGATTAACGTTCTGCACATTTTTAGCCCATGCAACATAATTTTTTCTAGCTTCCTCATCGCTTGTATTTTCTGGATTTGGGGCTAATTTATCCGTTAGATTATTAAATTGATTTTCCAACTTAACGGGTAAGTTATTGTCAGGATTTGATGTTTGAGAGGAAGAATCTTTAACGTCAGTTTTATTATCTCGATTATTTATTACATCTCTAGGGTTAACCGTAACCTCAATGGGAGAATTAGCAAATAATTGTCTTCTGATTTCTGCTTGTCTTTCCGCATCAAGAATTTGATTAATTGGAACATCTGTTTGGTTAAAAGGAGAAGATGTGGATGTGCCGGAGTTATTTTTCTGAGTTATTTGATCAATTTTATCTTGAGGAATCGGCGGTAAATTAGCAAGGGAATTTTGATTAATGGGTGGTGGTGGTGGCAAATCTAAGGGAGCAGTGGGATTAGTTTCAAACTGTAAAGATGTTTGAGGGATAGGGGCGGTGGAAAAGTTGCTAATTGAAGCAGGAGGAGGAGGGGGTAAGGCAGAAAAATCCTGATACATCATTCCTCCATCTAGTGGCGGTAAATCAAAACCACTATTCTCCAAACTTTCTAAAGGAGGTATGGGAATTGTTAAACCGTTGAAATTATCTATTTCTGGTAAAGGGTTAAGACTATTCCAATCTAATGAGTTTGAGGGGTTTAAATTGGGCAGACGAGTTTGTTCTAAGGAATTTAATTCTATAATTGGGGTGTTGGTCAAACCATTAGAATTATTAGAATTACCTTGAGCATACCATCTGGGAAAGATGAGGGTGAAAAAAAGACCATGAGCTGTAATTGAAGCTAATAACGCCCAGTTAATTTCCCTGATAATTTGATTAAAAGCAATGGTTGGTTTTTCTAAATTTTTAATGGTAGTCATAGAATATTCCTTATAGGTATGGGAGAAATGAAAATTAGTTAATGAGTAATGATGGATAAATTTTCTCTTATTGTATCGAAACCTTTTGAGACTTACGATATTTTTAAAAGATCAATGTTTTAACCCGATTAGATTTTCCTTTTTTTGAGTCCCCGTTGCTGTCTCCATCGGTAGAGGTCAAAATGTCTTCCGAATTCTGGTGTAAAAATCGCTCATTACTTCGATAAAGGAACTATCTTGATGCCAAAATGGTGGATAATCTCCTGCTTTTTTGACTACTATAGCGAGAATGGTATTAGAAGAATTATCTGGTAAATGCTCTGGTATTCTTTTTTCTCCTTGCCAGAATTCTTTTTGATTTATGTTGCTATTAGCTGTTACTAACACTGGTTTAGTATAATAGGATTCTGCTGGTTCTGGTGCTAAATTCTCTGTGGTTAATCCTTGGGATAAAATTTGACCGAGGGGCGATCGCATCAATTCCTGATGTAGTTTTTCCTTTTTAAGCCCACGCAATTCAAACAATAAAAAGGGATCTCGATCGATCTCTGAAGCGATAAGATAATAAACTCCTGCTATATGTTTACATGGATTAGACCAATCGGGGCAGGAACAATCTGTTTCAAAATCCTTACTATTATAGGGAAGTAAATGCAGTTTTAATTTTTTATAAAATACTTCCTCTATATTGTCTGGCATTTCATTCATCAATAGTTTACTGACAAAACTGGCTTGAGAGGAAAGAAGTGCGATCGCTTTTTCCCAATCTTCTTGAGAAATGGGAGTTAAAGAGATTTCAGTTTTGTATAAAGGTTCTTTATAAACGCCAAAGTAAGGATTAACTGAACCTCTAACTTTAGCAGTGATTTTTCCTTTAGTAATTTTGTACTCTTTGGCTTTTCCGTTATTGGCATAACTACGCCCCCGACTTAATCTTCCTGAGTCCGTGAAAGATTCTAAGGCTTCGATAAAACGTTTTCCCCACCATGTTTTACTAAATTTACTCATTTTTATTGCTATTAATAAATAGAAATTAATTTATGTGATTATTGTTTTAGTTAAAATTAAATCCAACTGTATCAATTCCTTTCCATAATTCAGAAATTGGTCTAATTTTACCTTCTTTTATTTCTTTCCATGAGTTACGAAAAGTATCTTCTGGAGAGGAGTTAATTTCATGATCATTAATAATTGTTACTCTCACTCTATGTCCTGCTAATTTCTCTCCTTGTAAGAGTATTTCTTCCCAAGTACCTTCAATTTGCAATGGTTTTGATGTCATATTTTTTAACCAAGAAACTACCAAATATATTCTATCTAGTTAAAAAGGATCATAACGCCCTGTCAATCGATACCTAAAACGACTTCTCCAAGACGTCTGTACAATTCTTCTTGTTTTGAATATAAAAAAGAATCCTTAAAAGTTTTATTCGTCTCAGAACTTAAATTTTCCAAAACATCATTAAATTTATTTTTCTGTAAATCATCTAGGACTTGAGATAGTTTAATTTTACTATCAAGATGTGGCTGTAATTTTTCTAATTGATCAATTGATAGTATTTGCCAATGAAAATTAGTAATATGTTCATTTCCTAATATGGCATTTATATGTTCTCGAAAACAAATACTATTAACTAAATACAAAGGCTCTAAGGATACGAGAATTGCGAGAAAAGTAGTGCAATTATAAAATTGTTCTAACCCTAAAACTTTATTTTGACAAGCCTTAATAAAACAACCGAGTTGTTTCAAACCTTTTTCAACTTGTTTTAAACTATCATTTACAGCCTTTTCACTAGCAATTACTTGTGCTGCTCTCGAAAAACGAGTAGCTTTACATTCAAAGACAATTAGTGTTGTTCCATCAATCAAAATCCAGTCAGGAACTTTTCCTCTCTCCTTTGGATAAGAGTTACGAATTTCCGATTCTGAAAATAATTTTTCTGACGTAATACTATTACCTAGTACCTTTCCAACATAGTATTCAAATACATGACCAAAATATTCAGAAAATTGGGTTTTATATTCATTAAACATTTGATAGTAAATTCCCGTAGAAATTCTTGAAGCAACTAAATCAGGTACTGGTGCATGAAAAAAATCTTTATATGAGTTAGAGAATCCTTTATTTTGACAAGGCTTTATTAATGGATACTGTATAATCGGATTAAAATCATGCATTCTAAAACGATGATCTTGATTTTTTCTTTGTTCATATAATTTAATTAACTGAGATTTATCAGCAGAAAGTTGATTGATAATATTTTGGAGTGTACAATCATCTGGTATGCTTATACCTTTTTCACGAAATTTCTTCAAATAATTAGAACTGAATGTAAAGTTATGTTTCGATACAACATAAATTACAAAACCTGTAGTTATAAAATCAAGGACAGAAACACCTGTTATTGCTTGAAACTTATTTTCAAAATCAAATTCTGGAATATGGGATAAACCTTTTAGCTTTTTTGGAATTTCGTCAAATAGTAAAGCTGGACGTGCAAACTCGCTAAAAAGACCCTGATTAAAAGGAAATTGACTACTAACAAGTCGTAGTATCATGAAGACTGGATTTGAATCTTTAAATTCATCAGATAAATCTGTATCAAAAGTTATTGGATCAGCTAGATAGTAATCATTAGATAAATCAATCAAAGATGTAATATCATATCTTCTTATCAACTCGGATGATTTGCTAGGAGGACAAAACCTAATAGCAAATAAAGCAAATCCTGCTACCATAAATGGTTGAAGATTTTGTGATTTTTGTTTTACATAAAGAGAATTTAGAGTATCGCCTAATTTATGTTTTTTTAAATTCCCCTTGATCTTAGACTCTAATTTTTCTAAATCAGAAAGAGATGAAATATTCATACAATACTCTATTAAATAAAAAATATAAAAAATACAAAAAATAATACAAAAATAATCTAAATAATAGTCTGACGATTTAGAGCAATTAACTGTTTAAAACTATCATTATCTAATTCCGTTAACCACGATTCATCTGAGGTAACGATCGCATCTGCTATTTTTTTCTTATCCTCAATCATCAAATCAATTTTCTCCTCTAGTGTACCTAAAGTGACGAATTTATGAACAAATACATTCTTTTTTTGTCCTATTCTAAAAGCCCTATCAGTGGCTTGATTTTCCACCGCAGGATTCCACCAGCGATCAAAATGAAACACATGATTTGCCTTAGTTAAAGTTATCCCCACACCCCCTGCTTTTAACGACAAAATAAATAAAGAAGGTTCAGTATTTTCGGCTTGAAATTCCTCAATCATTTGCTCCCTTTTTTTGCGAGAAGTACCCCCATACAAATAGTAAGTATTATAGTAAAATTTTTGTTTAAAATAATGCTGTAAAGCCTCACCAATTTCCGTAAATTGAGTAAAAATTAAAAGACTTTCACCTTCCGCAATTACCTCCTCAACCATCTCTCCTAACCTTTCTAATTTATGTGAACGTTGGGCATTAAAATCACTATTATCCTGCAAAAATTGACGAGGATGATTGCAAATTTGTTTAAGACGCATCAGAGTAGAAAGTATTAAACCCTTCCTTTGCATTCCTTCCGCTTCTTCTAATTCTCCCGATACTTCTTTCACCACTAATTCATATAAAGAAGCCTGTTCTTTGGTTAAATTACAATATTGTTTATGCTCTACTTTATCGGGCAAATCTTTAATAATATTTTTATCAGTTTTTAATCTTCTTAAAATAAACGGTTCAACTAATTTTTTCAATACAATAGACTGTTTTTTATCATTATTCTTCTGAATTGGTATCTCAAAAGATTTACGAAACTGAGTTTTTTTACCCAAATAACCCGGATTAAGAAAGTTAAAAATTGACCATAAATCCAAGAGACGATTTTCTACAGGAGTACCGGTTAAAGCTAAACGATAATTAGCATTTAATTTTAAAATAGCTTTAGTTTGAGCAGTGCTAGGATTCTTAATATTTTGAGCTTCATCTAAGACAATTCTTTGCCATTTTACCTGATTTAATAATTTTAAATCTTTCCGAGCTAAAGTAAAAGAAGTAATAATTAAATCATAATTTTTTGCCTCAGTTGTAAAGGTTTTTTCCTCAGAGATGCGATCGCCCCCATGATGAATCATTACCTGAAGATGAGGAGCAAATTTTTCCACTTCCTTATACCAATTTCCTACCACCGAAGTAGGGGCAATTAATAAAGTAGGTAATAACTGTTTATTTTCATTTTTTTCCTGAACTAAATGGGCGATAACTTGTACCGTTTTTCCTAACCCCATATCATCTGCTAAACAACCATTTAAACCTAATAGCTCTAAAAATTTTAACCAAGAAACACCTCTCTTTTGATATTCCCTTAAATCCCCTTGAAAATTATCAGGATTATTAGTTAATTCTAGTTGAGTATAATCTGTTAATTTTGCCATCATTTGGGCTAAACTCTCATCATGAGAAACCTCAAACATATCCACTTCTTCTGTGGCAATTTTCATCAATTCTAGTAAACTCTTTTCGTTATTTTCTTCCTGACTATTTTGCCAAAATTCTAGCATTTTTTGCATCTGATTTTGGTCTAATTCTACCCATTCTCCCCTAAATTTAACTAGAGGTATTTTTGCCTCTAATAATTGTCGCCATTCTTGAGGTGTAACAACTTCATTGCCAATGGCTAACTGATATTGATATTGAATAATCGTGTCTAAACTAAAGTAACCTTTCTCATTTTTACTACTAGAAGAAGATGATTTTTTTGTGGATGCTTGTAAGCGAATTTTAGCTTTTTGACGACCGCTCGGAGTCCACCATGCTGGTACAATCACAGTATAACCTGCATCTTGTAAAATCCATGCCACCTCTTTGAGAAAATCAAATGCTTCTGTTAAAGTTAAAGACAATCCTACTGGTTTATCTGTTTCTAATCCAGCCCATAATTTAGGATAAATTCTCGCTCCATAACCTAAGTTTAAAAGTAAGTTTTTTTCAAATTCCTTGCCAAATTGTTCTGTAACTAATTGTTTTGTTTTTTTGTCAAAATGCCAATAATCTTCCAAATTTAATTTTAAAGAAGGATCTTTTTTTGATGCCACCAAAAATTCTAAATACCATTTATCGGGATTTTCTTCCGATGCTTCTTTCAGTCGAAAACATAGATTAAAATCGCTATTATTACTACCGGCAATTATTTTTTGATACCATGTTTGCCATTGTTGATAAGTTTCTAAACTAGCTTTATCGGTTAAAGGTTTTTCCAGCGAAAAAAGACAGTTATGAAGTAAAGAAGAATTGTTAATTTTTTTAGTAAAAACTTGGGGTAAAGAGGTGTTTTTTATTATTTGTTGCAGTAAATATTCGGAAAAATGATGTAATAAAGTTTCTTTGTCATAAAAATTAATTGACTCAGACAATTCATCAAAACCTGCCACACAAGCAAGGGGCATCATCTCAACACATTGCTTAATTAATTGTTCATAATTATGGGAAACAATCGCCCAACTCGGATAAATTTCCCCAGATAAGGATTTAGATTTAGATGTTTTTTTCTTTGTATTAATTTCTCGATATTTTAAGGCAGGAATATATTGATCTTTGAGAATAATTTGTCTAAAGTTTTGGGTATAATAATACCAAAAAAGTAAATCAATTCCTAATACCCATTCTTGAGTTTGATAAAGTGATAAAAAATGCAAATCATTGAGAGTTTTAATTATTTCATTTAAAGGAAAAGATTCGATCGCCCAGTACTGTAATTCAGTATTTTCAGGATATTCTGTTTCTAAATAACGACTTAATGTTAAAGAGGGGAGAGGTTGATTATCACTACTAGGAAGAAGAAAATATTTACTGCTTATTAGTTTAACAGGATCTTGATAATTATTAGATGAAACTCCTAAATCTTTGACTAAAAAATTAGCTAAATCTTCTGAGGTTAGTTGACGGGGATAAAGATTATTAATTTTGGTAATTCTGCGATTATTTTTGGCAATTTCTACCCATAAATAAAACGTACCATTCTGAATAAAATTATCTTCTGAGGAGGGAATCCATGTACCGTGAACAATTTTCATACTCAGCTAATTTGTCTCAAAGTCTAAATCTTATTTTACTGAAAAAAATATTTAAGACTCTATTACTTTAAGTATGTAAATTATTAGTTTAATCTTTAATTAATCATTACTTATTACTTGTTTCCTCCTCTCCTCTCATCCCCTCAAAACTTGACACCTACTTTTATCGGATATGTTTAAGCCTAACAGAGGTTAATGAAGGCTAGAAGCCCAAAATGTAGCAAAAATTATCTTTTTAAACTAGCTTAATTGTTGCCACAATTGGGTTATAGTGGTTGCTGGTTCAAAACAAGATACTCCTCGACACACCACAGCAATACTATTAGATGGTAATTCCTCATCGGTACGAATAACCGTATTAGGTAAGTATTTTTTGATAAGTTGTAGTTTTGTGTTTTTTGTGGTTTTGACACTGGTGCGGTTTAAATACCAGTTTAAGGCGGTAAATAAACTAGGACAACTGGTACTTGCTTTATTCATAATGTCACTAAATAATTTTAGGGTTTTTTCTGCTTCATCTAGGTATTTTTCTTCATCAGTAAATAGGTGCAAACGAACTAAATTTGCGATCGCAATTCCATTGGGAGAAGGCGTAGCATTATCGATATAACTTTTTTCTCTAATTAATAAATCACTGCTATTATCATGGGCATTGTTATAATATCCTCCTTGTTGTTTATCCTGACAAAATTGATTAAATTCAGCTTGAATTTTTATGGCTTGATTCAAGTAAAAATATGTATTAGTGGGATGATTTTGGGCTAAATCTAATAAGGCTTTAATAAATAAACTATAGTCTTCACTTTGGGCGAAAACGGCAACATTTCCCTCATAATTAAGACGATGTAAACGTCCATTTTCCCATTGATGATTAAGGATAAATTCCGTTGCTTTTTCTGCTAAATCTAAATAACTAGCATCTTGAAAAACACCATAAGCAGTAGCTAACCCAGAAATCATTAAACTATTCCAAGCAAGAATCATTTTTGTATCGGTTACGGGGGGTATTCTACCTAACCATTGAACAGTTTTTGCTTCTTGATTATTTTTAGCAGGAGAAAACTTTTCTAAGGAGTTTCTTTCTTCTCCATAACGAACTTTAAAGAGTTTATCTAAGGCATTATTAATTATCTCATTAATGGGCTTATCTTCTCTTTTTTGTAAAATATTTTTACTTTCAAAATTTCCATCTTCACTAATGATAAAAGTATCAATAAAAGCATTAAATTCTTCTGCTGATAATATCTCTTTTAATTGGTGATAACTCCAGACATAAAATTCTCCTTCTTCTGGTTCAATGTGATGAATATCGGCAAAATTATCCGCATCCTGTGCCGCATAAAAATAACCTTTTTCCGAAGTCATTTCTCTTTTTAACCAATCTTTTATACCCTCACAAGCTCTTTTTATTTCTGGTATTTCAGCACCATTAGCCCATAAATTCGCTAAAAACTCCATAATTAAGCCATTATCATAGAGCATTTTTTCAAAGTGAGGTACAGTCCAAGTAGCATCAACGGTATAGCGATGAAAACCACCACCCACATGATCATAAATACCCCCATTAACTAAGTCTAAGGCTCTTCTGATTGCCAAATCTCGACAATTTTCGTCTTTAACTCCCCCTTGCAACGTAATATTACTGTAAGGCATCATCGGGAAACGGGGCGAACCATAATCATTTCTGGCGATAACCTTACTATTATTGGTAATACCTTGTTGTAATAATTCTGGAGTTAGTTGATTTTCTGAGGTAAAAATTATATTACTATTTGTTTCTAAACCCTTGACAATTTCGTTTTTCAATGATAAAAATTTATCTGATTTATCATGATAAAAATCATGAAGAGCTTGTAAAATCTGTAAAAATCCTGGTCTGCCATAACGAGGTTCAATAGGGAAATATGTACCACCGTAAAAAGGTGCTAAATCGTCGGGGGAAAGAAATATATTTAAAGGCCATCCTCCTTGCCCTGTCATCATCTGTAAAGCTGTCATATAGATACTATCAATGTCGGGGCGTTCTTCCCGATCGACCTTTATTGAGATAAAATTATCGTTAAGGTAAGATGCGATCGCATCATCAGAAAAGGCTTCTCCCTCCATAACGGTACACCAGTGACAGCTAGAATAACCAATAGAGAGAAAAATAGGCTTATCCTCCTGCTTTGCTAAATTAAGGGCTTCATCGCACCAATACCACCAATTAATCGGATTATGGGCGTGTTTTTGTAAGTATAAACTTTGAGTATTAATAAGATGATTTGTCATGGTAGTTAATGAATAAATTTTTAACGGGCAACAATGCAAAAGTAAAAAGGCAAGAGGCAAACCCCCCTTTATCCCCCCTCGAGAGGGGGGAGGGCAAAAGAGTTTAATTATTACTTTCCCATTATTCAAGGACTTTTTTCACAAAGCCGAATTATTTCAATGGGTAGGTTATCTGTATCAGCAATAAAAGCTACTTCATACAGTTGATTTTCAATCATTTGTTGTTGAGGGGGAAGCAGAATTTTTAACGGTGAAATTTTAGAATTATCTATTTGACTTTCACGCCAAAATTTTTGTTTTAATTGTTCTAACCATGTGGGTAAATCTATTCTTTTTTCTGTAATATCTAAAGTGAAGTGATAGTAACCAACATAGTGTTCATCATTAAAAGCATCTGGGGCTGGTTTTGGTTGTGGTATTTGCATTAATTCTAGTCTTCCTCCTTCCCCTTCTAGCCAACAAGCAAGGGTGTAACCTGTGGTGAATCTTTCCTTTACCGTAAAACCTAATAATTCATAAAATGCGATCGCACTCATTATATCAGCAGTGCGAATTGAAATATGATGAATCATAATTAACCTGAATTCGGGATAAATTTTCTTCGATGAATGATGAGAAAAGGGCAAGGGGCAAAGTAAAAAGGGCAAAGGTAAATAGTGAATAATTAAAAACTCCGAACTCATTTCTTCCCAATACCTGCAACCTGCAACTTGCAACCTGCAACCTCCTGATACCTACCCTTATCCGATATTCCCATATTTAACTAAGATTAAGTATATTATTCAAAAAGACGAAAATAAGGATAACGGGAAGGAGTGCCTTTTTCCTTTTCTAACACAAAGTTAATCACTTCCCAACAAGGCTCGGCATCAGATTTATGACTAAATTCTACGGGCAACCCATATAGTTTATATAACTTGCTTTCTTGATTTCCTTGCCAATTGTTGCCTTTATCTAAATAAGAACTAATTAGGTTATAGTAACGTTCTGCTATAATTACTTTTGTTGCACGGTATCCCTCAGTATAAAGACGATCTAAGGCTTCATGAATTTCAAAGCGAATACCATCAGGATGAGTATGTTGACGATACCATTTATGCTCCCACAAACGCCATTGTCTGCCCGACTGTAAATGAACTAATACTTCTGTTTCAGGATTAGCCTCAAAAGCTCCATGACGAGGACATAGGTAACTATCTGTCAGGGTTAAAGCATCTATGGTTTGACGACAATGGGGGCATTTTATTTGAGGTCCAAAGATAGGATATTGTAGATTGGTATTAGTCATAATTATGGTGGGTAAATAGCTTAAGCAATGGCTTTGATTTTTTTTATTATAGTTCTCTAGTTAATCATCAGTTTATTTCTGCTCATTTATTAAGCACTTGTAATGTCAAATTATTTATTATCTTTACTACAGCTATGTAATTCTAGCTTACCTTTGGGGGCTTATAGTTATTCTGAAGGCTTAGAGTTTTTGGTGGAAAACGGCAATATCACCAATGGTGAAAGTTTACGACAATGGCTAGAAAATGAGTTATTTTACGGTTCAATTCGGATTGAGGGTGCGATCGCACTCCGAGCTTATGATTGTTATCTCAATGATGATTGTGAGGGGTTATATTATTGGAATAACTGGCTAAGTGCCTCCCGTGAAACCAAAGAATTAAGAGAGCAAAGTTGGCAGATGGGGAAAAGTTTATGTCGTCTAACTCTCCAGCTAATACCAGATGATAAGAAACTAAAATCCGTTATTGATAATTTTGATTCTCCCTGCAATAGTGCGATCGCATTTGGGATTATAAGTGCTTATAGTCAAATACCCCCTAAAGAAATGCTATGGGGCTATCTTCACAGTTGGCTCAATAACCTAGTAAATGGAGGAGTTAAATTAATACCTTTAGGACAAACAGAAGGACAAAAATTGATTTTTAATTTACATGAATCTATTATTAATACTACTCAACAAATAATTAATCTTCAAGATGATCAATTAGCCTCCTGTAGTTGGGGTTTATCTTTTGCCAGTATCCATCACGAAACTTTATATAGTAGGCTTTTTCGTAGTTAACAATTAACAATTAGTAATAAAGACAATGCAATAGGGAAACTCCTCTGTGTCTCCCCTTTTAAGGGGAGTGAGGGCAATAAGCAAATCCTAAATATCTAACTCACATTGAGCATGATGACGTAATAAATGATCACATAGTACCAACGCAACCATTGCTTCAACCATTGGTACAGCCCTTGGTAACACACAAGGATCATGTCTGCCTTTTGCGGCTAAAACAGTTTCTTCTCCCTCTTTAGTAACGGTTTTTTGTTCTTTGCCAATGGTAGCAGTGGGTTTAAATGCCGCCCTGATAACAATATTCTCTCCGTTACTGATTCCCCCCTGAATACCTCCAGAGCGGTTTGTCATAGTACGAGTATTTCCTGCTTCATCAAGATAAAACTCATCATTATGTTGACTGCCTGTTAATAATGTTCCTTCAAACCCAGAACCAATTTCAAAGCCTTTAGTAGCTGGTAATGACATAATTGCTTTAGCTAAATCAGCTTCTAATTTATCGAACACAGGTTCACCCAAACCTTTAGGCACGTTTCTGACTACACATTCCACAACACCACCTAAAGAGTCTTTTTCCCGTCTAATTTGATCAATTAACTCGATCATCTTTTCGGCGGCTACACTATCAGGACATCTAACTATATTACTTTCTACTTGTTCGAGAGTAACAGTTTCTTGATCCACATTGGCACTAATATCCTTGATAGTTTTGACATAGGCGATAATTTCAACTCCTGCGATTTGATGGAGAATTTTTTTTGCGATCGCACCTCCTGCCACTCTACCGATAGTTTCCCTTGCGGAAGAACGTCCACCACCTTGCCAATTACGAATACCATATTTAGCATCATAGGTAGCATCAGCGTGAGAAGGTCGATATTTAACCGCCATTTCATCGTAATCTTGGGAACGAGCATCCTTATTTCTAACTAAAATGGCGATGGGAGTGCCTAATGTTTTCCCTTGAAAAACTCCTGATACAATTTCGCACAAATCAGATTCTTGACGGGGAGTAGTAATTTTGCTCTGTCCGGGTTTACGACGGTTTAATTCTTCTTGAATTTCTTCGGCACTAATTTCAACACGGGGAGGGCAACCATCCACTATTACCCCTACTCCGCCACCGTGAGATTCTCCAAAAGTTGATATAGTGAATAATTTTCCAAATATACTGCTCATGAATAATTTATCAATATAGTCTGGGTTTAAGTTTACTGGTTACCATAAGCAATAAGCAACGTTACCAGAGTTCGGGGTTAGGAGTTCGGGGTTCGGGGTTATTAATTATCAACTATTTACTTTTGCCCCTTGCCCAATACCGCCCTTTTATTCACTAAACAAGGGCTACTTGATGGTTTGCTGGTGACTGATTTAAAACCCCTTTGCGGCAGTAAATCTCACAGGAATTATTAGGACTTTCAATCAATTTGACTTTATCTAATTCTACTCCCAAAGATGCGATCGGATCTTTTAATAATTGAGCAATATATACAGCAATATTTTCCGCCGTAGGCACAACATCAGCAAAATATGGAATATCCTTATTAAGAAAAGTATGATCAAAAGGTTCAACTACATAATCATTAATGGCTTTTTGTAACTCTCCTAAGTCCACAATCATACCAGTACGAGCATCCATTTCTCCCGTTACTGACACTTCTAAATGATAATTATGTCCATGACCATTGACACGTGCGCACTTACCATAAATTTCCGTATTTTCTTCTAAACTTAATTCAGGTAAAGCTAAACGATGAGCGGCGCTAAAATGAGTTTGAACAGTTAAAGTAGCTTCCATATTATTTCCTTGATAATTAACCCAAAGTTGAGGATGTTCGTATAGTTGTATATCAACAAGTGGTAAATGAGGCGATAAACGCTCCCATATCACCTTAGCAATATTTTCTGTGGTTGGTAAAGTTTGTTGAAATTCTGCCCAAGTATCATTAAGATAGCTGTAATCTAATTGGCTGGTTACTTCATCCTTAATGACTTTTTTGACTTCAGATAAATTCTGTACCATTCCATACTTGTCTAATTCCCCGATGAGAGAAACATATAAGACATAATTGTGTCCATGCCCCGGAAAACGACTATTTGCCCCGAAACGCTGTTGATTTTCCGCTTCTGATAACTCTGGCAACCAATAGCGATGACTGGCACTGAATTTCGCTCGACGATTGACGATACATTCCATGAAAAATATTATGGCTTAAATTTTAAGATTTTTTAAGATTCCTTTTTTAATTTACCATAATAAGGTTGGTTCGGGGTTCGGAGTTCGGAGTTCGGAGTTCGGAGTTCGGGGTTCGGAGTTCGGGGTTCGGAGTTCGGAGTTCGGAGTTCGGGGTTCGGAGTTCGGAGTTCGGAGTTCGGGGTTCGGAGTTCGGAGTTCGGGGTTCGGGGTTCGGGGTTCGGAGTTCGGAGTTCGGAGTTCGGGGTTCGGAGTTATTAATTCTTAATTATTAAACCATATTATTAAACCATTGCCTATTCCCTATTCACTATTTACCTTTGCCCTTTGACCTTTTTTCTTTGCCTCTTGCCTACTCTAACCGACAATTTGAAATCGAATTCAGGTTAAATTAGTCTAGGGTCTAGTAAAGTGGCTTTTTCTGGCTCTCTTTTAAACCATGATGCTGTTTTTTTGCAAATTTCCACTAAAAATAACATTACTGGCACTTCTATTAATACCCCTACCACTGTGGCTAAAGCCGCTCCTGAATTTAAACCAAATAACATCACCGCAGTTGCGATCGCAACTTCAAAATGATTACTAGCACCAATCAAAGCTGTAGGGGCGGCATCTTCATAAACTAAGTCCAGTTTTAGGGCTATGGCATAGGTAATCAAGAAGATAAAGTTGGTTTGCACTAATAAGGGAATAGCAATGAGGATAATATGAAAAGGATTATTAATGATTAATTCCCCTTTAAACGCAAATAGGAGAATCAAAGTAGCTAATAAAGCAGTAATGGAAATAGGAGTGAGATAAGAAAGGAAACTATTTTCAAACCATTGTCTGCCTTTATATTTAAAAATCCAGTAGCGACTTAACAAAGCAGTTATTAATGGTAAACCCACATAGATGATGACTGATAAAACAATTGTTTGCCATGGTACAATTAAATCATTAGCGGATAATAACCATTTTCCTAACGGTGCATAAAGCAGTAACATCGTCAAAGAGTTTACCGCTACCATTACCAAAGTATGAGCCTGATTACTATAGGAAAGATAACCCCACATTAACACCATTGCTGTACAAGGAGCAATACCTAACAAGATACATCCTGCAATATAGGAATTACTCAAACTGACTTCTACTCCTCTAATTATCTCGGTTTCCTGTAACCAACCAACAAATAGCCATCCCAAGAAAAATTGGGCAAAGATTACCATGGAAAAGGGTTTTATCAACCAGTTAACAACCAAGGTTAAAATTACAGGCTTTGGTGTTTTGACTGCTTTTACCGCTTGAGAAAAGTCTATCTTCACCATAATTGGATACATCATGAAAAATAGACATATGGCAATAGGAATAGAAACATTATAAACGTTGAGGCGATCGAGGTTTTGTGCTAAAGATGGAAATATACGCCCCAAACCAATACCGATAACAATACAAATCAGAATCCAGAGGGTAAGATATTTCTCAAAAAAACTTAAATCACTTCCTGCTTTTTCCGCACACTTATTCAATGACTTTCCCATAAAATTAATCAATTAGAGTTGATGTTATTTATAAATAATGCTCTTATATCTAAAATTCTAGCTTATTACTTAACAACAAAAATTGATTTGATTATTTGTTGCACAAGAGTCGAAAGTAGCTGAGATGGAAAAAATCTTGGGATGTTGGGGGTTGAGGAGAAGGAAGTGATAGTAGTCAATAACTTAAGCTAATCCTTCAATGACTGGGTGAAAATAGAAAGCTAATCCGATTACCACATAGGTAGCCAATAATAAGATACCTTCTAACCAATTAGAGTTACCATCAGAGCTAATAGAATTGGCAATTAATACGGATACTGCCACTGCCACCAATTCAAAGGGATTAAAGTTTAAATCCATCGGTTGCCCAATAAACCAACCTATAATTACTAAAACTGGGGCAACAAATAAGGCAATTTGTAAACTTGAACCTACAGCCACAGAGACAGATAAATCCATTTTATTTTTAATCGCAACAGTTACAGCCGTAGCGTGTTCGGCGGCATTACCAATAATGGGTAAAAATATCACCCCTGTAAATAGTGCAGGTAAACCTAAATCGGCGGTAGCTTCTTCCAACGAATCCACTAATAACTCAGATTCGATCGCAACTCCAATTGTAACAATAAGTAAGATAAAAATCCAAAATACAATATTAGGTTGATGAGAAGATTCTGACTCTTCCTCCGTTTCATTTTCTGCTATACCAACATCATAAAGATAGGAATGGGTTTTCATAGAGAAAAGGAGAGTCAACAGATAAACACTAATCAAAACTACCGCTACCGCCACAGAAAGAGTTTGCATCGTGGTGCTAGGAATACCTTGAGAAGTGTATTGCACCGCAGTGGGCAGTAAAATAGCGATAACGGCTAAATTCATGGCAGAGGCATTTAAACGGGCAGTAGCTGGTTGGAAATTTTGCTCTTTGAAACGTAAACCTCCCAAAAACATGGCAAATCCCATAACTAATAGTAAATTACCAATTATCGAACCTGTCAAAGTTGCTTTTACTACTTGCACAAAACCACTTTTTAAAGCGATAAAAGCCAAAATTAATTCTGTAGCGTTACCAAAAGTAGCATTAAGTAATCCTCCTAAATTAGGTCCTACGACAACCGCAATATTTTCCGTAGCTTCTCCCATAAATGCCGCTAATGGTACAATGGCAAGGGCGGCACTCAGAAAAATGACAACCTCTCCCCAATGTAAAAAATGACCAGCGATGGATATGGGAATAAAGATAAGTAAAATACCGAAAATTAAATTTTTATTCATCTTCTCAAAGTTTTTTGATTCTTGGTTTTGATTATATAGCAGTCCTAAATCTTATGTAAAAAAATCTATTAATTATTAGAAAAAATATAAAATACATAATCTTTATTTACTTTTCTCTTTCACGCTAAAATGATTAATATCACTCAAATTATATTGTTATATAACAGATAAAATTCAACAATAGTTAAGGTTATTTTATGAAGATTACAGGTAAAACAAAATTATTAGGAATTATTGGTAATCCCATTGAACATTCAATGTCCCCAGTATTTCAAAATGATGCGATCGCATCTTTAAATTTAGATTATATTTATGTTCCTTTTGCTGTAGAAAAAGAAAATTTACAGGAATTATTTAATACTTTTAAAGCAGTAAAAATAAGAGGATTTAATGTAACTATTCCTCATAAAGAAAATGTTTTACCTTTTTTAGATTATATTACTGAAACAGCAAAAATTATTGGTGCGGTTAACACTGTGTGGTTGACAGAAAATCATCAATGGCACGGCACAAATACGGATATTGATGGGTTTATCTCTCCTTTAAAATCATTGGCTAAAAATTGGGCAAATATCACCCCTTTGGTGTTGGGTAACGGTGGTGCTAGTCGGGCGGTAATTGTGGGTTGCAGTGAGTTAGGATGCAAGGAAATTAAAGTTATTGGGCGTAATTTAGATAAATTAAAGCAATTTAAAGCTAGTTTTGCCAATACAACCCTTAAAGCCGAAATTTCAATTTATACTTGGGATGAGCTTACGGATTTAATCCCCCATAGTCAACTTATTGTTAATACCACTCCTATGGGAATGTATCCCCATATTTCTCAATCTCCCCTAACTTCCTCTCAAGCAGAGTTGATTTGTGAAGATGCGATCGCATATGATTTAATTTATAACCCTCGTCCGACTCTTTTCTTACAACAAGCAGAAAAACAAGGAGCAAAAATTATTGATGGTAGTGAAATGTTAGTACAACAAGGGGCAGTTGCTTTTGAAATTTGGACTCATCACCCCGCCCCCGTTACCATCATGAGGGAAAGTTTATTGCAGATTCTCAATTAATTAGACTTCAATTCTCTTGAATTATTCAATGGTGGTATTTTTTCTAAAATAGTCACGAGGAATCTGGCGAGATATTTCGCTTTATTATCTTACTCTCAGTAGGACATTTTTTCCTTAATTTTCTTTTTCAGAAATAGCTAAATTTAAGGTTAATAATTGCTCTAAAATATCTCCATTTTCATCAAAATTATAAGCCTTCATTACTAACTTATCTAACTGTTGATGAAGTTGATATAACTTACTACTAGGCTCATGAAAAAACGCATTATATAACTGAGTAATTCCCCATGATTTTCTCTCCATTTGCTCAGTGCGATAATTGTGTAATTCTATCATTTTATCCCTTATTTGTTGCACTATTTTTTCTGCCCCTAAATCCCCAATAGTGGATACTTTTTCTGGTATTACTCCCCCAGAATTGGGGGCAGGGGGGCATACGAAAGGAAATGGGAAAGTTTCAAAACAAGTGGTATTAGTATATCTTGTATCTCCTTTTAAAGTTGATGATTGAGCTTTAACCCAAAGACGATGTATTTTTGAGGTTAAAATACCTAATATATAAAAATCATCTGATGCAACAATAACTGTTGAATCTGCTGGTAAATTATTAACTGTTATTGGAAGAAAAATAAACCATTTAGAGTGTCTAGGAATAGCAAAATAATAAGATAAAGGTGTAATAACATCTCTCATATTTAGTCGATTTCCTTCATACTGCCACCAATTAACTTTTAATTTTTCATTGCGATTATTTTTCCTTTCTTCAGGGATGGTTTTTTTAACTCTTTCAAAAGCTAAGGGATAGTTACTTGCTTCTTCTAAAGTTAAATTATTAAAATCAATAATCCATCGACTTGGTTTTCCATGAGGATTTCTTGCTAAATCTTTTGCATCTAAAAAAGGCTTAATAACTGTTTTATAGATACTATTTTGATTAATCCATTTTTGTGCCTCTTTTTCCGTAAGAATAAAACCTTTGCCACAAGGAGAAACACCCTTAAAAGCTAAATTTTTATTATTCTTTAATTTTTGTGCTTGACTGACATCAACAGAATTTGTGAGAGAAGAATTTATCTGTTTAACTAATTTATTATTCAAATAATATTCCTTTGGTTTTTCATAGCACCAATTTACGATATTAACATAAACGGCAGCATCACCTGACCATTTTTGGTGAGCAAATGCCTCGTAAATATAACCATTATTATTGACTATATAATCTAAACTAGCAATACGCCCAACATTTTGAGAAATAGAATTAGTTGCCACTAATCCAACTCTAATATTTGTAGCTAAATTATCGTGACTTTTTCTAAACCAATAAATGCAAAAATCAGGTTGCCCTTTTACTTCTTTAAATTGCTGATAAACTTTTTCTACATAATCATCTCCTAATTCTTGTCTTAATTTTTTCCCACCTAAAAAGGGAGGATTTCCGATAATAGCATCGACTTTTACCCAATCAGTAAATAAGGCATCACAACAAATAATATTGTTATCTAAACTGTCTAAAGGTAAGGCAGGTTCAGTTAAATTAAATTTGTCGATCGCAACTTTTCGGGCTATCATTAAAGTAACCTTTGCCAACTCCACAGCGAAGGGGTTAACATCCATACCATAAAACTGATTAGGAGTAACAAAACTGAGATTAAATTGTTGATTATTGCCCTTAGTTTTACTTTTTATTTTATCTAATAATAACTGCTCAATTCTTTTTAATTCTTGATAGGCAATATAGAGAAAATTTCCACTACCACAAGCAGGATCTAAAACTTTATATTCCTGTAATTTAAGTTGTAAATTAGTTAAATCTTTGATGGTATTTGCACTGTCGATTAAATCTTCCCAATACTTACTAATGGTGGGGCGCACAATTTTCATAATATCCGCCTCAGAGGTGTAGTGAATACCATAACTGTGACGTTGTTGGGCGTTGACTGTACCTTCAAAAATATTACCAAAAATTGCAGGGCGTACTTTACTCCAATCTTGCCTTGCAACGGTTGCCAATATCTCTAATTCAGGCTTGGTAAGTTCGATCGCATCTACTATACTAAATAAACCACCGTTAAAATATTCGACTCCTTGATATTTTCCCGCAGGAGTGACACCCCGATTATTCATTTCACGGAATAAACCCCCCAACACATCATAACTACTAGCACCCTCTAGGCATTCTTCCACACAACGAATAAAGAGATTATGGGGTAACAATCCTCTATCTTCTGCAAACATGGCTAAGACACATTGCAAAATGAAACGTTGAATTTTGAGGGTTTGATTTACCCCTAAATCCCCAAGTGTGGTGACTTTTTCTGTTATTACTCCCCCAGAATTGGGGGTAGGGGGGCGAAAATTAAGTCTTTGTTGCAGGATTTGGAATAACTCCCCTAGTCGTCGCCCTGCTTTTTCGGTAACGTCAACTTGATTATTTTTAAAGATAGATTTGACATCCCCTCTCATCATGAAGTTAAAGGCGGATTGTCGGTGGGTTAAATCCTCAATCTTAACTATATCAACGGGTTCATCTAATTGTAAATTAAAATCAAAAATCCAAAACTCATCAAAATTGCACAGTATCACATAACGAGGGCGATTAGGTACTAACCTTGACCAATATTCAAAGGCTTGGGCATAATGTTTACTAAGGTCTTCCCCTCGCTTTTTCATCTCAATCAGTAGCTTGGGTTTCCAGACTAAATCGGCAAATCCTGTATTTTTCTTCTTGCTACCCTTTTTAATGGCTTCTTCGTATTTTGCCCCTGCTTCCAATGCACCATCATAACCAAACCCTTGGAAAAATCTGTCTAAAAAAATCTGAGCTTCTTTTCTTTCTTGCCCTTTAATGTGTTGTTGACAAAAAGTAATAAATTTCTCAAGGTTTTGTTGTGAATTAGTTGTCATGGAAAAAGTAAATAAAATTGGTCTTAAACTATTCAAATTTTATCTTAGTTTTTGTTTTGTAAGAGGTCTAATAATGTCTTGGGGCATACATATAAAAATAGGAATATAATGTGATGATAAAATATTAAGAGAAAAAGTTTTTTCAAACGCTTATTTAGTGATAAAAAGCAAAAAAGTTGTAATAATTTATGGGGCAAATTAATCTTCTTGACACTCGTACTAGCAGTTTTGGAGACTTACTCGGTAATGGTAAAATCTACCAAGTGCCTTTATTTCAACGGGATTATTCTTGGCAGGAGGAAAATTGGGAAGATTTATGGCAGGATATACTCATACTTTATCATAATCCACCCTCTAGTCACTATATGGGTGCGATCGTACTGCAAAATTCTACTACTTCTGATAAACAGTTTACTATTATTGATGGTCAACAGAGATTAGCAACCTTGAGCATTATCGCCATTACCGTCATTGAAGGAATTAAGAAATTAGTAGAAGCCGATAAAGATAAAGAAGCCAATCAGGAAAGACAAGAAATTTTAAGACGCACTTATCTAGGAGATAAAGATCCTCGATCGCTCCGTTATTCGAGTAAGATACTGTTAAATGAGAATAATAACGATTTTTACCAAAGTCACTTAATTAACCTCAGAAAACCCCGTAATGCGAGGATACTTTCCAAGTCGAATCAACTGTTGTGGAATGCCTTTGAGTATTTTACTCGTGAATTAGAAAAGTTAACAGATGTTATCGCTACGGGAGAAAAACTGACAGAATTTTTAACGGATGTTATCGCCCAAAAACTGCTATTTATTCAAATCAATGTGGAAGATGAATTAAACGCCTATACCGTCTTTGAAACCCTTAATGCCAGAGGTATTGAATTAAGCGCCACCGATTTACTCAAAAATTATCTATTCTCTTTATTTGAATCAAACCATGATTTGCAAGAAGCACAAAGACAGTGGCGAAGAATCATTAATACTGTCTCGATGGCTAAATTCCCTGAATTTCTGCGATATTATCTTAGCACCAAAGAGATTCGAGTCAGACGGGAAAGACTATTTAAAATAGTGCGAGAATCGGTGAAAAATGGGTTACAAGCCTTTAACTTACTCGATGAGTTGGAAGACTATAGTGGTTTATTTATGGCTTTGAGTAATCCCCATGATGATTTTTGGCTTGATACCCCTGAAAATCGCTCTTATATTCGTGAATTGGATTTATTCAGAGTCAAACAAGCCTATCCTATCTTTTTTAGTGCCTATGACAAGTTTTCACGGGAAGATTTTACTCGTTTATTAAGATTAGTCTCGGTTATTTCTTTTCGTTATCACATTGTTAGTAGTTTAAATCCCAATGAATTGGAAGCTATTTACAATAAAGTAGCAGTGGGAATTAGTCAAAATGACATTACCAACCCTCGACAAGTTTTTGAAAAGGTGCGATCTATTTATGTATCTGATGATAAATTTAGTCAGGATTTCTCTATTATGTCTATTTCTACCAAAGGGCAAAAGAAAAAATTAGTTAAGTATATTCTCTGCAAATTAGAAAGCTATATTTCTGGATTAGAAATCAATGAAGACAGTTTTTCTATCGAACATATTTTACCCGAATCTCCTAGTAATCAATGGCAAGAATATTTTACCGATAATCAAATAGAAGAAATGGTTTATCGTTTAGGAAATATGACTCTTTTAGAACCTAATTTAAACCGTGAAATAGGGAATAAAAAATATACTTTAAAAAGAGAAATTTATCAACAAAGTAATTATCAGTTAACTCAAAAAATTCAGGCTGAAGAATGGAATCCTCAGAGTTTAAACAGGAGACAAATAGAGTTAGCAAAAAAAGCAATACAGATATGGCGATCAAGTTTTTGACTATCTGTGGGAGAAAAAATTAAGACAATAAATAGTGATAGAAAGCCATTGATTAATATTTAATTCTATATCTTTAAGGCTTAATGTTGAAAAATTTAGCTGTTTTGTGATGAATTTAATAAATTAAGAGACTCGATCGCATTTACAATAAGAATTGTTACTCAACTATTGACGATCGCAACTCCATGACTATAACTCTAAATAAACCTCAATCCCTTCATCTACCCACTATTACTACCCTACCAGAGAATAACTTAACCATTATCGCTGAACAAATACCCGTTGCGGCCGTAACATTAAATATTTGGTTTAATATGGGCTCGGCAGTAGAAGCGGATAATATCAATGGTATGGCACATTTTTTAGAACACATGATCTTCAAAGGTAGCCAAAAATTAGGTTTAGGGGAATTTGAGCGTTTATTAGAAGCTAGAGGTGCGATGACAAATGCGGCAACTAGCCAAGAATATACCCATTTTTACTTTACTTGCGCTCCCCAAGATTTTGCAGATATATTACCATTACAACTAGATTTAGTTTCTAACCCTTCCCTACCTTCGGCAGAATTTACACGGGAGAAAAAAGTTGTTTTAGAGGAAATTCGTCGCTCTCATGATAACCCCCGCCGTCGTGTTTTTGACAAAATGATGAATCTTTGTTTCCCCAATTTACCCTATCATCGCCCCATTTTAGGCACAGAGGAAATTATAGAAAATTTGAAACTTGAACAAATGCAGTCATTTCACCATTCATGGTATCAACCCTCTGGGATGACTATTGTGGCGGTGGGTAATTTGCCTGTGGAAGAATTAACCGAAAATATTCTCGATACCCTGTCTTCAAAATCTAATCAACTTCAACCTCCTTCCCCTGAGTATTTCCCCGAATTGCCATTTACAAACATAACTACCGAAGAATATACAGACACTAATTTACAACAATCACGTTTAATGATTTTGTGGCGTGTGCCTGGTTTGAATCATCTGGAGGAAACCATTGCTTTAGACGTGTTGGCGGTAATTTTAGGTAGAGGTAAACTTTCCCGTTTATTTCGTGATTTAAGAGAAAATCGTCGATTAGTTACCCGTATATCTGCATCTAATACCACTTATAAAATTCAAGGAGGATTTTATGTTTCTGCTCAATTATCTCAAGAAAATATAGAAATTGTCCAAGCAGAAATTATTAAACATATTCAAGAAATTCAGCAATTTGGAGTTACTGAAGCAGAGTTAAATAGAGTTAAACAAAATGTTGCTAGTCAATTTATTTTTCAAAGTGAAAAACCATGCGATCGCACTAATTTATATGGTTATTATTATTCTCAATTAAGAACTATTACCCCGGCTTTAGAATATAGTGAAAAGGTAAAAAATATTACTGTAGAAGAAATCCAAGAAACTACCATTAAATACCTTTCTCTTGATGCTTATGGAGTTGTAATTGCCAAAAACTAATCTGAGTTAGGAGTTAGGAGTTTAGAGTTAAATTTATCACTCAAAAATAATCATAAAGATGGAATTAATTTCTCAAAAAAATGGATTACAAACAAGAATTAATCACCACAATTCACGATTTTGGTTGTGATATTAAAGAGCTAGAATTAAAATTAATTGACTTAACAAAAGAAACAAAAACAGTTGTTTTAATCCCCGCTTTATATGAAGAAATAAAACGCCCTGCTTTACACATTATTCGTCAGGAATTAGGAAAATGTCAATTTGTGCAAACAGTCATTATCTGTGTCTATGCTAAAACCATAGAAGAATACAGAGAAACAGTACAGTTTTTTCAATCCTTACCCCAAAAAACCTATATTCTCTGGGAAAATGGTCAAAGAATCACCAATATTCTCGAATGTTTACGAGCAAAAGACCTTGATTTAATGAGATATAAAGGGAAAGGTAAAGCTGTATGGTTAGGTTTAGGATTGGCTACCTTAGCAGGAGAAGCGATCGCACTCCATGATGCTGATATAATTACCTATGATAAGTCTTACCCTCTCAAACTCCTTTATCCTCTGATAGAAAAAGAATTTGGTATTGCCTTTAATAAAGCCTATTATGCCCGTATTGGGGAAAATTCTCATAATTTGAACGGTAGAGCTGTACGTTTGTTCGTAACTCCTCTGTTAAGCGCCTTAACGGATATGTTTGGTTATCAAAACTATCTACGCTATCTTAATGCTTTTCGTTACCCCTTATCGGGAGAATTTGCTTTAAATAGTGACTTAGCCTTAAATATTCGTATTCCTGCTAATTGGGGCTTAGAAATCGGTTTGTTAGCAGAAGTTTATCGCAACGTAGCCGAAAAAAGAATCTCTCAAATTGACTTAGGTATATTTGACCATAAACATCAAAAAATTGGTAAATCCACTAACGAAGGTTTACAGAAAATGTGTTTAGATATACTGCGATCGCTCTTTCGTACTCTAACTGAAACAGAACAAGTTATCATTACTAGAGATCACATTCATGCCCTCAGAATCAAATATCGTCGGGAAGCTCAAGACTACACTCGTCAATATTCCCTAGATGCTCGTTTTAATGGTTTAAGCTACGATCGTCATCAAGAAGAAGTCATCATCGAAATTTTCCAACAAGTGATAGGAGAATCTGGAGAATACTTTTTTGCTGATCCTTCTGGTGCTTTAATCCCTGATTGGACAAGGGCTTTGGCTGTTATGCCCGATTTGCGAGAACAACTACAAAAGGCTGTCATTGAAGATAGTCAAATTTAAAATAATGATAGTTGAGTGAATGTTTTTGAACATAAACCAGTCTTCCCCTCTAACATTGCAATCAAACTGCAACCTAAGTGATAAGCTAAATTAACAGGCACAGCATTACATTATATCAAGCTCAATTTGAATGAATCTTCCCGTTGTTTATCATTCTGACTATGTTACTCCATTACCTGAACAACACCGCTTTCCGATGCCGAAGTTTAAACTTCTCTATGAGTTGTTGTTAAAGGATCAAATTATTACTCAAGAATCTACCTATAAACCAACTATTGCTAGTAATAATTTATTGCAATTAGTGCATAATGAAACCTATGTAAGTCAATTTTGTGATGGTACTTTAGACGATAAAAGTAAACGCCGTATTGGTTTGCCTTGGAGTGAAGGCTTAGTGAAAAGAACTTGCACTGCGGTGGGGGGAACTATTTTAACTGTGCAATTAGCATTGGAGCATGGAATTTGTTGTAATCTCGCTGGAGGTACTCATCATGCTTTTCCTGATTATGGTTCAGGCTTTTGTATTTTCAATGATATTGCGATCGCATCTCGCTATTTATTATTAGGAAATATAGTTAATAAAATTTTGATAATTGACTTAGATGTCCACCAAGGAGACGGCACAGCTTTTATTTTTAGAGGTGATGAAAGAGTGTTTACTTTTTCCATGCACTGCGAAGCTAATTTCCCTTACCGTAAACAAAAGAGCGATTTAGATATACCCCTACCCATTGGTTTAGATGATGATGGTTATTTGCAAATATTAGCCTTTCATTTAACAGATTTACTCAAACAAGTTAAACCTGATATTGTCATATATGATGCTGGAGTAGATGTTTCAGGATGCGATCGCCTCGGTAAATTATCCTTAACAGATACAGGAATTTATCGACGAGAAATGATGGTTTTAAGTACCTGTTTAGCAGAAGGCTATCCCGTTGCAGGAGTTATTGGAGGGGGATATTGCAAAGACTTAGATGAGTTAGTTTATCGTCATTCCCTGATTCATCGTGCCGCCGCCGAATGTATATAAAGGGCAAAGGGCAAGGGTAAAAGTTGATAATTAATAACTCCTAACCCCGAACTCCTAACCCCGAACCCCGAACCTATTTTGCAATCAAAACCACAGAAGTGCGATCGTGTACTAAATATGTATGTCCATTAATTTCGATCGCATCTTTAAGCTCATAAAAATCATCATTAGGAGGGGCAGAAGTATCAATAATGCGAAACCATTTCTTACCATCAGGCGGTTGAGGAATCTGAAAATCAAGACATTCCCAATAAGCATTAAACATTACATGGAGAAATTCTCCCTTTTGAGGATGATGTAAAGTGAAAGCAATACTATGAGAATAATCACTCCAATCAGGCTTATAAAGCTGTGTACCATGCCAAATTAAATAAGGATTACCCCCATTTTCCTCGGTTTTAAGTAATCTCTCCTGCTGAAACACATCAAGGGATTGAATCAATTTGATTAAACCTTTCACAAACCGCAACAAGCCTTTATTTTTCTCAACATCATCCCAATTAAACCAACTGAGTTCATTATTTTGACAGTAGGCATTATTATTTCCATGTTGCGATCGCCCTACTTCGTCACCCATTGTAATCATAGGTGTTCCTTGAGCTAAAAGTAGAATCACCCAAAAGTTTTTCATCTGTCTTTCTCTGAGGCGATTGATATGCCCGTCATTGGTATAACCTTCTACCCCATAATTGGCACTAAAGTTATTACTGCAACCATCTCGATTATCTTCTCCATTGGCATAGTTATTTTTTTTGCCATAGGAAACTAAATCAGCAAGGGTAAAACCATCATGACAGGTGACAAAATGGATACTACGGTTAGGCTCTCGATCAGGTTTAGTATAAATATCAGAACTACTCAAAATCCTTGCCGCTAGAAGTTTAACCGTTTTTTCATCCCCTCGCACAAAACGTCGCACATCATCTCGAAAAGGGCCATTCCATTCTGCAAACCAATCCCCATGATTGATAAATTCTCCCACCTGATATAATCCTGCCGCATCCCAAGCCTCTGCAATCAACTTAGTACCAGCTAAAATGGGGTCAGATTCCATCTCCGCTAAAACAGAAGTAATTAACATGGGTTCACCAAGATGATCTCGCCCTAAAATAGAAGCAAGGTCAAAACGAAAACCATCAATGTGCATTTCTGACACCCAATAACGGAGGGCATCGATAATTAAATTACGAGCAACGGGTTGATTTGCCTTGAAAGTATTTCCACAACCACTAAAATTCTTATATTTTGCTTGATTATCCTCTAAAAGATAGTAAATAGAGTTATCTAAACCCTTAAAACAAATAGTAGGGCCAGTGTCATCCCCCTCCGCAGTATGGTTGAAAACCACATCTAAAATAACCTCAATTCCTTCTTTGTGGAAGGCTTTAACCATGTCTCGAAATTCATCCACCGGACCTGTTAAACTTTGGTCATAACTATATTGGCGATGGGGCGCAAAGAAGCTAATAGTACTATAACCCCAATAATTTTCCAACTCAGGCTTCACCACATCTTTCACGTCAAATTGATGTATTGGCAATAATTCCACCGCAGTAACGCCCAAATCTTTTAAATAAGGTATTTTTTCCACCAATCCAGCAAAAGTTCCCCGTTTTTTCGCATTTACTCCCGAATTTTCCCTTCTCGTAAAACCACCAACGTGCATCTCATAAATTACTGTGGAAGCAAAAGGAATACGAGGATGAGTTGTTCCTTCCCAGTCATAATGACGAGTATCTACCACCACGCTTTTTAAGGCTTGACGACAATTATCAACCCCATATTGTTTCGCTAAATTGCGATCGAATTTTTCTGTATTTACCACATCCTTAGAATAGGGATCTAATAATACTTTTGAACCATCAAAACGATGTCCCTTCTCTGGTTGAAAAGCCCCATAAACCCGATAAGCATAAATTTGTCCGCCCTTAATACCATGAACGAATATATGCCAATAATGATAAGTTTTGTTCAGTTTAGGATCTAAAGGGATAACGTGACTAGGTTCACTATCAGGATGATCAAATAATAATAATTCTACTCTTTCAGCGTGTTTAGAAAAGAGAGAAAAATTTACCCCCCCATCTTCTACCCTTGAACCGAGGGGATAGGTTTTACCCTCCGATATTTTATAATTCATAGTTGAAAAGAAACGCCTTGCTTTTTATAAGCTCGTATTTATATCTCAAAATCATTATATAGCGATCATTGTTCGTATTTTCCATATTTAGCGATACAATGACTTTGGGGATTAGCTTCATTTTCTAACCATGCCCACATTTGATCACCATAAGAAAAATGCCACCATTCTTCACGATGACGGCGAAATCCTGCTTTAGTCATAATGTGCCAGAGTATTTGTCGATGTTGATGATAAGTTTTCTCTGGTTCGTCTTGGGCATTAAGATAATAGTCAGGTAAAGATACTGGAGATAACTCATCAATTTCTCCCCCCATCGGAATCGATTGCCTATTCTCATCCATAATTGTAAGGTCGATCGCACCTCCCGTACTATGAGGAGGAGGAGTAAGGGGATTATCGCTAGGAATTGCCCAAATTTTAAATACTTCTTGATAAATTTTTTCTTTCTCTTCTTCTATTAAAATATCAACATTAATTTCTCTCTCTTTACAAATAGAATTAAAGGTATATTCCACCATAAATTTTTGAATTGAAACAGGTCGATAAGCATCAAAAATTTTAATTTTCCAATGAGGATTTATTTTTTTTAACTCTTTTTTTGCTATCAATAACTTATCTAATACTCCTGCACGAAGAAAATAGGGAGACTTTCCTTGATAATCTGCCCCCAATCTGGCGTAAGCAGAAGGTATCTCTAAATAAAAATCCTGCTCAGGAATCTGCACTAATGGCTCACCACATTCTTGAATAATAATTTTTTGATAGGGCTTCATTTTCTAAATTACTAATATTTATAAATCTATATTTTTTCTATTTAAAATAGTATAATCCCCCTAAAATTAATTAGTAAAGCCTTATTTAAAAAAATCCATAATCACAAATAAAAACCTAATTTTTTCTAGCAAAAATTCCATAAAAAGGATCTTTTCCCCCAATTCCGAACATTTGTAAAATAGCAGGTAATTCAGGTTGAGTAGCAACTATCTGAGGAGTATTGAATTCTTTAACCGATTGGAAGTAAGATTTAACAAGATGAATTCTCTGTCTATCCGTTGCATCTCTCCAAACTGCGATCGCTTTTTGATAAAACATTCGATTAGAGAAGCTAAAAATTGCCACCCCATTGGGCTTAAGAATACGAGCAATTTCGCTAAAAATGGCTTCAGGATACTGCAAATACTGCACAGAAACCGCACACAAAACTCCATCAAAATCAGCATCATTTAACGGTAATTTAGGATTTTCATTCAAATTCTGGACAAAATAACTATTTAAACGAGTATTTCTCCTTAATTCTTCTTCATTCATTCCGTGACCTTCCACATGAGCAAATTCCATCTCAGGGGGTAAATGAGATACCCAACTACTCATCAAGTCTAAAATCCTCGTCTGTGGTTGCAAAAGTTGCCTATATAAATCCGTTAACTGACTAATAAAATTCTCATCCACATGGGTGACAAAACGAGGGAAAGAGTAAAATAAATTATCATCACTCTGATCTAATTTAGTTCTTTGATGGGGTTGTAATAGCATGAATCCAAGCAGGAAGGGAAAATCTTTAATTAATTATACATCTGCCATTCTATTACTGAGAAAAAAATATACGGGTAAAAAAATAGTTGACAGAATAAAGAAAAAAATCAACCCGAAACCTAAAACCTGAAAGCTACTACAAAGCTATATTTTCCTGCAAACCCTCTTTAATCTTTAGTTTCTCCTTCCTCCTCTTCTTCATCAAGGTAATCATCCCAATTAATCTCTTCTTCTTGTTCTAATTTGGGTTGAGATTGTTGTTCATCAATCATGATTTATACTCCTAAAACTTTCTTACTTATTTATCAGTTACTTTTTACCCATTTATGCAATAGTGTAGAAATTTTTTTCGATCGAGTTAATTAATTTTTGTTTCAATCACATCTAAATAATTCTTGATGGACATTCTAGTTAACTAGAAGGTTTAAGCTAAAAATAATATTGATATTGCCTTCGGTATAACTAACTATATCCAGAGAGAAAGATGATAACCCAACCATTAGAAAAACAAACTCTACAATTAAGAGGCATGAGTTGTGCGGCTTGTGCTAACAGTATTCAAAAAGCCATTAGTCGTATAGAAGGAGTAGAAGAATGTATCGTTAACTATGCCCTAGAGGAAGCTAGTGTAACTTATAATCCTCAATCAACGAATATTGAAACTATTGAGCAAGTAGTAGAAAATATTGGTTATCAAGCCTTTGTTGATGAAGAAGACAATTTTTTCACCGATGAAGAAGAAAGTAAACAGCAAGAAAGCCAAGATTTCATCAATAAATTAATCTTCGGAGGAGTAATAAGTGCTTTTTTAGTTATTACCTCACTGCCCATGATGACAGGTTTACATATTCCCTTCATTCCTATGTGGCTACATAATCCTTGGTTACAGTTATTGGTAACTACTCCCGTCATGTTTTGGTGTGGACAATCATTTTTTACGGGGGCAATTTCTGCCCTTCAACATCGTAGTTTTAACATGAATACCCTTGTGGCTTTAGGTACAGGGGCGGCTTATATTTATTCTTTGGCAGTCACCATTTTTCCTCAATGGCTAAAAAATCAAGGTTTACGAGCAGATGTTTACTATGAATCGGCGGCGGTGATTATTACTTTAATTCTCTTGGGGAGATTTTTTGAACATAGGGCTAAAAGTCAGACTTCTGAAGCCATTAAAAAGTTATTACAGTTAGGAGCAAAAACTGCTAGAGTCATTCGAGACGGAAATGAGCAGGAAATTCCCATTATGAAAGTTAAAATTGATGAAATTATTATAGTACGTCCGGGGGAAAAAATACCAGTGGACGGAGAAATAATCAAGGGGGAGTCTTCTATTGATGAGAGTATGGTGACGGGAGAGTCTGAACCAGTAAAAAAAACAGTGGGAGATGAAGTAATTGGGGCGACTATTAATAAAACTGGTAGTTTTCAGTTTAAAGCCACAAGAATCGGCAAAGATACGGTATTAGCCCAAATAGTAGAATTAGTTAAACAAGCCCAATCCAGTAAAGCACCGATTCAAAAATTAGCTGATCAAATTACAGGTTGGTTCGTACCTGTGGTTATCGTCATTGCTGTTGTTACTTTTCTTATCTGGTGGTTGATAGGGGGTAATTTTACTTTAGCCTTAATCGCTTCTATCAATGTTTTAATTATCGCTTGTCCTTGTGCATTAGGATTAGCTACCCCTACATCGATTATGGTTGGTACTGGTTTAGGGGCAAGTCACGGTATTTTGATTAAGGATGCTAGTAGTTTGGAAAAAGCCCACAAAATCAAAACTATCGTTTTAGATAAAACAGGTACTTTAACCATCGGAAAACCAGTAGTAACGGACTTTATCACGGTTAATGGTATTGAAACGGAGAAAGAGATATTAACCTATGTTGCCAGTTTAGAGGCAAATTCCGAACATCCCATTGCTGAAGCTATTGTCGAATATACCCAAAGACAGGGGGTAAATCCATCAGAAGTAGGTAGCTTTGAGGCAGTTTCTGGTTGCGGTGTGCAAGGATTTATCGAAGGTAAATTAGTACGCATGGGGACAAAAAAATGGTTTCAGGAATTGGGCATTAATACGGGCAAATTAGAGAGTTTATGTCATAATGAACTTTTTGCTAAAACTAACGCTTGGATAGCCATAGAGAGCGAGATAGTAGGCTTAATAGCCCTTGCTGACAGTCTCAAACCCTCATCTAAATTCGCAGTGGAAAAATTGCAAAAAATGGGTTTAGAAGTAATCATGTTAACGGGGGATAATGAGAAAACGGCGGAAAAAATTGCCCAAGAAGCTGGTATTAGAAGATTTTTTGCTCAAGTACGCCCTGATGAAAAAACAGCAAAAATTAAAGAAATTCAGCAAAATAAAGGTAAATTAGTGGCTATGGTGGGAGATGGTATTAATGATGCTCCTGCTCTTGCTCAAGCAGATGTAGGCTTTGCTATTGGTACGGGAACAGATGTTGCGATCGCATCTAGTGATATAACCTTAATTTCAGGAGACTTACAGACCCTTGTTTCCGCCATCAAATTGAGTAAAGCTACCATGAGAAATATTCAACAAAACCTTTTCTTTGCATATATATATAATGTGATAGGTATTCCAGTGGCCGCAGGAATTTTTTATCCTATTTTCGGACTGTTATTAAACCCCATTATTGCAGGAGGGGCAATGGCTTTTAGTTCCGTTTCTGTAGTTACAAATGCTTTAAGACTGAAAAAAGTTAAGATTTGACGGGAGACTAGCTCAATTTTTCTCGTTTACATTTCTTAAAATATCATCTATGATGAGATTTGAGTTAAAATCAATTATTTAATAAAAATATAATTAAGCATATATACTTATGAAAACCGAGTTAAAAACCACTAACTATAACCTAGAACAGTTACAAAAAGCCTATCAAGCAGATCAACAAGTTAAATATATGAGCTTAGAAGCTGAATTAGAACTACTCTTACAACAAATCAAAACCGCCAAGAAGTAACCTGAGTTCGGAGTTCGGAGTTCGGAGTTCAGAGTTAAACTAATATAGATAGTAGGGGGTAGAGAGGTTTTCAAAGTAGGGGAGTAGGGAGTGGGGAGAAAACTTGTTTATCTGAAACCTAAAACCTGACACCTGAAACCTGCAACCTGCAACCTGACACCTGAAACCTATTTATTATTCATAGAGGAGAGATACATTGTTAACATTAGGGGTCAACATAGACCACGTAGCGACCATTCGTCAAGCTAGGCGTACTGTTGAACCAGACCCAGTTGCGGCCGCAGTTTTAGCAGAGTTGGGCGGTGCTGATGGTATCACTACCCATTTAAGAGAAGATCGTCGTCATATTCAAGATCGAGATGTGCGTATTTTAAGAGAAACTGTGCGTACTCATTTGAATTTAGAGATGGCACCCACAGAAGAAATGGTTGCGATCGCACTTTCCTTGAAACCTGACTATGTTACTTTAGTTCCTGAAAAAAGAGAAGAGGTAACAACGGAAGGGGGTATTGATATTGTTAATAATCTTGAAAAATTTACCGCCATTGTCGATAAAATGCAGTCGGCGGATATACCAGTGAGTTGGTTTATTGATGCGGATGAGGCACAAATTGAAGCGGCGGCGAAAACTAAAGCTATCTTTATTGAATTACATACAGGTAAATATGCGGATGCGGAAAATGAGTCAATCCGTCAACAGGAATTAATCGCTTTAGAAAAAGGCACTAAACAGGCTTTAGAGTTGGGTTTAAGAGTAAATGCAGGTCATGGTTTAACCTATTGGAATGTATATCCCGTTGCTTGTATTGAAGGCATGGAAGAATTGAATATTGGTCATAGTATCATTAGCCGTGCTGTTTTGGTAGGGTTAGAAAGAGCGGTTAAAGAAATGAAACTAGCCATGAAAAATCAACTTTAATTAAGATACAAAGCTATATTCCTATTAAGTAGGATATAATTAACAACCGTGTCAAAATAACCTTTCTAATAACTAACAAATTTTATAATTAACTCGAAAATAGATAAATTTATGACTACTTATTACTATCTTGTTGCCAGTGAAAAATTCTTAACCAGTGACAATGAAAATCTCCATGAAGTCTTAGAAGAAAAAGAAAGAGACTACAAGGAAAAAAATAAAGAAAAAGATTTTTGGTTTATTAAACAACCTGCATTTTTAGATGCTCCAGAATTTAAAGAAATTAAAGCAAAATGTCCTCAGCCGACTGCGGCGATTGTATCTCTAAATGAGCAATGGATTACTTTTTTAAAATTGCGTTTAGAGTATGTTATTACTGGTCAATTTGATGCACCTTCAGCAGATATTCCTGAACCTTTAGCATCTTTAACCACTGTATAAGAGTTTTTGGGTGGGTTTTTCCCACCTTTTATTTAACGTCTTTAAAAATTTATTCATACCTAAATTCTCAAGATTTAAAGATAAAATAATAAAATTTTTTAGCAATGAATACTGGCAATTATCGAGCAGAAAAGAAAGAGGGAAATAATAATTATAGCCAGTTATTAAAAAGTATTTACTACCAAGCACTACAAGATAAAGAACCTAAGCAAAAATTAGAAGAATCCACATTAGAAAATATAAAAATTATTGCGGAAAAATGCTTTCAACAAAAAGCTGTTTATACGGTTTTAATAACTTTATCCATTTATAAAATTTTTCATCCTCAACAGGATATTAGAAATCATCAAACACAAATAAAAAATGGTTTTTCAGGTAGAACTATTGATACACAATATATCACACCTACTTTAAAAGAATTAGACTTACTATCAATGGCAGAAAAATGAGTTATTAAGAGATTTAGGTAATGTGTTATAAATTTGTTGATTTGTTTGCCGGAATAGGTGGATTTAGATTAGGTTTTGAAAAAGTAGGATTTCAGTGTGTATTTAGCTCAGAAATAGATAATCATGCAAGGGAAATGTATCAACTTAATTTTGGAGATTTACCTTTTGGAGATATAAAAAAAATTGAACTTGAATCTATTCCCCATTTTGACATTTTATTAGCTGGTTTTCCTTGTCAACCTTTTAGTATTGCTGGAGAAAAAAAAGGTTTTAACGATATTAGGGGTACATTATTTTTTGATATTGCTAAAATATTAGAATATCATCGTCCAAAAGTTATTGTTTTAGAAAATGTTAAGCATTTTAAAAGTCATGATAAAGGTAGAACTTTAAAAATAGTTTTAACCACATTAAATGACTTAGGTTACACAATTAATTGGGCATTATTAAATGGTAAAGATTTTGGTGTCCCTCAAAATAGAGAGAGAACAATTATTATTGGTTATTTAGGTCAAAAAGAATTTAATTTTGATTATTTAAAACAACAAAAATGTAATAAATTAGCCGATATTTTAGAAAAAGATTCCCCAGATTTCGAGTATTTAAAAGAAGAAGAATATACTCTAATTGAAAATCCGAAAAAACAGTTATCAGGTTTAATATTTGCAGGTTATAGAAATAAGAATATTCGATTAAAAGGTACAAAACCAAATACTAAGCATTTATCCAGAGTTCATAAACAACCGAATCGAATTTACTCCTCTGAGGGAAATCATCCTACTTTATCATCTCAAGAATCGGCAGGAAGATATTACATCTTACATAATGGCAGGGTAAGAAAATTAACTTTAAGAGAATGTTATCGGTTGATGGGTTTTCCAGATGATTTTAAATTAATTGGTAGTAAAGCAAAGCTCTATAATCGCATTGGAAATTCTGTTGTTGTACCTATGATAGAAGCGATCGCACAGCAAGTCAAGGGGCAATTTTTTGAGACTAATTATCTTAATAAAAATCAATTTAAACCAAAACAAATATCTTTATTTGATAGTGAATTAATTTATCATTAAATAAGAAATTACACCCATGCGTGAAAAATAGCTCTATCTTTTCGCCATTTGACTAATTCCACTTTACCAAAACCTGCAGTTAGTAACCATGACTTAACCAAAGCAATATTTGCACCAGTCCAATTTGTTACGTCTTGACTTAATTCATTAGTAGGATAAAAACGCATTAAAGGCATAGGAAATAAGCTAAAAAATAAACTTATATGAGTTTCTAAAATAAGCAATTCTTTGGTAACACTTCTTACTTTTTCTAAAGCATAAAGAGGATATTTCATATGATATAAAACCCCTAAAAAAAATACCACATCAAAAGTACCAATTTTTTCAGGATTAAGCTCTAAAACATCAATATTGTAATCCTCCACTTGGGAATTAAACATTTTTCTTGCTAATTCAAAACCCTGTTTTCCCGCACCAAAATCACGCCAAAAATTATCATCTAAACCATATAGTTGCCTCTGCTCCCAAATAAAAGAATCTGTAGCTAAAACTCTTTTTGCACCCCTTTTTTCCGCAGAAAAAGAATAAAAACCATCCCATGCACCAATATCTAAAACAGTTTTTCCCGTTAAATCTTGAGGAATACCACTTAAAATCCAGTTTTGAAATTTCTTACAAAATCGTCCTTCTTTTCCTGTTTTTGTTTCTACCCCCGCACCAAAATCCATGTAATGATGCCAGTATTTTATTTTAGCAACTTCTTTAACTAAATTCTCTTTATCTATTTCTTTTGACTGGTTCATTATAGCAATTTTATTAGTATCAATTAAGGGAAATTTTAGCAATATTTATGATAGTATATTATAGCCTGATGTTCGTAGTTTTATGACAAAATAATCTAAGTTAATTTAATTAAAATATCGTCTTATGTCTTCCTCACAGTGGTCTTATTTACTAAAAAACTCAGGAGTTTGGTTAGGTTCATTCAGTCAGTTTTCTCCTCATGGTAAATTGCTCAAAGAGACTTCCAGTAAATTAACTCTCGGCAGTGATGATGGTAAAACCATTAAATTTACTCTAGCTAGAGATGGAAACCCTAATCCTATAGTCAATGAATTTAGTAGCCTGAATCGTAATATATTTTTATTTGAAGATGGTCATTTTGCCAAAGGCTCTCAACAGTTTAGTCCTTTTTCCGTTTTTGGGGCAGAATATGGTTATGTAAGGTGCGATCGCCGTTGCAGGTTAGTACAATTGTTTAACAAAGATAGTCACTTCGACTCTGTCACTCTTATTCGAGAATTTCGGGAGGGGGGAGAAGGTATAGAGAGGGAGCATCTTACCATTGAGCAACTAGAAGGGAAATGGCGAGGAGAAGCGCTAACATTATATCCAGATTGGCGTAATAGTGAACCATATCAAACTCAATTAACTTTAAAAAGAGAAGGAAACATACTCAAACAAACCCTAAAAACTCCTTTTATGAACTATTCTTCTGAAGGCACTATCAACGACAACATTATTACATTTAATCAGGGAAATAAAGAAAATCGAGTTTTACTTTTGCCCGATGGTGCATCTTCCACTACTCCTGTAAAAATTGAAAATCGTCAAAGTTTCTTTCTTGAATTTGGTTGGTTAGTAGAAACGAATATGAGATTACGTTTAATTAGACAATATGATGATCAAGGAAGATGGGTTAGTATCACTTTGGTACAGGAAATTAAGTCCTGATAGGGGGATAGGGAGAGAGGTATCAGAGTATTCGGGTATTGGGGTGTTAGGGAGAAAAAAGTAATGAGTGTTCAGAGTTTTTGATTCTTAATTCTTAATTTTTAATTGTCAATTCCCCCTTGCCTTTTGTCTCTTGCTTGATTTCTGTAGGAATTGGATTAACTTTAACTAAATTGACGGCACAGGCTTTTAATTCTGGCTGTTTGGAAATAGGACAAGAATGGGGATGGGTTAGGCTATTGGCTTCGGCATTTTCTGCCCAGAGAAAACCCCAGTGCATGGGTGCAAAGACGGTGGAAGGTGCGATCGCACTTGTTATTTTCACTTTAAATTTAGCTTCTCCTCGAACAGATACAACTCTAACTAATTCACCGTCTTCTAATTCATATTTACGAGCATCTTTAGGATGGATTTCGAGGAACGGCTCAGGGTGCATTTTTACTATTTTGTCAATTCTACCAGTGCGAGTCATAGTGTGCCAATGTCCATAAAGTCTGCCCACCGTCAAAACAAGGGGATAATCTGGGTTAGGAGGTTCGGCTAAACCTCGGCTATGGAAAGCGGCAAATTTTGCCCTGCCATCTTCGGTGTGAAAGTGCCAATCGCTGTAAAGTCTTCTACCGTAACGATTTTTGGGATCGCTTCGGAGAGGAAAAGGCCATTGTATCGAACCATGTTTAGCTAATAAATCATGAGTTAAACCAGACATATCACAGGGGCGATCGCGCGTTGTTTTGACAAATTCTTGATATACTTGAGCAGAATCGTTAAAACCAAAATACTGTTCAAATCCTAATCTTTTACCTACCTCCGCAAAAATTTCCCAATCCGCTTTTGCCTGAGAAGGAACAGAACTATTGAAAGCAGGACAGTAAGTTACAACCCTTTCGGAGTTAGTCATAGTACCCGCTTTTTCACTCCATTGGGTGGTAGGTAAGACTAAATGAGCATAATAGGCGGTTTCTGTGGGGTAATAAGCATCTTGATAGATAGTGAAAGGAGATTTTAATAGGGCTTGTTTTGTCCTTTCTAAATCGGGCATACTCACCGCAGGGTTAGTGGCCGCAATCCACAATAAACCCACATCCCCATTTTCCAAACCCATAATCATTTCCCATACTGTTTTACCCACATTGGCGGAAATAGCCCCCGATGGTAATTGCCATATTTCTTCTAATTCCCGACGATGAAGGGGATTTTTGACACTGCGATAACCCGGGAGAATATGAGATAATCCTCCTGCCTCTCTTCCTCCCATGGCATTAGGTTGACCTGTCAGAGAAAAAGGGCCACATCCTGCTTTACCGATTGTAGCAGTCATCAAATGAAGATTAATTAAAGTTCTTACTTTTGCTGTACCCTCAGAAGACTGGTTTAACCCCATCGACCATAAAGATAACACCTTTTCCGATTCTGCCCAATAACGGGCGGCAATTTCTAAATCTTTAACTTCAATACCGCATTTATCGGCAACAATTTGAGGAGGATAATTACTAATTACTTCTGCATAGGCAGGAAAATCCCTTGTACATTCATCAATAAAAAAAGTATCGATCGCACCCCACTGTAATAATAAATAAGCAATACCATTAAATAAATCAATATCTGTACCGGGTTTAATAGCTAAATGAAGATCCGCCGCTTCTGCGGTAGCTGTACGACGAGGATCAACCACAATCATTTTAACATGACGATTTTTCTTATGATATGCCCGTAAACGATTAAAAACGATGGGATGACATTCTGCGGTATTCGTTCCCACCAAAAAAGCACAGTCTGTTAATTCTAAATCCTCATAGGTACAAGGAGGACCATCCGCCCCAAAACTGCCCATATAACCTGAAACCGCCGAGGACATACATAAACGGGAATTGGCATCGAAATTATTTGTTCCTAAGCAACCTTTAAGTAATTTTTGGGCAACATAATAATCTTCTGTTTGAAACTGCCCTGAGCCATACATACAAATACCATCAACCCCGATAGTTTTGCTCACTAACTGAATTTGTTTAACAATTAGGTTAAAGGCTTCTTCCCAGTCAATTTGTCGAAAATCTTGCTGTAGTGTTTCTCTATATAAAGGATATTTAAGACGACTTTTATTGATCGCTTCTGTTACCGTTGCTCCTTTCACACAAACTTTTCCTAAACTAGAAGGATGGGTGCGATCGCCCATTACTTTCCAAATGGGAGTACCCTCAGAATCTCTATTTGTCGCTTTTCCTTGAGAAGCAGGGGGCTGAACTTCTAAACCGCAACCAACACCGCAATAAGGGCAAACTGTGGTAACTTTTTCACTTATCATCTAGAACTAATCAATATATACAACCTCGGATTTTGTGTGTTTAATCTTGTCACCAGATTTTGTTAAGAAATGTATCTTCTGATACTGAACATCCAAAGTATTCTTTTTTCTGCATTTTATTTATGGTTATTTTGCATCTAAATTTGGCGTTGCTGATTTTAGAGATGATTTCTCATTTGGGAGAGGAATAGGGAATAGGAAATGGGCAATGGTTAATAGTTGATAGTTTTAGGAATTAAAATCTCCGAACACTCGTTACCTATTACTTTCATAAAAAAAACCTGTCTTTTTGAGACAGGCAAATTAGTCATTTATTTAGTAAGCATTAAACCTTTTTTAGAATAATATTAGCCATTAATTTCTGATTCTAAAGCTGGTTTTTCCTCTGCTCCTAAACTAACTTTAAATACCTTATTTTTTTCGTCTTCAAGTTTTGGTAGAATTAACGTTAAGACACCGTCATTATATTCTGCTTTTACTTGGTCATTTTTGACTGGTAATGGTAAATTAATTGTCCGTTCAAATTTACCGTAATTAAATTCAGAAATGTAGTAACCAGTATCTTTACTTTCCTCTTGACGATGGTATTCACCACTTACTTTTACACTATCACGGGTAACACTGACATCAAGATCTTTTTTGTCAATTCCGGGTACTAAAACTTTAAGCATTAAACTGTCGTTGTTATCCAACAATTCCACTGCGGGTTTAACCAAAGAATTAGGAGTATCATCCCATGCAGTTATTTCATCTAGTAATCGATTCATTTGACGATGTAAGCTATTAATTTCATACAAAGGATTAAAACGAACAATAGCCATATTTTTACTTCCTAATAAATTCTGCTTCAATTGATATTTATTTAATCTTCAACTGTTATTTTTATCTTGTCATATCCTTCTTATTTAATGGGGGGAGAAAACCGAAAATATCTAGGTATTGTTTTCCGTATTTTCCCTGATTTTAATCATTGCTTAATTATTTTCTTCCGAATCCATATGATAAACTTGGTCTATAAAATATCCATTCTTCTTTACATTGGTTAATATTCCTAAAATTTCATGAAATCACCCACTCTTTTAAAGCTAGAACAGCAATTTCTCAAAAGTTTGAGAGCAGACAAAAATTCTCCTTGGTTAGAAAGTATTATTATTCCCGCTCATCACAGAAACACAGAAGAGGTTTTAGACTTATACTTAAATAGAGCTAGAACGAGAACGATCGCACCTTTTCATGAGATATTTCCTGCCTGTGAAGCGATTATGGGAGCAGAATTATTCGATCGCTTTGTGGATGATTTTTACCTTCATAGTCATTGTGATAATGTCACCGTTTTAGACTATGCCAATAGTTTTATGGATTATCTCACTGTAGTTAAACCAGAATTTTTTGAGCCTTTGATACCCACTATAGAAGAACAAAAGATCGATTGGTCAAGACTATTAATTGATGTTGCTCTCACCGAATGGCGATTAAGAAGAGCAGAAACCGCCCCTACTTTGAGAAAAAATGATCCAGAGGAATTATTACACCGTCTCCGAGTAAAAAAACTTCATGGTTATCGCCCCAAATTAGAACATGGTACTCGCATTCCTTTTTCTTGCTATTGCTTAATTCCCCTCACCAAAGCCTATAAATGCCCCATTGAACCCAGACACCTCATTGCAGGAGAAAGAAAGCCTTATTTGATTTGGCGCAAACCTGATAATCAAGTGGAAATAAGAACCATTAGCGAAGATGAAGCCCGTTTGTTAAGAAGTTGCAATGGACACTTAAGCGTTACCGCTATTCTTCAGGAAGAAACTCATTTTGGTTTTAGTCGAGAAGAAACCCTCGATCGCATCTCAGAAGCGATAAAATTAGGTTGGATAGTGTCTCTATTTGACCCCATGAGTTATCAATAGACTTCTCCAACAAGTCATACAAAGAGCAATAGGTAAGGGTTAAAAGGCAAAGTTAAAAGGGCAATGAGCAAGGGGCAAGGGGCAAAGGTTAATAAAAATCTTAATTAAATGATCTTTTTTGTGTCAATAATTTGGTACATTAACCTAAATATGTTGAGATAATAACAAGAAAAATAGTCACAATGAAAGCATTAGTAATAGGCGGGGATGGTTATTGCGGTTGGGCAACGGCCCTTCATCTCTCTAATAAAGGTTATGATGTTGCTATTTTAGACAATTTAGGCCGTCGTCACTGGGATGATAAATTAGGTGTAAATACTTTAACTCCCATTGCCTCTATTCAAAAAAGAATTAATCGTTGGTATGAATTAACTGGTAAAAAAATTGAGCTTTTTGTCGGTGATATTACTAACTATGATTTCTTAATTAAGGCTTTCCGCAAATTTGAGCCTGAGTCTATTGTACATTTCGGGGAGCAACGTAGCGCCCCTTATTCAATGATTGACAGAGAACACGCTGTATTTACCCAAGTTAATAATGTGGTAGGTACTTTAAACATTCTCTATGCCATGAAAGAGGAGTTTCCCGACTCTCACCTCGTTAAGTTAGGTACTATGGGGGAATATGGTACTCCTAATATTGATATTGAAGAAGGTTATATCGAAATTGAACATAACGGACGTAAGGATATTTTACCTTATCCTAAACAGCCCGGTAGCTTCTATCATTTAAGTAAAGTACACGATAGTCATAATATCCATTTTGCTTGTAAAATTTGGGGTATTCGTGCCACCGATTTAAACCAAGGGGTGGTTTATGGGGTTTTAACCGAAGAAACAGGCATGGATGAGTTATTAATTAACCGTCTTGATTATGATGGTGTTTTTGGTACTGCCTTAAACCGTTTTTGTATTCAAGCGGCTATCGGACATCCTCTTACTGTTTATGGTAAAGGTGGACAAACTCGTGCTTTCTTGGATATTCGTGATACTGTCAGATGTATGGAACTTGCGATCGCAAATCCTGCGGAGGCTGGACAATTTAGAGTGTTTAACCAATTTACCGAGTTATTCAGTATCAAAGATTTAGCCACCATGGTGCAAAAAGCTGGGGCAACTTTAGGCTTAAAAGTCGAAATTAACAATTTAGAAAATCCCCGAGTAGAATTAGAGGATCACTATTTCAATGCTAAAAACACTAAACTCTTAGATTTAGGTTTGCAACCTCATTATCTCTCTGATTCTCTCCTTGACTCCTTACTTAACTTTGCTAATAAATATAAAGGTAGAGTAGATATGGAGCAAATATTACCCAAAGTTTCTTGGCGTAGATAAAAATAATGGTAAGGTGGGCATTCCCCACCACCTTTGATTCATAAAGCGACGCTGATAGGCAACAGGCAATGGTAAATAGTTGATAGTGATAATTAATAATTTCTAACTCTGAATACCTCATTACTCATTCATTACTTGTTTTTCCTTCTCTCCTCCTCTAAATACTCTGACACCTGAAACCTCCCCTTATTCGATATTCTTCAGGTGAACCAAAGTTAAATTATCAGGGCTATTTTTCCAGTGGTTGAACCAGACTCAATCATTTGATGGGCTACCGACGCTGATTCCAACGGAAAAGTATGTTCTAAATGTATGGTTAATTTCCCTTCATCAAACCACACTGCACATTGTTCTAAAATTTTTCTTTGATGTTTCAACCCTTCTTGTAAATTCATCAAAGCGGGAGTTAGCATCAACTCTAAACTGATTCTTAAGTTACGATTACGGGCTGTTTTTAAACTTGAGCTATGGCAATCTGGTTCAAGTATTGTGACTATATCTCCATATACCCTTACTACTTGACAAGTATCAAAAAAAGTTTTCCCCCCCACAGTATCGAAAGCCGCATCTACTCCCTTTCCCTTTGTCCAATCCATGATTGCACTGATAAAATCTTGTTGTTTATAAAGAATAGGATAGTCTGCCCCCAATTTTCTCACTAATCTTTCTTTATCAAGATTACCCACCGTTGTGGCTACTTCTACTCCTCTCAATTTTGCCAACTGAATAGCTACATGACCAACTCCCCCTGCTCCACCATGAATTAAAATTTTATCATTAGCACTTAAAGAGATGCGATCGCAAATAGCTTCCCAAGCCGTAATTAACACTAAAGGAGCGCAAGCCGCTTCCGCAAAAGAAAGAGATTGAGGTTTTTTTGCAACATAATCCTCCTCAACTACAGTATATTGAGCATAATTTCCCGTTTCAGGCTTCCCTAAGCCACCAACACAAAAATACACTTCATCACCCTTCCTAAACCTTGTCACCCCATCGCCTACTTCTACAACTATTCCTGCACCATCACAACCTAAAACAGGAGAAGAAAATTCAGGATAAAAACTACCACGCTTTCTAATTTTTGTATCAATAGGATTAACCCCTGCCGCCTTCAACTCAACTAAAATTTCCGTAGGACTTTTGATGTGTGGAGTGGGAATATCTCTTAATTGCAGAACATCCACTCCCCCAGCTTCAGTCATTAAAATTGCTTTCATAAACTAAATTATTACTCAAATATTATTCTAAATTTATTATAAATAACCTGAGTTCAGGATAAATTTTCATCTATGAGTGATGATGAAAAGGGCAAGGGACAAAAGTGTTTAATTAACTTCTCCCTAACACCCTAACACCAGTAACCTGAAACCTACAACTTGACACCCGACACCTACCAAGAATAGTTTTGTCTATTTGACTCAAATTACATCAACTTAAAACTGCATCTGATAACGTACTTTGAACTCCCCATAAATATAATCATAAGATACAGAAACGCTAGATTTCTCCTGCACCTCATAAACTCCCTCCACCAGAGGAAAAATACGCAAATCTTTCATTCCTAAAGGTTTTCCCCAAGTACTAACTCTTTCATTTACTCCAAAACTTAAATTATTAGCAATGGGTACTAAGAAAAATTGTACTAAACCATTTTCAAACAATTGTTCTCCACTCAAATTTTGTAACTGGTCTGCAATATTAATTAATTGACCTCCCACAATCAAATTAATCAATTCCCCCTCACTACGATTAGGAGTACTACTGAGAGAAACAATCGGAGAATTAAATAAATTAAAATTAGCTCCCTGCTGATTTAAAACCGCTAAATTGACGCAAGTTTCTACTTCTTTTAAGCGCTCAGAGGAAATTTTATCCCCGATAAGAGTTTCAGAAGTAGGCAAGTAGCAAAATTGATTAACTTGACTCGACAATACTGGTAACAGTTGACCCAATTCACCATCAATATTTAAAACAACTTGAATATTATCTCCTCTCCCCCCCCTAACAATGGGATCTGCAATTTCATTGCTACCTGTAACAGGTAATTGACGAGAATAATCCACTATATCTGCCTGTACTTCTATATCGATACTGGGATTAAGAATACTATCATTAGGATCAAACACAATTCTATTCTCATTAGTACGAGATAAAAAGAAAGTAGTATCACCAAAACCAACCCCTGACACGGCATTAGGTAAAGGATTTGCACCCCCTATATAAATATTTCCCCTACGGACGTTTACAGCCCCATTTGCTCTTAGGTTTTCAAAATCAAGAGGATTCCCATTAACCTCCACATCACCTTCAAAAAGAAAGCGATAGAACCCCCATTGAGCTAATTGTGAGTTAACTAATTTTAGTTGAAAATTATCTAAATTTGGTTGAATAATAGCATTACTTCTATTACTTGAGGGATTACTATTAAGCCAATTATTAGCAATTAAACCAGAATTTTTACTATTATTAAAAGATGACAATCTTTCTTGAGATGGAATAGTAAAATTACCATTATTTAACGCCAAATATCCACCAATTTTAGGATAGAAAGCAGTGCCATTTATTTCAATATTTGCATCAATATTGCCTGAATATAAACCCTCTAAATTCAGAGATTGTTGAGGAATATTTACTATTAAATTATCACCCTGAATATTATTTGAATTAAAAACAGGTAGATTCCCATTAATATTAACCTCAGTTTGATTAACTTTTGCGAGTAAATTATCAGCATTAATAACCCTATTTTCTTGTAAATTAATATTTCCTGTCAAGAAAATTGATTCATCTATTAAACTTGTTTTAATTTGAGTATTTTCAAAATTAAGATTTCCTTTAACGGCAATATCTTCAAAATTAAAATTATTTACCAATTGATTTAAAGAAGCGGTAGTTATTTCTAAATTTCCTTGAAAATCACCATCAACCAAATCTATTTTTCCTTGAGTTAATCCCTTAACCAACCCTCTCGATTCTGGGCGTAAATTTAAACTAATTAAAGCAGGTTTATCCAACTCCATTAAAGGATAATAGGGTAAAATTGCCTTAAACTGTAAATATTCTGGTTGACTACTTTCCACACTTAAAGTATAATTCTGATATTGAAAATCAGCGAGAATTTGGTTTGCTAAAATTGAACCTTCTACGGCTGCATTATTAAGAGCAAAATTACCGACAATGGAAGGATTTAACAGATTACCTGTGATTTTTCCGTTGACATTAATTAAACCATCCACATCCAAAGGAGAAGAGATAATATCTGTAATAAAATCTACGGGTAAATTAGCAACTTTAAATTCTCCCTCTTGACTATCTAAAGATAAATTTCCTGCAAAAGCAACTTCACTTCCACCGATATTTAAAAGAAAAGGTTTTAAGGTTAAATTATTATTGACAAAATTGGCATTAATAGCAAGTTTAGGAATAGCTATTGCTTGGGTTTGTTTCATTACTAAGCCTAAAGAATCAAGAATCACAGGATAGTTTTGTTGCGGTAGCCACTGCCATTGATTGCCTTCAAAATCTAGTTGAATTTCGGGATTAGTTAACTTTCCAGCGATAAGAATTTCCCCTTGATATTTCCCTTGAATATCTAAATCATTGGGAATGCTTCCTGATTCAACTTTTCTCGCTAGGGTTTGGATTTGTTTATCAACTTGAGTGAGTAAATTAACTTGGGTTTTGATACTATCATCACTATTACCGATAGATTGAGAAGGAATATTATCCGCCGAGGAGAAGGTGTCTTGATTTTGTAATTGTTGCCATAAAGCCGAGACACTAGCAACATCGGTTATTCTCAGAGTGGAAAAAATATCTTCCATCTCTCCTTGTAAGTTAACTTTGCCTTCTATTTCCTGAGTAACGAGATTAACTTTGCCACTCAAATCATATTGCGTATTAGCAAATGATAACCTTCCTTGATTTAATTGAGCGATATTATTTTGATAGTTAAAATCTGCTTTAATTTCTTTTCCTTCCACTACCCCAATGGCTGGATTATTAATGGCAATATTTCCCTCGGCGGTGAAATCATTTAAGTTAAGGGTTAACTGACTGCTAAAGTCTCCCTTTAATTTGCCTTTGATGCCATAGTTAGCCACTGGTTGTAAAGCCAAATTTTCTAAGGATAAGTTTTTTACCGTTGCGATAAATTGATTATTTTCCGCTAGTTTTCCTTCTAAGAAAAAGTTATCTTGTTGATTGATAGTAATAGAAGAAAGAGTAAAGGGAATAGTTGCTTGATTGGGTAAAGTTAAATCCTTTCTAATTAAGCTGGTAGCGATGATGTCTTCCTTACCTTTAAGATTAACAGCTATTTTCTCACGGGGATTAACATTAACTTTTCCTGAGAGGGAAGATTCAAAGGCTATTTGATTAAAAGCAAAGTTATTGAGACTTAAATCTCCTATTAAGTTAAAACCGAGGGGATTAGTTAAGACATTGTTAGCGGTTATAACGCCATTAAATTTAGCGATACCATTTAAGTTAACTTCTGAAGGAAGATAGTTAATACCCTTATTATTATTTTCATCTAGGGAAGCAAGAAGACTGTTAAGGGGAAGGGTTGCTAAATTGGCTTTTGTTGTTACTTGCAGTCGGAGGTTATTTATATCAGGTTGGGTGAAAGGATTAATTAAAAGAAAATTTCCTGCAAGGGTAACAAGATTATCACCGATATTAATCTTGGTGGGTTGAATAGTAATAGGTAAAGATAGGTTATCAAAAGATAAATCCGTCAGACTACCACCTAAGTTAATACTGGTATTTAGATTACCAAGAGAGGCGAGGTTAAAACTATCATTATTATTAAGGAAGGGTAAGGAAAGTTGAGAAGCAATTTTTTCGATGTTAAGATTTTGGGTATCTATATTGCTTTGCCATTGATTCCCTCTCAGATTGCCTGATATTTTGACTTCTCCTCCTGCTATATTTAATCTTCCATCACCTTTAATATTTAAACTAGGAAGAGAGGCTAAGGATATATTTTGATTGTTGAGATAGTTTTTACCGAAGGTGATTAATTCTGATACACCGGCTTTGAGTTGAAAGTTTCCTCTAATATTTTCTGCTTGAATATTATTAAGATTGGTATTCTTCAGATTCGGTAAGAGTTGGGATAAGACGATATTTTCTGTTTCCCCTGATAAGGATAAAATTCCGTCTTTGACTACTGCTTCTGTTGATAGTCTTCCTCCCGCAAATTCTCCTCTCACATCAGCATTAACGGTTAAACTATCTAAGGTTGTGATAGTCTCTGAGTTAAAAGGTTGTTGAGTTAATAGGAATAATTCCGCAGTGGCTAAGTTAATTCTGATTTGACTGGAGGTAATTTGAGCAGGAAGGTTATTGATGATATTATTTAATGGAAGCTGACTAACGTCAAGATTAATCTTTGTTTGATTTTCATTAACAACAGAATTAGCTAACACCACTCCATCATCAATCATTAACTGAGTATCGGCATTTATATTTAAACTAGAAGGAAGATTATCAAAGTTATTTTGATTAGCCGTTAACAACTCATCAATATTGGTAGATAACTCAAAATCGCCCCTGACTAATTTGACATTATTGGAAAGAGAAGGAAGTAAGGGATTGAAAGCCACATCATTGCCATTACCAGTTATTCGTAAATTACCATTACTTAATCGAGTATCTAAATTGAGATTACCCTCATTATTCACCACTAACTGAATATCTCCTCTACCATCAATATGAGTCAGATTCCAGTTAGAGAAATTCCCCTGCAAATCAACATCTAAACTAGCAACGTCGAGAGGAAGAATAGTATTTATAGAAGAGTCAACACAAGCCGTCAGATTTTGACATAACTGATTAACAAAAGGAGTGAGATAAAAATTATTCCCCGTGACATTAACTAACCAATTATTATTACGCCAATTACCATTACCATTAACATTTAATTGACTGTTATCTGTTATCAAAGCGGTGTTAACTATTTCTACCTCATTGGCATTAACTAACAACTCCCCCTCGACACTCACATTATTCAAAGTATCTCCTTCTATATTAGGGAGAGAAAAAGCCACTTTTCCTAATGGATTATCTAAATTTCCCGTGAGACTTCCCCTCGCTGATAAATTACCTAAATTAATACCAAAGGGAGAGATATTATATTTTTCAAGGATAGCAGTGGGTAATAAGTTAGCAGTGAATTGAAAATTTAAGGGAATTTTACCGAGAGAAAAAGCCTTCCCCTCAAAAATTGTTGGGCGTAAGTTAATATTTAATAAACCTTGAGAAACTATCTCCCCTCCTGCTTGAGGTTGGATTTTTACAGCATTAACATTAACGGTATCTAAGTTAGCTGTAAACTTAGTATCAATAGTATCGATGGCAACTTTATCCACTAAACCATCTTTGATTCTCAAATTTCCTTTAACTTGAGGGTTGTCAATATTTCCTGTTACTGTGACATTGGTTGCGGTTAAACCATCCAAGGCAAGATTTGATTTGATATTTAGAAGAGGGAATAACCTACTCAACTGTAAAGGATTAATACTGGCAGAAAGATTATAACCATTATTTAAACTAACCCCTCCTTTGGCAACAGCTTTAATTTCTTCCCAGTTAAGTCTTGCTTCATCAATAATTAATGTTTGAGAGTCAGTAATGGTTAATTGAGTGTTGGCAGTAAACTCTTTCGCCATCAGAGGTAAATTAATAAATGTCTCCTCCTTGCTAATTAGAGAAGGAATAACTTTTCCCCTCACATCTTCTATTTTTACATTTCCTTGAATATCAGAAGCCAAATATTCGGGTAAAGAAGTCGTTTGAGTTTTGAGATTAGCATTGACTCTCCCTTCTTGAAGATTTAGAGGGAGTTGAGGAATTAAACCAGCTACTTCGGGTAGGTAAAGATTGCGAATATCTAACTTGTTTTCACTCTGGGTATTGCTTAATAAGGTTTTCCCCTCTAGGGTAATTAATCCGCTACTATTATTAAGGCGAGTTTCTATATTATAGTTAAGGGGTTGAGTTTCTTGATCATAAATTAACTGTAATTTTCCTTTGCTGTCTAACTCCACTGGTTGAGTTTCGGCATTGGGAGTGATTTTTATAAGTGTATCTTGTAAACGAAGATTGACTTCGGCGGTAATGGGTAAGGAAGGTAAAAGAAAAGATTTGGGTAAGGGTTTTTCGTCTTCTGAAGGTGGAATTAAAGTGTCTAGTTGGGCATAACCTTCCACATCATCAGCAATGATATGTATGGGTAAACGCTGACGGAAAATTAATGACCATAAGTCTAAGTCTATTTTAGCGGCAGAAATGTTAATAAAACTAGGATCATCAATGGTAGGGGGAATTTTTATATCATTAACAACTAATTGATGGAAAAAGGAAAAGTTATTTATCTCTCCAATATTGACATCTCTGGCTAACAGTTTTTCTAATTCGGTTTCTAATCTGTCGGGAATAAACTGAGTTAATACCCATTTCCCCCCAAAATAACCTATTACTCCCATTGTGCTTAGGGTGGCTAAGGCAATAATTTGGTTACGAGGTTGTTGAATGGCAGAAAATACTTTCTGAGTAATGGTGGTTGACGACTCTTGGTTAGATTCAGATTCTGGGGGGCGTTGACTTGTCATTTCCTCACTCTAATTAGCCTTTGTTTTTTCTTAACTTATAGTCTCGCTACTTTGAGGATAGAAGATTTAATTTTGACTGTCAATTTTTCCGTTTTTTTTCTTGACAATTTCTCACATTGATGAGAATATTTGAATATTTAAGATAAAAATGGGGTAGCCTTTTTAATTTTCTAAAATAGTACTAATGTTCACTGATCAATGAATTAATATTCACTAATCAATGAAAAAAAGTTTTTTAGAGAAATTTAACTGCTTTTAATCCGTAGTATAGAGTTAAGGCAATAACGGAAAAAGCGATGATAAATCCTGCGTAAGCAATAATTCCAGACATTTTTAAAACTCCTATTTGTTATAAGACAATTTGATATTTTATCATATATTAGCAACGGTTAAGGTTCGTTTTTGTTATTGATTAGGAATGTAATCACTGTATTTATCTTGATCGAAATAGTATAAGGTTCTAATAGGATAGGGGATGGTAATAGAAGCGTTATCAAAGGCTTTTTTAATGGCAATAATAGCTTTTGTTTGAATATACCTAACTGTTTTTTGTTGAGGCGAAGTCCAATAACGCACGACAAAATCAATAGAACTATCACCAAAGTTGATTAAATCAATTTCTGGTTTAGGTTCTTTTAAAACTCCATCAAGACTGGTTATAACATCGAATAGCAAGTTTTGAGCTTGAGCTAAGGAAGTATTGTAGTCCACTCCCACTCCTAAATCTGTTCTTCTTCTATCGTAACCGGTTCTAACCTGAACGGAATTTGTAAATATAGTGGCATTAGGAATCAATATTTTTTCCCCTTGATAAGTACGAATAGTGGTGGTGCGAATGTCAATATGTTCCACAAAACCTTGATAATCTTGTACAACAACCTCATCTCCTATCCTAAATGGCTCTTGTAATAAGAGTAATATACCTGCTAAAAAGTTTTTGAAAATGTCTTGAAATGCAAAACCAATAGCAACTGAGCCTAATCCTAGCGCACCGATAACATTGCCTAAACTTAGTCCGGGAAATGACATAATTGCGGCAAGAAAAATACCTACTACCCATGTGGTTATATAAATTGATTTAGTAAATAAGATTTGTAATGATCTACTTTTAATGGTTTTTATCGCTATTTGATTAGCAAAATTTTCTGTCCAATGGGCAATATAGCGAGTAAGAAAAATAACGATTAAACCACCTATTAACCCCGGTATAATTTTGATAGTATCTGCAATTAAATCATTAATAGCATCAATGACTGTATTAAGAAATTTATTAATCATGACGATGAATATTCTATTTGCTTTCGTTAGATTTTAACGATAATATAACAGTATAATAAATTGTTTTTTGTGAATCATAATCATCGCTACCAAATTTAATAGTAAATAGTATTGTTATTCTGAGGAATCACTATTTCATTATTACCGGGATAAAATCCATTCATATTGGGTAGCTGTTCGAGTTTTTGAGTAAATTCTAGTAACTCTATAATTTCTTTTTCTTGGTTAATATTATTAGCTCGATCGCACTTTTCTTGTTCTTTTTTATAGATAATATTTCCAGTAATTAAATCATAATTAAGAGTTTCATCGTAATCACAAAAAGCTCCAAACTCCACTGTTGCTTCAATTAATTTCCAATCATTTTCAATATATTTATATTGATGTATATATTGCCATTTATAACGACTACCACCAAAATGATAAATTTTTATTGCTCCATTGTCTATGTTTATTTCTTGAAAAGGATCTCCCCAAACACCACCGTGTTGACTGGGAAGTACAGCTCCTGTATTCTTATACCATAAAGTCCAACTGTCTTCTGTATTTTTGAAAATATAAATATCCCTTTGTGTCCCAAATTCAGTTTCTTTACCAGTATCATAAACAATAACTTTTTCAGGGATTGAATCATTATCTAAATCCCCCAATGCTTCTCCAATTTTTGTAAAATTATCTGTATCCTTAGCTATGAGATTATTTGAGGATAAAGAGAAAGAATAGGCAATAAAAATATTTTTAAATATTAAGTTAAATATGCCAAATAAAAATATATAAAAGTAAAAAATAATCTGTTTTTTCATGATTTAGTATCTATTAAATTTAGACTAAAAGTTTAGCTATATTTATAGTAAATATCTAACTAAAATAGTGATGGTTAGTTTTTATATTGCTGGATTGTTAAAAAAATTTTTTCATTGTCCTTTTTCTTTTATTCAATGCTACAACACTTATCTCAGTTTTTGTAACAGTCACTACCGAAATAGACTATTGCCAACAATTATAGTTCCTATTTATATTGAGATCAAAATTAAATATAGTTTTTCAATGAATGAAACAATATTAGAAATTGACAATTTAAGCGTAAGTTTTGATGGTTTTAAGGCGTTAAATAATCTTAACTTTAAAATGGAGAAGGGAGAATTAAGAGTAATTATAGGACCTAATGGAGCGGGGAAAACCACCTTTCTCGATGTTATTACTGGAAAAACTCAACCAACAGAAGGAAACGTTTATTTTAAGGGAAAAAATCTCAAAAAAATGAGCGAACATCAAATAGCTAGATTCGGTGTTGGTAGAAAATTTCAAACACCTAGAGTTTATCTGAATTTAACAGTAAAAGAAAATTTAGATTTAGTTATTAACAGAAATAAAAATGTCTTTTCCACCCTCTTTCAAAAAGCTAATCAACAAGATAGACATAGTCTTGCTAGTCTATTAGAAACCATTGGTTTGACGGCAAAAGCAAATTTACAAGCCGCTTTACTTTCTCATGGAGAAAAACAACGCTTAGAAATCGGTATGTTAGTCGCTCAATCCCCTGATTTATTATTAGTAGATGAGCCTGTAGCTGGTTTAACTGACGAGGAAACGGAAAATGTGGGTAATTTGCTCCTTGCTTTAGCTCAAAGCCATTCTATTATCGTTATAGAGCATGATATGGAGTTTGTCAGACAAATAGCTAGACGTGTAACTGTATTGCACCAAGGTACAGTTCTTTGTGAGGGCAACATGAATGAAATTCAAAACAATCCTCGTGTAATTGAAGTTTATTTAGGTGAAGAAACATCCCTTGATAATAATCAAATTTTATGGGCAAGAATTGCGGCAACAATAGGTTGGTCAGATTTTAATTTAACCCCAAAAGAGCAGGATTTAATTATTAACAACTTAAGTCAAAAATTTGCTTCATCTTCAGAAGAAGAAGATATTTTTAAAGAGGAATTAAGAAACTTTTTAGCAGAAAATATCCCCCTTGCTGATTTAATTCCTTTACTGGAAACAGATGATGAAAAAGAACAGGTTTTAGAATTAAGCTATCAAATTTTACAGGATCATGAGATGAATGAATTAGAAAATTTAGCTTATCAAGAATTACTAGATTTATTGCAATTACCTTCGGAGAGGTTAGCCACAATTATAAATAATCTAAAAACTAATTCAAAAGAATAAGAAGCAAAGATAATTAATTTATAATAAATTGAATCATAATCCAAAATAAAAACGATGTTAAATTTATCCAATTTGAATGTTTATTACGGTGAAAGTCATATATTAAGAAATGTTGATTTAAGTATTAATAGTGGGGAAATGGTTTGTCTAATTGGCAGAAATGGGGTAGGTAAAACGACACTACTAAAAACTATTATGGGATTATTGCAATCTCGGACTGGAAATTTAATTTTTAAAGAGCAACCTTTACAGAAATTAACTACAGATAAAAGAGCAAAATTAGGGATTGGATATGTACCTCAAGGGCGAGAAATTATCCCTCGTTTAACGGTGAAAGAAAATCTACTTTTAGGTTTAGAAGCCTTACCCAATAACACCAAAGTTAAAAAAGTTATTCCTGCTGAAATATTTGATTTATTTCCTGTTTTAAAAACAATGCTCAATCGTATGGGAGGAGACTTAAGTGGAGGTCAACAACAGCAACTTGCGATCGCACGTGCCTTAATGGGAAGACCTCAATTATTATTATTAGATGAGCCAACAGAAGGTATTCAACCATCAATTATCTTAGAAATAGAAACAGCAGTGAAAAAAATCATTAAAGAAACTGGTATTTCTGTACTTTTAGTTGAGCAACATTTACATTTTGTTCGTCAAGCAGATCGTTATTATGCGATGCAAAAAGGAGGAATAGTTGCATCAGGTAAAACAAGAGAATTAAGCCAAAGAGTAATCCAAGAATTTTTAGCAGTATAGTTTAACCTCAGTTGGGTTTCAAAATATTAGATGAGGGCAGGTATCAGGTTTAGGGGAGTAATGAAAAGATAGGGGCTTGGGGTGTTAGGGAGAAGCTAATTCTTAATTTTTAATTCCCAATTGATAATTCTATTTTTTATCTGCATGGATATAGTCAACAAAATAAAATTGAGGCTCAAACCAAAATTTTAACCAACTAAAAAAACCTACAGAAATTAAACCAGTAATAATTAAATAAAGTCCCCAACTAATCCTATAAGTATCAGGTAAAACAGCAGTAATAGACAGTGATAAAATAAAGTAAACAATCGATACTATTTGCAAAATATAGTTAGTTTTTAAAGCATTACGACAACTTTTACAATACTTAGTATGTTGAGAATAGCGATCAAGAATTTGTTGACGATTATCACTTATTTTTAAGTTTTCAAAATTAGAAAATCCTACTTTTTCCCAAGGTAATTTTCCATCACAATAAATATCAAACCAGCGACGAAATTCAATCACTAAACGGTCTGCTTTGGTAGGCATTTTATAGGCATTTTTCCAATTTTCTCCTGCTAATTTTTGTTGTAAAAAACGCTCCTGTTGGTGCAATAAAATCATATCGCCATCTAGCACCGCATTTCTAGTTTTTATATGCTCCCACCATCGAGGGGTAATTTTATGAAGACTGTAGGCGAAATTACGAGCAAATTGAGCAACAATTCTGCACTTTCCGGGTTCTATGGGAATACAATAGGTTATCAGTCCTAGTTGTTGTCCTTTATCGCCAAAACCAATGGCATACTCTAAACGGGAAGGAGGTTCAAAAGTAATAGTAGTGGTAAATAGACGGCTTACTTGAGCTTCTATTAAGTTTACTGAAGATTTAACAATTTCGATCGCAATCGGTTGAGCCTGTTTTCGATTACCTTGTAGTCCGTGATGTGCAAAAGGTACATGACTGGGGTCTGCAACATTTTCAATGAAAGTTTGCCAATCATATTCTAAATCCCTTACCATAGATGACCACACAAAACCTTTTTCTTTATCTATCTGCGGTGACAGAGGTAGAGGTTGTTTTTCTGCTAAATCAGGTGTATTGGCATCCGCCCAAACCCAAAGTAAATCATTTTCTTCACGGGTAGGGAAAACTTTAACAGCAAAATTATGTTGATTTTTGATAACTAATTCCTGATTTTCAGCTTGGGGGATACAAGTGCAAATTCCTTTTTCGTTAAATTGCCAACCATGATAACTACACATTAAATTTCCCGTTTCTTCATCAATACGCCCTTCACTTAAAGGGGCTAAACGATGGGGACATAAATCTAAGAATACCTGATATTTTTTTTGTTTTTCTCCTTTCCAAATAACTAGGCGTTGTCCCAATAAAGTAAAAGATTGAGGTTTGTTTATTTCTAAGTCTTCTAACGGAAAAATAGGATACCAATTTTGAAAAAAATTAAATTCTGATGACATTTCACATATACGGTTAAAAGTTGATTTAATTTATTGTATATTACTTTATTTTTGATTATATTAAAAAAAGAAAGATTTTCCTCGATTAACTAACTATTATCCTATTAAAAAATGAAAAAAACTGTGCAGAAAATAAGAGATTTAGGTCTAATTATTTTATTAGAAGATATTACCACAACCTATATTGAGACATGAGACATCAAAATATTTATTATTACTATTGCCTAGTGAATTATTTTCCCTAATCCTACCTAAATGATAAATCATATAGAAAATCAGCAACACCAATAAAACTAATATGTATTGACAAAAAATTAGATGGAGAGACTGCCCCATCTTTAAATTTATGAAAATTTTTGATTTGAGATTATGCAGAAGGTTTTTCCCGATAAGGGGCGCATTCAAAAGGTTGTACGCCAATTTCTGGAGGGGATTCTTCTGGAGGACTAAAAATTCTGGCAAATCCTTCCGTTAAATATTTAGTCATATTTTCTAACATTTTCATGATGTTCATAACCTTATACCTCCCATGCTTCTAATATTTTATGAGAACGGTTGTGAACTCAAATTCATAGATAACGTTTGAATATTTCTTTAATTGTTCTGGGTTTTTAGTTATCTTTTTATCTAAGTCCCTCTACTTTTTATTATTCTATGAAATTAGTGTTTTGACATTGATTCTTTATAAAAATTAGTATTTTTTTGCAATACTTTACAGAATAGTTGCGATCGAGCTTATAGTTTTTCTTTAAAAGATAATTAGTAATTATTAGTAATTTATTTTTTTGTCTAATTAATCTATTTTTTATTAATTTATAATAAATCAGCATTATTAATAGGCTACAAATATCGCCACAAAACAATTTAAAAATAACTATTTTTGATAAAGTGTGTTATTTTCAAGAGAATTCAAAAAAATATTTAATTTGTAAATAAATAATTAATTATAATTTCCATATTTTCTTGAATTTTAGGGGGCAAAAAAACTTCATGATATAAATATCAGTAAAAATACTCATTTAATTTTTTCTAACTGATAAATTTTCAAAAAGTGAAATTGAGAATATGTTGAGAATATAGAATTAGTTTTTGTACAATCTTAAATATCACACAACTTAGCAGGTATTATGACACAAAAAATTGCTGTTATTGGGGCAGGAATGGCAGGATTGACAGTGGGTAAAATCCTATGTAAAAAAGGGTTTTCTGTTGATATTTTTGATAAAGGGCGTGGGGTTGGTGGTAGAATGTCTAGCAGAAGAACAGAATGGGGTTATTTAGATCACGGTTGTCAATATTTTACGGTGAAAGATCCTTTGTTTAAAGAGTTTTTGCAAGAATATAATTCTTCAATTACTGTATGGCAGGGACGTTTTTTTTCTTGGATAGAAGGTAATTTTCAGGAAGTTGCCGAGGAAAAAAGTCGTTATTTGCCTATTACAAGCATGAATACTTTATGTAAACAGATGGCTTTAAATATCAATATTTGTTTACAAACTCGTATCGTTTCTTTACAGCAACAAGAAGATAAATGGATTTTAGTTGACGAACAATCAAACCACCATGAAAATTATGATTGGGTAATTATCACTGCACCGCCAATGCAAACATGGGATTTAATTAAGAATCATAGCAATATCATAGATTTAGTCTCGACAGAGGAGGGTTGCAGAGGAATCGCATCTATTGAATCAGTGCAAATGTATCCCTGCTATAGTTTAATCTTAGTTATCGCAGAGGAAAAAGATTTTGGTTTTGACGGTTTGCAATTAGAGCATCCGATTTTAGGTTGGATAGGGGTTAATAGTAGTAAACCTGCAAGGAGTAAACAACTGAGTTTAATTATTCAATCTAATTTTCATTGGGCGGAAAATAATTTAGCTTCTAATCAAGAAGTATTACAGCACGATGGAGATGGCCGTAATTTAGTGGCAGAAATATTGAAAAAAGAAGCAGAAAAAGTTTTATCTCATAATTTTGAGGGGATTTTATACGAATCTTTACATTTATGGCGTTATGCCTTACCAAAAAAACCGAATACTCAAAAATACTATATGGATAAATCTAATCAATTAGCTGTTTGTGGGGATTGGTGTTTTCAGGGTAAAGTTGAATCAGCTTTTTTAAGTGCTTATTTATTAGCTACAGAGGAATTTTAATTCAATTCAATTGAGGAATAATAAAAAGGCAAGGGGTAAAGAAAGAGGGCTTTGCCTCTTACCTACTACAATCCAATAAATTTTATATCAAACTAAGGTAACTGAGAAAACAATGATTTATGATACAAGTAACAGTTCTAAATATCTCGGAGTGTTAAGCAATCATGGATGTTAAAATGCTAATGGTCATCTTAACTGGCTTATTTATTGTATCGGCTTTATTTTTCGGTACTAGAAACGGTTACTATGACACCGATTACTATGATGGTAACGGTTCGGCTCATTAAAGTAGTAGTTTTTTTATGATTAAGCGGCAAGAAAAATTTTCCGCACCTGAAATTAGCTTTTCTTGTTATCCCTTTGGTGTTGGGCATTACACCGAGGGGGTTGCCTTACAACTTACTCTGGGTAATTATAGACTATTACTTGATTGTGGTGTTGAAGATATTAGCTTATTAGTTAATCAAGGTCAACCTCCTTTTGATTGGGTTTTTTGTACTCATGCCCATCAGGATCATGCTCGTGGGTTACTTGCTCTACATCAGTGTTACCCAGATTTGCCCATTTATACCAGCGATGTCACAGGGAAGTTATTACCCCTTAATTGGTTGGATAAAAAGGATTCTGCCTCCATTTCTTTTCCTCAAGTGTTACCTTGGCGATCGCCTTTTCATTTACAATCAGATTTAACGGTAGAATTGTATCCTGCTGGCCATTTACCAGGTGCATCGGCTTTCTTATTTCAATATCATCATCGAGATAGGGTTTATAAAATTTTCTATACAGGAGATTTTTGTCTTTCTAATCTACAGTTAGTAGAGGGTTTATCTCTGGATAGCTTACGGGGTTTAAATCCTGATATATTAATTATTGAAGGAAGTTATGGCACAGCCAGACATCCCCATCGCCGTCACCAAGAAAAACAGTTGATGGCAAGAATAAAAACTGCGATCGAATCTCAGGTTAATGTTATTATGCCTGTACCTACCTTTGGTTTAGGACAAGAATTACTGAAATTATTGCGATCGCATCATGAATTTACAGGGAGAAACCTTGATATATGGGTAGATGGAGACTTAGCTTCAGCTTGTGACTTGTATTTAGATTTAATTGGCTATTTTCCCGAAAATGTCCAGAATTTTGCTAAACATCAACCTCTTTTTTGGGATGATAAAATAAAACCTCGCATGAGACGGGTAACGAAAAATACTGCCCGTCACCAATTAATTATTGAACCAAGTATCGTTTTAACAGACAAAATAAGTCATTTACAGGAATATTGTCAAGATAATGGACAAAAATGGCTGATATTAATCCCAGAACAATCAAAAATAAAGCAAACTGATGAATTTAAGTCATTAACTCAAAAATATGACCCAGAAAGAATAATTATCGAAGACTATCTTTTAGCAGAACATAGCGACGGCAGAAATACAACCCAACTCATTCATAACTTACGCCCTCAACATATTATATTTGTTCACGGTTTACCCAATTACCTAGCGGATTTAACCAGTTTAGAAGAATTACAAAATCGCTATCAACTCCATTCTCCTGCTGTTGGGGTAAAAGTCGATTTACCCATTGGCGCCCAATTCATGCAACCAAAAATCACCACTCAAAATAACTATGAAGGAGAATTGAACGAAACGGGGGCTTATGTTACTATTACCTTACCAGAACAAATTAATAAAGACCCTCGATGGCAAAATTTCGCTGACACAGGCTTAATTGAAGCAAGATGGCAAGGAGAAGAATTAGTTTTAAGGGGATTATCTCAACGGGAATTACTACAGCAAAATAGTCTCTTGAGAAGACAACTAAATCCAGAATCCTGCGGTAACTGTCGTCATTTTGATAATCAACATTGTCATAATCAAGAATCTCCCCTTAATGGTTTTACTGTGCCTCACGATGGTTATTGTCCTCTATTTGAAGTTGATAATAATTGAGATTATGCTATAGTAATATCAATCTGAAGATTATTATATTATTCAAGGTCATAATTGCTCTGCAACAAGAAAACTGTTACCCTTTTCCTTTTGCTTACCCTCCCCTAGATAAAGTTATGCGGGGGCAGTGAGTGTATATTAGAATGATATTGTCAAAAAAAATTAATTATTTGCCATCATGACTACACCTATTATTGCAGAAAAAATAAGAGCGATCGCATCTAAAAAAGAAGTATTAGAACAACTTTTAGAAAAACCAGATTTAGGCAATCTTCGTCTTGATGTTAATCAGGCTTTAGAAGAATTAGAGGAGTTAATTGAAGAGTTAAATAAAACTTTTCCTTCTTAGCTTTATAAGCCCTAATTGTCAGCTATCAGCTATCGGTTTTACCGAAAAATCTCCAATGGTAAAACTAAATCCTCTCTTGTAATCAATTGATAATTGAAAATAGTAAATATATTCAAAATACTAGATACCGAATTGCTAGTTTTTATTTCTATACTCTACTATCATTGACTATAGCCATTTTAGTTATGGTGAGATACAAAACTTATCGGTATCGAGGGATAGGAAAATTTCAGCACTCTTGCAATGGTAAATGAAATGAAAAACTGTACCTATTAGTTTTAATAAACCCTAAATATCATAACCTTAATATAAGTGCTTTAGTTCATTTTTGTGGTAGGTTAATTAAAGAATTTTATGATATTACTTATTGAATAATAGCGATGAATAATTATTTACTATTAATTAGTTATAACTTATACCAAAAAATAAAAAAACTAGAAGAAAGTATCTATTTTGATAATATTATCAATGTTTTAGAAGAAATTATCATTAATCCTGCCATACAATTAGAAATAAATAAATATCAAGAAAATAATATTATTTATCGAATAAATTACTTTTTTAAATTAGAAATATTTTTAACTAAAATTATTGATGAGCAGAAAATATATCTTAAAATTATCAATATATTCGATCGCAGTAAATTAAAAAGAATTGTTACTTTTGCTAATGACTTAGAGAAAACCAGTATTATCGATATTAATATTAATAATAACCCTGTTAATAATAACTTAGATACTGGAACAATCAACCACTTCAAAACTAAAGAAAGTTTGAAAATTAATCAGAAAGATTTAACAATTAATCATAATGATTTTGTTAAATTAAGTAATTTATTAAGTAATCAAAATAAAAAGAAAAAGGATATATTTTTAAATCAAGAAGAATTTGTAAATATTAATCAAAAAAATCCTCTGATATTATCGGGAATAAAAAAAACAGGTAAAACAACTATCCTATTAATTAAAGCCATTTTAAATGCTAAAAATAGAGAAAATGATAGTCAAAAAACTATTTTGATTAGTGATAGTTTAATAAATAAATATCAAATCATTAACAACTATAAAAAATTAACAGGAGAAGCCTTAAAAAAAAATAATTACCTAGAGATATTATCTCTTACAGAATTACTGAAAAAACTATTAACAGAAACATATCAAGGAGACAATAACCAGTTTGTTAGAAGTAAACAAATTAATTTTCATCTCTTCAAAGAAAAATTTAGCACCCAGTATAATCTCGAAGAAATAGACTCAAAGCATTTATGGCAAGAAATATATTATCTCCTCAAGGGAAATGCCGCTTATCCCATCAATGAAAAAGGATTAATTACCTTAGAAGACTACCAACAACAAATTCAAAACTATAGTTTTCTCCCTCTCAATGTCAATCACAAAAAAATATATAAACTAGCAGAAAAATATCAACAATGGTTAAAAGAAAATAACTATTGGGATGACAACGACTTAAGTAGATATTTATTAACTCATCTACACGAAGATAATATCGGGAAATATTATATCTATGGCGATAATATTCATCACTGGAGTGAAATTAGTCTTAAATTAATTTGCCAATTAACCACCGCAGAAAAAAACTTTTGCTTTAACTATGACTCTCGGAAAATAATTTATTCTTCTGCAACCCTACAAGAAAAAATAAGGGAATATACCAACACAACATCAGAGACAATTCTTAATTTCAGTAAATTAAAAGCCAGTTTTACTCCTTCCAAAGAAATAGTTAAATTAACCAAAGCCTTAATTAATAACAAACTATGGTTAAAAGAAACACCAGACATTAATCATCCCCTTACAAATAATTCTGACTGCTGTTTACTAATTTCTAATGAAGAAAAAATCTTTGCTAAAGGGAAAACATTTGGTTTTGATAAGTGTATTGTTGTTACTCATCAACTAGAAAAAGAAAAACTATCACAAAAACTTAACTTATCCTCAGCAAATAGCTTAAGTCGTATTCTCACTCTCCATGAATTAGAAGGATTAACTTTTGATACTATTTTGTTATGGAATTTTTTTAGTTACTTTCAACATCTACAAAATAACCAAGAAGGAGAAAAACTTTTATCCGAATATCTTTATTTGTGTTTGAGTAGTGTTAACCACAAAATTATTTTTGCTGAAACTGAATTTAACCCAGAAAGTCAATATCCTGCTTTAATAAATTATTTACACACTATCAACCCAGAGGATATAAACGATTTTTGGCAACCCTCTCTTTTTCTCACCGTTGAAACCATTGCTAAGTTTTATCATCATCAAGGTGCGTTTCTTCAAGCAAAAGAATGTTATCAGATTATGAGGGATAAACAACAACTAAATGTTGAAAGTAGGCAAGAAACAAATCCCCTTTTATCTCTCCCCAATAGCCAAGAGTTGAGTAATGAAAATCTAACTTATAACTCCCTAGAGTACAACTATTTATTGATGGAGGCTTATCAAGCAGAAGTTGAAAATCAGTGGGAAAAAGCGGGGGATATATGGCAAAGATTAGGGAAAGAGGAAAAAGCGGTTAACTGTTGGCAAGAAGTGGCAGAAAAATTATGGTTGACTAAATGGCATCATCTCAGTGAATTTCAATGGCAGGAAAAAGGTAAATATTTTGAAGATAATCAAGAATTTCATCAAGCTAGTATCTGTTATCAAAAAGGTGAAGCAAGGGAAGATTATTTGCGATGTTTACAGTTAAATTATGAGTGGGAAAAAGCAGGTGATGAATATCGTATTCAAGGCAATTATTCTCAAGCAAAAGAGTGTTATCTTCAGGCTGAAAAAAATTATCGTCTTCATCAACAACTATCTCTTATCGCTTCTATGTGGGAAAAACTAGAAGATTGGGAGAAGGTGGCTTTAATTAGAGAGGAAGAAAAGCAATGGCTGATGGCAGGGGAAATATGGCAACAAGTAGGTAATTGGGAAAAAGCGGCCGTTTGTTATGAAAAAGTCTTTCAATGGCAAAAGGCACAACAATGTTGGCAAAACATAAAGCATTGGGAAAAAGTAGCGATTTGTTGTGAAAGACAAAATAGATGGCAAGAGGCGGGGAAAATATGGCAACATCTACAACAGTGGCAAAAAGCGGCACAAGCCTATCTAAAAATTTCTCAACTGGAGAAGGCGGCGCGGTGTTATCAATGGGGAATGGAATGGAAAAAGGCGGAGGTTTGTTGGCGTAAGTTAAAGAATCTTCCTCAAGTAGCTTATTGTTGTCAGGCACAAAATAAATGGCAAGATGCCGCAATTATCTGGGAAAGTTTAGAGTCTTGGCAAAAAGCAGGAGAGGCATGGTTACAAATAAAACAATTTGAAAAAGCGGCTATTTGTTACGAAAAGGCAAAAAATTGGGAAGATGCGATCGCATCTTGGTTAAAATTATCACAGTGGGAAAAAGTAGCTATTTGTTGTGAGAGAAAAGAAAATTGGGAAAATGCTGTTAAAGCATGGCTAAAAATTGAAGAAAAAGCCAAAGCCGCCCAATGCTTAGAAAAATTAAACCAATGGCAACAAGCAGAAAAATTATGGCGACAACTAAACGAATGGGAAAAAGTAGCTTTCTGTTGCTATCAACAACAAGACTATGAATCCGCAGGAAAACTATGGCAAAAATTGAATCAATTTGCTTTAGCAGGAAAAGCATGGGAAAAACAAAAAGAATATTCCCTAGCCATGGAATGTTATGAAAAAGCAGGAGACTTGAATAAAGCTGAAGCCTGTTGTCGTCAACTTCAAGACTGGAAAAATGTGGCTATTCTGTGTCAAAAACAAGGAAAATGGCAAGAATCTGCTGATATTTGGCTAGAGTTAAAAGAATATTACCAAGCAGGAGAAGACTATCAACTAGCAAGAAATTGGGAAAAAGCAGAAGAATGTTGGCGACAAATTCAACAATGGGTAAATGTGGCTTTAATGTGTGAAAAACAACAAGCATGGCAAAAAGCCGCCCAAGCATGGCAAAAAGTCTCACCTATCGAAAAAGCCGCCTATTGTTATGAAAATATATCCATGTGGGAAAAAGCAAAAGAATGTTGGCGAGAATTAGAAAACTGGCAACAAGTAGCTTTAATGTGTGAAAAACAAGAAAAATGGCAAGAATCAGCTAAAGAATGGGAAAAGTTATCCCAATGGCAAAAAGCAGGAGAAACATGGTTAAAAATACCAGACTTAGAGAAAGGGGGAATTTGCTACGAAAAAGGAAAATTATGGAAACTGGCAGAAAACTGTTGGCGACAATTAAAAGATTGGCAAAAATTAGCCCAAAACTATCAACAACAAGGAAAATGGCAAGAGGCTGCATTACTCTGGGAAAAAGAAAACATCTGGGAAACTGCAGGAGAGGCATGGTTACAAATCAAAGCCTATGAAAAAGCTGGTAGCTGTTACGAAAAAGCTGAAAATTGGCAAACAGCAGAATCCTGTTGGTTACAACTAGAAGATTGGCAAAAAGTTGCCTTAGTTAGAGAAAAACAAGAAACATGGGAAATCGCAGGAGAGGCATGGTTACAAATCAAAGCCTATGAAAAAGCCGGTAGCTGTTATGAAAAAGCTGAAAATTGGCAAACAGCCGAATCATGTTGGTTAAAATTAGAAGATTGGCAAAAAGTTGCTTTAGTCAGGGAAAAGCAAGAAACATGGGAAACCGCAGGAGAGGCATGGTTACAAATCAAAGCCTATGAAAAAGCTGGTAGCTGTTATGAAAAAGCTGAAAATTGGCAAATAGCCGAATTCTGTTGGTTAAAATTTGGTGACTGGGAAAAAGTTGCAGTAATGCGTGAAAAACAAGGGGCATGGGAAGAAGCCGCAGAGGCTTGGTTATCCACAGAAGCGAAAGTAAAGGCAGGAATTTGCTACGAAAATGCTGAAAACTGGGAAAAAGCAGAATCCTGTTGGTTAATGCTGGAAGATTGGCAAAAAGTTGCTTTAGCGAGAGAAAAACGGGAAAACTGGCAAGGTGCGGCACAAATGTGGGAATTGATTGAAAAATGGGAGAAAGCGGCTAAAGCATGGCTAACCATTGATGAAGAAGAAAAAGCCGTTATTTGTTATGAAAAAGCCGAAAACTGGCAAAAAGCAGAAGATTTATGGCGTAAACTAGACAATTGGGAAAATGTCGCTTTTATGTGTGAAAAACAAAATCAATGGGATAGGGCGGCAGAAGCCTTTTGCATAGCACAAAAATGGGAAAATGGTGCAAAAATTTACGAAAATTTACAATCTTTTGCCTTAGCAGAATCTTGTTGGCAAAAAGTAGGTAATCAGGAAAAAGTTGCTTTGATGAGAGAGAAACAGGAAAAATGGCAAGAAGCAGGGGAGTTATGGGAATTGATTGAAAAATGGGAGAAAGCGGCTTACTGTTATCAAAAAGCACAACTGTGGCAAAAAACCGCCGACTGTTGGCATCAGTTAAGAAGATATGATTTAGAAGCCTCTGCCTACGAGACACTCCAAGAATGGCACAAAGCAGGAGACTTATGGTTAAAAAGTGATATAGAAGATAAAGAAGCAAAAGCTGGGGTTTGTTATGAGCAAGGGTTAGACTGGGAAAAAGCAGAACAATGTTGGCGTATAGTGCACAATTGGGAAAAAGTGGCACTAATATGTGAACAACAAGGGGAAGATAAATGGGATTTAGCCATTGAGGCGTGGTTAAAAGCAGGAAACCGTCTGAAGGCGGCAAATCTTTTGAGAAAAATGGGCAGGTGGAAAGAAGCGGCTTTAACTCTCACTTTCAAGGGTTGATTCAATTAGTGCAAGGGGCAAAGTTAAAAGGGCAAAGGTAAATAGGGAATAGGGAATAGGAAATAGGCAATGGTTTAATAATTAAGAATTAATAACTCCGTTCACGACCGAAGGGAGTGCATGAGTACAGCGAACTCTCCGAACTCCGAACTCCGAACTCCGAACTCCGAACTCCGAACTCGTTTCTCCCCAATAACCCAACTTAGATTAACTGCTCAGACACTTCAAGGTCAAACAAAGTCTGTAAGGTATGTAATGCTTTTCTTCTGGCTTCGATGTCTTTTTGGGTGCGCAATTGCACCATTGGATCATGTAATATTTTATTAACAATACCTCTGGTTAAGGCTTCAATTACCTCTTGATGTTTTTCTGCAAACTCAGAACCTAATCTCGATAAGGCTTTCTCTAATTCCTGCTCTCGGATTTGCTCTATTTTACTTCTTAAACAGCTAATGGTTGGTACGGTTTCTAAGGATTGCCACCACAATTCAAAGGCTTCTATTTCTTCTTCTAATAAGTTTTCGGCTTCCCTTGCCATTTCTCGGCGACTGGCGTGATTTTGTGCTACTACAGCTTTTAAATCATCTACATTGTAGGATTTAATAAATTCTAATTCTGTTACATCACTAGCTACATTTCTCGGTACTGATATATCAACTAACATCAGTGAATGATTAATGGATAGAGAGGAAAGATTATTTTTGTCGAGAATTGGTTGAGTTGCGCCTGTACTGGTAAACACTATATCAGACTGAGCAATCATGGTCATCATATCTTCAAGCAGATGTAGCTTTAAGTTAGCTTGGGGAAATTGTTTTGCTAATTCTTGAGAACGATTATGGGAGCGATTAACGATTATAATATCCTCAACTCCTTTTGCTAAGAGATGTTGAACCAATAAACGGGACATTTTTCCCGCACCGATAATGGTAACTTTCTGGGAGGATAAATCTTCTATTTTTGTATCGACTAATTCCACTGCCGCCGAGCTAATAGATACTGCACCAGTACCGATATTGGTTTCTGTACGAACTCTTTTCCCTGCACTAATTGCTTGTTTAAAGAGGCGATCGAGCAATCTACTCATACCATTATATTTCATTCCCAGTTTATGGGTTGTTTTTACTTGTGCAAGAATTTGCCCTTCCCCTAAAACTAAACTTTCTAATCCGGCGGCAACACGCATTAAGTGACGAATAGCATCTTGGTGAAGAAGAATGAATAAGTGACGACGTAACTCCAATAGGGCTAAATTACCTATTTCTGCCAAAAATTGGGTTATTTCTTTCACCCCTTGCTCTGTTTCTTTGACTACAGCATAAATTTCTAAGCGGTTACAAGTGCTAATAATGGCAACTTCTTCTATGTGGGGGTAAGTGAGTAAATGACGAATGGAGTCTTCTATTTTCGCTTCAGGAATACTCAATTTTTCTCTTACTTCCACTGCGGCAGTTTTGTGAGAAAGTCCTACTACTACAATATTCATTTTCTATTTTTATGCTCTTTAAATAATCGGGTTACTATAAATGCTTTTTAACAATTTTAAATTATTGTTTATGGTAGAGGTTATTTCCTAACGTCTTTAAATAATCTTTACATATATTTACAAGGTTTCAGAAATCTTATTAATTTTCAATTTATTGTTTATTTTATATTTCTCTCTAGTTTCCCTTAAACTCTTAGTTATCAAAACTTTATTCTGTTTCAATAGGGTCTTAGATTATGTCTTATGATTGGTTAGGTTTGTTAATGTTTGTTGGGGCATTAGTATTCCTTTCTTTGGGCTATCCTGTGGCGTTTTCACTAGGAGGAGTTGCCCTTGTTTTTGCCTTGATTGGTAGTTTATTGGGTGTTTTTGACCCCATTTTTTTGACGGCAATGCCTTCTCGTATTTTTGGCATTATGTCTAATTATACTTTGTTGGCAATTCCTTATTTTATTTTTCTCGGCTCAATGTTAGAAACTACAGGGATAGCTGAGAAATTATTAGAAACGATGGGAATTTTATTCGGCAGGATGAGGGGGGGATTAGCTTTAGCGGTGGTGGTGGTGGGTGCTTTATTGGCGGCTACTACAGGGGTGGTTGCGGCTACGGTGGTGGCTATGGGCTTGATTTCCTTACCCATCATGTTACGTTATGGATATAACAAACAATTGGCAACTGGAGTGATTGCGGCTAGTGGCACTTTGGGGCAGATTATTCCTCCTAGTGTAGTCCTTGTGGTGTTGGCGGATCAACTGGGTTTACCCGTGGGGGATTTATTTATTGGTTCTTTAATTCCGGGGTTATTGATGGCGGGAGTTTTTGCGGCTCATGTGCTGATTGTAGCATGGTTAAGACCTGATTGCGCTCCTGCTTTGCCTTTAGAGGTGAGAAAAATAAGTGGGAAACAGTTGTGGGTTAGGGTTACTCAGGCGATGTTTCCTCCTCTAATTTTAATTTTTTTAGTTTTAGGTAGTATTTTTTGGGGTATTGCCACTCCCACAGAAGCAGGTGCGATCGGATCTTTTGGTGCTATGATTTTAGCAATGTTAAATGGGCGTTTAACTTGGCAAATGGTGGTTAAGGCTTGTAAGTCAACTATGTTGATTACCACAATGGTTATGTTTATTTTGCTCGGTTCTACTGCTTTTAGTTTAGTATTTAGAGGTATCGGAGGCGATCGCTTCATCGAAGAGTTATTAGTTAACTTACCCGGTGGAGTATGGGGATTTCTAGCAGTTAATATGTTGTTGATTTTTATTCTCGGCTTCTTTATTGACTTTTTTGAAATCGCATTCATTGTTATCCCATTATTTGCCCCTGCCGCTCAAATTTTAGGAATTGATTTATTATGGTATGGAGTTATTTTAGGTGCTAATTTACAAACCTCCTTTCTTACTCCCCCTTTCGGTTTTGCCCTCTTTTATTTGAGAGGAGTAGCCCCCCCTGAAGTTTCCACAGAAGATATATACAAAGGTGCAATACCTTTTATTTTATTGCAATTATTTGTTTTAATCCTAATAATCATTTTTCCTGCCCTTGTTAATTTCTTGCCTTCTTTATCCTCAGCAAATTAAAGTAAATTTAAGACAAAATATATAAAATATAAAATTTATTCATGGTCAATATTTCCTCTGATTTAAAAGATAGATTACACCCTTTAATTAATCAATTAGCAGAAACAATTATTACAACATGGCAAGAAAACCTTTCTCTGTCTCCCTACCAACTACCAGAAGGATTAGGATATGTTGAAGGAAAATTAGAAGGAGAAAGACTAACCATTGAAAATCGTTGCTATCAAACCACCCAATTTCGGAAAATGCACCTAGAATTAGCCAAGGTGGGAACTAATTTAGATATTCTTCATTGTGTTATGTTTCCCCACGTCAATTATCCCCTGCCTATGTTTGGTTGTGACATCGTAGCAGGAAAAGCGGGAATTAGTGCCGCCATTGTTGATTTATCTCCTACTAATGCCGAAAAAAATCTTGGTGAAGATTACAATAATGCCTTATCTGCCCTAGAAAATACTCCATTTAGTGATGTGAGAGATTTACCTGTTTGGGGTGATATTTTTTCCCCTTTTTGTTTATTTATTCGCCCTGCAAATGAAGAGGAGGAAATGCAATTTTTGAATCGTGTCCGAAATTTTTTAACTATTCATTGTCAAATTGCCGAAAAGTCTCAAGCTATTTCTGAAGAAGAAAAATTAATTTATTGGGAAGGACAAAAAAACTATTGCAGTCAACAACAGCAAAACGATAAAACTCGACGAGTCTTAGAAAAAGCCTTTGGAGAAGAATGGGCGGAGAATTATATGACTTCAGTTTTATTTGATTTGCCATCATTAACTTAGTTAATTAGAGAAATGAGGAATTTTATCGATGTTTAAAACTAAAAATATATAGCACTTTGTGTTATTGTAACTCGCACGGCTTATGGTATCGGTAAATAAGTAATAAGCAATGGAAAATAGCATAAAAAACAGTACTTATAGTTTTAATAAAACCTATCTATTATTTAATCAATTATTTATCAATAAAAAGTTAATCAAAATATTCAAATAAAGTAAATATATGAAAATAGCGACATGGAATGTTAATTCTATCAGAACTAGACAAGAACACGTAAAAAACTGGTTATTAGAAAATGATATTGATGTTATTTGTTTGCAAGAAACAAAAGTTATAGATCAAGATTTTCCTGTAGAAACTTTTAATGATATAGGTTATAAAACTTATATATATGGTCAAAAATCTTATAATGGAGTAGCTATTTTTAGTAAAAAATCTCCAGATAAAATTGACTATGGTTTCTCTGGAATATTAGAAGAAAATATAGATAATTTAGATGAACAAAAAAGAGTAATTAGTGGAGTTTTTAATAATATTAGAATCGTTAACCTATACGTGCCTAATGGTAATTCTGTTGGCTCTGAAAAATATGAGTATAAGCTAACTTGGCTGAAGAAATTATCAGAGTATTTGATGGAGCTAAAAAATAAACACAGCGAAGAAATTTTAGTCTGTGGAGACTTTAATATAGCTTTAGAAGATATAGATATTTATAATCCCAAGGGGAAAAAAGATCATATCATGGCTTCTATTCCCGAAAGAGATTCTTTAACCAACATTATGGATTTAGGCTTTAGAGATGCGTTTCGTAAGTTTACTCAAGAAGGAAATTATTACAGTTGGTGGGATTATCGTCATGGTGGCTTCAGTAAAAATAGAGGGTGGCGTATTGATCATATTTACTTAACCAGTAGTCTTTATGAAAAAGCTAGTAATTGTTATATAGATATTAATCCTAGGAAATTAGAAAAACCCAGTGACCACGCCCCTGTAGTATGTGAATTTCCCGACTAATTAATGGTGGGCAATGCCCACCTAACAATAACCTTAAACAATAACTTCAAAAGCAACCCCTTCATAGGTGAAATCAGAAGCATATTGAGAGTCAATAGTATTTTTCTCCGCTTCTAAAACAAATAAGTAAGTACCGGGGTTAACTTTACTTTGATAACGGAATACATCTTGTCCGATACCAGCATCAGCACCATAAGCATAGAAAGCAACACCTTCTTCATCAAATGTGTTTGAATGATTTTGACGAATACTAACGCTTTCTTCTTCACTGGCAAATAAGTAAGTACCGGGGGTTTCCATGCTTTGGAAGCGATTAAAGCGAATTAATCCATCTTGTTGTTGATAAGACACATTGAATGCGAATCCTTCTTCTATAAAAGGAGGTGAATAATTATTAAGAATATCGGTGCGTTCTTCTGCTCCTACATATAGATAAGTACCAGCGCGATCGCTGTTTTGAAAACGATAGAAAGGATCATTTAACAATGAGTCTGTTGTTTCACTCCCCACTACTTCTGGATTGGTGTTATCAGGGATATTTGTAGTTGTTTCAGAATTGGTTTCTGTCCCAGTACTTTCATTTACTCCAGTGGTAGTAGTATCAGGGTTAGTTTCAGGATTTTCTGTTCCTGTATTGGTATTATTTACCCCAGTGGTAGTAGTGTCAGGATTAGTATCAGGGTTTTCTGTTCCTGTATTGGTATTATTCACCCCAGTGGTAGTAGTATTAGGGTTAGTTTCAGGATTTTCTGTTCCTGTATTGGTGCTATTTACCCCAGTGGTAGTGGTGTCAGGAGTCGATGAATTATCTACTGTTTCTTGATTTCCTGTTGCTTCAACAAAAACTTCATAAGAACCAATATCGATTCTGCCACCGCTAATTCTTTCTGAGCCTCTTTGATCTAATGGTGGATCATCGGGGAAATAGAATAGAATATTAACCTGTTCGGTGTCTCCTGCATTAATAGCTAGACTATCGGGTAATAGTGCATGAGTGGGAGTAGGACCACCATTATCTTGTAAAGGACCTATTTTTAGATCGAGACGTTGAGTTGTATCACCACCAACAATATTGCCGTTTTTAGCATCAAGAATTGAGCCATTGGCGTTAGTAACTAAATTGAATCCGCTACGGAAGTCAAAAAACCCGTCTAAGTCTGGACTGCCATTATTATTACCTACGATGGTGTTATATAAAATTGTGTTGGCAGTAGTTGTTTCTGAATAGATACCTGAACCCACCTGGGCGGCATTATTGACGATGGTTGAGTTGATAATACGGGTAGTTCCTCTGGACAAAATACCTCCACCACCATCTCCCGGACCACTAGGCGGACCACTAGGGGGATCATTTGGATCCGTAGAAGCACTAATATTACCTGAAACGGTGGTATTAACCATGATAAGGGTTGCTCCTGCTTCGTTGAGAATACCCCCACCACCACCTTCGATTATGTCGGGTGCGGCTGCATCTGCTAAGTTATTGATAATGGCACTATCTCGAATGGTCATAATGCCAGTGTTGTAGATACCTCCTGCATTGTCCCCTGAGTTGTTATCACGAACAATTGATTTATCTAAGGTTAAAGTGCCAGAGTTATTTATTCCGCCACCTTGTCCTCCAGCACCTGGATTGATAATCGTAGTGCTACTGGATATAACACTGTTAGTGATAGTGGCTTGAGCATTCAAATCAATATTCAACGCTCCACCATTTGTTGTACCTTCTGCAAACAGTGCATCTATATTATCAGGACTAATCACTCCATTTTTAATAGTGACATTTTGAAGATTTAAACTACCATTAGCAGGACTTCCATCTTGTAATGTTTTTCCCGATCGCGCTCCTGATAAAACGTCAAAGACGCGATCGCCTATAGTTGGGGTAATAACTGGAGGATCATCAGGAAAAGGATTTGTACTATCATCAGGGGGTAAGGGTTGAGTTAAAGGCTCGGCATCAATAATGGTATTTTCTGGATCTTCCCCAATTATGGTGATATTACCAATAATATCCAAGTCACCTGTTGCTAAACGGCTTTGAAATAAAGTCGCCGCATCTGCACTGGTATCAGTAGTCGGTAATAAAACATTTTTAATTGTTAGATTATATGTTCCTGCAGGAAGATTAATTGTGTAATGGTTGTCAGGATCAGCATTAGCGATAAGAATAGCATCCCTTAAAGATAAACCCTGAAAATCACTACCGTCATTTTGATCCAGGGTTGTAGTGACATTTAACAATATAGTTTCGTCTGCCATAATATCTAAGAAATTACTTAAGTATTTTTTATTTGTTTTAATTGTAATTCAAAAAAGAGAAAACAAATATTATTTTTTGTGTATATTGCTTTCTATCAAAAATATGCCCAAAAACATCCTTTAATTCAACATGGTATTGATATTTATTATTGTGAATCTTGGTTAAATAAAAGTTAAGTTGCTGTCACTATTAAAATAACGTAAATATTTAGAGGGATTGGTGTTAGTTAAAAATGCAACGTTTTTTCAATCAATAAATTTAATCCTATTATTTTTTATTAAGTATAAACAGATAATTAAGATGTGATAATCGATAAATATTGGTTAGAATAAACCTAAATTCTTTTATTTATACATTTGATGTAATTTATTACTTACCTGAGTTCGATGAAAAAAGTATCGAAAAATAAAGCGTTGAGAGTTATCATCGAGTCAATTTTGGAATAAAAAATTATTAAATTTAGGAAAAACTCATTTAAAATCAATTTATTCAGCTTTTTTGTCAATAATTATTACTTTTAACTCCGTTCACGACCGAAGGGAGTGCATGAGAGCAACGAACTCTCCGAACTCCGAACTCAGGTATTACTTATCTTGGTAATTAATTATGAACTAATTTGGGCTGAATTAACCATACACCTAAGTAAAAAAAAGGAGTATCTGCCAGAGCAAATAATAATTTAAAAGTGAAACCGTTAATAAATAAGTCTGAGAATTTATCCCAAGCTATCACGCCAAAAATACATAAAACTAATAAAACTAAGCTAGTATCAATAAGCTGAGAAACAATTGTTGAACCATTATTCCTTAGCCATAAATGTTTTCCTTCCGTTAAATTTTTCCAAAAATGAAACATTCTAATATCAATGAATTGAGCAACTAAATAAGCTAATAAGGATGCGATTACTGCTGGTGTAAATAAGCCAAATACTTGATTAAATGTTTCTTGACTAATGGGAGACCATGAAACGGCTTCTACTGTGTTGGCAATAGTCATAATTAGTAAAATAAAAAGGCTACTTATAAAACCTGCAATTACTACTTGATTCGCTTTATTTTTACCGTAAATTTCTGAAATTAAATCAGTACAGAGAAAAGTAATAGGATAGGGAATAATACCAACTGAAAGTTCAAAATTGAGAGAAAATATGTTAGCTGTAAAAAACTTTTGAATGATTAGATTAGAGCATATTAAACAACCGATAAAAATGGCGGACAAAATTAGGAATATAGTTTCTTGGTGAGAGGAAAAATTTTGTTTCATCTGAAAAATAGATTTTATTAATTTTCTTCTTTTTAATGTCTTAACTGATTTATTAAATATTAGAAGCATAAAACAATCAAACTCGTTACTATGACTTGCCCTCACCCCCAACCCCTCTCCCACAGGCAAGGGGAGATTTTTAATAAGTGAGTAACGTTAGTTGTTAATTTGCCAAAACAAAAAACCCAATAGAATTAAAGAAAAATGTTGAGGTAAAAGTAATTTAAAAGATTGACGGGCAATTTTTTGACTGAGAATGATAGCAAAAAGGACTCCTAAAATTAAGGCTGTACCTTGTAAAAAATTAATGACTGCGGGATGTGCAACCAAAATGGGTAAATTACTGCCGTCAAAGCCAAAGGTTGCCCATGTTACGGGTAAAATTCTCCCCGCTTCGGTTAACCCTAGTTGTAAATAATAAGCGAGATTTGCCATTAAGGCTAAAGGTAAATAACCGTAGGCTAATTCAATAAATGAGCGAGGTTGAATTTGGGGATAGATAGAATTAATTATTCTAATAATTCCATAACAAAATAAGGGAATTAGAGCAGGGGTAAATAAGATGATAATAGATAAAAGGGTGTGTTGCCAAAAATTGGTTAAGTCGAAATTTAAGTTAAATAGTTGATTAATTTGTGGTAGTTGGTGCAGAAAAACGGCGTTTAACAGTAAAAATAATAAGGCTACTTCGTAACTTCGAGGTTGATGGGTTGTCCATAATTCTATCCCGGGAGGACGTAAATTAAAGCTAACAGAACGATGAGGACAGGCTTTTAAACAAGTCATACATAATACACAGTCTCGATTATCTTGTAGCTGTGCGGGGTGGGAGTATAGGGGGCATCCATCGGTGGCTAATCCTTCTCCTTTTTGTACCCCCCCCTTATAACATTGATAGGTGGTGCATTCGGCAGAGCAAATACCCTGTTGTGCCCTTAATTCGGTTATGGCTAGTTTGGCAAACATTCCATTCATGCCCCCAATGGGACATAAGTAGCGACACCAAAATCTTCTTTCAAAGATTGCTGAACAAATCATTGCTCCTGCGGTAATTAGCAGTAGTAAACAAGCTGATAAATAGGCGGTGTTGGGTAAGTCCCATAATTCTTCCCAGAGTAAAATTAGGGTAAAGAGGGTAAATAAAAACCATCCTCCCCATTTTTCGGCGGTTTGACGAGGCCATTTTTGTAAGGGAATATGAGGAAGTAGCCAGATTCTTAATTTTTGGGTGATTTCGCCATAAATCATAAAGGGACAAATGGAACACCATAACCTCCCAACTAAGGGAAAACCAATCAGGATTAAAGGCCACCACCATGCCCAAAAGAAGTTAAGGGCAAAATTGTGCGATCGCATCTGGGGTGCAAAGAATAAAATGGCAACAATAAAAGCAAAGGCGGCAACGGTAAAACCATAGTTGATGCGATCGGGATACCATTTACTGCGAAGAAAGTTACGCACACGGGGATACATATTAAGTAAATTGAGACGAAATTGCTGTTTTTTTCCCCTTGAAGGCCAAATAATATCTTCTGTTAATTGATTACTACCAGATAATTGAACTATTGCCCTTTCTATCAAATTTTCTAGCTCTCGAAGATTATTGGGAAAATCATAGGTTTGTAAACGGCGTAAGGCATCAGCAGTAATGGTTGGTTTGCTAATTTTACGGCTACGGGCAATTAAACTGATGTAGTAATTAACCTGATCCTCTAAATCGCTCTTTCTCACCCTCAGAGGGGGAACTTTAATGGTATGGGTGACGAGGTTACTAATTTCGGGTATTGCTTTTTCTGTAATGAGAATAATTCGAGCGTGACATTTTTTTTGTTGAGGGGTAGTGTTTTCCGAACGTTGAACAGGAAAGTATATTTGTTCTGCTAACAGTTGGCAAAGAGGTTGATGCAATTCTGAGGGCAATTCTTGAATATTATTAAAAATGAGAGTACCTTTACCCAGTGCCTCAATTAATCCATATTTTCCCCCTTCCCGTCCAAACAATTCCGCTCCACTAGCTTGAAGTTTGCCACAATTGACCTTAATAATAGGTTCACGGCGATCGCACGATCCATAGTGAATTAACGCCGCCAAGTTATCTTTTTCTAAACCCGGCTCACCAAAAATCAATACAGATTCTCGACTATTAGTAACTTTTTTAATTTCTTGTCGTAGCCTTACCGCATAGCGACTTCTACCCACAATTCCTCGCTTGGCTTTTGTTACCAGATAAGGACGCAAAACAGTCTGTCTCTCTCTCTCAAAACTCAATTGTGAAGATAAATCTGCTAATTCTTGCTCCAAATTGTTATTAAATTCTTTGTCTGTCATCTCAATTTTTGATCAATATTTTTCCATTTTATCTTGAACTCATCGGGATATTAGCTTATTAACCATTGGAAATAAATAAAACTAATTTTTGACTGTCATTATCTAAAAAACAATTCTTTTACGGAAATCCACACCAGTGAATGTAAAGTTTTATTGTTGCTTTTAAAAATTTATGTTAAGTTAGTATTAAATTAATTGACACAAAAGCATTTTTACTATAAGGAGATCAATCATGGAAAACAAAGACGGTAAATTAGGCTTCACCGCATTTGCTGAAAACTGGAATGGTCGTTTAGCAATGTTAGGTTTCTTAATTGGTATTGCCACTGAGTTAATGACTGGTAAAGGTATTTTAGCTCAATTAGGTTTAATGTAATTGAAAAAAACACATTTGATTGAAATTGAACTGAATTAATCTCAAGGGGGCTTTAGCCTCCTTTTTTATTGTTTAGATATAATAAGCAAAGTTTTGGATTAATGATGAGCGCAAAGAATGCCTATTTACTATTTTTGGGGTGATGATGATTTCACGATGATGCAAGAAATCAATGCCCTAAAAGAAAAAAATCTCGATCTTAATTGGTTACAATTTAACTTTGAAAAATTCGCAGGGGATAAAGAAGAGTTTATTCGTGAAGCCTTTTTACAGGCTATGACTCCTCCTTTTGGAAGTGGCGATCGCATAGTGTGGCTGATTAATACAAATATATGTCAATCTTGTTCTGAAGATTTATTAACAGAAATTCAACGTACCATCAAACAAATTCCCGACACAACCCATTTGCTTTTAACGAGCGAGAAAAAGCCCGATGGCAGGATAAAAAGCACTAAATTAATAAATCAATACGCTCAAGTTAAAGAATTTAGTTTAATTCCACCATGGCAGACAGATATTTTAATTAAAAAAGTGGAAGAAATAGTTGCTCAAAAAGAGTTAAAAATTACCAAAGAAGGAATCAAAATATTAGCTAATTGCGTAGGAAATGATAGCCGTTTGTTGTGGCAAGAATTAGATAAATTATCCCTTTATCAAGGAGAAAATAAACAACCCATTAACGAAGAAATTGTTAAATCATTAGTTAATGTTAGTAATCAAAATAGTTTACAATTAGCTCAAGCAATTTTACAGCAAAATATACCCCTTGCTTTACAATTAGTACAAGATTTAATTAGTCTCAATGAACCCGCCCTGAGAATTGTTGCTACTTTAGTCGGTCAATTTCGCACTTGGGCAATCGTAAAAACAATGGTTGAAAGTGGAGAAAAAGACGAAAAAGCGATCGCCGAAAATGCTGATATTAGCAATCCAAAAAGAATTTATTTCCTCAAACAAGAAACAAAAAATATCTCCGCACAAAAATTATTATCTTCTTTACCTATTTTGTTAGAATTAGAAGCAAATTTAAAATTAGGTCATGATCCTCTTATTGCCCTAGAAACCAAAATTATTCAACTATGTACTTTATAATCAAATAAATTATCATAACTACTGTAAAAGACCTAAATATGTTTTATTTTATATGAATAATAGAAAATTTTTAATAATATTATTGGCAACTATTTTTATTTGTATTTTTAGTTACTTTATCAATGACTTTATTTTTCTAAAATCAGTACAAGGACAGGAAAATATTCCCCCTCAAACTCAAGAATTAATTAATAAATATCAACCATTTAAGCCTGAAAAAAAAGATGTCAGAATTTTAGTAATTAGCGATCTTAATAGTGCCTATGGTTCAACAGAATATGATGATGAAGTACATCTCGCCCTAAAAATGCTCCCTTTTTGGCAACCTGATTTAATATTATGTAGTGGTGATATGATTGCAGGTCAAAAACCCTCTTTAACTCAGGCTCAGATTCGGGCAATGTGGAAGGCGTTTGACACTCAAATAGCTCAACCTATCAGAAACCTCAATATTCCCTTTGGTTTCACTATCGGTAATCATGATGCTTCAAGTGCGATCGCACCTAACAATAAATTTCTATTTCAACAGGAAAGAGACTTAGCAGTAGAATATTGGCAAAATCCGAAGCATAATTCAGGAGTAAAATTCCTCGATCGCAATCAATTTCCCTTCTATTATACCTTTGAACAAGATGATATTTTCTTTTTAGTGTGGGATGGTTCATCTAGTCGTATTCCCAAGGATAAATTATCATGGGTAGAAAAAAGCCTTGCATCAGAAAAAGCACAACAGGCAAAAATGAGAATAATTATCGGACATCTACCTCTCTATGCGGTGTCTGAAGGGAGAGACTATCCCGGAGAAGTTTTAAACAATGCCGATGAATTGCGTCAACTCTTAGAAAAATATAATGTACACACTTATATAAGCGGTCATCATCACGCTTATTACCCTGCCCATAAAGGAGAATTACAACTATTACATACAGGTGCATTAGGTTCAGGCGCACGCCCATATATTGACAATAATATTCCTCCCAGAAAAACAATCACCGTCGTAGATGTGGATTTCAATGACCCCGATTACACAACTTATACAACCTATAATATGCAAGATTTCTCCCTCATAAAATATGAGCAGTTACCCCGCTTAATTATGGGACATAATGGAATGATTTTAAGACGAGATATATCTATTCAAAACCTAACAGAAGAAGAGAAGAAAACCTGTCTAAATAAATTTCAAGACCTAAAAAAATGTAATGAAAACTAAGTCAAAGTTAAAGGGGCAAAGGGCAATAATTTGAGTTCGGAGTTCGGAGAGTTCGTTGCGCTCGTTCCGCAAAGCGGTACGGAGTTCAGAGTTAAGATAAAAAAAGATAAAAAGAAATTTTCCCCTAAAACCCCAATACCTCAATACTCCAATACCCCAACACCTCATATCCCTTTTTCTCTACTCATTACTTATTTCGCTCTAACTTTACCAAACCGTCCTAAATCCAATACTCTTATACTGAAGTGAGGTTATAAAGGAGCAACTTCTACTGTAATTTCTGCGGTTACTTCTGCATGAAGTTTAATAGCAACACTATATTTACCAGTTTTTTTGATTTCAGGTACAGTAATATCTTGACGCTCAATATCTAAACCAGCACTTTGTTTAATTACATCTACCACGTCTTGAGTGGTTACAGTTCCAAAGATAGCATCTTGTTCACCTACTTGCTTACGAATAACAAAATTGTTGATGGTTTGTAAGGCAGTTTTACGAGATTTCGCTTCCTCTAAAATAGCTTGTAAGCGTTGTCTTTCTTTCTCTCTTCTCTGCTCTACTTGACGCAAAATACCGGGGGTTACTACCACGGCAAAACCTTGAGGTACAAGATAGTTACGAGCATAACCGGGAGCAACATCAACCACATCCCCTCTTTTACCTAATTTCTCAACATTCTTATTTAATAATAGTTGTACTTTCTGAGCCATGATTACCTCTTAGTAATAAATAATTTCTTATAGTTAGCATATTTAGTCACAAATTATCATTTTAACTTATTTTTCAATCTTTTGAGAATTACCTACAATCGCTATCCAGGGCAAACGCATACCAAAAATTTATGAGAAAGTAATATAGTAAAGATTATAGAGGTAATTAATAGCCGTGATTTCTGAGAAATCATACCTGTGGAAACATTTTGAAAATATTGAAGATCCACGAACCAGTTACTTAATTGAACATAAATTAGTTGATATTGTAGCATTAACAATTCTGGCGGTAATTTGTGGTGCCGACTCTTGGGTAGAAATTGAAGAATATGGCAAAAGTAAACAATCTTGGCTCGAAAGGTTTCTTGAATTGCCCAATGGTATTCCTTCTCATGATACTATCGCTCGTTTATTTGCTCGTCTATGTCCAAAGCAATTGCAATCAGTTTTCCTAGATTGGATTAACCATACTACTTAAATAATACAAAGAGAAATAATAGCCATTGATGGTAAAACATTACGCAGCTCTTATGATTGGAGTCAAATTAAGGCAGGATGGGATAACGATTATTTACTTAAGATTTTGTCTGCTTGAGTATGCGTTTGCCCTGAACCTGAAACCTGAAACCTGAAACCTACCTCAACCAATAATTTTATATCGAATTCAGGCAAGGTAATTGAAACTTTTGGGACAATTCATGTTAAAAATTAGGGCATAAACTAGATTTTACTCATTACTAGGCTGGGGATTTTATGTATCGTTTTCAGGTAAGTGCACATACTAATATGGGGGAATCAATTGCCCTTCTTGGTTCAACGGCTGAATTAGGATCTTGGAACATTTCTAATTGTATCCCATTACAAACAAAGAGCGATCGCTATCCTTTATGGTGGGCAGATGTGGACATTCCCTATATTGACTCAAAAATAGAATATAAATATCTCAAATTCTCTGCTGAAGGAGAAGTGATTTGGGAATCTTTAGGTAATGATAATCGTTGGATACCCCTTGAAAAAGAAGCAAAAGAAACCACTTTAATTGTCGAAGATGGTTGGTTTGGACACTTACAACCCCATCCTTATGGTTATTGGGAAAAGCCTCTGATACAAAATCCTCCTCTTAAGGGTAAAAATGGTTTAAGAATTTTAGTTATCGGTAGTTCTGTTGCTATGGGCTGTAGTGCTTGGCTATTGAAAGGATGGGCAGAATTATTAAAAGAGACTCTAGCAGATAAATATGGTCATCAATTAATTAATGTATCTGAATTAGGAGCGAGTGTTTCTACTACTATTAAAAGATTTGAGTCGGTAGTTATTCCCCAAAAACCCGATATTGTGATTATTGCCCTTTCTCTCGGCAATGAAGGTTTTGCCTATTGTCAACCCCACGAAAGAAAAGCATTGCAACAAAGGTTTGAAAGTGGATTGCAGAGGTTAATCCAGATGACAAAGGAAATAGGTGCAATTCCCATGTTAGGCTCAGTTTATCCTCACGGTGAATACAGTGCTGAACATAATTGGTTTTTATATGATACCCATAGCCGTATGTTAACTTGGGATGTACCTGTTTTGGATTGGTTAACAGAATTGAATGATGGTAATGGGCGTTTTGGGGAAGGTTTATCTTTTGATGTGGCACACCCCAATAGTGAGGGGCATCGGGCAATGTTTTCAGCGATTAATGTACCTATTTTTGATCTTGATAAAGAGGAAGCAGGAAAAAAAAAACTATCTCTTAAGCCAATAGACACTTGCTTATTTGATGACCAAAAAGGTTTTAAAATAGCTTGGAGAGAAAAAAATCATAGCCTCTTATTCACAAACAATAGTAAAGTTGATTTTCAAATTAATCCTTATCGCCTAGAGTTACAGGATTGCTTACAGAATAATCAATTATTAGAGCAGGGGATATATCTAGCTAATACCAGAAGGGTAGCAAATTTTTCCCTCTGGGTGGGGGAGAAGAAAACTATTGATACCATCGTCAACATCCCCCCTTCCCACGCTTTGGAATATTTACCCCTGTCGGCTTTCTTTTCTCCCGATAAGAGCGAGGTATTATTCTATGATGGTTCGTTAGGAATTTTAAAAATAGATGAAAATAATCTCTATTTGATTAATGAATCAGAACATGAATATAATGTTCAACCAATGTGGAAAGAGGTTTCTGAGGCTTTAAGGGATATGAAACAAGGGGTTTATGATGATTTGCTTCATCCTGATATTCCTTTTCGCCGTATGATGTTGGGAGAAACGGGGTTAGAAAGTCGTATAAAAGTACCTCCGAAGTCAGCTTTACCTTTTCAGTATAAATGCCCCCTATCAGAATTAAAACGCATTGCTATTTTACCATTGGGCGATCGCTGTGCGGTCAGAATGTTGTTACATAAAATTCAGTATGATGGACCTGCTTATCCTTTTGATTTAACTCGTACCACTAATTTAAGTGATGTGGCGGACATTATTGACACAGGTTTTGAAGATATGTGGAATCCCGAATATCTCCACTATAATGACGATCATGGTCGAATATATCACGGTAAATGGACAGGATTATCTTTTGCCCATGAAGTAGAAAATACGGATGATCCCATTAATGATATGACTCCTGTATTCAAGAGAATGAAAAAACGTTATCAGGGGCGATCGCACCGTTTTTGGGCTACTATTGATAAGTGTGATGAAGTGCTTTTTATTCGTACTGGGAGAGCAGATAGAGAGCAAGTCATCGATATAATGGGCAAATTAAAAGAAAAATGTCAGGGAAAACCCTTTCGTTTATTGATAATGTCTGAACAAGATTCAGAAGATTTTTTCAACTTAGAAGGAGTTTTACACGAAAATATCTATTACAATCCCGATTGGATGTATGATAATCATGACTATTGGTGGGAATGTTCACAAAAGATGCGATCGCTTCTTGACTCTTTAGGTGTCACCAGTAAAAACCTCTTTTGGTGTACTATTTAGTCATTTATAAAGATGTTGAACACAAGGAAAGAGGAAAACGCAACAATAATCTATAAAAAATGTATGTTTATTGATTTTCTTCTTTTTAATAGACTTATAGCAGAAGTCAGGCAACAGACAACAGTAAAAAAAATCGACTATTTCTAAAAATTGATTTTAATTTTGCATTCTTGTCTAATCTTTTAACTGAATAACTAAATGCCAGAAAAATGCCAGAAAGAAAAAACCTGAAACCTGCTACCTGAAATCCGAAACCTACCCCAATTTAACATGACAAGGTAAGTGCATAACGTCAGCAATTAATTTCCCGCTCTATACTCATCTTGTCCACGAATCTCATGGGCAGGTATAAAAGACTTCTGTAACCAACACTTCTCTAAAATTCTAATCTTGTAAATATACCAAAATCTACTCGGCTTCCAAACGGAATATTCTTCTTCTGTGGGAGTAATAGATTGATTAAGATAACTCCAAACTGCATGAGTAACTCTGCGAAAACTATACATCATGGTACATACCTCCTTATTTGATGAATCCAGAAATTAATTTTTGTTTCGATTCACTACCTCATCACCAAAGTGCTTTTACATAATAATTTGGCAAATATTCTCAATGTGAGACAACAAGGAAAATTAGTCAAAAAAAAGCCATTTAGTACAAAAACAGGAATATTCACACTTAATACTCCTAATTTCAGTATGCCCAAAATTTATTATTAGTTGACAATTTAGTTAAATATCTAAACATTTCTATTATGAGTTCGGAGTTAGAGGTAGTAATAAGTATAAGAATTAACAAACTCCCCCATCTTCCCCAACAATTATTCACTTAATTTTTAATCCCGACTATTTTAGTCGGATATATTTGCCAACAAATTTTATTGCTGTTATACTTTTGAAAAAGCAATCATTTTAAAGATCAATTTTCAGATTTATCACTCGTAAAGCACAGGAGAGTAAAAAATGACACAAGCGATCGCACGTACCACGGACAATAAATTAAAACCCACTTTCACCAAATTAGTATCTAAAGAAGGAAGTGCAGAATACCCTCTCAAAGCGATTCATATTTGTGAGGAAACCTTTGCACCCCTAGAAGTAGCCTACGACTATGACGCTATAAAAGCTCAAGTCAGTCGTGAATCCATCGCCGCCGGTCCCAATTCCATCTGGCGTTACAAAGCATTTTTGCCCGTGGAAAGTGAGAATCCTATTGATGTGGGTACAGGTATGACTCCTTTGGTCAAATCTACCCGCTTGGCTCGTCGTTTAGGTCTGAAAAATCTTTATATTAAAAATGATGCTGTTAATATGCCTACCCTCAGCTTTAAGGATAGAGTCGTTTCCGTGGCTCTAACCCGTGCTAGAGAGTTAGGTTTTACCACCGTTTCCTGTGCTAGTACTGGTAATTTAGCCAATTCTACAGCTGCGATCGCTGCTCATGCTGGTTTAGACTGTTGTGTCTTCATTCCTTCCGATTTAGAAGCAGGAAAGGTTTTAGGCACATTAATCTATAACCCCACTGTCATGGCTGTTAAAGGTAACTATGATCAAGTTAACCGCCTCTGTTGCGAAGTTGGTAATACCTACGGTTGGGGATTTGTTAATATTAACTTACGTCCTTACTACTCTGAAGGTTCAAAAACCCTCGGTTTTGAGGTAGCGGAACAATTAGGCTGGAAATTACCTGATCATATCGTTGCACCTTTAGCCTCTGGTTCTCTTTTCACCAAGATTTACAAAGGTTTCCAAGAGTTCGTCAAAGTCGGTTTAGTGGATGACAAAGCAGTGCGTTTCAGTGGTGCACAAGCGGAAGGATGTTCTCCTATTGCCCAAGCATTCAGAGAAGGCAGAGATTTTGTTACCCCTGTTAAACCCAATACCATTGCTAAATCCATTGCGATCGGTAATCCTGCTGACGGTATGTATGCTTTAGATATTGCTCGTAAAACTAACGGTAATATCGAATCTGTCACCGATGCAGAAATTGTTGAAGGTATCAAACTCTTAGCAGAGACTGAAGGTATCTTCACTGAAACTGCAGGAGGTACAACCGTTGCTGTATTGAAAAAATTGGTAGAAGCAGGAAAAATTGATCCTGAAGAAAGCACCGTTGTTTATATTACTGGTAACGGCTTGAAAACCCAAGAAGCAGTGCAAGGATACATCAGCGAACCTTTAATCATTGAGCCTAAATTAGACAGTTTTGAACGTGCTTTAGAGCGTTCTCGCACCCTCGATCGCTTAGAATGGCAACAAGTATTAGTATAAGAGTTCGGAGTTCGGAGTTCGGAGTTCGGAGTTAGAAATAAATAATTTTCTCCGTCTCTTAATACCCAAATTGTTTTAAGATATTCCACCACTAAAAAAATATACAAATAAATTTAAGTTCAAGAAAATATGTCCGTAAAAGTATTAATTCCCACTCCTTTACAAAAATTTACCAAAGATCAAGCAACCATCGAGTGTTCTGCTACCACTATTCAAGAATTAATTGATGCTTTAGAGGCAAATTGCCCCGGTATTAAAGCTCGTCTTTGTGATGAAACTGGTGCGCCTCGTCGTTTCCTAAATTTCTACGTTAATAGCGAGGATATTCGTTTTCTTGATAATACCGCTACTCCTTTATCTGATGGTGATGAGGTAAGTATTGTACCTGCTGTTGCTGGAGGCTAAGTAAGGAATTAAAAATTAAGAATTTAAAAAACTCTCCCCACTCCTCACTCCCCACTCCCCTACTCTTAAAAACTCGTTACTCATTACTCAAAATCGCTACATGGATGTAAATGGTAAGCTTTATCGCACGATTTGGTTAAAGTCGGATAACCCTAATATAGTTCAAGTTATTGATCAACGTTTTTTACCTCATCAGTTTGTCATTGAAGATTTAGCCACTTTAGAGGATGTTTGTGATGCGATCGCATCTATGCACGTTAGAGGAGCAGGAGTTATTGGTGCTTCTGGTGCTTATGGAATGTATATTGCCAGTTTAGAAGCGAAAAGAAATAATATTAGTGATATTCAGTCTTTTTTGGTTTCTGCTAGTGAGAAATTAAAGGCAACTCGCCCTACGGCGGTAAATTTGTCTTGGGCAGTAAATCGTCAATTAGAGGCAATTATTCCCTTAAAGGATGATATAGAGGCAATTATTGGTAAAACTCTGGAAATTGCTAAAACTGTCGCTGATGAAGATGTGGATTTCTGTCAAAATATCGGCAAACACGGCGTTAAATTGATTGAAGAAATTAGTCAACGGAAAGGAGGAGAAACCGTTAATATTCTCACCCACTGTAATGCAGGTTGGTTGGGGTGTGTGGATAATGGCACTGCCACTTCTCCTATTTATGAAGCTCATCGCAGGGGTATAAAAGTTCATGTGTGGGTGGATGAAACTCGTCCCCGTAATCAAGGCTCAACCCTTACTGCTTGGGAGTTAGGGCAACAAGGTGTAAATCATACGATTATCCCTGATAATGCAGGGGGGCATCTTATGCAACACGGGTTAGTTGATATTGTAATCGTAGGAAGCGATCGCACCACTTACACGGGAGATGTTGCCAACAAAATAGGTACATATTTAAAAGCCGTTGCCGCCAAAGATAATAATGTGCCTTTCTATGTGGCTTTGACTTATTCTGCCTTTGACTGGAATATTAGCGACGGAGTCAAACAGATTCCCATTGAGCAAAGAGACGCAACAGAAGTGAAATATATCAAGGGTTTACATGAGGGAGAAATAAAAGAAGTGTTAATTGCTCCTGAAAACAGCCCGGCGGCAAACTACGGTTTTGATGTCACACCTGCTCGACTAATTACAGGTCTCATCACAGAAAGGGGAATTTGTCAAGCATCAAAAGAGGGAATTTTCAGTTTATATCCTGAAAAAATCAACTAGGGAATTTTTTATTTGCCCTTTTCAATCGACCTCTTTTGCAAAATAAGAATTAAGATAAAATTAGTGCAGTTTAAAACCAGTTTTATCACTATTGCCTGTTGCCTATTGCCTGACTTGTGCAAGAAGTTCAATAGAAGTAAGATTAATTCCTAATTTAGCTACATCTACCGCATAACCGCCCACCATCAAGTAAACTGAATTAGCGACTCCCCCCACTAGACGAATTAAATTACCCAAACGAGAGCGAAACAATCGCCCTAACTCATAAGCAGGTACAACTCCCCAGCCTGTTTCTTCTCCGACAAAGATTATTTCTCCCTTATATTCTCGGCAAGTTTCTAAGAGATGATTAATTTCTTTCTGCCAATCATCATTATTTTTATCTAAATAATTAGCAACCCATGTTCCTAAAGAGTCAACTAAAATACAGTTATCAGGATGACTAAGTGCGATCGCATCTGCTAAATTATAAGGAATTTCTAATGTTTGCCAGTTTTTTGGTCTTCTGATTTGATGTTGCTCAATTTTTTTTTGCCATTCTACATCATGATCATTTTTAAGTCCTGTCGCAATATAAATGACAGACTTTTGACTTTGGGAGGCTAAATATTCCGCCCATTCACTTTTACCAGAATTTGCCGCACCAGTAACCAGAATTATAGACATTTGCTAAATAAGAATTAAACTAATAAGATTAAACATCCATTAAAGATTATTGACGACTCATCTCTAAATTATGACTGAGAAGGATAACATAAAAGCACAACAAGATTCTATTATTTTCGAAGAAAAACCATGGATAAACCTAAAAGGATATAAAGCAAAACTAGATAGAGGTAAGCCTCAGTGGTTTATTTTTTTATGGTGGTTGCTAGAAGGTTTGATATTTCCTTTAACTCCTCATAATTTTAGTAGTTTACGTTGTTCCTTATTAAGATTATTCGGTGCAAAAATTGGTCAAGGAGTGGTAATTAGGGCTAGTGCTAGGGTTTATTTTCCTTGGAAGTTAGAAATAGGTGATTATAGTTGGATTGGAGAGAATGTGTATATTTACAACTTAGATAATGTAAAAATTGGTAGTCATACTGTAATTTCTCAAAAAAGTTATCTCTGTACAGGTAGTCACAATATCAAGAATGCTAATTTTGAGCTAACTACCGCCCCCATATTTATTGGTAATGGTGTTTGGATTGCTAGTGACTGTTTTATTAGCCTCGGAGTAAAAATAGGTGCAAATACAATTATTGGTGCTAGAAGCACAGTTTTGAAAAGTATTCCCTCTCGAAAAATAGCTTGGGGAAACCCTTGTAAACCCATCAAAGATCGCATTTTTAGTGATATTGAGTCTTAATATTACCTGAGTTGGGAAGAAATTTTCATAGGAAGTTATTGAGAAAAGGGCAAGAGGCAAACCTCTCCGTGTCTCCCCTTTTAAACGCAGGGCTGTTTCATTCTAAAATTTTCTGGTTAAGGCAGGGAATACCTGAGTTCGGAGTTCGGAGTTCGGAGAGTTCGCTGCTCTCATGCACTCCCTTCGGTCGTGAACGGAGTTAAAAGTAATAATTATTGACAAAAAAGCTGAATAAATTGATTTTCAATGAGTTTTTCCTAAATTTAATAATTTTTTATTCCAAAATTGGCTCGATGATAACTCGAGGACCCTTTATTTTTCTATACTTTTTTCATCGAACTCAGGTAGGGAATAGGCACTCTTGCAATAGTTTTTAATGGTTTATGGTTATAAATTGATAATCTCAACATTTTTAACTACTTTTTAATCCTCAAAGCTCTAAAACCCTATATTTTTTTACTGGCAATAGTTTTAGCGTTTTTGTATTTCTACTTTGAAACAGCCCTGCCCTTTTAAACGGGGAAGGGCAAAAAAAAGTGTTTAATTAATTTCCCTCTAATCCCCTAACACCCCAATTACTCAATCCTCAATCTGTCTTATAGTAGTTTTTAAATAGGCTTAACTTATAATTAATATTCTAGTCATAATTAAAAATTATCATTATCTTCAATAATTGGTATTTTACAAAAACAGGAAGTAAACGTAAAAATAGAACATAAGATAATTAAATAATTTAGCTAATTGAATATTAGATATGGTTATACTATTACAGGAAGAAAGCCAGAAAACTTCCCATCGATTAACGATTCAAACGGCAAATATTGGAGAAGATAGCACTGCTATCCGTTGCTTGGATTGGGATAGAGAGCGTTTTGATATTGAATTTAGTTTAAAAAATGGCACAACCTACAATTCTTTTATTATTCAGGGAGAAAAAACAGCTCTGATTGATACTTCGCACCGTAAATTTGAGTCTTTATACCTTGAAACCATAAAAGATTTAATGGATTTATCCACTTTAGATTATCTCATCATTAGTCATACTGAACCTGATCATAGTGGATTGGTTAAAGAGATTTTGGAATTAGCACCGAATGTAACGGTTATTGGGGCGAAAGTTGCCATTAAATTTTTACAAGATATGGTACATCAACCCTTTAAATCACAAATGGTTAAAAGTGGGGATAAATTAGATTTAGGGAATGGTCATGAATTAGAATTTCTTTCTGCTCCTAATTTACACTGGCCTGATACTATCTTTACTTATGATCAGAAAATTCATACTTTGTTCACCTGTGATGCTTTTGGGATGCACTATTGCGATGATTACACCTACGATGAAGAACCTGATTTATTGCGAGAAGATTTCCAATATTATTATGACTGTTTAATGAGTCCCAATGCGCGATCAGTATTAGCGGCAATTAAACGGATGAATAGCTTTGATATTAACTTAATTGCCACTGGTCATGGTCCTTTATTAAAACATTTTCTCTCTGATTGGGTTAATTCTTATCAACAATGGAGTGAAGCCCAAACTAAAACCCAAACTTATGGGGTGGTGTTTTATAGTTCTGAGTATGGGTATAGTGAAGATATTACTAGAGCGATCGCCCTTGGCATGGAAAAAACAGGAATTGGGGTAGAATTGCTTGAATATGAGGAGATTGACACCACAGAAACCAGAGAAATTGTCAGTCAGGCAGGAGGTATAGTAATTGGAATGCCCCGTCAAAATGATGTTAGAAGTCATGCTATTTTGAGTACCATCTTAGCTTCTGCTCATCCAAAACAGGCTATTGGGCTTTTTGAAACAGGCGGTTGGCAAGATGAACCTATTTACCCTTTACGCAATAAATTTCAAGAAATTGGTTTAACTGAAGCATTTCCCCCGATTTTGATTAAAGAAACTTTCAATCCAACCATCGCCCAATGGGCAGAGGAGGCAGGAGTTGATTTAGGGCAATGGTTAAGCCGTAATGAGAACGTCAAAAAAATGAAATCTCTTGATAATAGTTTAGACAAAGCCCTAGGACGCCTTTGTGGAGGTTTGTATATTATCACTGCGATGAAAGGCGATGTTTCTAGTGCTATGCTTGCGTCTTGGGTTATTCAGGCTACACCCTTGGGAGTTGCGATCGCAGTTGCTAAAGATAGAGCGATCGAATCTTTATTAAAAGTGGGAGATAAATTTGTATTAAACGTATTAGAAGAAGACAACTATCAAGGCTTAATGAAGCACTTTCTCAAGCGTTTTGCCCCGGGGCAAGATCGATTTGAAGGAATCAAAACTTATCAAAGTAGTTCTGGTTCACCCATTTTAGCGGAAGCCTTAGCCTATATGGAATGTCAGGTAGAAAGTCGTCAGGATTGTCACGATCATTGGATTGTCTATAGCAAAGTAGAAAATGGTAGGGTTGCTCATCCTGAAGCCAAAACCGCCGTACATCATCGCAAAGTGGGAAATCATTATTAATCAGAGTTCGGAGTTCAACCTTAGATACCCTTGCTTGTTACCAAATAATAACTAATACACACTCTAATCATGTACAAATCAATATCCAATTCCCCCGTAGAAAGAGATAGTTGGTTAAATCTTAACCGCATTGTCTATACTTTAGAGCTAATTCAAGATCTAATCGTTATCAGTCTTTGTTTTGGATTATTTGCCTTTATGGTATTGCAAATAAAGATCATGTTTGTAGCTCTGCTAACTCCTTTAAAGTTTGATACCATTACCGCCGATATTCTTTCTTTACTAATTTTGGTAGAGCTATTTCGATTACTAATTATTTATCTCAAAGAACAACGAATTTCGATCGGTGTTGCCGTGGAAGTCTCTATTGTTTCTGTCTTAAGGGAAGTATTTGTTAAAGGTGTTTTAGAAACAGGCTCAACTCAAGTTCTAGCTACCTGTGCATTTCTACTGGTGTTGGGAGTATTAATGGTACTAAGAGTTTGGCTACCTGCCACTTTTGAAGGAATTGATCCCGAAAAAAAAGTATCAGAAAAACATCAAAAAAAGCAACTTAGTTAGAACTAAGGTTTGTAGTTACCCCTAAAGGGGTTAATTACTCTCTTGAGATAAGGGCTAAGGGCTTCACTACTAAACCAAGCTCAAGCTATTTTTCAAACCCTACGAATTACAATAATCAACTTATCAATTATCGGAGCGGAAAATCATGACCACTGTAACTTTAAACAATCAAAATACCAACATCCGTGATGTTCAAGTGGAAGAAATTGCCAATAATACCACCATTTTTAGATCTCGCACTTGGGATCGTCTTAAATTTGAAATTGAATATGCTAGACAAAAAGGCACAACCGCTAATTCTTATTTAATTCAGGCAGACAAAACGGCTTTAATTGATCCTCCTGGAGAATCATTTACTGACATATTTCTCAATAAGTTGCAAAAATGTTTCAATATAAAAAAATTAGATTATGTGATTTTGGGTCATATTAATGCTAATCGCATGACTACTTTAAAGCGTATTTTAACGATTGCTCCTCATATTCAGATTATTTGCTCTAAACCTGCCGCTAAAAGTTTAAAAACTGTTTTTCCTCAATGGCAGGATAAATTCCAAATTGCTAACCATGATTTCTGTTTAGATTTAGGACAAGGGCATCAGTTAAAGTTTATTTCTGTACCTACTCCCCGTTGGCCCGATGCTTTATTTACGTACGATCGCACTACTACCATTCTTTATACCGATAAATTCTTTGGGGTTCATGTGTGCAGTGATGCTCTTTGGGATGAGGATTGGAAAAAATTAGATAGCGATCGCAGTTATTATTTTAATTGTCTTCATAGTAATCAAACCAAACAGGTGGAAACCACTCTCGATAAATTAAAGTATTTTACTATTAAGTATTATGCTCCCAATCATGGTCCTATGATTCGCTATAGCCTCAGTCGTTTAACCCATGATTATAGTCAATGGTGTCAAGAACAACAAAACAAAACCTTAACTGTAGCTTTATTTTACGCTTCTGCTTATGGAAGCACTACAAAATTGGCAAATGCGATCGCACAAGGGTTATCCGCTCAACAAGTTAATGTTGAATTAATTAATTGTGAACTGGCTACCCCTGAAGAAATTACCACAGCAGTTCAAACCGCCGACGGGTTTATAATTGGTTCTCCCACTTTAGGGGGTCATGCTCCAGTACAAATACAAACAGCTTTAGGTATTATTCTCAACACAGCAACCAAAAATAAATTAGCAGGAGTATTTGGCTCTTATGGTTGGAGCGGTGAAGCAGTGGATATAATTGAGGGAAAATTGCGTGATGCAAACTATCGCTTCGGTTGTGAAACTCTCAGAATTCGCTTTACTCCAAATGGAGCAGACTTAGCAAAGGCACAAAAGCTCGGCTCAGATTTTGCCCAAACTCTACAAAAAGCGAAAAAAAATCGTTCCTTTACTTTAGAATCGAGTAATAATCTTAGTTCTGCTCGTACTGAACAAGCAGTTAATCGTATTATTGGCTCTCTGTGTGTAGTTACCTTTAGGCAAGGAGACACAAACTGGGGAATTCTCACCAGTCATATTTCCCAAGCCAGTTTTACTCCTCCCGGTATTATGCTTTCAGTCAGTCAAGAACAAAAAGGGGAATTGCTCAAAGAAATTAATAAACCTTTTGTCGTTAATATTCTTAAAGAAGGGCGTAATATTCGTCGTTATTTTGATCCTCGTTTTGCTGTTTCCCGTGAATCATTTGCTGACCTTGAAGCTCAAACTGCTGATAACAACTGCTTAATTTTAACCGAGGCTTTAGCTCATTTGCAATGTACGGTAGAACAAGCTATAGAATTAGAGGGAAAATGGTTAATTTATGCCAGAGTTAATCAAGGTGATTTGTTAGCAACAACAGGTATAACAGCTATTGTTCATTCCAAATAAAATATTATTCTTCCTAACACCTGAAACCTACCCTTACCCGATATTCTTAAACCGAACGTTAAATACTGACTAGCTCATAACATTGGAATTAAATTTTGTCTAAGAATTTACCCAATTGACTTTGAGAAATTAAAATAAAGGGGGAAAATTAATTAAAAATTACCCATAAAATATTAATCGTAATGAAAGTAAAAACCGCAGTAGCCTTAGAAGCTGGAAAACCCCTCACCATTGAAACGGTTGATTTACAACCTCCTCAAGCAGGAGAAGTGTTAGTAGAAATTAAAGCCACTGGGGTTTGTCATACAGATGCCTATACTTTATCAGGAAAAGACCCCGAAGGATTATTTCCTAGTATTTTAGGTCATGAAGGGGCTGGGGTTGTGGTGGAAGTAGGCAAGGATGTCAAAAGTTTGAAGGTGGGAGATTGTGTTATTCCTTTATATATTCCTGAATGTCGTGAGTGCGAATATTGTCTTAGTTTTAAAACAAATCTTTGTCAGGCAATTCGAGTAA